>JAKITQ010000034.1 GCA_021647985.1 Flavobacteriaceae bacterium | reverse complement strand
ACTTTAAATATGATAATAACCAACGACTTACCCATTCAGGTATATTTTCTGAATAAAATCTGATCTCCTTATTTTTTATTACTTCTAAAATAAGTTTAGCAGATTCTCCGGAATTATCAAATATAAATGCTCGGTGAGTATATGGTATAACCTTATGCAATAATTCTAAACTATTGAAATATCTATTTTTAATTTTTGATTCTTCAACATTATGTCCTCCTTTAGTAACTCTATCTTTAACTCTAAGAATGTTTAACTGAACATCGTCAGTTGAAATAAAGTATAAATAATTTTTATATCCCAAATTTTGACTTTTTTGTAATGTATCAACCTTTGAAATGTGAGACATAACAGTCTCAAAAGTAAATTTGCTACCTTTAGACATTAGTAAATCTCTGATAAAACTAACTATAATTGAAGCTTCATAAGAAGTTATATTTTTGGTTTTTGAAATAATTCTATTTCCCTGAAGCATTAAGTTAATTTCAATATTCTGAGCTAGTGCTTTTTTGAATAGCGTGTTATTTTCAAGAAAGTCATTAAAAATATTGTTTGGGACTGATTCAATAAAAAAAGCTGTAAGATCAACAAATCCATTTTCCTTTAATTTAAGCTCAATTTCATCTGCATTTAAATAAAAGCCAAAATCAATTTTATCTTTTAATCTATTAAAAATTGTACTTTTACCCGATCCATTAGGCCCAGCAAACATTCGCAAACGTTTTGATTGCATCTTTACTTTTTTATTATTTTTATTATTGAACCAGGAGTAACTTTTGTTGAAGCAATTTTGCGTATTTTCTCAATTTTTCCACTTTTAAATTCTCTTATCAAATAACCATCCTTCACATACAATATAACATCCAGTCTTTCTCTCATATCTCTAGAAGCTTCTCTTGTAGCAATACCTGCTAATTTATTTAATTCAGCAGGAGTTAGTGTTTCTTCATTTCTGTTTTTACTCTTTTGCATTGTTTAAGAATTTATCACAAATATACAATTTTTATGGTTTCCTTCCATTTACCTGTGCCCAACCCGTAATTCCAGGTCGAACTTCGTGACGCCTTTTTTGCGTTTCATTATAAAGTGGTAAATATGGTATTAATAAAGGTCTGGGACCTATTAGACTCATATCTCCCATAATGACATTGAGTAATTGTGGAATTTCATCCAAAGAGGTTTTTCTTACAAAACTCCCGATCGTAGTAAGTCGTTTATCATCCGGGAGTAGTTCTCCATCACTCCCTTTCTTATCGGTCATCGTTTTAAATTTGATCACTTTAAAGATCTTCTCATCTTTTCCTGGTCTAGCTTGAATAAAAAAGGGCTTGCCTTTGTTGGCTATAGTTAATAATATTGTAACAAATAGAAATATTGGACTTAATATTATTTAGGCAAAAGTTGCAACTAAAAAGTCGAATGAGAGTTTTAAGTATCGTTTGTACATTGGTTATTCTGGTTAACATTTTGAGATTCCCTGATTCGTGTTAACCAGTTTTTATTATTTTTTTATTATTTAAAATGGTAAAAAATAATTTTCATTTTATGAACTTTATTTTCCTTTTTTAAAGATAAAAAAGAAATCGACTTTAGGAGATTCACGAACTCCAATTCGTTAAATATTAGATAGTGAGCTAAAGAAAAAATCTTTTCCTGTCTGAGGTGTTTGCTACGCACCGGTCACTAATCAGTAGGTTAATTAAGAGATCAATTTTATTTCTTTAATCCCCTAGATTCTTTTATTGATCATGTGCATTGTGACCTAACTCTGCAGACAGGTTTCGTACACTCTGAAAGTATTTCTAAAATAATATTGAAATACACCCTGAATAATGACTACGTTTCTTGATTTAATTAATGTTTGCTTACCTATTAATTGACTTTAAAGTGGTCAACCGAAATCATGGACGTACAATTGGCTTTTAGTATTTGGTATCTGGTATCAGGTAAATTTTGATTTCTCAATTCTCAATACTCACTACGCAATACTAGCTACTCGCTGTTGGCTTTTAGCTTTTGGCTGTTGGCTTTTAGTATCTGGTATCTGGTATCTGGTAAATTGTGATTTCTCAATACTCACTTCTCACTACTTGCTACTCGCTGTTTCCTAATTGGCTTTTGACTGTTTACTTACTTGCTTTTTTTTGGTTTAAGTTTTCTCGTCTTTTTTTTCTCTCCAAAAACAGTTTTTGCATTAATTGAACTCACAACTTTTTTACCAGTTTTTAACTCTAATTCTTTACGGGCTACTTTAGCAACATTACCTCCTTGCTTTGCAACCTTCTTGCTTTCTACATAGCTATTAGGTTCTATTGCTTGCGAAATATCTTTTGTTGAAGCTTCGGCAAGCATATTCAAAATTAATTCGGTATTGGTCATATTATCTCTTAAATTCTCTTTTTTCAGGCCTTTAAGAATTTTGTATTCCTTTGTTGATTTTTCCGACCAAGCTTTGGTAATGATATCGGTTAATGTGGCAAACTGAATTCCTTCATTCAAACCCCTTTTTTTCCATTCATCGGTTAGTTCTTTTCTAACTTCAATGCTTTTAAGGCGTTGGTTAATCCAGTTTTCAGAATAACCCAATTCTAAATATTCTTTTAAAGCCCTGTCAATTGTTAATTCAGGATCTTGCATTTCGTCCAATCTGTCCGATGCAATTTGAGCCAACCAAAGTTTAAAAGGCTCTGCCTTTGGAGATGGCACAGATTGTATTAACCTAAATAGTTGCTCTATATCGGCCACATCGGTTATATATGATTTTCCATCAGATGATTTCATTTTCAGTTGTCCGATTTTTTCGGACAACTGACTGCCTTCTTTTTTTAACTTTGCTTTTAAATCACTCCAATATTTTCGTGGGCGTTTACTCTCTGTTAAAACTTCAATAACATCAACAATAGAGATATACCATTTTTCATTATCGCCATCCCAAACGGAACGAATAGAACTTTCTCCAAATTTTTTTATACTATCTTTTTTAATCATATTAATGTTTACTAAGAAACACTATTTGTAATAATTTAGATTCATAACTTGTATCAAGAATCAAGTATCTGGTGTTTTTCTTCTTTCTATTTACTTCTGGCTTTTGGCTGTTGGTATTTGGCTGTTGGCTTTTAGTATTTGGTATCTGGTATCTGGTGTTTTTCTTCTTTCTACTTACTACTCGCTTTTGGCTTTTTGCTTTTAGCTTTTGACAACTTGTATCAAGAATCAGGCATCAGGCATCAGATAATTGATGTTTCTACTTACTTTTTAAAATCATTCCATCGTTCCCTCTTTTCATCACTCTGTCACTGCTTCACCGAGTCCAAATACCATCTATACATTTTAATTCAGACTTCTTAATTTATAAATTGTTTTCTATTTGAAATTATGCATCAAATTTCTTTAGTTTTTCTGTTATTACCTCCTTGACAATGTCCCAGTCAACATTTTTAATCATTTTTGGCATTGGTTCTTGATCTGCATCATCAAAATAAGCCAGACTACGTAATACTAAAAAAGTTGAACCATCATGATATTTTGTTTCATAAAAGCTTAATATCTCTTTAAAAGAGAATTCCTTTAAAAGGAAAAATAAATCAATAAAATCTTTTTTACTTCCTCTACCGGTAATGGCTGAGAGTTTCATGGCGCCAATATCACTTTTGCCTGCCAATTTTATATTATCTTCTAAATGTATTTTTTGAAGCCAAGGATATGGATAATTAACAATGTCAACTTTTACTCCGTTTACACTAAAGATATTTATGTTTTTTGTTGATTGTCTAATTTTAACCTTACCAAACCTATTTAAAGCGGATAAAATTTCAAATTTATCTATATGTAATTCCCCAAAAAAATCAAGATCTATAGATTCTCTATGACCAATTTGAAGCGCTAATGAAGTACCTCCTACCAATCTTAAATTTTTAAAAATATCAACAGACTGAATTTTATTTAAAAGTTCCAGTGTTTTGGTGTTGACGGTTTCGTAGTGTAGCATATAAAATCATTTTTTGGAACATTTCCAATAACTGATAAAAATGAGGCTGTTTTTTTATCGAGGTCTTTTATTGTTTTTGCTGTGGATACTATTTTATTTAAGCCAAAAATATTTTTAATCTTTTCCCAATCCTCTATAGATCCATATTGCAAAACTCTTCTAATTATAAATTTTGAATGTTTTTTAATATCCAATGTATCTGGATCAATATCCCAAAATAACGCCCTGTCAAATTTTAATGCATCCATATTTTATATTAAGTTGGTTGTTGGTTTTTGGTATCAAGATTCAGGTATCAGGTATTGGGTATCAGGTAAATTGTGATTTCTCAATACTCACTTCTCAATACTTGCAACTCGCTGTTGGCTTCTAGCTGTTCGCTTTTAGTATTTGGTATCAGGTATTTGAACTTCTTTCTTAAAACTTCGTCTCCCTTTAGGGTTGGGGTAAAGCGAAAATAATGCTTTAATGAATGAATTTGTTATTTTTCAACTTTTAACTTGCAACAGATCACCACGTCACTCATGCTTCGCTTCCTCGTGAAGACGCGTTTGGTTATTTGGTAATGGCCATGTTGGAAATTGGAATCAAGTATCAGGTATCTGGTATTTGGTGTTTTTCTTCTTTCTTCTTTCTTCTTACTACTCGCTTTTGGCTGTTCGCTTTTGGCTTTTGCAATTTGTGATTGTAGCTATGTTACTATTCATTCTAATTTTCAAGTAGTAAAGTTATTTCATTCTTTAATGTTGGTAAGTGTCTCACAATTGTTCCCCAAATTATTTCATTGTCAACTTTATCATAACCATGAATAACACGATTTCGCAAATTTATTATTTGTACTTTACTTGATATTTTTATGTCTGAATCAATTTTGTCAATTCTATTCATAGCTTCACCGATAATTTCAAATTCTCGTTCAATTGCACGGCGGAGCATTTTATTCTTCATGTAAATATTAAAGTCTCTTTTGTCACCCAAATAGCTTTCTATTGATTCTATAGACTCATTAAGATCAAAAAGATACTTTTTTACACGATTATCCATAAATACGAGTTTTAGTCTTATTTATAGATTTGATAAAGTAAGGATTTGACAGTGATTTTTCAGTTAATAAGTCAACTGGTCTGTGAAAAAGTTTTTCAAATTTGTCTGCTAATATAAAATAAGTGTCCGCATAATCTCCATAATTCAATTTATTGAAGGATATAAGTAAGTCAATATCACTTGAGTCATTGAATTTATCTGTACATACAGATCCGAATGCAAAAAGAGTTTTTACATGATAAGTATCACAAAGAGCTTCAATTTTATTTATATTTCTGCTAATAATACTATCCATAATTCAATTTTTATTCAAAAATACATTTTTTTAATTTATACCTGAATTTTGTTTTGTGGTGTATTTGGTAATTGGTATCAAGAAACAGGCATCAGGTATTTCTTATATTCCTACTTTCTTCTTACTACTTACTTTTGGCTTTTGGCTGTTGGTTTTTGGTGTCAAGAATAAGGTATGAGATGTCGGGTATTTTTTTAACTTCTATTTCCGTCAACAAATTTACTTGCAACAGATCACCACGTCACTCATACTTCGCTCCTCGTGAAGACGCGTTCGGTTATTTGGTATGGCCGTTGGAAATTGGAATCAAGTATCAAGAATAAGGTATTTGGTATTTCTTTGAACTTCCCTATTCTTCTAAATCAATAATAATTTCAAATCATTAGGATTTCTATAGTTGTTCCAAAATAGATGAATTTGAACTATGTTTTTACCTATTGAATAGAACAAAGTTATTTGCTTTAATAAAACTACTTTTCTAACACTAGAATTAAATTCCCATTTAGGAAAAATATAAGGGTCTTTTTTTAATAAGTCAACTACTTCATATGTTTTATTAATAAAATTTTTAATTTCTTTACTTGACCAATTTTTTTCCAAATAAGATATATTTTGGATAAATGTTTTTTCAGCAATTGATGCATGTACAATTTTATACACCGTATTTATCTTTTTGCTCTTTTAAAAATGATTCAAAATTTTTATTCGTGTTATTTTTAAGCTCTTCTTTTGATTTTAAGATTAATTTATTAATAAGTTGTACTTCATATTCATGATATTCTTCTGGAAAAAGTGATTTTGATAATTTAATTACCTCTTCAGATGTAAACCTTTTTTCTTTTAATTTTTTATAAAAAAAGCCTCGTTTAATCTGCAATAAATCTAAAAAATATTGCATCTTATAATTACTGCTTTTTATTGCTTCACCTAATCGGCTCACAATCTCATCATATTCATATATAACTTGTATGTTGTTCATATTTATAGATATTAATGATTATATATATAACAAATATAATGAAATATATTCTAAAAAAAGTAATATCTTGAAAATTGGCATTTGGTTTTTGGTAATTGGTAATTTGGTATCTGGTATCTGGTATCTGGTAAATTGTTATTTCTCAATACTCAATACTCACTACTAGCTACTCGCTGTTGGCTGAACTTCCCTGATTAGTGTTGACTGGTTTTTACTTTATTCTATATAATAATAGTTGTTTTTATCAACCAATCCTTTGTGAACATATTTAAATTTTCCTGTAGCCGGACATATTTTAGGATAATTACCAATTCGATTTAATAAGTTGTGTAAATTGTTCTCCCTTCAACATCTCTTTAGCTGTTTCGTGAAGAATTTAAAACCTAATACTGAAAAACATGCACACATTAACTCATTCTTTCATTAGCGAATTTTTAAGTGTAAAGGGAGAAGTGTGAAGTAGAATAATTCTATTCATCATAGTCTTCATTCTCGTATCCTTCATAATAATAGGATTGCTCTATGCCCTTAAAAATAATTTCTCTATTGTTAATATCCTTAGTAAGGTTGGCTGAAAGTAATGTTTTTATCTCCAAGGGGTTTATAGGACTTCTTTCCATTGCCTGTAGATAAAGTGTCTTGTCTACAAACTGCCAATTTACCACTTTCTTTAGCTTAGATTTTAAAAGCATATCCAACCATATTCGCATTGATCTGCCATTTCCATCCATAAAGGGATGGGCAATATTCATTTCTACATATTTCGCAATGATATCTTCAAAAGTATGTTCTGGCAATTGCTCAATTTTAACTAAAATCTCGCTTAGGTACAAAGCATTTGCAAACCTAAATCCACCTTTTGATATATTTTTGGTTCGTATTTGTCCTGCAAAATCATATAATTTATCAAAAAGATAATGATGTATTTGTTGCAATCCTTTTGTTGTGCCGATTTCAATTTTATCAATAGCACCTGATTCAAACAAATGGTAAGCATTTCCCAAACTGTGTTTATCTATATTTTTCATTACTTAATTCTCAATACTCACTTCTTACTGTTGGCCTTTGGCTTTTGGCTGTTTGCTTTTGGTATCAAGAACCAGATATTGGGTATTTAGTGATTTTTTTAAACTTCAATCTTTCGTCTTCGGTCTACTCACTTTTAACTTTTAACAGATCACCACGTTGCTCATACTTCGCTTCCTCGTGAAGACGATCTTGGTTTTTGGTTGATGGTATTGGGTATCAAGATCAGGTATTTGGTGTTTTTCTTCTTTCTACTTACTACTTACTACTCGCTTTTGGCTTTTGGTATTTGGCTTTTAGTATTTGGTATTTGGTATCTGGTAAATTTTGATTTCTCAATTCTCAATACTCACTACGCAATACTAGCTACTCGCTGTTGGCTTTTAGCTTTTGGCTGTTGGCTTATGGCCATTGGTATCAAGAATTAGGTATTGATAAATTGTTGTTGTTTTTAAGTTGAGGCATTTAATCCTTATTGTCAATATTTATTTTCCAGTTTCCTGTTTTTTTGCTACCCAAACGAATTATATATTTATTTTTTAAAAGTACTCTGAAATCTCTTTTAATTGTTTCGATACTTATATTTAACTGTTTAGCTGTCTGTTCTTTAGTTGTTTTTGAATTCGATTTTATAATCTTTATTATCTCTTTTAACCTAGCGTTTAAAGGGTCATTTAAAGGGTCATTTAAAGGGTCATTTAAAGGGTCATTTGAATTTTTTAATATTTTTAAAGGTACTGATGTTATAAAAATATCTTCTTCGATAAACTCATTATTATCGGTATCAGAGTATATTTTATTATAACGAAATACATTTCTAATTCCGGTACCCAACTCTTCAGAACGCCCCATTTGAGTGAATATTTGTGCGATATGGGGATTTTTGGGGAATGGGGTGAAATTACCAGGTTTTAACTCTCCCCAATGATGCGGTTTATTAGCATTTTTACTTTCCACTTTATGTTTATAAATAATAAATGATGTTGGGAAAGCATTTGTATACTCTCTGTGTATAAGAATATTTGCAACCACTTCTCTAAAAATTTTTTCTCGCAAAGAAATACGTTGATCACCTTGCATGTAAAACTTATCAGGCAGATGCTTGCTCACAAAACTCATAAGTCTATCATAGCTCCCAATCAGGTTACATTTAATATTGACCCTATCATCATATCTATCTATATTTTCAACCCGCAATAAAGCATCTACTTTATAATGTGGTATAGCACTGCCAATTATTTCAGGTTTCCCAAATAATAACAATGCCGACATTGTAAAACCTTCTTCTCCTGAAGCAATATCTTTACGGTATAAACCAGAAGTTTTATAGAACTCCATATTAGTGAGTTCATTCCAGGGATGATTAGGCCTGTTGATTTTTATTATTTTACGAACCCTGTCTACAACTCCTTCTGAAAAATCGCTTTCGTATAAATAAGGGTAGATTTTATTTTCACTATATTCAGCTGATTTACGAGTATAAATTTGTTTAATTTGAGCATCAGTTTTTAATACAAAGTCACCATCAGCACTACGGTCGTATATTTTATGAACTGTTTTATGTACCTGTGAAGATATTGGAACAAAGATATAGATAAGTGTTTTCCCTTTGTATTCAATGATTTTAGGTTCTAATAAAAATGATGGAAATAGCTTTTGAGGATTATTACTAAGGTTAGCAATTTGTTTGGTAAACAGTTCTGCTTTTCCCTTATTTACACCTTCAACTTCTTTATCGTCAGATATACCTAAAACAATTTCACCTCCTTTTTTATTTAAAAAAGCACACATTGTTTCAAACAGATTGGATGGTAAGTCGCTCTTTGCTCTCTTAAATTCAATAGTAAGACCTTCGCCTTTTGAAATTATATTTTTTAGGTTATCTACTGTCATTTATAAATTATTAGCCCTCTGTTCGCTTTTGGCTGTTGGTATTTTGTATTGGGTATTTCTTATTTTTCTACTTGCTACTTACTACTAACTGTTGGCTGTTGGTAATTGGTATCAAGAATAAGGTATTGGGTATTTAAACTCCTCTCTTAAAACTTCGTCTCCCTTTAGGGTTGGGGTAAAGCGAAAATAATGCTTTAATGAATGAATGTGTTATTTTTCAACTTTTAACTTGCAACAGATCACTACGTCACTCATGCTTCGCTTCTCATGAAGACGCGTTTGGTTATTTGGTAATGGCCGTGTTGAAAATTGGAATCAAGAATCAAGTATTGGGTATCAGGTAATAGGTATTTCTTATTTTTTTACTTACTACTTTCTACTTGCTACTTTTAAATTTTTAACTTCTTCCATCTTAACCTCTTTAATAACTTTTAAATGTTTTAAAAACCAAGCATAGGTACTTGCAATGCCTTCTTCCAAGGTGATTTCTGCTTTCCAACCCAGAGCATTTATTTTTGACACATCTAATAATTTACGTGGTGTGCCATCGGGTTTGGAGCTATCCCAAATAATTTCCCCTTGATGCCCTACAACTTTTTGTATGATTTTTGCCAATTGCTTGATGGTTACATCGGTACCGGTACCAATATTGTATAAATGTTCTGGTAAAATATTTTCAACCGCAAAAACCACTGCCTTTGCCATATCATCTACTTGTAAGAACTCACGCATTGGTGTACCACTACCCCAAAGCGTTACAGTTGAATTATTATTTTCTTTAGCTTCATGAAATTTACGAATCATAGCTGGTAATACATGCGATGTTTTTAAATCGAAATTATCAAAAGAACCATATAGATTGGTTGGCATCAGACTTACAAAATCCTTAGCAAATTGTTTGCGTATCGCTTCACATAATTTAACTCCCGATATTTTAGCAATAGCATACCATTCATTGGTGGGTTCTAAACTATCGGTTAATAAATATTCCTCCTTTAATGGTTGTGATGCTAATTTTGGATAGATACATGAGCTCCCTAAAAAAATAAACTTTTGTACATTATTTTCATGAGCCGCATGTATCAGGTTATTCTGAATTTGCATATTCTCCATCAAAAACTGATAAGGAAAATCATTGTTGGCCAAAATACCTCCAACCCTAGCTGCTGCATCAATAATAATATCTGGTTTTTCTGTTGCAATAAAATTATTTACGGCTTCTTGATTACGCAGGTCTAATTCTTTACTGGTTTTTCCCAATAAATTGGAATAGCCCTTCGCTTCTAAAGCTCGACAAACTGATGAACCTACCATGCCTCGGTGGCCGGCGATGTATATAGTTATATTCTTATTCAAAACTCCATTATTTAGTGAATTTGTTGCAAATAGCATGATGTGAAATTATGATGGAACGAATGAACGTTGGAACGATTGAAAGCCAGAATGCAGATGCGAATTAAATTTTCCATTGTTCAAGTTTTGTACTCATATTTATTAACATGGCAATAATATGTTCATATTTATCATAAAGTAATCTATAACTTTCTTTTGATAAATAATTACATTGTAATGCATAGTCTAACCAAACTTGTGTTTCGGCTGCCTCTCCTTCTGAATCAGATAATTTTGCAACAAAAGATTTCGGATATTTTCGCTTACGCCAGGATTCGGCAATATTTCCGGATACCGAACGTGACGATCTTCTTATCTGATCCGTTAACGAATACCTCTCTTCTTTTGGGAAAGTCTTAGTAAGTTCAAACACCTCCATCCCAGCTTCAAAAGACAATTGATAAACCCTTAAATCAGTATGTTTTCTAATCTTTTCAGACATAATTTTCATTCCATCGTTCATTCGTTCATTCGTTCATTCGTTCTATCGTAAATCACTCAAAATAATTCAACACATCATACCCTCCATACTTCAAATATTGATCTTTATGCATTAATTTTAGGTCGCTTTGCATCATATCTTTTACCAAATATTGTAAGTCGTATTTCGGCACCCAACCCAATTTTTCTTTGGCTTTTGTGGCATCGCCAATAAGTAACTCTACTTCCGTCGGGCGGAAATACCTCGGATCTATAGCAACAACTTCATTGCCAATTTCTAAATTATATTTTGGATTAGAACATGTTTTGACAAAACCCTTTTCATCTTTTCCTTCGCCTTTAAATTCTAAAGTAACGCCTATTTCTGCGAAAGCCATTTTAACAAAATCTCTAACCGAAGTGGTGGTTCCTGTGGCAATTACCCAGTCCTCAGCTACATCATGTTGTAATAACATCCACATCATACGCACATAGTCTTTAGCATGACCCCAATCGCGTTTGGCATCTAAATTACCTAAAAACAAATTTTCTTGTAAACCCAAACCTATTTTAGAAACCGCTCGGGTAATTTTTCTGGTTACAAAAGTCTCACCTCTAATAGGCGATTCGTGGTTGAATAATATTCCGTTACAGGCATACATTCCATAGGCTTCACGATAATTTACTGTAATCCAATAGGCATACATTTTAGCTACAGCATACGGACTACGAGGATAAAAAGGTGTGGTTTCCGTTTGGGGTACTTCTTGTACTTTACCATACAATTCTGATGTAGAAGCCTGATAAATACGTACTTTTTTCTCCATTTTTAAAATACGAATGGCTTCTAATAAACGTAAAGTTCCAATACCATCTGCATTGGCAGTATATTCTGGCATTTCAAAAGAAACATGCACATGACTCATGGCAGCCAAATTATAAATCTCATCTGGTTGTACCTCTTGTATGATTCTAATCAAATTGGTACTATCAGTCATATCCCCATAATGCAAAACAAAATTCTGATTTTCAATATGTGGATCTTGATATAAATGATCAATTCTGTCGGTATTAAAAAGAGAAGATCTTCTTTTTAGTCCGTGTACTTTGTATCCTTTTTTTAATAGAAATTCACTTAAATATGCACCATCTTGTCCGGTTACACCAGTAATTAAGGCTATTTTTTGCATGGTATGGTTTTATATGAACACAGCTTCGCTATTATCAGTCCCATTTAACAATAAAAACAAGGACTCATTCAGTGTATTTTTACGAGTGTAAATATAATTTTTTCATTACAAAATACCATTGTTTTTAAGGCTAAAAATCACATTGTTTTAACAAGATATTAACAGCTTTGTGCTCAATGGGTTAAAATGTTAATGTGGTAATGTGGTAATGTGGTAATGTGGTAATGTGAAAAATAAACTACTTTACGCTCCATACGAAATTCTTGGCGAACTTTGCGGTAAGAATAGAAAGAACTAATCTGCAATATCCGCGTAATCTGCGAGAAAGAGATAATTTATTTTAGCTAAATATTTCTCAAAAGTCTTTTACTATGATGTACTGTTAATATACTCAATTCTATAAATAATTCTATAGTTACCTAAATTAATTTCACGAATATCGGATTGCCCTTTCTCTGGTACTATTCTTCCAATATTTGGGAATAATTTAAGTATTTCAACTTTATCGAGAAATCTTCTTACCTGAATCTTTGCATAGTGAACAGAATCTTTTGCAATATAGTCAGCGATGTGATCTATATCTTTTAAGGCTCTTTTGGTCCAATTTACATTAACCATTTCTTTAAATAGTATTTAGTTTCCTTTTCAGATAATACATTTCCAGTTTTTGAATCTTTTTCGCCTTGTTCAATTTTATCCAGCAATACAATTCTATCCATAATTTCTTCTATAGAAAATCTATCTGGCATGGTATTTATTGATTTTAAAAGGCTTTCTTTGGTAATCATATTCATTGTTTTCACAAAGATAATCTAATTTTGATAATGTAACAATGAGCTATTGAGTGAATGTGGTAATGTGGTAATGAAATAAATCAAGCAGCCAACTTTCGACTTTCGACTTTTTAACTTTCTAACTTTCAACTTCTATAAGATCTCCACGTCACTCATACTTCGTTCCTCGTGAAAACGTTAATGTGAAAATAAAAAACTTTTTTACGCTCCTTGCAAAATTCTTAGTGAACTTTGTGGTTAAAATGGAATATGAGATGTTGGTTGTTGATATCAAGTATTTGGTATGAATTGCTTCTTATTTTCCTGCTTACTACTTGCAACTTATTATTGGTCTTGGTATTTTGCTTTTGGCTTCTAGCTTTTTTCTGTTGGCACCTAGAATCAGATATCAGGTAATTGGAATCAGGTACTTCACAATTTTCTTTTTTCTTCTTTCTTCTTTCTTATTTTCACTCAATAATTATCTACATCTACTACAAAACGAACCGCTCTAAACTCCCCAATGGATTGAAAAGAATTTTTAATTTTTTGAATAATCTCTTTGCTTTGTTTTAAGGATTTATCTGCAGGTAATTTAATGAGTATGGTTTTTAAATATTGGTTTCTAATACGAGAAACTGCTGGACTTGTGGGTCCCAATACATTATCATAAAAGCTATTTTTTAAGGAAGAGCCCAACCAAATACTCGCTTGTTCTACCTTATTAAAATTTTTGTGTTTTAAAGTGATTTTTAATAGTCTAATCAAAGGCGGATAATGAAAAGCATGTCGTTCGTTAATCTGATCTTTATACATAGCATCATAAGCATTATTAGTTACTTGCTGTAATACTTGGTGGTAAGGGTTAAAGGTTTGAATAGCAACTTTACCTCTTTTTTTGGCTCTACCTGCCCTACCCGATACTTGCACCAACAATTGGTAGGTGCGTTCATAGGTCCTAAAATCGGGAAAATTTAACATATGATCAGCATTCAACACCCCTACCAACGTTACATTTTTAAAATCTAGGCCCTTGGTTAACATTTGGGTACCAACCAAAATATCAATCTCTTGTTCTTGAAAAGCAGTAATAATTTTTTGGTAGCCATACTTTCCTCTTGTGGTGTCTAAATCCATTCTACCTACTTTAATCTCAGGAAACAGATTGTTTAATTCCATTTCAATTTGCTCCGTACCAAATCCTTTGCTATTGAGGGTAGGATTCTCGCAAGCCGGACAGGTTTTTGGTAAACTTCGGTGATATCCACAATAGTGGCAACGCAGTTCATTTCGATATTTGTGCAAGGTCAAACTGACATCGCAATTTGGGCATTGTGGTGCTACACCACAGGTACCACACTCAACAATAGGGGCATAACCTCTACGATTTTGAAACAAAATAATTTGTTCTTTATTGTCCAAAGTATCTTTGATCAAATCTAAAAGTCGATCAGAAAAATGACCATTCATTCTTTTTTTACGGTGCTTTTCTTTGATATCTACCAACTCAATTTCTGGCAACAACACATTACCAAAACGTCTGTCTAATTTTACATAACCATACTTTTTTTGCTGTACATTATAATAACTTTCTACCGATGGAGTGGCAGAACCCAATAAAACTTTGGCCTTATGAAAATTTGCTAATACAATAGCCGCATCACGAGCGTGATAGCGGGGAGATGGATCAAATTGTTTAAAAGAAGTTTCGTGTTCTTCATCTACAATGACCAAACCCAAATTACTAAAGGGCAACAAAACCGATGATCTGGCTCCTAAAATAATCTGCGCTTTATCTTTATTTTCTAACAAATTATTCCACACCTCTACCCTTTCATTGATAGAATATTTAGAGTGAAAAACAGAAATTTTATCTCCAAAAAAAGCTTGTAACCGAGTAATTATCTGCGTAGTTAATGCAATTTCTGGCAACAAATACAAAACCTGTTTTTTGGCATCCAAAACTTGCTGAATTAAATGTGCATAAATTTCGGTTTTACCGCTGGAGGTGATTCCGTGAAACAAAATAACATCCTTATTCTTAAAACCATTTTGAATTTCTATCAAAGCAGCATCTTGTTCATTGCTTAAAGCTTTTAAAACATTGTTCGATTTATCAAAAGAAACCCTATCTTCTTGTATGGTATAAATTTCAAAAATATTTTTATTGACCAAGGCATTAACAATTGCTGCTGAAGAATTGGCAGTAGTATATAAATCTTTTACTTTAACAGGTTTTTTGGTACTTGCCATTTTTGAAAAATAAGTCAGTACAATTTCTCTTTGTTTTTTTGCTCTGCTGAGTTCATTTAGTAAATCTTGAAGTTTTTTTGGGTCTTTATACTTTTCGCTTACGCGGATATATTTCAATAATTTTGGCTTGTATTGCTGAAATATTTCTTCTTTTAAAACGATAACATCTTTATCTATCAAGCCATTGATAATGCTTAAGATTCCTTTTTTATTTAATATTTTACTGATTTCCTGAATTTTTAAAACGGACTGATGTTGTAAAGCTTCGAAAATTAAATATTCCTCATCATTTAAAATATCTTGCTGAGAAAAATTTTCATTTTTTAAAACTAAGGTTTCGCTCTCCAACAAAAATGCACTTGGTAATGCCGCTCGCATCACATCTCCTAAAGAGCACATATAATATTGAGCAAGCCATTGCCAATGGCTTAATTGTTTGGAAGTTATTATTGGTGCTTCATCTAATATTTGATGAATCTCTTTGGCTTCATAGGCTAAAGGGGGATTTTGATGGATCTCAAAAATCAGGGCCGTAAATATTTTAGTCTTCCCAAAAGGTACCGCCACCCGCATACCATTTTTTAAAAACTCGGCTTCGGCAGAAGTTATTTGATAAGTGAATAACTTTTGCAGTGGAATTGGCAATATAACGTCAATAAAATAGATGTTTCTGTATTTAAAATTAAAGTTTAAAAATAGGTAAAAAAGCGAATGGAGAAAAGAGAAAGGTTCATTACTTGTTGTGTGATGGGTAATGGGTATCGAGTAGCGTGTATTTGGTATAAAAAAATGTCGCGATCACCACGCAGTGCATACTACACTACCTGTGAAGACATATGTTGATCGTTTCGTCTTTGCGAAGGAGGTACGACTGTGGCAATCTCATGAATAAATCTAGATGATGCTACTAATCCCTATGCATACTACACTGCCTGTGAAGACATATGTTGATCGTTTTGTCTTTGCGAAGGAGGTACGACTGTGGCAATCTCTATTAGTATTTTACACTTGAATTATTATTCCTTATTCCTTTTTTACTCATCCCCATTTTATTGGTTATTGTATTCGTGATGTGCTTCGCAGTTTGGATAAAAAAAGAAAGAAAAAAATCTCTTCTGTTCGAGGGATTTGCTGCGCACCGGTCACTGATGATTGTTTATTTAAAGAATCTTTTGTGATCATGAATAATCCTTGATTCTTCTTTTTAACGAACTCTTTGTGACCTAAGCCTACGGACAGGTTTACATACTATCATAATTATGTACCAAACCTCATGATTATTCTAATTTCGTCTTTGCGAAGGAGGTACGACTGTGGCAATCTCATGAATAAATCTAGATGATGCTACTAATCCCTATGCATACTACACTGCCTGTGAAGACATATGTTGATTGTTTTGTCTTTGCGAAGGAGGTACGACTGTGGCAATCTCATGAATAAATCCAGATGATGCTACTAATCCCTATGCATACTACACTACCTGTGAAGACGAATGTTGATTGTTTCGTCTTTGCGAAGGAGGTATGATTGTGGTAATCTCATGAATAAATCCATATGATGCTACTAATCCCTATGCATATACTCACTACACATAGGAACCCGAAAAATCGGGTTTAATAATTTGAAATTTATCTGAGAGTATTTTATCAAATCCTTCTTCTTTCCATATTTCATTTTCTAAAAAATCAATTACCTCTTTTCTAAAATCATCAAATTTGAGATAGAATTTATTGTACAATAGTATTGAAAACACCAAGAAAAACATGGCTAAATAATTAATTATTAGCTAATTAACACAAAATTTATTCGTGTAAATTTATACTTCCCGAAAAGCTAAATGGATTGGGTATACTACACTACCTGTGAAGACATATGTTGATTGTTTTGTCTTTGCGAAGGAGGTACGACTGTGGCAATCTCTATTAGTATTTTACACTTGAATTATTATTCCTTATTCCTTTTTTACTCATTCCCATTTTATTGGTTATTGTATTCGTGATGTGCTTCGCAGTTTGGATAAAAAAAGAAAAAAAAATCTCTTCTGTTCGAGGGATTTGCTGCGCACCGGTCACTGATGATTGTTTATTTAAAGAATCTTTTGTGATTATGAATAATCCTTGATTCTTCTTTTTAACGAACTCTTTGTGACCTAAGCCTACGGACAGGTTTACATACCATTATAATTATGTACCAAACCTCGTGGTTATTCTAATTTCGTCTTTGCGAAGGAGGTACGACTGTGGCAATCTCATGAATAAACTTAGATAATGCAATCCCAGTGCATAATTCAGATTAAAAATGTTTTGGCACGTTGTTTGCAAACTCTATAGTAATTGCTAGAACCAAACTCCCTTTTTATTAACCTTTAAAACATCTGTCATGAGAAATTATTTACTATACATTGTTACATTTATATCTTTTAGTTTAGCTTTTGCTAACCCGTCTACCAGTGAGGCAAGTAAGGAAAATAACATAAACTCCAATTACAAAAATAATTATGGTGAATCTTACACCTTTATTGAAAATGGTATTACTTTTTCTATTTTTCAAAATGGTGAGTTCGATTTTTATATAGAACCTAGAGGTTATACTTCTGCAAATATAAATTTAGGTGCAGTAAATATTTCGTATAATTCTGGATACAATTATGATACCTATGTGCAATATGGTGATTATGGTGCCATAATTCAAATTGAAGCTTTACCTATTTTTTATGATTATTATGGTAGAGTGAATAGGGTTGGTAGTATTCGTATTGGCTACAATACCAACAGGTTGGTTCGTATTGGTAATTTAAACGTATTCTATAATAACTTTGGTTACCGAACTCATTATTCAGGATATATCAACCATTACAATCGTTATTATACATACCAACCATATCACGATTATTTTGTAAGACCTCACTATGCGCAATCTATTATTAGTCACAATCCATATAGACAATATTATAGTGCAGCACGCCATCATTATAAAAAAAATAAAAAAACGCATTATAATAAAAGATCTTTTCGAAATATAGAATCAAGAGTGAGAGTAGCAGATTCTTATAATAATAGAGGTAGAAAATATCAAGAGCACAAAACAAAAAATGATTTTAGTAAGAGGTATTTGACTGATAGAAATTCTAATAAACGAGTTTATACAAGTTATAACAGAAATGACAAAAAGGTTTCTAACAGAAGTAATTCTTACTCGTTAAATAGGTCAAAATCAAATAGATCACAAAGAACTGTTGCGAATTACAAAACAAAATCAAAAAATGATCGCTCACATGGATCAAAAAGTAGATACAGTCCAAGCAGGTCTAATAGTAGCAATAAAGTGAATCGAACAGTCAGTCAGCGTACACGTGTAGCAAGCAATAAAAAATACAACAATAAAGCTTCTAAAGGTAAAAAGCGAACAACATCACGTTCTTATACTGCTAGTAGAAGTCATTAATATAAAACGAAAAACGCAGATCCTAATTTAGTGATCTGCGTTTTTATTAGTAGGTAATATTGATTAAAATTACCGCCTTTGGCTTTTGGCTTCAAGCTATTTGTTACTTGGAGTTTGTTATTTGCCTTTTATTATTTGTTATTTGAATATTGAATAATTCAGAATTTACAATTCATAACTCAAAACTCAAAACTACTCTCCTTCTATCCAAGAAATAATAGTTTTATCCGAAGGCAATGTTTTATGGCTCACCACTTTTTCTAATTCTCCATTTTTATTCAATAAATATTTTTGAAAATTCCATGTTACTTCAGAATTTTCTTTGCCATTTAAGCTTTTCTGTGTTAGGTATTTATACACATCATGTATGTCATCACCTTTAACAGATATTTTTGACATCATAGGAAAAGTTACCCCGTAGTTCTCTTTACAAAATGCGGCAATTTCTTGATCAGATCCAGGCTCTTGTTTACCAAAATTATTGGCCGGAAATCCTATAATTACAAGACCTCTATCTTTATAAGTATCATACAATTTTTGTAATCCCTCATATTGCGGTGTGTTGCCACACTTGGATGCGGTATTTACGATCATAATTTTTTTACCTTTAAGCGTAGAAAAATCAAATTGATCGCCATACAAATCCGTTACAGAAAATTGATATATATTTTTAGCAAGGTTTTCGATATTACTTTTGTCAGAATTCATGGTTACTGTTTTTTCTATTTTCTTTTCTTTAGAACAACCAACTAAAATGCTTATTAACATTATTCCTAAAATAAGATATTTATTCATTTTCGTTTTGATTTAATATTAGTTTGGTTTACAAAGTTACACAAAGTAATTATAACAGAGTTAATTGTATTGTTGGTAATTGGTTAACAGGTAGTAGGTATTTGGTGTTATTCTACTTACTGCTTACTACTCGATTTTGGCGGTTCGCTTTTAGCTTTTGGCTTTTGGTAATTGGTAAGAGGTATTTGGTGTTTTCCTACTTACTTATTGCTACTTTCTTCTTTCTACTTTTCAACTTTCAACTTCTTACAAAAAGTCAACACCAATCAAAGAAGTTCACTCCTTCACTCTTCTCTATTTTTCTCTTCTCACTCCTACACTCCTTCACTCCATCACCTCAACCCTACTTCTTATAAAACTTCTTAAACTTAAAATAAGCAATAACACTTAAAAAAATCGATAAAGCCAACCAACCCCAAATTTGATTCGGAATCGCTGCTGACTCCCCTGCCGCATACGAATGCAAACCTGATAACAAATGATTTACTCCTAAATAGGTCATTAAAATTGAAGTAAAGGCAAAAACTGTTACCATATTAAAAACATAGCTGTTTTTTAAAGCTGGTATCAATCGCATATGTAAAACAAAAGAATAAATCATAATACTTATTAAAGCCCAAGTTTCTTTCGGATCCCAGCCCCAATATCTACCCCAACTTTCATTGGCCCAAATACCTCCTAAAAAATTACCAATTACCAATAACACCAAACCTATGGTTAGTGACATTTCGCTAATGGTTGTGATCTCATTGATGGCTAATTTTAATTTTTTCTTATTGCTTTTCGTTGTCACGGAATAAAGTATCAATGCGATCATTCCTAAAATCGTGCTGATGGTAAACGGACCGTAACTAGCAACAATAATTGCCACATGTACCATCAACCAATATGAGTCGAGTACAGGTACTAAATTGCCTATAGAAGGATCCATCCAATTCCAGTGTGCCACCATCAATAGCATAGAAGTCACAAATGTTGTTGCCGCCAGGGTTAGTGATGACTTTCTTCCCAAAATCAATCCAAATAGCATGGTAGCCCAAGCCACGTAAATCATTGATTCGTACCCATTACTCCAAGGTGCGTGGCCTGAAATATACCACCGTATACCTAATCCAATGGTTTGATAAACAAATAATAAGCCTATAATTATTGCACTGAGCTTAATTAAGGTTTTAACCAATTTATTATTGTTAAAAATATGGATAATTACAACAATAAACATAAACAAACTCGCCAACATATACTTCCAATACAAACCTTTAAAAATATCGTATTTGTTATAAAATAATTCCAGCTTAATTTTCTTTTCAGAAGGAATTACATTTTCACCAAATTTTCTTTGGTATTTATGTAAGCTATCTAAAAATTCATTGGCCTTGGTATAATCTTTTGATTTTGATGCATCGGCAATAGCTTGTGAATACAACGGAATAATATTGCTAACATATAAAGAATCCGATCCTTTAAAACCGGCGTGACCGACTTCAGGAAATGCATACCATTTATTATTCACATCATCCGCTAACGGAAAAAACTTAAATATACCCCCTTCTAAGGCTCCAAATAACAAATTAGCTCTACCATCAATGCTTAAAATACTTTCTTCATATTTGTTTTTAATTTTCTTTTTATGTGCTTTGGCTACTTCTTCTGTTAGCTTATATTCCCCTTTTTCGGTAAAAAAATCAGAAAACCTAGCGAATTTTTGATTTTGAGGTATACCAATATAATCGCGTACTTTGGTATTCTCTTTTTTGATATATATAAAAGGTACAAAGTACCAGGCTCTCGGATTGGAAATAATAGATACCAATACCTGATTGGCATCAAAATCGTCATAAGTATCTTTCTTACTTAGTTTTCTCAATAGTTCAGATGCAAAAGTATTTACAGGTTTCATCCTGCCTCCTTCATCTTGAATTACCAATTCACCAAATCGTTGGGCGTGTTCTTTTGAAACTTTTTGAGCGGTTAAAAGTGAATCTATCACTTCATATGATCTGTTATGGTTGGTTTGTGCAAAAGATGTCAAACCAATTAATAATAAGAGAACTGTAATTTTTTCTTTTTTCTTTTTAATTTTTTCCAAATTTTGCAGTAAGGAAGAAAATCGCGTTTGTTTTGCAAATAAAGACCAAATCAAGCCTAAAAACAATAATGCATAACCCAAATAGCTTGTCCAGGTACCCCATTTATCATGATTTACAGATAAAAATGTTTGTTCTATTTCACCAGAATCATTATAACTTGATTGAAAAAATCGGTATCCTTGATAATCTAATACATGATTCATAAAAATCCTGAAATCAAAAGATTTATCTTTATCCACTACAGTGATTTCACTGGCATAAGATTTAGGGCTCATAGAACCTGGATAACGCTCTAACTGAAAATCTCGCAATTTAATTGAGAATGGCAATTCAACTTGTTTAGAACCATAACTCAATCTAAAATTCAAGCTATCTTGTGTAAAAGCAACCGGTGGCTCTATATTAAAACTATTCCCATAAATGGTAATATTTTGTTTGCTGTTTTCAGTTTGCACCTCCAATTCTAATAAATCCCTTGGGTGTTCTTCTTTTTTACCAGACACCATTTTCATTTTACCCATTATCGGTTGATCGGGAATAACAAACTGTAAATTACCCAATTGGTAAAGTGAACGCATATGAAAAGTTTGGGTAGAATCTCTAACTACATCTCCTTTGGTTTGTGAAGCCATGATCATATAATTACCCGGAAAAGGTGAGTTTATTTTTAGCGTATCATTTTCGGTAAATATATTAATTGCTCCATCGCTTGGGTCCTCGTAAGACACCAATGCATTATGTATATTTAAAGTTTCACCTGCCTTTATATAATGTTCATGTCGTCCGTCACCACTTGATTCAACAATTTTTAGATAAGTATCTTTCCCAACACCAATCTCTAATTCTTCATAAGCATTTGGTATAAAATTGACATATTTAATTGATACTGGTTTTCCTTTAAAATCGGTTTTTATAGTAAAATTATTTCCTCCTCTAATAAAATTCAAGAAATTGGTAACCGTAGCAATAAAACTTGCATTACTCTCTGGGCTTTTTGCAAATAAATAATGATTTGAAATCGGCTTTTTTTGTTCCTTATCATCATCAATGTGCACCTTCACATATGCTTTGTCTGATAACATTAAGTTGGTAGTCTCTCCTTCATAAATTGGCATTATCCCTTCAAAACTAACATACCGAGTAATCGCTGCACCAAAAATGATCAAAATAAAAGAGAGGTGCATAATTAAGTTAGAGCGTTTTTCTTTTTTTAACAAGTCATATTTTTTGATATTTCCAATAAAATTGACCACAAATAAAATCATCATCCATTCAAACCACCACGAACTGTAAACCACTGCTTTTGCGGTTTGTGTACCGAAATCATTTTCAATAAATGTAGCAATTGCCATTGTCGTTGCAAATAAAATAAATAATACAGCTGTTAAACGCGTAGAAAACAAAGTGTTATATATTCTTTTCATTTTAATTTTATGGGTAATTAATTGGGCGACGAAGTTAAGAAATATAAATAGAATTATTTTTTATTTATATTTTATTTAACAATACTAAAAAGGTTCAAAAAAGGATCAATATAATAACAATATTTTTTAATTCCTATATCTTAAAACATAGCCTTCTTTTATCTTTTATTGAATATTGTACCTCATTTTATTATCCTATTTTATTAATTATATAATGTTTTGTAATTGTAATCTAAAAAAATTAATCTTGATTAATTCAGCTACTTAAATTCAAGTAATAAATGCAACTTTTTATTAAAAATATTGCAATGATTCTTTTTACTGTAAAAACATTTCTCTTATGTAACAAAAATTCCTTAGAAAGTCATTTGTTTTTTGTATAAATTTCTTAAAAATATTATATCTATTTGATTTTGTGATATATAAAATATTTCAAGTACTGATTTAAGTCATAATATTCATATTTTTTTGTACTTAAATTTACAGTAAGCTTAAAGATCTTAATTAAAATACCGTGTAAAAAAAAAGAAAAATAAACCAATAAACAAAATTATGAATATTATGAAAACAAAAAGAATTAGTTTGGTATTAGCAATGATATTTCTAGTATCATTTACAAGTTGTACACACGATGACGCACCAGAATACGGTCCGGTCGACCCTGGTGTTGGAGAAAGCACAAGCGAATTACTGGTTAAAAAGTTTTCAACAGCACCTGATTTTGATGGTGATATTGATGAGGTTTGGAAAGAAGCCAGACCACTTGTTAATAGGGCTACTGTAACCAAAGCGGGAGATAGAATTATACCACTAAATAGTTCGAGTAACGGAGACGCCTCATTAGAACCTACCGATCTAATGGAGCCGTATGCTGGCGAGAGCTATAAATACACCTTAAGAGGCGGTCATGATGGTGAATATTTATATCTACTATTTGAATGGGAAGATGATAATGATAGTCAAGACAGACAATCTTGGTATTTTGATCCAATAACAAGCAAATGGCAGGGAGAAAACAAATACGCCAATCATAAAAATGACAAATTTTATGAAGATAAATTTGGATTTATATTCCCAATTAAAGTAAATGGTGCTTACCCCGAAGGGTTTGCTGGTGCAACTTGCACAGTTACTTGCCATGGTGGTTTAGCAGACCCTCAACCTGGACAGAAAACAACAAGACATTATATGGCTAATCTTGGAGAGTTAACAGATTTATGGCACTGGAAACGTGTCAGAACTGCTTTGTCGCAATCCGTAGATGATGGCTATATTCAATATGAAGAAGATGAAGGTATGGCATCAGCTAACGGAAGAAAAACTGATGACGGTATAAAAATGTATGCTACAAGCAAATTTACAGACGATAATACTGGTTTTAGTGGCCCTAAATATGTTATTCCAAATAGAGAAAATTACTATTGGATAACTGATACTGATATTTCTAATGGAACAGCAAAAGCCGTTACTGGTGTAGCTGCTAATGGTGTATTAACTTATGATGGTGGAACTATAGATCCTAATCTTGATCTTGTTGCTTATTCACAAGGATTTGGCTCAAAACGGTTTCCAAGTATATATATTAATCCGGGTGGTGCCGGAAACGACTTTAGATCGGATACACAAGTTCGAGGAGGGCATATTGGTTCAGGTTGGCAATTAGAAATTAAAAGAAAATTAAATACTGGCGATCCAACTGATGCGGTATTTACAATTGGCGAAGAAATTCCTTTTGGTTTAGCCATTTTTAACAATGCTGCCATTGGACATGGACAATCAAACTTCTTAACCATGAAAATAGAAGAATAATCAATGTAATAGAAAGTGCAGATTATCAAATACCTGCACTTTCAAAATAAATAAATGATTATTTAATTTAAAACCGAATAGTATGAAAAAGTTATTTCAAATTTTAATACTAATTAGTATGAGCTTGTTTTTAAGCTCGTGTTATTATGATGCTTTCCCAGAAGAATTGGATCCAATTGATCCTGATGAAGAAGTATCTTATAAAATTGATATTATGCCATTATGGGGTCAATGTGTTGGATGCCACAATGGAAACGAACCACCAGATTTTCGTGATGAGTTTTCTTATGATGAATTGTTAAATGGCTATGTAATTCCAAAAAATTCTGAATCAAGTATTCTATATCAATCACTTTTGGGAACAAATGGTGTACCCTTGATGCCACCTAGTTCAAAATGGCCTGAATCTAAGATAAGTTTAGTAAAAGCCTGGATAGATCAAGGAGCAAAAGATAATTAACCTTTAAGAAAATAGATATGAAAAATTATATAATAATACTTTTCGCTCTTTTGATGCTCCCATTGATTGCAAACGCACAGGATGATGCAAAAAAAGATGTCGACACTATCAAAAAAGTTAAAGAAAAACTGCAACGATCAGCCTTTGAAAGTTCCTTTATTATTGATAACCCTACCAATGTTGTTCTTAAAAAGAATGAAATGGAAATTCAGTTCAATCACAGGTTTGGCTTACTGAATTTAGATAAAAACGATATGGCCGGAATTTGGGGTGCTTCCAATATAAGAATTGGTGCTAATTATGGCGTTCATGAAAGAGTTACCATTGGCGTTGGAACCACCAAGTTTGATCGACTTATAGATTTTAATGCAAAAGTAGCCCTACTCAGACAAACACGTTCAGAAAAAATGCCAATAAGTCTTACTTACTATGGTAATTGGGTTATTGATGCGCGTCAAAAAAATCAAGGTCTTTATCCTAGAGATGTTACCGATCGTTGGTCATTTTTTAACCAACTTATCGTAGCAAGACGATTTAGTCCTAATTTTTCGGCGCAAGCTACCATTAGTATTTCACACTATAATATAGTAGCAAATACTATGCGAAATGATATGGTTGCATTTTCAGTGGGAGGAAGATATAAAATTACAGACAATACCGCTATTTTGATAGACTATAGTCAGCCAATTACTGAATTCTTAAAAGACAATCCACACCCAGGCTTTAGTTTAGGAGTTGAATTTGGTACATCTGCCCATGCATTCCAACTGTTTATCACCAATTATAATGGTATAGTTCCTCAAAAGAACTATATGTTTAATCAAAATGACATTTTTAAAGGTGATTTTTTATTAGGATTTAATATAACAAGAATTTATAATTTTTAAAGTATGTTGTTAAACGTTAAATAATAAATAAAATTCATATTAAACGGTTTGAAAAATAATGTATTACATTTTTTACACGAATAAATTGATGATTATAATTAGATTTTTAATTTTCAAATACTGATTTAAATCATGATTAATATGAAGTGTGAAATATATCTTTACACATGATAAATACAATCTAATAGCAAAATGATCTAATTTGTTTTAACATTTTAATAAACTATAAACCTTATGAATCTCAATTCTAAAAAAGAAAAAAATATTTCAAGAAGAGGTGTTTTACCGATATTAGGTAGCAGCTTACTAATACCATTTCTTGGATTTGGAAATTTCAAAAAGGATGATTTGATTCTTTCTAATGAAAAAGAAGAATACCAGACTTTATTAAAACCTGATGGTACAACGGTAAAGGTTAAAATTAGTACACTTAAAAAGTCGAAAATTGTCAAAAAGAATATCTCAAATAATGCTTTGCTCAATTGGCTGGGTAAAACTTTTTAAATCAATTTATTATGAAAAATAGTGATAAAAACTCAAGACGCAAATTTCTTGATAAAGGGTTAAAAGTTGGTCTTATCGCAGCAATAGGTGGTTTGGGATTATCAAAAATTGCCAATAGACTAAATGCCAAACCAGAATCTGGCTCTGGTGAGAAAATGGAATTGATGACCACAGATGGCACATTAATTCAGGTAGACGCAACAGAAGTAATCGAAGTAGAACAAACTACAAGAGATGATTTAAAATACAATGTTAGAGAAGGTATGCCTAACCGAAAATTTGTTATGGTTGTAGATTTAGCCAAGTGTAAAAATGCATTAGCCTGTCAAAGTGCCTGTAATAAAGGGCATTATATAACCGGAGACAATGCCTGGTTAAAAGTGTATAAAATGCAAGAGTCTAAAGACACATCTCCTTATTGGATGCCTACCCAATGTCAGCATTGTGACCAACCAGCTTGTGTTACCGTTTGTCCGGTTGATGCCACTTTTAAAAGAAGAGATGGTTTGGTTTTAATTGATAATGATCGATGCATTGGTTGTCGTTTTTGTATGGCAGCTTGTCCTTATTCTGTTCGGGTATTTAACTGGGATGAACCCAATCAGGCTGAAGTGTATCTTGATATGCCTACGGATGATCAGGCGGTTGCAACGCCTGAATACGCAGGGTTACCAAGTGTCAAAGGCACTGTAGATAAATGTGATTTTTGTCCACATCAAATTGTAAAAAATGAACTTCCGTTTTGTGTAACCGCATGCCCAAATGGCGTATTTTATTTTGGAGATAAATACGAAGATACCGTAACCAACGGTGATGAAACTTTACGCTTGAGCAAACTATTGGAGGATAAAGCTGGATATAGATTAATGGAAAGTTTGGGTACCGAACCAAGTGTTTATTATTTACCTCCTACCGATAGATTGGTTGATTTTAAAGATGGAATAGATAAATTTACCGAATTTGAATCTGTTGTAAAACCTGAATAATTATGAAAACTAGAGACCAAATAATAAAAGATTTAGCACCTAGCAAATTTGGAAAAATAGGTATTATATGGATTGTTTCTTTGGTTGTAATAATTGCTTTAGGCATTGTTGCATACATTGATCAACTTATTAAAGGACAAGTGGTTACCAATATGAGAGATTATTCATTATGGGGGATTTACATTTCCAATTTTGTTTTTTTTGTTGCTACCAGCTTTGTTGGATCTGTTGTAGTATCCATTTTAAGGTTAACCGGAAAAACATGGAGAACTCCTCTTGTAAGAATTGCCGAAGTTATTACCTTAGCCTCGATCGTTATGGCTGGTATTACGATAATGATAGATATGGCCAGACCAGACAGGTTACTTAATTTATTTCTTCATGCCAGATTACAATCACCCATTACATGGGATGTGATTATTATTCCTACATATATAGTAATAAGCTTTCTCCTACTCTACTTTCCATTAATTCCTGATTTTGCAATTCTTAAAAAATATTTTAAAAACAGCAAACCTAAATTTAGTAAATGGTATGGCAAATTATCTTTAAATTGGACAGGTAGTAAAGCACAAACAACGATTTTAGCCAAATCAATTAAAATAGTTGCCACCTTAATTATACCTGTTGGTTTAATCTTACAAACTATCGATGCCTGGTTATTTTCAACTACCTACAGAGTGGGTTGGAATAGTAC
Organism: Flavobacteriaceae bacterium; assembly: GCA_021647985.1. Lineage (GTDB taxonomy): Bacteria > Bacteroidota > Bacteroidia > Flavobacteriales > Flavobacteriaceae > Lutimonas. The sequence continues at coordinate 5,207 of JAKITQ010000034.1, read as the reverse complement.
AAACATGGGTGCATACTTTATATCAGGTGCCTTTGTTGCAGGTTTAGGAGCATTAGTAGTTGTGGTTTATATTGTGAGAAGAGTATACAAATTGGAAGATTATATCACACATTTACATTTTGATAAAATAGGGCGTTTACTCGTACTTGCATGTTTAACTTATTTGTATTTTAATATTAATGAATATTTAATACCTGCCTTTACAGCAAGTGTTGAAGAAGAAGTTCATTTACGCTCTCTTTTTGAAGGCCATTATGCGCCGTTATTTTGGGCAGTGACCATAGGAGGATTAATAATTCCTATTTTGGTGTTAATTTTTAAAAAAGGGAGAAAACCAATACCAATGTTTATCATAGGTGTTTTGGTAGTTTTAGGTTCGTGGTGGAAACGCTATATCATTGTTACCTCAACCCTATTACACCCCTTCTTGCCTATTCAAGGTGTTCCGGAATCATGGCGCCATTATTTTCCAAGTTTACATGAATGGCTTATTACTATTGCGACGCTTGCTATGGCTTTATTAATCATAACGATATTATTTCGTTATCTTCCGATAATTGCTATTCAAAGGACTATAGGTGAACAAGAATTATTAAAAACTGATAAAAATCTAACAACATGAACTTGACAAAGATAAATCTAATTAATTTTCGTTCTATCATGCTAGCCATAGTGAGTGTATTTATGTTTCAATTAAGTACACCCAATCTATTTGCCCAAAAAGTGAAAAAAAATAAGACAAGATTAAATGTACAATATGTGAAATTGATGGATGAGGGAATATATTTTAACATCAAAGCCTCTTCCAGAATAAAGAAAAAAAACGTTAAAGTCTCAGATATTGAAGTAATTATTTATAATGTGCTTGAAGATGAAAAGACAGTTGTTGGTAAAACCACTACAAATAAGAATGGTGAAAGTAAGTTTAAAGTCAAAAATTTAAATTTACTACAAGCCGATTCATCCAATACCTATACTATCACAGTTGCCTTTAAAGGAAATGATACTTATAATAAAGCCAAAAAAAGTATACAATTTAAAGATGCCCGTATTGAAGCAAATATTATAACAAAAGATAGTATTAACTATGTCAGTGCCACTTTAACAGATGCTATTAACAATCTTCCAATTACAGACCAACCTTTAAGCGTTAAAGTGCAACGTTTATTCAAACCATTAAATATGGGAGATGAATTTATCGACACCGATGAAAACGGTGCAATAAACCTCGCCATTGAGAGCGGTATTCCTGGTGTTGACGGGAATCTAACTTTTGAAGTTATGCTAAATGAAAGCGATGATTACGGAACCGTAAAGGCCTTAACAACAGGTGCTGTAGGCATACCTATTGTTGAAAAATCTACTTTCGACCAGAGAACCATGTGGTCTCCTAGAAATAAAACACCCATTTTTTTACTTATATTTCCAAATTTATTAATACTAGGAGTTTGGGGACTTATTTTTTATTTAATCTTAAATCTATTTAAATTATCAAAATCTTGAAAATTATGAAATCATTAAAATTATTATCAATCATCGGATTATTAACATTAATTCTCTATTCGTTCACCACCATAGTGCAAGAAGAATGGAAAGTACCTGAAAAGTATGAAAAAATGAAGAACCCTACAAACAAGGCCGATAAAGAAAATATTGCCATAGGTAAATCACTGTACAACAAACATTGTAAATCTTGCCATGGTAAAGAAGGCTACGGTGATGGTACCAAAGCAGATGAAGTAGAAGGAGATTTAGGAGATTTCTCTTCTGCAGATTTTCAAGCCCAAAGCGATGGTGCATTATTTTATAAAACTACAGAAGGTAGAGATGACATGCCCGAATACACAAAAAAAATGCCAGATGATGAAGACAGATGGCTAGTTGTAAATTATATGAGAACCCTAGCCGAATAGGTATCTAATTAATCATATCACTGTCTATAAGATTTTTTTTATAGACAGTTTTTTTTTGTATAAACATTGGCTATAAATAATATAGTATCTCCAAGCCCTTGAAACTCTAAAAAATCTATAATACATATTTATTTATGTAACCAAAATTACTTTATATGATATTTATCATAAAATCAAAAAAATCTAATTCCTATCTTTACTCAGGTGTACTAAAAAAGTACCCTATAATTCATGATTTTATTCATGTTTTAAAACTAATTCTACATCCTTTTGATTGACATTTTACTCTTTATTTAAGAGGAAGGAAGTTCATTATTTAATGATTTTATTTAAAATTTAATTCGACTACATTCAACTTTAAGTTATGGAAAATAAAAAATCCAAAACTGATTCTCGAAGACAATTCATAAAAAATATTTCAACGGGAAGTCTACTTGCAGCCTCTGGCCTAGCATTATATTCCATTTCTTCCTGTAAGGATAAATCGAAAGAAAAAACTACCCTACTTACTCCTGAAGGAAAACTCGTTCAAGTTGCCAAATCTGATATAGAAGCAATAGAATATAAGCCAGTTTCACCATTAGCATCAAGAACAGGTATTCCAGGTAAAAAGTTTGTGATGGTAGTAGATTTGGCAAAATGTAAAAATGCCAGAAAATGTGTCAAGGCCTGTGACAAACATCATAAACTCACCCCAGACAGACCTTATATTAAGGTATTGGAGATGAAGGATAATGAAAAATCATCAAACTATTGGATGCCCAAAAAATGTTTTCAATGCGACAATCCGCCTTGTGTAAAAGTTTGTCCAGTTGGCGCAACATACAAACGTTCTGATGGCATTGTATTGATAGACAACGAAAGGTGCATAGGTTGTAGGTTCTGTATGGCCGCTTGCCCATATTCTGCAAGGGTTTTTAATTGGGCAGTTCCTCCAAAGGAAGACCAAGACATTGCATATTCTCCTGAGACGAGTATTCCAAGTAAAATTGGTACAGTGGCAAAGTGTGATTTTTGCCCAGATATGCTTAGAAAAAATAAACTCCCACATTGCATACCGGCATGCCCCAATGGAGTTATTTATTTTGGAGATGAAATAGATGATACTGTAACCAATGGTGAAGAAACAGTACGATTTAGCACTTTATTAAAAGATAAGGCTGGATATAGGTATATGGAAGAATTAGGTACAAACCCACGTGTTTATTATCTCCCTCCTGTTGACAGACTCTTTCCTTTTAAAAAAGATAGCAAACAAGAAATTGAATCATGAAAAATCACGAAAAAAAACTACAAATTTTTAATTCTGAAAAAGAAAAAGACTTATTAAGCCATTTAATAAATACTTCTTTAAAATATAAAATGTGGATTGCTTTACTAGCCTTCATCATTCTTGTCGGCACATATGCCTATTACAGACAATTAAGATATGGTCTTGTGGTAACTGCCATGAGAGATTACACATCTTGGGGAATCTATATTTCAAATTTTGTGTTTTTTGTAGCAATAAGTTTGGTTGGTTCTTTATTTAGTTCGATATTAAAACTAAATAAAAATGAATGGTCAACACCGCTTATTCGCATTTCAGAAATTATTGCAGTTGCTGCTATAATATGTGCTGCAGTAATTATTATTGTAGATATGGGTAGACCTGATCGATTTTTTTATGTATTAAAATACCTAAGAATCCAATCACCAATAATTTGGGATGTCATTATTATTTCCACCTACCTGGTTATAAGTGTTTTACTTTTGTACATTTCTATTTTACCAGATCTTGCACTTTGTAGAGATCGTTTAACAGATATCCCAAATTGGAAAAAGAAACTTTATAAAATTATTGCTATCCGCTGGAACAATCACCCGAAGCAATGGCTTATGCTAAAAAAAATCAGCAAAATATTGTCCATTGCTGTACTACCTGTGGCCTTTGCAATCCATACTGTAACTTCGTGGCTCTTTGCAACAACTTGGAGACCAGGTTGGGATAGCACCAATCTTGGCCCCTATTTTGTTTCAGGAGCTTTTATGGCGGGTGCAGCTATCATCATTATTGCCATGTTTTTTATCAGAAATCAATTAAATTTAAAAACTTATATAAATGAAGATCACTTTGATAAAATGGGTAAACTTCTCGTGCTTCTTTCTCTTGTATATTTATACTTTAATATTAATGAATACCTCGGTCCAGCATTTAAAATGGTAGGCGTTGAAGGCGAGCACATTACAGAGTTATTTGTTGGTAAATATGCGCCTATGTATTGGTTTGTTCAAATCGGGGGACTTATTTTACCAATTATTTTATTGATTTTCAAACCTTTTCGCAAACCAATACCAATACTAATCATATCTTTATTCGTAATACTTGGGGCATGGTTCAAACGATTTTTAATAGTAATTCCCTCTCTACAACATCCTTATTTACCAATTCAAGGTGTTGATGAATCTTATTTGCACTACAACCCTACTTGGGAAGAATGGGCAATAACTTTATCATCTTTTGCCTGGTTACTTTTGATCATTACAGTTCTCATTAAATTATTTCCTTTAATACCAATTGAAAAATTTGAAACAGAAAATCAAATCGAATCTAATATTCTTTATAATGAAAACGAGAAGTCACTTATCTAAAACTGTATTAAAGATCTTATTTTTTGTAGGGTTCTTACTCATTACAAATTCTTTCCTTTTTGGACAAGAGGTTTTAGAAAATGCTAAAATATCACTCACTTTTAGTAATAAAAACGACATGAAAACTATCGTCGCAACAGTGACAAATGTTGAAGGGTTACCTATTGAAGAACTGGACTTATTTTTTTATGTAAAAAGAAGTTTTAGTTTATTACCAATTGGAGATGTTTTTAATACAACAGATGAAAATGGTATGGTAGAAGTTATATTTCCAAATGACCTCCCAGGAGATACATTGGGTAATGTAAAATTAGTAGTTAAAATATTAGAATCTGACATTTATAAAGATCTGGAAATAAAAGAAACATTAGATTGGGGAGTTCCTACAATTATCAATCATTCTAAGGAAAAAAGATCTTTATGGTCAGCCTCGTCCAATGCACCAATTTCTTTAATCATCACTGTTAGTTCGATGATAATTGTAATATGGTATATCATTTTTTACATTATTATAAAACTTTATTTTATTAGTAAAATTGGCTAAGTTCTAAATATATCAGCAATTATTAATATATTTGTTTTATGAAAACAAGTCAAGAAATAAAAGCCTTATTTAATGAACTTCCTTTAGGAGTTCAAAACGAATTATTAGGCGACTTACTA
>JAKITQ010000033.1 GCA_021647985.1 Flavobacteriaceae bacterium | reverse complement strand
CAGCTGTTGAGATTTTAGTTCCAGGACCAAAAACACCAAAAACACCTGCTTCATACAAGAAATCGTAATCTTGACGTGGGATAACTCCACCAGCAATTACCATAATGTCACCACGACCTAATTTTTCAAGTTCAGCAATTACTTTTGGAATTAACGTCTTATGTCCAGCGGCAAGTGAGGAAACTCCAAGAATATGTACATCATTCTCTACGGCCTGTTTTGCAGCTTCTTCCGGAGTTTGAAACAAGGGACCTATATCGACATCGAAACCAATATCTGCAAATGAAGTTGCAATGACTTTTGCACCACGGTCATGACCATCTTGTCCCATTTTTGCCACCATAATTCTAGGTCGGCGACCTTCTAATTTGCTGAATTTATCAGCCAATTCTTTTTCGGTATTGAAATCTTTATCTCCCATAGATTCTGATGAATATACTCCGTTAATGGAGCGGATTGTTGCTTGGTAACGTCCGTAAACTTTTTCAAGTGCTGTAGAAATCTCTCCTAAAGATGCTCTTTCCCTTGCACAGCGAACAGCAATCTCCAATAAATTACCTTCGCCTGTTTCTGCAGAAAGGGTTAATTCGTTGAGCAACTCGTCAACTTTTTCTTGGTTTCGGTTGGCTTTTAATTTATTTAATCCTTCGATTTGTTGAATTCGTACGGCAGAATTATCGACTTCTAAAATATCAATTTCATCTTCTTTATCTAATTTGAATCGGTTTACACCTACGATAATGTCTTTCGAAGAATCAATTCTTGCTTGCTTTCGAGCAGCAGCTTCTTCAATTCTCATTTTAGGCAATCCTGTTTCGATGGCTTTTGCCATTCCTCCCAACTCTTCGACTTCTGAAATTAACTCCCAAGCTTTATCTACCAATTCTTCAGTGAGTTTTTCAATGAAATAACTTCCTCCCATTGGGTCAACGTGCTCCGTTATACCAATTTCTTTTTGAAGATAAATTTGCGTGTTTCGTGCAATTCGTGCAGAGAAATCAGTCGGTAAAGCAATGGCTTCATCCAATGCGTTGGTGTGCAATGATTGAGTTCCTCCCAGTGCTGCTGCAAGTGCTTCGATGCAAGTTCTTGCGATATTGTTGTAAGGATCCTGCTCGGTTAAACTCCATCCAGAAGTTTGGCAATGTGTGCGTAATGCGAGTGATTTTACATTCTTCGGCTCGAATTGTTTAACCAATTTTGCCCAAAGAATACGACCTGCTCTCATTTTTGCAATCTCAGTAAAGTGATTCATTCCGATTGCCCAGAAAAAACTTAATCTTGGCGCAAAAGTATCGATATCCATCCCTGCTTTTATACCCGCCCTCAGGTATTCAAGACCATCGGCAAGTGTGTAAGCCAATTCAATTGCAGCAGTTGCACCTGCTTCTTGCATGTGGTAACCTGAAATCGAAATCGAATTGAATCGAGGCATATTCTGTGAAGTGAATTCGAAAATATCCGAAATAATTCGCATTGATTTTACGGGTGGGTAAATGTAAGTATTCCTCACCATAAATTCTTTTAAGATGTCATTCTGAATTGTGCCAGAAAGTTCTTTTTGCGCAACCCCTTGTTCTTCAGCGGCAACGATATAAAATGCTAAAATTGGCAAAACAGCTCCATTCATGGTCATAGAAACCGACATTTTATCCAACGGAATTTGGTCGAATAAAATTTTCATGTCCTCTACAGAATCAATAGCAACACCTGCTTTACCTACATCACCTTGTACCCTATCATGGTTAGAGTCATAACCTCTATGCGTTGCCAAATCAAAAGCCACAGATAACCCTTTTTGCCCTGCCGCCAAATTTCTTCTATAAAATGCGTTACTTTCTTCTGCTGTTGAAAAACCGGCATACTGTCTTATAGTCCATGGTCTTTGCACATACATAGTAGCATAAGGCCCCCTTAAAAACGGAGCTATACCAGCAACAAAATTAAGTTGGTCTTTACCATCTTCTGTTGCTCTACGTGCAATGGGTTGCATAGATATATTTTGAATATTTTTTCTTGACATCGGGTTTATCTTAATTGCTTGTTTTTCTATCGCATATATTTAAGTGCTTTTAAATTACCTCTTTAATCAATTCACTCATCCTCTATTTGTTTATTACAAATCATTTTGATTTTTATTTAAAACTCCTATTCCATTTTCACTCTCTCATTTTCACATTGTCTCATTGTCTCATACTCTGACTCCCTTATTCTCTCATTTTCTAATTTTCACATTCTCTAATTCTCCCATTCTCTCACTCTCCCATTCTCCCATTGCCTCATCCTCTCATCAAAACCTTAACTCCTACTCAGCTTTCATTCTAATTTTCTCCATTTTTTCAGCCAACCTAATCGCTATAATTGGTTTTATCAAAGTTTCTCGTTTGTTGGTTCTCAAAAATGGATACAATTCTAATGTATCTTTAATTTGATCTTCTTTATTAGGGTATTTGTTTACACCAATCAAAACATCTGTTCCATTATCAAATTCTTCCTGCTCTTTTTGTGCATTTTCATGGATTTTTCTCTGAATCGTTCCTTCAAACAATTGTTTTAAAAAACCACCGCTTTTTTCAATTTCTTTAAAAATATGTAAGGATTTTTCGGCAATTTCTGTGGTTAGTTCTTCAATATAATATGTGCCGTTAACAAAATCGCTATTTTTAAGTTTACTTTCTTCTTTTAAAATAATTAATTGATTGCGAGCAATTCTTTCCCCAAATTCATTTTTTTTGTGAAAAATATTATCATAGGCAAGATTACTAATGGTATTTACACCACCTAAGATCGCACTCATACACTCGGTGGTGGTACGCAACATATTAACGTTATAATCATAAATAGATTTATTACGAGAACTGGGTTCTGCAAAAATATTAGCCGAAAAATCTAAGTCGTACGCATTGATCAATAACTTCCATAACACCCTGAAAGCTCTTATTTTTGCAATTTCAAAAAAGTAATTCCCTCCTATAGAAAAGTTAAACTGCATATTCTTAACTAACAATTCAAATTGCTTGTGTTGAAGTTCATTTTTTTTATACAATCCATAAATAAAATTCAAATATTCATTGGCATGCGATATGGTATAGGCAATTTGCTGAACAATATTTGCTCCAGCATTTTGATAAATAGATGCATTTACAGCGAGAATTCCCGTATTACTATTGGTGCTTTTAAGGAAAGTAGCTAATGTGTTATAATCTTTTTTACTATCGGAAAACCAATTACCATTTTTGGCTAAGTTTCCTATTATATCTAGATTAAGATAAATATTATTTTTTTGAACAAAATCTAACAACTGCAAAATAAAACTTTCGTCAATAAAATGAAATTCAAAATAGATTTTAATTTTTTCATTAGGTGTTGCAAACAATTTTTGTATTAATATTTTAAAATTAAAATCTTTTTTTACAATAAATTTAATTGCTTTTGCGCCTCTAATCAGGGCATCTTTTGCTAATAAATTAGCCGTTTTTTCCTCATTTACATAAATAGATTGGCATATTTCAAAATCATCTTTATTTATTGGTACTGACAATTGCTTGTAAGTATCATGATGATAAAATGGTTTAACCTTTATACCTTCTCTTGTATTGGTAAGTAAAGTGTTATTATAATCGGCTCCTTTTAAATCAAATTGAATTTTTTGTTTCCACTGTTTTGCTGAAACATTTTGAAATTCATCAAATAAAAAATTTTCCATAATCAATTCTTTATGGTATCATATTCAATTATAAATATTTTTTCGTTTTCCTTCTTCATTTTATACTCTTCTCTTGCATATTTCTCTAAGGAATCCGGGTCTTTTAAATTCTTAATAATTTTACTATCACCCTCAATTTCTGACTTAAAATAATCATTTGCATTTTCTAACTTTTCAACTTCATTGTTCAATTCACGGTGATTTATATAAGAATTTTCATCAAAAAACAACATCCAAACAACAAAAAATAAAAGAATAATGACATACTTATTCGTAAAGAACTTAATAATTTTATTTTCTTTTATTTGCTTAAAGGTCATTTTTTAAATTTTCAGTTATAACAGTTCGTACAATATCAATAGCCACTGTATTGTATTTATCGTTCGGAATTATAATATCGGCATAATTCTTTGTTGGCTCAATAAATTCTAAATGCATAGGCTTCAATGTATCTTGATAGCGTTGTAAAACTTCATCTATATCTCTTCCTCTTTCTTTTAAATCCCTTCTCAATCTTCTAATTAATCTTTCGTCTGAATCTGCATGAACAAACACCTTTATATCCATTAAATCTCTTAATTCTTTATTGGTAAAAATTAAAATACCTTCAACGATCACCACCTTTCTTGGATGCGTTTTTAAAGTACCCGTACTTCTGTTATGTGTTACAAATGAATAAATTGGCTGGTCAATTGTTTTACCAGATTTTAATTCTTTTAATTGTTTAATAAGAAGATCAAAATCTATTGCCTTTGGGTGATCAAAATTAATTTTACACCTTTCTTCATAGAGTAAGTTATCATTTCTATTATAAAATGAATCTTGTGAAATAACGGTAACTTCTTCTAAAGGCAATTCATTAAGTATTTGATTTACAACTGTAGTCTTTCCACTACCTGTTCCTCCAGCGATTCCAATAATTAGCATAATACTTAAAATATAATTTTAAATTCAATATAATCTTTATAATTCAAAACTATAAAAAAACCATATAATTACATCAATAAATTGATTATTTTCACAAATAGGACAACAACACTTCGTTTTATTTTGAATTACGTATATTGAATTATGAATTAAGTATTTAATTATCAATTAGTTATATCGAATAAGTATTGATACATAACTATTACTGAAATCAGTGTTTTATAAAAATATTTCTAGCTGTTATGATAATATAGATATAAAAAAAAGAATTCAAAACTGTATAAAAATGAATTTTATTAAGTAATTAATATCGTATGTATTAACTCTTTGTTTTTGTCATACTATCACTCACAACAATAATATAATTCGCAATTAATTTTATTTCTTCCTTAGTTTTTTCTTCCCATTCTGATTGGGTCAAAGTAGTTATGGATTTGATATTAAAACCTGGTTTTATTTTATTTACCCACCAAATAATTCCCCTATCATTATTAGAGTGATAAGAGCCATCTAAATGAAAATAAAAATCTCCCTTCTTGTAATTTAAAACAGAAAAATGTGCCATAGTTGCATCTTTTCCCGCCTGAGCAGTTTGAATATTTAACATGTTTGGTGGCACATGTTCTCCCATCATATCTTTCATATCAGCATAAACTTCTTCATCAAAATATCTTTCTAAATCCGGACCAATTAATGCCTTAGCTTCAGGGCTTAATTTTTTCAAAATATCAATACCTTCTTTATTTATCATAGACGCATATCGCCTTGGAATATTAGTCGCTATAAACCTCAAATTCTTTTCTTTAGCAAATTCTACCAACGGTTTGTAATCAGTTTTATAATTAGGCCACATTTGTGTCATTTCAGGAATCATTTTCTTTTCTTCATAAAAACCTGCCAAATATTCATTCAATACTAATTGGTTTCCACTTTCAAACATTTCTGCTCCAAAAAACAATTTATCACCTTTAATTTCGAAGAAACTTTTTGCCATCTCTATTTGCAACCAGTGAGAAATTGGATTAAAGTGATATTCCCCAAAAAAGACCATATCGCTTTTGGCAAGATCTTTTATCATTTTATCGTAATTTGCTTTTTTTCCTTTGTTATTATACAACTCATATGCCTGTTTACTTTGCGCATAAATAATAGTAAAGCAACTAAAAATCATTATAATGGATAATCTTATTTTTTTCATTTGGGTATTCAATTTAATTCTTAAATTATTTTTTTCAAATATATACATTTAACCAAACTATAATTAAGAAAATTATTAAAATCGTTGGGCTACTATAGCCTACCATTTAGAATAGATTATCTGCTTATTAAAAAAAATCTGATTCTAAAATTATGAAACTAGCATGTTAAAAAGTTTATCCCGCAAGGAACTAGCTTGCACGCAACTTGATTGGGTGATTAACAGCGAATAGCATTACGCCGGCAAGTCAAGTTCGATTAACTAAAAAATAAATTTTACTCTATTCAAATTCAACAAACACAAGCACTTATTTTCAAATTAGTGAATTTAAAAATTTTGATGCCTTATTACTAAGCTATATTTTATAATTATCTATTTTTTAATTTTTTAAAATAAAAACTATCTTTTTCAAGATAATCAATTTAGTAATATTATTTTTGCAATTATTAATAATTCCATTTGATGAAATCATTTGAAGCTTTAAAAGTAAATAAACCTCAGCTTAAAGCTCTGCGTGAACTCCATATTGAAAACCCTACACCAATTCAGGCCAAAGCTTTACCTGCCATTTTATCCGGTAATGACCTAGTTGGATTGGCGCAAACTGGTACAGGTAAAACATTTGCATATTTATTACCAATACTAAAACAATTGGTATACTCAGATCAAGTGCAACCAAGGGTGCTTATTTTAGTTCCAACTCGCGAATTGGTAATGCAGGTTGTTGATGCAGCCATCAGTTTAACTAAATTTCAAAATGTAAGAATTGAAGGTGTTTTTGGTGGAGTAAACATCAACAATCAAAGGCAATTGATTAGTGAAGGTCTCGATATTTTAGTTGCGACACCTGGAAGGTTATTTGACCTCGCTGTTTCAGGAGTGCTTAGACTTTCTTCCATTCAAAAACTAGTTATTGATGAAGTTGACGAGATGCTTTTTATAGGGTTTAGACCCCAACTAATGAACATCTTGGATATTCTTCCAAAAAAACGGCAAAACATAATGTTCTCTGCTACATTGACAGAAGATGTAGATAATATCATTAAAAGTTTTTTTAAAAACCCAAGGAAGATTGAAATAGTGCCTGTTGGAACACCTTTAGAAAAAATAATTCAAAAAGGTTACTCCGTTCCAAATTACAATACTAAAGTCAATTTTTTAAGATTTTTTCTACCGCAACAATCATTTGAAAAAGTATTGATTTTTGTTAAAAATAAAAAAATAGCCGACAGACTTTTTGAAAACTTAAAAGAAGATTTTATTGATAATATCAATGTAATCCATTCTAATAAGTCCCAAAATTTTCGTTTTAATGCAATAGATCAATTTCAAGATGGTACCCATAAAATATTAATTGCGACTGATATTGTTTCTAGAGGAATGGATATTCAAGGTGTAACACATGTAATTAATTTCGACACCCCAACTTACCCCGAACAATATATTCACCGGATTGGAAGAACTGGTAGGGCAAGAAGAAATGGAAACGCCTACTTACTTTTTACTCCTAATGAAGAAGAGAGTTTGTTAGAAATAGAGATTTTTATGCAAACTGAGATTCCAATTTCAGCTATACCTAAGGATATTGAAATTTCTAATATCCTAATGCCAGAAGAAAAAGATAAAAGTATAGAAAAAGAAATAATCCAAAAAAAAATAGCGACTTTCGAACCGGGGCCTGCATTTCATGAAAAAAGCGAAAAAAACCAAAAAGTTAATTTAGGTGGGTCTTATAAAAGAGAAATAAAAAAGAAATACAAAAAACCTAAAACCCGAATGCCTAAAACCAAGGGTAAAAAATAATTGATTTCTATTCTAACTATTTTTAAACAACATTATTTTAATTCATAAACTCAATAAATTTCCTTTAAAGTGTTGACTGTTTAGAAGTTCGATGATAGAGAATTCTATTAACTAAACCACTATGGACTTAAAGTCCATAGGTTTTTAAATCTGACTAAAGTCAGCTGTATGGAATCACTCAATGATAAAATTATCATTATCGTTTGTTGACTTTCGATGATGTTCTAGATAATCGTTAACCATTTTATCTGTTATATTTCCAGTACTCCAACATCCAAATCCTATTGCCCAAAAATGCTGACCCCAATACCGTTTCCTCAAATCCGGAAATTCTTGCTGTAATTTCCTAGAACTTCTTCCTTTCAATTTCTTAACCAGCTCACTAACTGATCGTGATGGTCGATATTCTAAGTGCATATGAACATGATCTTTTGATACAACTCCTTTCAAGATAACAACATCTTCTGCATCACAAACCTGAACTAGTATAGTGCGACATCTTTGTTGTATATCTCCATTCAAAACTGAATATCTATATTTTGTGCTCCATACAATATGAACCGTTAACCTGGATACTGTATGTCCATTTGTTCGTTGGTCTGACATACTCACAAAGATAAAAATTTTTAGAAGCTAAAGCGAGATGCACTAAAGTGCATAGTTTTAACTATTTTTGAGACCAATAAACAATCCCTATTTCGAAACAAAGATAATTCTATTAAAATATTAAGTTTTTCAATATATTAAAACAATAAACGATTTGTTATGACGTTGTATCTTCTCATTAGTTTTTATAAACAAAACTAGGGAAAATTGTTATTGTTAAAGAGAAAAACTCTTCATGAAAATGGAGAGTTTTTTATTTGTACCAACCTATTATACAGATTGTTATTAAAATTTTATTTTTTTTATTGAAATATTAAATTCATTAACAATAAACAATTTTTATTTGCGTTGTATTATCTCATTAGTTTTTATAAACAAAACTAGGGAAAATTGTTATTGTTAAAGAGAAAAACTCTTCATGAAAATGGAGAGTTTTTTGTTTTTTATGCTTCAAACGATTTTACTTTAACTGTAATTTGTGCCTGGTGGAAATAGGTTAAAGCATATGCTCAACTTGATTGGGTATAAAACCATTTTATTTAGCGCTTTTCTATCTTTCTCAAGTTTTTGATACTACGACATCTAAAAAAATAGGGCAGAACGTTAAGAAAATGTCCAGTATACATTTTTAGTGAACGAGCCAAGTTTCGGGAAGGCTATTTCACTCAAAAATAAATTGGTTTATAAAATTCGCCAATTTCCAACCAGTCACAAATTAATATTTTTTTTAATTAAAAAATATTTTTACAATAAACAATTTTAATTTGCGTTGTATTATCTCATTAGTTTTTATAAACAAAACTAGGGAAAATTGTTATTGTTAAAGAGGAAAACTCTTCATGAAAATGGAGAGTTTTTTGTTTTTTATTTAATATAATGTAGTATTTTCTAATAATACCCTAAAATTTATATACAATCCGATTCAAAAACTAATATGTTCAATATTATTTTTATTTTTGCTCATACAGCGATAATTTTTTAATAATTTAGCGTCATACTAATTAATATGATTTATTTAAAAAATATAGGAAAATACTTTATTATGTTGGGTCAGGTTTTTAGAAGACCTCAAAAAAGATCCATTTTTAGAGAAAACTTATTTAAAGAAATTGAAGAACTCGGCTTAAAATCAATAGGTATCGTTGCTTTTATTTCATTTTTTGTAGGTGGTGTTGTGGCCATTCAAACAGCGCTTAACGTTGACAATCCGTGGATACCTAAATACTTAATTGGTTTTGCAACGAAAAGATCTATTATATTAGAATTTTCTCCAACTTTCATGTCCGTTGTATTGGCAGGGAAAGTTGGGTCCTATATCACTTCCAGCATAGGTACTATGCGGGTTACAGAACAAATTGACGCCTTGGAAGTTATGGGAGTAAACTCATTAAATCACTTGGTTTTACCTAAGATTATTGCTGCTGTTTCTTTTTATCCCTTTATTATTTTACTGGCCATGTTTTTAGGTATTTTTGGAGGTTGGGTTTCTGGTTTTGCAACAGGTTTATTTTCATCCGACGACTATATTATTGGTATTCGAGAAGATTTCAATCCATTTTATATTCAATATTCCTTAATTAAAACCATGGTATTTGCATTTCTAATTGCAACAATTCCATCTTTTTATGGATATTATGTCAAAGGAGGATCATTAGAAGTAGGTAAGGCAAGTACGCAAGCAGTAGTATGGACCAGTGTTGTAATTATTGTTTTAAATTATTTTTTAACGCAAATGTTATTAGGCTAAAGATGATAGAAATTACAGATTTATATAAATCCTTCGGTGAAAACAATGTATTAAAAGGTGTTTCCGCAAGCTTTGAAAAGGGAGATACCAGCATGATTATTGGTACAAGCGGTTCAGGAAAAACAGTTTTTTTAAAATGCTTATTGGGTCTTTTTGAACCCGATAGCGGCGACATATGTTATGATGGAAGGCACTATAGTAAGATGACCACTAAAGAAAAAAGAGGTTTACGTAAAGAAATAGGAATGGTATTTCAAGGAGGAGCACTTTTCGATTCTGATACTATTCAAAACAACATTATGTTTCCTTTAAAAATGTTTACGAATCAAAATTTAGAAGAAATGATTGACAGGGTTAACTTTGTTTTAAAAAGAGTTAATCTTGAAAATGTAAATGAGAAATACCCCGCTGAAATTTCAGGGGGTATGCAAAAAAGAGTTGCCATTGCCAGAGCAATAGTAATGAACCCTAAATATTTGTTTTGTGACGAACCAAATTCTGGGCTTGACCCAAAAACTGCTATCGTTATAGATAACTTAATTCAAGAGATTACTGACGAATATCAGATAACAACCATAATAAATTCACATGATATGAATTCGGTTATGGAAATTGGTGAAAAAATTATTTTTTTAAAGAACGGTATAAAAGAATGGGAAGGATCACATAAAAATATTTTTAAAACTGATAATAAAGCAGTAACCGATTTTGTTTATTCTTCTAATTTATTTAAAAAAGTTAGAGAAGTTTACAATAAAGTATAAACATAATATCGTAACTATCTTAATTTATTTATTACTTCAAAAGCATCTCTTTTAAAGGATCTTCCTTAATTAATTTTATTCTTTTTACAATTCCTTTATTATTTTCAAATTCAATATTTAAGGTGTCATTCTTTTTAAAAATAGATTCTTTAGTAATAATATCACAAACATTGATCTTCCTAAAATCTACGCCGTTAATACTTACAATTTTATCACCAAAACTAATCTCATTTTTAAGCTTACCCTCCCAAACCATACCCACAACAAGTTGGTCATCAATAATATTAAAGCTAATTCCAAGTATTTTTTCATTGAGATCTACGCTTTCCTGAAAAGGTTCAAATACAAATTTTTTATTCTTATAATCTAGAATTACGCTACCATACTTTAAAATATCAGACCCAATTCTTGAATGTTTTGCACTTGTTGTAGTAATAAAAATATTTTTAAACCCCGCATTACCAACTTTAATTTGAGAGATAATTAATCGGTATTGCTTCTTTATATTAGAAGGTCCAAATAAGCCAATACTTTCTGTTCCGGTTGCCTCTTCTAATTTTATAAAAATATCTTTCGATTTTAAATCATCATATTTCCTTTTTGATAAATCATAAAACCCCTTCATTCCTGTATCAAATAAAACAAGTTCTCTTACACTATTTCTACCTTGTAAATCTATTCTTATATATGGACTACTTTGTTTACCGTGAAGAGATAAATTCATAGCTTTATTTTCATTATATTTTATTTTATCTGTATCACTTGAAATTTTTATTGTTTTAATTTTTGGAAGAAATTGTATGATGGAATTTCGCAAAAGGTTACTACCTATAATACCATCAACTTCAAAACAATCAAAAATAAAATTGGTGGACGAATGATTAACAATTGTTGGTGTATTTTTAAAAGTTACATCACCAATTTTTATAAGAGGCATCGATACAATCTGCATCTTCATTTTTTTATTATTGGCATCCTTTACTGTTATCGTTTTAATTGATTTGGATTTTATTTTTTTGTACAAATCAAACGATATTAAATTTGGAGCTCCTGTATCTAATAAAAAATGATAAGTATTCCCTTCAATTATGGCTGGAATTATAATTTTTCCTTGTATTTCGGTATAATTAATTTCAGTATAAAAATGTTTTTTTATAGATTTTCCCTTATTAAAATTTACGCTTTGCCCATATATAGGCAAAATAAATAATAAGCTAAAAATAAGCTTTATATAAGTCATAAATTAAACATTTTGCCTTTTACAGTTACCGTTTTATTTTAGTATACGATTAATTTATAGTCAGTTCTATAACAATGCTTATACGAAATAACTCATTGATATTCAAATATTTAATATAAAACTCTATATGTATCACTCAAAATTACACGAAGTGTTTTTTTAATCAAGTTGTCTTATCTCAATATTTTTTAATTTTAACCTAACTTCCATCCATTTCTTTAATCTTTTTTCCTGAATTCTTCTTTGATTTTTTCTAACCATAGCTTTCCATTTTACAGAAATTACAGATATCGTATCCGTTTTTTTAAAATTGGAAACAAATTCTTTTGCAAAACCAATTTCTTTCAAACCTTTATAATTAATTTCTATTTCTTTAAAAACTTGATCAAACAATATTTCATTATCATAATACCTTCGCAAATCTTTTTCCAATTTATTAATTCTTATATCTTTTTCTTTAATAGATTCATCTTTTGCGCTTAACATATTGTAATTATTGATGTACATTTCCTTTATTTGATCTATATCATCTCTTACCTTAGAGTCATCTTGGCTTTGTAAAATAATAAGTTTGGTGTTTTTTAAACCTGATTCTTTTAATTGATTGTTCCATCTTTCTTCATCATGTTTTGTATAACTATTTCCAAAAACATATAGTTTAATTTCTTTATTATCATAATCAATACTTTCTTTTATATCACCAATAATATTTACACCTTCCATTTCAATTTTATTAATAAAATTTTCAGCATTTGTTGTATATTGGTTTAAAAGATACAATTGGTAAAACAAAAAGATACTAAACGAAAAAATAATCAATGCAATCAAGGAAGCAAATTGAGAAATGCGTTTTCGTTTGGCCTGATTGATATATTTTACCATTGGAAACTGTAAATACTTGGTAATGGCAAAGGCAGCTAAAGCAATAAAAATGGAATTGATAGTAAATAAAAATATAGCACCACCAAAATAATTAAATTGTCCGGTTGCTAACCCAAATCCCGCAGTACATAAGGGAGGCATTAAGGCTGTAGCAATTGCCACACCAGCTACTGTATTAAATTGAGATCTTGGCCTACTAATGGCAATAATTAATGCCAAACCACCGAAAACAGCAATTAAAACATCTCTCACATCGGGTTTTGTTCTTGCAATTATCTCGGGTGTTGCCTCTTGAAAAATAGGAATACTAAAAAATAGAAATGAAGTTAACAAGCTCAAAGCTACCATAACTCCTAAGTTAACCATTGAAGAACGCAAAGTATCTATATCATTAATACCAATGGAAAATCCAACTCCTAAAATTGGCCCCATCAAAGGTGAAATAAGCATGGCTCCGATCACAACAGCGGTAGAGCTAACATTCAACCCTATAGAAGCAATTAATATGGAAAACACCAAAATCCACGCTGTATGCCCCTTCATTGAAATACCATCCTTAATGGTTTGGGCAGTAGCATCCTTATCAGTACTTACTTTAATATTTAAAAGTTCTCCTAAAAATTCTTTTAAACTTTGAAAAAAGCCTTTAAAATCTTTTTGAACTTCCTCCTTATGCTCTTCAATTTTTTGTTCTTGTTCAAGCTCTTCCTTTATCTGTTTTGCTTGTTTTTTATCATCAATATTTTCTTCCATTTAGTTTGGTGTTTGGGTAATTGAAAGTAAATCTAATAAAAAAAATAATATTAAAACTTAAGATGGGTTCTAAAAATTCATTCGCATCAAAATTTTCAGAGTTTTTCAGAGGCAACTATAATTTTTGAAGTACTATCTAGATAATACAATAAAATTTTAAGCAGTATCTGGAAAACTCTAAAAACCCTTATGGGAACAAAGATAACAAATAATCTGCTTCGTTATCTTTTTTTTCAATAGCTAAGGCTATTCAAAAAAAATAGAGCCTCGCACCTCATTTATTCTCTTTGTTTTTTGAATTGCGAAGCACATCACGAACACTTATTTAAAAAATAAAAAAAGGCGTAAGTAAAGAAATTAATTTTTAGAACCCATCTTAATTTCAGCATCTTTTGAAACCTGTTTAATGCCTTGCTCTTCAGATTTTGGATAAATTAAAATGGTATCTTCTGTTTCAACAATTATATAATCACTTATTCCTTGTACTATAATTTTTTTACCCTTTGTGGTTCTAACCATGTTATTATTAGCATCTATCAATAAAGGTTTTGCATTAACCACAGCATTGTTATTTGAATCTTTTGATAACTTTTCAAATAATGAACCCCAAGTACCCAAATCATTCCATCCAAATTCAACAGGTAAAACATATACATTCTTAGCACCTTCCATAATTCCGTAATCAATAGAAACATTTTCCGCTTTAGCGTAATTGTCTTTAATAAATTTGGATTCATTTTCAGTATTCCAATATGAGTTTCCAGCATTAAAAAGTGTGCACATACTACCTAAACTTTGTTCAAAAGCATTGATAATACTCTTAACACTCCATACAAAAATACCTGCATTCCACAAATAATCTCCTTGATTAATAAATTGTTTGGCTGTTTCTAAATTTGGCTTTTCTGTGAAGTTGATTACCTTTTTTATTTCCTTATCGGAATTGCTAAATTGAATATAACCATACCCCGTATTTGGATGTGACGGTTTTATACCTAAAGTCATTAATATATCCTCCTTTTCACATGCTTTAAAAGCTATTTCTACTTGGCGAACAAATTCAGCTTCGTTTTCAATAAAATGATCTGAAGGTGCAACGATCATCACTGCATCTTTATTCAAATTTTGAATTTTTAAAGCACTATACAAAATACAAGGAGCCGTATTTCGCATAGCAGGCTCTAATAACAATTGGTTTTCTTTTACTTGAGACAGGTGTTCTAAAACCAAATTTTTATATCGCTCGTTGGTTGCAATTAAAATATTTTCTTTAGGAATTAATTTTTCCAATCTTGAAAAAGTATTTTGAATTAATGATTCACCTGTACCTAACATATCGTGAAATTGTTTCGGATTTTGAGGTGTGCTAACCGGCCAAAACCTAGAACCAACTCCACCAGCCATGATTACGGCATAATAATTTTTATTCATTTTTATATCATTAAATTTTTATCAGATCCACTTCTGCATTAGCATGGAATAAATATTTTTTATCTGAATATACTTCTGTACATTCATATCTTGTTCTTCTTTTATTTCCCCGAACAAATACTTTGTTGTTATGCATAAATTTACTCGCTAATGGTATTTCGAAAATATAATTTTTATCTGTTTTTTCATCAAACTGTTTTAAAGCCAAGGATAATTTAATATCAGTATCTGTACTTGCTTTAGGATTAATTAAGTAATGTGCTAAAAAAGCTAAAATTTCTTTTGGATAAATATCAGGATTCACAAATGGCAACATTAAATGTTGAAAATTCCTCTTCCATTCCATACCATGAGGTTTAATATTTTTATTGCTTTTATAACTAATTAAATGGGCAATTTCATGAATTAATGTCAACAAGAACCGATACTTATTCAAACCATTATTTACAGTAATTTGATACTTCCCATCGGGATATTTTCTAAAATCACCATGCTTGGTTTTTCTATTATTAACAATTTTTAAATGACAAGGGTGTTTTTCTAATATGTCAATTACCAAGGCTACCGATTTCTCGGGAAGGTATTTGTTTAAAATTTCTTTTTTATCGCTCAAACAACTTTATTTTAATGACGTAAAAATACAAAAAAGAATAAGTTCTAAGTAATTTTATTATTGGATGGTAATACTTAGTAGCGGGTATTAGGTATTTTGATATCGGCTTTTGGCTTTTGGCTTTTGGCTTTTGGCTTTTGTAATTTGTTCATTAGTATTTGGTAACAAGTAGCTGGTATAAAGTAATTGGTATACAATACTTAACTTTCTACTTTCTACCTGCTACCTGCTACGTTCTACCTTCTAAGGTGTTGAATTTGAAACCTGTAACACTTTACCGTTATACATTTCATTCCCCGAAAGGGAAAAATAACCAATATAATTTGCCATTTCAATAGCAGTAATTGTAGCTTTAAAATCGGGAAATGCCTGCGCCAACATTTCAGTTTGCACAGCGCCTAGGGCTAAAGTATTGAACGCAATCCCACTTTCTTTATATTCTTCTGCGAGTAACTCCATCAAGGTAATTAAGGCACCTTTAGAAGAACTATAAGCTGACAAACCTGCAAATTTCACACTTCCTTGTATGCCACCCATGCTACTTATAGCAACCACATGACTTCCTTTTTGTAAAAAAGGTAATATTATTTGTGTTAATGATACCACCGAAAAAACATTTACTTTATAGATAGCTGCAAAATCATCAAGCGTAGTTTTTTGAAAAGGTTTATGAATAAGTACTCCTGCGTTATGGATAAGGATATCTACTTTTTTCCAATTTTTATTTACAAAATTTTCAACCAATGTCAAATCACTTTCATCACAAATATCCAGTTCCAAACAAGTGATATTTGAATTCAATTTTTGTAAGGGTTCCAATTTTTGCTTATTTCGTGTTAAAGCTAAAACTTGATGCTTTAAAGCACTAAAATATTTAACCAGTTCTAGTCCAATACCTCTGCTGGCTCCTGTTATAATTATATTTTTTGAAATCATTTATAATCCATTTTAAATGTTATATTTATCAAAAATTAACAATCAAAATTATGAAATTTTTAAGTATCAGCATCTTTTTATTTTTTACCTCAATTATTTTTTCGCAAAACACTTATATACATTGCGGTAAACTAATCGACACCAAAAATGGAAAAATTTTAAAAGAAATGACTGTTGTTGTATCCGAAAATAAAATTACTGCAATTGAAAAGGGTTATAAAAAACCAAGTACTAATGCAGACAAAATAATTGATCTAAAAAACAAAACCGTTCTACCAGGTTTAATCGATATGCATGTACACATTGAAAATGAATCCAATCCAAACATTTATTTAGAGCGATATACTTTAAATGATGTGGATGCTGCTTTTCATTCAACAGTTTTTGCTAAAACAACCTTACTTGCAGGTTTTACAACGGTTAGAGATCTTGGTGGTAGTGGTGTAAATATTGCTTTAAGAAATGCAATTAGTAAAGGTTATGTTGACGGACCTAGAATTTATACTGCTGGTAAAGCTTTAGCTACAACGGGTGGTCATGCCGACCCTACCAATGGTAGCCGAAAAGAGCTAATGGGAGACCCAGGTCCAAAAGAAGGTGTGGTCAACGGTGTTTCTGATGCAAGAAAAGCTGTTAGACAAAGATATAAAAATGGTGCTGATTGGATTAAAATTACTGCTACAGGGGGCGTTTTAAGCGTTGCCAAAAGTGGTCAAAATCCGCAATTCACTATCGAAGAGATCAAAGCTATTTGTGAGACAGCTAAAGATTATGATATGCATGTAGCAGCACATGCTCATGGTGATGAAGGTATGCAAAGGGCCATTTTAGGTGGTGTAAAAACCATAGAACATGGTACTCTAATGAGCGATAAAACAATGCAAATGATGATTGATCATGACGTGTACTATGTGCCTACGATTACTGCGGGCAAAGAAGTTAGCGACAAAGCAAAAATAAAAGGATATTATCCTGCAATCATAGTTCCAAAAGCATTGGAAATTGGCCCAAAAATACAAGGCACATTTGCTAAAGCATATAAAAAAGGCGTAAAAATTGCTTTTGGTACAGATGCTGGAGTTTATCCTCACGGATTAAATGGTAAAGAATTTTACTTTATGGTAGAGGCTGGAATGCCAGAAATGAAGGCCATACAAACTGCTACTATCAACAATGCAGTTGTTCTAAAAAATGATAAAATAGGTCGTATTGCTGTTGGTAATTATGCCGATATAATTGCTGTAGATGAAGACCCAACCAAAAACATAAAAACTATGGAAAACGTGGTTTTTGTAATGAAAAATGGGATAATTTATAAGAACTAATATACAAATTTATTCAAAAATAATATGTTGATAGGCCCCGATATCTGGATTTAATATGCGGTTTTGCCCTAATATATCTAATGGTATTTGAGAGGCTGCATTTATATCTGCATTTTCAACAGCATCCGAATCTAGACCTATGATATATTGGTTGGTTTCTATATTTTTAAAATCTGTTTCTCCGTTTATTATATTGTTTTGATAGAACAGAGTATCTTCAAAATCATATAATGGATCATCATTAAAATTACCACCAACATCATTAAATTTCAATAAATTATTTTTAAAAGTATAATTAAATTGGGCAGCTTCATTCTTATCTAAAATAAATTCTATATTTTGATTACCATCGATAATTGAATTTGTAAAATTTGCAGCTATTAAATCTCTTTCCAATGTATCTTCAGAACCATCCTCATTTTGGATTGTTATAAAATTATTAATCAGTACAGTAGGAAAATTCCTTATACTATTATTCCAATAGTTTGCAAAGGTGCTATGTGTAAAATTATAGGTACCGCCTAGAGTACAAGCTAAAGAAGATTGACCGTTATTTGCTATAACTAAGTTTTCTCCTTTGATATTAGCTGATCTACCCAACAGTCCGAAACTTGAAGTATTGTAAATTTGTGTATTGCTAATTTTTAAGGTAGGATTAGATAAGTCACCTATGGAATCCACTAAAATACCAATAGTATTATTTTTAATTATAGCATAGTTTATTTCGTGATCTTTACTTCCGGCTCTCAACCAAATTGTTCCCCATTGACCAGCGATCTCGCTAAAAAATGGTTCTAATCGGTCGCCTTCAAAAACTACTTCTTCATTCAATGCTCCCAAAACTTTTAAGCTTGCATCCTTTTCAACCAAGATACCAGAATTTTTATGAAAATGTATTTTTACTCCTTTTTCAATTGTCAATTTATTATTAGAATTAACACCTACATATCCATAAATAACATAAGGTTTGTCATTCTTCCATATTGTATTTCCTTCTAAATAAAAACCTTCAACTTCAATCACCTCTCCGTCAGCATTTGTGCCTAAAACTATAGTTTCTTTCACTCCTTGTGCATCTCTTTGCGGAAATAAAAAATGTGCATCTTGAACAAGGGTTACCAATTTAACATCTTGCATTTGATCACCTTGA
This sequence comes from Flavobacteriaceae bacterium, assembly GCA_021647985.1. GTDB lineage: Bacteria > Bacteroidota > Bacteroidia > Flavobacteriales > Flavobacteriaceae > Lutimonas. Next base: position 15,058 of record JAKITQ010000033.1, on the reverse strand, counting down.
TCAAATACTATAGAATCTGTATAAATTGGATTGGTAACCTGACTAAAATCAATAGTAACTTCGATAAAAACATAAATACTATCCCTAGCAAGAATATCAATATTTTCAAATGACTTACCTGCTATCCCATCAACATTAAGTCTGTAAAATGAGCTTTCTCCTCTTCCGAGTTTTATGGTTGGAATCGTAATATTACTACTGCTTTTATTATAAATCTTTAAAGTTCGGGTACTTGAACTGGTATTTGTAAAAACCGTATCTAAATAAATTGTATCTCTTGAAAAGCTTAAATCACCAGAACTTTTAATCGTATCGAAAACATCATCATTACAGGAATAAATTAATATGAAAATTACAGAAAAAATAAAAAAATAACTTCCTTTCATATTTCTATTTTTTAACCAACTTTATTTCAAATACTTTATCCCATTTTTTACCAGTTACAAATAATCGGTCTTCTTTTTCATCATAAGCAATTCCATTCAATACATTATCATCGCCATCTTGACCTGCTTTTGATTGTAAACCCTTTAAATTTACAATTCCCTCAATAGCACCATTTTTTGGATTTACAATTAAAATAGAATTTTGTTGCCAAAGGTTGGCATATATTTTACCATTTACATACTCTAATTCATTCAATTTTTCCGCTTTTCTTTTATTGGTATAAATTTCAATAAATGATTTTTCTTTTAACGTCTCTGGATCCAAAAACCACATTCTTTCCGTACCATCGGTCTTAATTAGACTTTCATTGTTATGCGTTAAACCCCAACCTTCTTTACTTTGATTGTAATCGAATGTTTTTTCTAATTCAAAAGTTTCTAAATTATAAACAAACCCAACACTTTTTTGCCAGGTTAACTGATAAATTTTATTATTTAAAATAGTCATCCCTTCAGCAAAATACTGTTTATCAATATCAATTTTTTGAAGAATTTTACCACTTTCTAATGCTACCTTTCTCAATGTAGACTTACCTCTTTGCCCGGTGCTTTCATAAAAAAAACCATTGTGAAATTCAAAACCTTGTGTAAAAGCTAATGGATCATGTGGAAATTCATTAATAATTTCAAAATTATAAACCACAGGTGCTTTAGCCGCTAGGAAATATATCGTATTGTTCATTTTTCTTTCCTGACCCATATAAAAAACAGTTACAGAAATGGCTTGTTTTCCCAATCTGTAATCTTTAATATCAATTAATTTATTAATCGATAGTTTTTTACCATTGATAAAATATTGGATAGAATCTATAGGGTTGCCATTTTTTTCTTTAACAGTTATATTTAGTGGTTTATCAATATTAATTGTTTTAGGAGATTGTAATATCAATTTGTATTTATTACCACAAGAAGTCATAAATATCACAACCAAAATGGCTAAAAAAGAATTAATTTTATTCATAATCAAAATTTTTGTGCAAAATTACCAAATAATTGTTTGAGATTTAAAAATATTACTTAAATTTGCACTCTCAAAATCAGCATGTGCTGAGTTTTCTTTTTAAAAGAAGCGAAAATATAAAATTTAAATGAGTTTACGATGAGAAAAGGAATACATCCAGAAAATTATAGAATGGTAGCATTTAAAGATATGTCAAATGGTGATGTGTTTTTAACTCGTTCAACTGCAAATTCAAAAGAAAAGTTAGATGTTGAAGGTATTGAATACCCTTTAATCAAATTAGAGATTTCACGTACTTCTCACCCATACTATACTGGTAAAATGAAATTGGTTGATACAGCAGGTCGTATTGACAAGTTCAAAAACAAATACGCTAAGTTTAAAAAATAAACCACGTTTTATTTACTTCAACTTTATAAAAAAACCACTACAAAAAGTCCTTTTAAAGCAATTTAAAAGGACTTTTTGTAGTGGTAAACCATGAATTTAATACCCACTTACAGGTATATTTAAGCAAAATGTTTGGAAAATATTAATATTTCTTTAACTTTGTTGTAAGAATGATTTGCTATATTTGGCAAAGAATTTGATTATATCCCCCTATAATATCCCCTCAATATTAGCGTTTGTAACTATACAACATAGTACTTTAATTTAATAGTATGATTTAAATGTTGTGATAAATTGAGAAAAAATGGTGAGTAATGAAATTAAAATTAGAAATGAATTTTTTATTTCAGCCTTATTTGTAGAAAGTAATATTACTACATATATTTCTGAAAAATTAAAAATAAATGATGCTGTAAACTCAACCTTACTAGGTAACAGGGAAGAATCCATTAATTTTAATCAAAAAATTGAATTGTTACTTGAATCAGAAGATTTATCTATTATTGACAAGAGTAAATTATCGGTATATCGAGAAATTCATAAAGAACTAACAGCAAATAAAAATGCATCTTCTTTTGAAGCTTGTTTTTCTTCAGATGATCATAATGATGACTTTTTATTAATTCTTTACACACAAAACGAATATTTACCTAGAGAAGAAAAATTAATTAATGCATGTTACCAATTAATTGGTGAAGTCTCAGAATTGGTTTCAAATTTCACAAATAATCCAGAAGTTAAAATTAAAAGAAAAAAAAGAAATTTTGCCATTGACACTTTTAAGTTAAGCAAATTTGCATTTCTATTTTCTTTTTTATTTATTAGATAAAAAAATACACATCCACAATACTTTTGAATGACCGATTAATCGGTCATTTTTTTTGTTTTAATTATTAACTTTAACCCAAATTAACTTGTCATGGGTAAAATTTATCGACAGGCTGTAATGGCTCTATCCACCAAATTGCCACCCAATATTCAAAGGTCAAGAACTCTCTATTGTAAAAATTAATTATGACTTAAACGCGAATATAATTCCGCAAGACGATGAGTTCAATCATTTAATTTGGATAAATCCAAATAAAATAATCAACTACAATACTGAATATCGCGCGGATGCATATTTAAAAGCTTTAAAAATTTGTGGATTAATTTATGACTGAATTTCTATAATATCAAATTCTAGTCGCAAAGGATCTAGTTCTTTACTTATTTCTTGAATAAGGTCACTTCCATACGTCTCATAAAATTCTGAAAAATTAGCCTGACGTTCTTGTAAACTATAATTAGGAAACAACTCGTTTTGCAAAAGAATAATTCTACTTACAATTTCATTATATTTTCTTTTTTGCGCCTTTAGCAATCTTTTCTCCAAATAATCCATACCATTCAGCTGTTTTTTCTGTTGCGCCTTCACAGCTCCTAAAAAGGACTTATCCGTGCAGTTGGACAACTCTTCCAAAGCCAAAAACATTTGTTTCAATTGATTTCTCTGATCTGAAAAATCTATTTTAACATCAGATATTGATTTCACCTTTTTACTTATTAAGCGATTCTGATTTTGAAACATATCTGCAATAGTCAAATTCAATTTTGCCATTTTACTTTTATGTTTTTTAGTGAGAAGCAAAACAGAATTTCTTAGAAGCAAAATAGGAAAAGTTATGCTTACCGATTCAAAATATTTTTTTAATTCAAACCAATAGGCAATTTCACCTCCACCGCCAATATAACATAAGTTTGGTAAAATCACTTCTTGGTATAAAGGTCTCATCAAAACATTTGGACTAAATTTTTCAGGAGAATCTTCTAGTTCTTTTAATATTTCATCTTTAGTAAAGCTTATATCAGTGTTATTTATTTTAAATAAACCATCTTCAAAAATTATTCTTTCTCTTAAATTTTTATCTAAATAAAATAAATTAATTGCTCTTGGGTTTACCTGAATCTTATAGTTTTTTTCTAAGTTAACAATTGTACTACTCACTTCCCTATAACTTACTTGGTCGAAAAGGTCTTTTTTAACAAAAGGTATAAATTGTCTTTTTAGTTTAACATCATCTCCATCAATTATTACCAAACCAAATGCACCAAAAATTTCATTAGCCAAATACCTTGTAGCCTGAGTTAAATTATCCTGTTCTAAGTAAGCTTTTCTAAAAAGGTCTTTTAATTTTCTAGCATGTTTACTATCACCCAAAAGCGATGAAAATTCATCGAGAACATCTCTTAAACCTTTTAAAGATAATCTACCAACTGCGCCTTTTGATTCTCTATTCCATTTAATCTTTTTCCCTTTAAAATTAAAGTATTGAATCTCTTCAAAATCATGATCTTCTGTAGCCATCCAATAAATTGGCACAAAATTACAATCAGGAAATTCTAATTTTAATTGTTTCGTTAAATTAATTGTAGAAATAATCTTATATAAAAAATATAAAGGGCCGGTAAACAAATTCAATTGATGACCTGTAGTTACCGTAAAAGTATGCTCTTGTTTTAACAACTGAATATTTTCACTTGTAACATTAGTAATTTTTAAGTTGTCATTCTGTGCTTTCAAACTACTAACCAAAACGTTTCTAGTGGCATTAGAAAATGAAGCTGACTTAGATTTAATTTGATTTTCAAATCCTTCTATGTCTGGATAATTATTATAAAATTCTTTTAAGCTTTCTTTTTTATCCAAATAATCACAAATAATATTTGAAAAATATCCGGTATCTTGAAATGCTATTGTTTGATTTGTTTTCAAATATATTTTTATATCACGCTGCCAACGCCGATTAAATTATTTTAATTTTAATAACTATTTTCAAAAATAAGAATTTTTACATTACTACAACACTTCGTGTAATTATGAATTATGAATGTTGAATTATAAATTGAATTTTTGAGAACCAACGAGTTATTGTATTTAAGAATTTTTGTGCAACTGGCTATAAATCAACAATATAAAAAAACATAACGGACTATTTATTACTATAAATAGGAAAAAAATATCATATACAAAGACGTTGTAGTGTTAACTAACTTACTGGTTCGCCATATAAATCAAAATCGGTTGCTTCTGTTATTTTTATATTTATAAATTCTCCAATTTTTATATAATGCTGTGTCGCATCTACAATTACCTCATTATCAACATCTGGACTATCAAATTCGGTTCTACCAATATAATGATCCCCTTCTTTCCTATCAAAAATACATTGAAATGTTTTACCCACTTTTTCTTGATTCAAATCGAACGAAATTTGCGCCTGTATTTCCATCAACGCTGCAACTCTAGCTTCTTTTACTTCTTCCGGCACATCATCTTCCAAATCAAAAGCAGCTGTATTTTCTTCGTGTGAATACGCAAAACAGCCCATACGTTCAAATTTTGAATCTATTACAAACTGTTTTAATTCTTCAAATTTTGCTTCTGTTTCACCAGGGTACCCAACAATTAAGGTAGTTCGAATTGCCATCTTTGGAACTCGATCTCTAAACTGATTTATTAACTTTATAGTTTTTTCAGAACTTGTTCCACGTTTCATGGATTTTAATAATTCTGTATTGATGTGTTGTAAAGGGATATCTAAATAATTACAAATTTTCGGCTCTTCTTTCATCACATCCAAAACATCTAACGGAAACCCTGATGGAAAAGCGTAATGCAATCTAATCCATTCTATCCCATCAACTTTTACCAGTTCTTTTAACAAGTCTGCCAAAGCCCTTTTTTTGTATATATCCAGTCCGTAATAAGTAAGATCCTGAGCAATTAAAATCAATTCTTTAATTCCCTTTTCAGCCAATTTGGTTGCCTCTATAACAATTTCTTCAATGGGTGTTGAAATATGCCCTCCTCGCATGAGCGGAATAGCACAAAAAGAACAAGGCCTATCGCATCCTTCAGCTATTTTTAAATATGCATAGTGTTTTGGTGTAGTAGTTAAACGTTCACCAACCAGTTCGTGTTTGTAATCGGCTTCTAAGGCTTTGAGTAAATTTGGCAGGTCATGCGTACCAAAATATTGATCCACATTAGAGATTTCTTTCTCTAAATCAGGCTTGTATCTTTCACTTAAACATCCGGTAACAAAAACCTTATCTACATCACCATTTTCTTTTTTATCTACAAAATGTAATATGGTATTGATTGATTCTTCTTTGGCTTTACCAATAAAACCACAGGTATTTATTACAACAATATTCCCATCATCGTTTTCATCTTCATGAACAACATTTTTGCCATTAGCTTTTAGTTGTCCCATGAGTACTTCGCTGTCATATATATTTTTAGAGCAGCCTAGTGTTACGACATTTATTTTATTTTTTTTTGAATATTTTGTTCTCATAGTTAAAGTAGTAAGAAGAAAGGAGTAAGAAGAATTAAATTCAATTAAATACTATCTTTCATTTTGTTAATGTAAGCATTTAATATTTTAGAAACCTCAATTAAATTTATCTGTATTTTTTCTGTTTCAGCAAAGTTTAAATCTTGAATAAGTATCAAAAAATATCTGGTTTCTTCTAAAGAACCATTGGCTATGTATAAAAATCTTATTTTTTCTTTTGTACTAATCCTTCCATAACCCTCTGCAATATTGGCTGGAACGGAAGTTGAACTACGTTGGATTTGGTTAATAATTCCAAACTTTTCTGTTTTTGGAAGCAATGATGTTAATCTATAAATTTCAAGAACAAGAGCATGAGCTTTCTGCCATAAAATCAACCGTTTAAAACCTGTTTCATTTCCCATTATTACCCTTACTTCTTTCCACTTTCTACTTTCTACTTTCAACTTTCAACTTTCAACTTTCAACTTTCAACTTTCAACTTTTAAAACTTTCAACTTTCAACTCTTAACTAACCTTTCTCCTTACCTCTTAAAAAATGAATCAACAAATTCAATTTTATTAAACACCTGCAAGTCATCAATACCTTCTCCTACTCCAATATATTTAACCGGAATTTGAAATTGATCAGAAATACCAATCACAACACCACCTTTGGCTGTACCATCTAATTTAGTAATTGCCAAAGCAGTAACCTCGGTTGCTTTGGTAAATTGTTTGGCTTGCTCAAATGCATTCTGTCCTGTAGAACCATCTAAAACCAAAAGTACTTCATCTGGTTTATCTGGAGTTACTTTTTGCAGCACACGCTTAATTTTAGTCAGTTCATTCATCAAATTAACTTTGTTATGCAAACGTCCTGCTGTATCAATAATAACCACATCAGCATCTTGTTTTACAGCAGACTCCAAAGTGTCAAAAGCAACAGAAGCAGGGTCACTTCCCATATCTTGCCTTACCATTGGCACCTCTACCCTATCTGCCCATATTTGTAATTGATCAATAGCAGCTGCCCTAAAAGTATCCGCTGCACCAAGTACAACTTTTAATCCTTGTTTTTTAAACTGAGATGCCAATTTACCAATTGTTGTAGTTTTTCCTACGCCATTAACACCAACTACCATAATTACATATGGTTTTTTCCCTTGAGGGATATTAAATTCTGTTGCATTACCAACATTGGTCAAAGACAACAAAGCGGCGATTTCTTCTCTTAAAATTCTATTCAATTCATCTGTACCAAAATATTTATCTTTGGATACTCTTGCTTCAATTCTATCGATTATTTTAAGTGTTGTATCTACACCCACGTCTGATGAGACCAATACTTCTTCTAAATTATCTAAAACCTCATCATCTACTTTTGATTTACCAGCAACTGCTTTAGTTAACTTATTAAAAAATGAAGTTTTTGTTTTTTCTAAACCTTTGTCTAAAGTTTCCTTTTTTTTCGCCACGTCTTCAGCGTGGTCTTTAGAAAATAATTTCTTGAATAAACTCATAAGTTTGGTGAGATAAGACTGATTAATTTAAACTTTTGCAAAGTTAAGCAAAATAATAAAAGTCTATAAACATAAAAAAGCTACTTTCAAACAAGAAAGTAGCTTTGTATATTGTTATAAGTAAAAATTATTTTTTGCTTATAAAAGCATTTACTTTAGACGGATCCATGATGCTTTCAACAAATATATAAGCGCCTGTTTTATCAGACTTAACCATTTTAATTGCTTTAGTCAATCTCTTTGATCCCGTTTGTAATGATGCTACTGCTTTTTTTGCCATGACACAATGTGTTATTTAATATTTTCACAAAAAGTGAAAATCTATAATTATTTAATTTCTTTATGAACTGTCATTTTCTTCAAGATAGGATTGAATTTTTTAACTTCTAATCTATCTGGAGTATTCTTTTTATTTTTTGTAGTAATATAACGTGACGTTCCTGCTTTACCTGAAGCTTTATGTTCTGTACATTCTAAAATAACTTGGATTCTATTTCCTTTACCTTTTGCCATCTTTTCTTATTTTTTTAAGTAACCGTTAGCTCTTGCTTCTTTAATAACAGCTTCAACACCTTTTTTATTGATATTTTTTAAAGCTCTTGTAGAAACTTTTAAAGTAATCCATTTATCTTCTTCAGGTAAGTAAAAACGTTTTTTTACTAAATTTACCTTAAATTTTCTTTTGGTTCTATTTAATGCGTGAGAAACGTTGTTTCCAACCATTGCTCTTTTACCTGTTAACTCACAAACTCTTGACATTTCTTTAGTGTTTTAATTGTTCTTTCAAAACGAGGTGCAAAAATATAAATTCTTTACTAATCTCACAAACTATTTGAATTGTTTTTTAAAATTTCTTTTCTCAGTATTTCCAAGCTTTTAACAGAGGCTCTTTCTATTACTTTTTCTCTAGGCTGACCAAAATTAAATTCTTTTACCAACACATAATTTGGTGTAGCAATGGCTATAAAAACAACACCTACAGATTTATCTGTTTTATCCGTTGTAGGCCCTGCATTACCGGTTGTTGCTATGGCATAATCCGTTGCAAATATTTTTTTACACTGCAAGGCCATTTCTTCGGCTACCTCTTTACTAACTACCGAATATTTTTCAATGGTTTTTGATGCTATTTTTAATATTTCTTTTTTCGCTTTCGCGGAATAAACCACCGCCGATCCACAAAAATATTTTGAAGCACCAGCAACTGAAGTAATCATTTTAGCAATACTTCCGCCTGTACAACTCTCCGCAGTACTCAAGGTTTGATCGCTACCAACCAATAAGTTTTGAATGGAGGCCTCCAAAGACTCGCTAATTTCCATACCTACAATAATATCTCCAATAATATGATATAATTTATCAATGGCGACTTCTACAGCTTCTTCCAATTCTTTTTTATCGGATCCTTTAGCTGTTAAACGCAATCGCAACTTGCCATAACTGGGTAAGTAAGCCAATTTGATACTTTTTGGCAAATCATTTTCCCACTGTTCAATTCTCTTGGCAACTTTACTCTCTCCCATTCCAATAGTTTGCACCGTTTTATGCAAGATAAATGGCAATTGAAATGATTTTTGCAAATTTGGCAAAACACAATTGGTCATCAAACCCTTCATTTCATTTGGTACTCCAGGCAAAGAAACGAAGACTTTTCCTCCCTTATCAAACCACATACCAGATGCAGTACCCAAATAATTTTTTAAAATATTCGCCTTTTCAGGGAGCATGGCCTGCTGGATATCTAAATCCGTGTATTGATAATTAATCTTTGCAAACAAATGTTTTATATGTTCTGCAATTTCTGGCTGCATGGTCAATTTATCATCAAAATAATCTACCAAGGTATGTTTGGTAATATCGTCTTTGGTAGGTCCTAAACCACCTGTTAATATAATGATATCGGCATTTCCTTTCGCTTCAGCGAGCGCTTTTAAAATATGTTGCTTGTCATCTTGAATAGAGGTTATTTGATAAACCGAAACACCAATTTTATTGAGTTCTTCTGCTATCCATTTTGAATTGGAATCTAAAATCTGACCGATGAGAATTTCATCGCCAATGGTAATTATTTCTGCTTGCATAAAATCAAATATAAAAAACAAAAGTATAAAATATCATTGCTCTTATACTTTTAAATACGTCATAATAAATAAAATTGTATTTTTAACGAATAAATTAATTGATTTAACCTCACTTTAAAATGAAAATTAACCAAAACCCAAAACAAGCTCATATTTACTTAATTGGCAGCGGAATTTCCTCTCTTGCCAGTGCCCTATATCTGGAAAAAGATGCTGGAGTACCAGGCGAAAATATACACATATTAGAAAAAGATAAAATTGCAGGAGGTGCCTTAGATGGTATTGGCGATACCGAAAAAGGTTTTGTTGTAAGAGGAGGGCGAATGCACGAAATGCATTATGAATGTTATTGGGAGTTACTTTCTCATATCCCATCGCTAGAAGACCCAAATATATCCGTAAGAGATGAATCGTATGAATTTAATGAACGATTCGTTTCCAATGGTCAAGCAAGGCTATTAAAAGATGGTAAAAAAATAGACGTTTCTTCTTACGGACTTTCCCTAAAGCAACAGGCTGACTTTTTAAAACTGACCTTTGTTTCAGAAAAATCACTAGGCAACCAACGAATAGAAGATTGGTTCGATCAAGCTTTTTTTGATACCAATTTTTGGTATATATGGACAACAATGTTCGCCTTTCAAAAATGGAGTAGTCTTGCCGAAATGAGGCGATATATGAAACGTTTTATTCATTTGGTTGACGGTCTGTATAAATTAGGAGGTGTAATGCGAACCAAATACAATCAATACGACTCGGTGGTAATACCAATGAAGAAGTATTTAGAAGCAAAGGGGGTTAAATTTGAATTGGGAAAAGAAGTTGTTGACATTGATTTTAATCTCTCATCAGACAAGAAGACAGCCACAGTATTACATATGAAAGATAAGAGTGAAATAGTTCTGGGAAAAAATGATTATGTTTTTTTTACCAATGGTTCGATAACCGAAAGTACAGATAATGGCAGTTGGGACAGACCTGCCAAATTAAAAGGTATCGCCGAATCGGGTTCTTGGAAATTATGGAAAAAAATTGCTGCCAAAGACAAGGCTTTTGGAAACCCAAGTCCGTTTTGTGATCATATAGACCTGCAAAAATGGTATTCGTTTACAGCAACTATGAAAGATAATACCTTTTTAGACTATATGGAAAACTTTACAGGCAATGTAGATGGCACAGGCGGTTTGGTTACAATGACCGATTCTAACTGGCTCATGTCTATAGTTATAGCCCGACAACCACATTTTCCACAACAACCCAAAGATGTAAAAGTATTTTGGGGTTATGGTTTGTATCCCGATAGAAAAGGTAATTATATTAAAAAAACAATGGCCGAATGTACTGGTGCAGAAATGCTTGAAGAACTATATTATCATTTAAAAATTCAAGATCTGATGAAACCTGTAACAAACTCAGGCAAAGTAAATTGTATACCCGTTGCTATGCCTTTTGTTGATAGTTTATTTATGCCAAGAGAATTAGGTGATAGACCCGATGTAATTCCGAAAGGAGCAACCAACTTTGCTTTTTTAGGTCAGTTTGCCGAAGCGCCAAAAGATTGCGTATTTACCGTTGAATATTCTGTTAGAACAGCACAAATAGCAGTTTATGGCTTATTTGATACCAATAAAAAAGTACAGCCAATGTATGATTCTGCTCATAATCCTAAATATTTATTGGGTGCTTTAAAAGCCATTAGCAGGTAATTGTAAAATTATTTACATAAAATTTAATAATGAAAAAACCATTAAAATTCATCTCATTTATTTCGTTAGTTGTATTATTTTCTTGTGAACCAAAATTTGAAACTTTGAAAAAAACTAAAAATAAATACCATTTAACCACTATTAAGCAATTACAAGATAAAACATACAGTAAAAATATTGAAGATTTTTATAACGCGGGTAAAGAAGGAACCTTTAACGGAAAAGCGGATATAGAAATTTATTATAAAATATTTGAGCAAGAAAATACGGATAAAGTAATTTTAATATCTACCGGAAGAACGGAAGCGACGATAAAGTACAAAGAACTTGTTTTTGACCTTTTTAATAATGGCTATTCGGTTTATATTCACGACCATAGAGGACAGGGACAATCCGGCAGAATGACAGAAGACCATGATATGGGATATATAGATGATTTTCAGTATTATATTGACGATATGAAATCTTTTTATGACACCTATATAAAACCAAATAATTACAAAAAAACTTTCCTTTTAACACATTCTATGGGTGGTGCAATTGGCATGACCTATTTAGAGCAAAATGCAAATGATTTTAATGCTGCTGCTTTTTCTTCACCTATGTTAGGTTTTGCACCTCCCGGTTGTACTGTAGTTAAAATAATGGCAGGTGAAAAACCTAAATATGCATTTGGCCAATCTAAATACAATGATGATAAAAGTACATTTAATGGCAATACCTTAACTGGTTCACAGATTAGGTATGAAAGAATGATTGAGGCCTTTGACCAAGTTCCTAAGGCAAAATTAGGTGGTGCAACTTTTCAATGGGCGAATAAATCTTGTCAACAATTTGATTATATTTTTGATAATGTAGATAAATTAAATACACCTTTTGTTCTCTTTTCTGCAAAAAACGAACAAATTGTAGATCCCAGTGCACATCAAAAATTTATAGACGCCGCTAAAGCATCTGGTAAAGAACACCTTGCTTATTCCGTTGCAAATGCGCAACATGAATTATTGATAGAAAAAGATGAGCAACGTATAGAAACCATAAATGAGATTTTGAAATTCTATGCTAAATATTAATCTCAACAAAAAATTACTTTATTTTTCTTCACCTGGATGATAGGTAGATTCTGCTCTTTTTAAAACATCTTCTCGATAGTACGCAACCATTTTAAATTGTCCATCTGCATAAGGTTGTGCCTGATCATCAAAATGTGGCGAATTTGGATTACCACTTTGCCCTCCTGCCAACATAGTCTTGGCCCTTACTTTATCTCCAAATTCAACAACTGCCACAAAACTATTGCCTGAAACACCATATTGCCTCTTGGTATTTTTACCATGTCGTGTACCAAACGATGCCAATGCACCCCAAAGACCAGAAGCCATACCTACCGAAATGCTTGATAAACTATCATTAAAAGCTTGATGAATATCACCATTATTTCTTTGGTAACGATTAAATTCACCCCAAACTATTTCTTGTGAACCGAAATCTGATTCTAAGTTTTTCAAACTTTGCGCAAAAACTTCCAATCGCTCTTCAAAAGAAGATTCACGATTCATATATTGAAACTTTTTCATATAATGCAGGCCTTTGGGTATTTTCCCAGAACTCAAATAAGTATTAAAATAAAATTTTGTCAGCGTCATGGCTTTCGATGTTTTTGAAACCCTGAAATCCCATTTTTTCAAAATTTTCATCGCATCATTGATTTCTCTATTCCCTTTCGAGGAATCGTCATATGCTTTTATCAAGCCAGTAATTAATTGCTCAGCTCCAGGCAAATAAGTATCATAGGCCAAGGCTATTAATTTATCTAAGGTCAAGTCTTTAGATTTTTCCAGTAAAGGAATGGCATGAATTCCTCTATAATTTTCAGGAAATGAACTCATATAATTCGGGTAGCCTTCTTTGTTCGGACTATGCTTTCCTGCAGAAGTAAAAGGTGTTGAATTACAATTTTGAATCCAGCCATTATCCGGATTCTTAACAAAAATATTATCTTCTAAAGCATGTAAACCATTCCAATCCGTTTCCGGATTACTACCATCTACCGGATTGGTATAATCGAATTTATCATTCCTTTTCGGGATAAAATTACCGTGGTAATAGGCAATAGTACCATCCGCATCAGCGTAAACTGTATTGTTTGAAGAATTGGTACGAATATCCATCATTTTATTAAACTCCTTAAAATTTGAATTCTTGGTTCGAGTATAAGATTGTTCCAATGCTTTTACTGGGCTCCACATCAAGGCGGTGGCAACCCATTTATCTCCATCTTTATGCGTAATTGGTCCATGATGTGTTTTATAAGTCATAAATTTTCTATCCATCATCCCTCCATCTGTCACATATTTTAATTTCACCTCTACGGAATCAATTGGCCTCGATGCATCGCCATATTTATAACTTAATCCTTTTTTATTTTTAATTATAGTTTCTTCAAATTCATCAATGATATCGGTACCTGTGGAAGTATGCATCCAACCAGTTTTATCGTTAAAGCCTTGATATACAAAAAATTGACCCCAGGTTACAGCGCCATAAGCATTTAACCCTTCTTCGCTAACCACATGCACCTCGCCACGAAAAAAGAAAGAAGTATGTGGATTAATTAACAACATGGCATTGCCCGATTTTGTTCTGGATCCTGCAATAGCAAAACCGTTAGAGCCCCTTGGCTCGTCATCTCTTAATCGAATTAAACCATCGTTAATCGCCATCGCTTCAGTGACAGCAGATTTTTCATAAAAATCTTTAATTTTTCTTGTAGATACCCTTTCAATATCACCACCTATAGAACCTTCACTAAAATACATGGGCATCCAGGGCTCGAAATGCGTAATTAATTTTGGATTTACTTCGGGATGATTCGCAAGGTAAAAATTGATACCATCGGCAAAAGCGACACACAATTCTTTTAGCCAATCCGGACTATTCTTATAATTTTCTTTGGCCTCTTTTTGTGTCATATAGAGTCTAGCGCGAAGATCACTATACAAAGCTGATTCACCTTCTACTTCGGCCAAACGGCCAATAGCCCAAATATAATTTCGTTCAACACGGTTAAAATCATCTTCACATTGCGCATACAACAAACCAAAAACAGCATTAGCGTCTGTTTTACCGTAAATATGAGGCACGCCAAAATCATCTCTAATGATTTCTGTATTGGATGCATTTTGTTCCCAACGCTCTTTTTCTGTAAAATTTTTATGCTTTGGTTCTTTCGTGCTGCAACTCAATATTAATACTAATAATAAAAAATAGATTTTATTCATATCTATAAATTACAGGTTTAAAACTAAATGAGTGATATTTATAAATGTAAAACAAATATAAATTTTCTTTTTAACATAATTTGATAAAGAAAAAGCAGCCTTCACTTCATTTTAAATTTTCTAATCTGCATAATATTTCTGCATTTTCACACTGTAAAGATAATCCAATTAAAATTAATTTGTATTTACTGCATATTAAATTATTAAAATTTTAACAATTTTATTGATAAATTAATAATTATTTTAAAATACTTTTATACAATTATTGCGTTTTAATAGACTGAACCAGATTCTTTTACCACTTATTAAAAGGATTTTTTGATAAATTTGAATTATAATACTTTATAA
>JAKITQ010000032.1 GCA_021647985.1 Flavobacteriaceae bacterium | reverse complement strand
CTTGTATGACATACGCACCTTTGGCATTGGTTTTTGTACCGATATTTCTGTTTTTAATAACAATATTTACATCAGCCAGCGCTGCGTTAAGATTGGTTACTTTACCTGTTATATTTTTTAATGAAGTTGTTTTTTCCTGGGCATTTATATTGTAAAAGCTTAACAATAATAGGAAGGTGGACAGTATAAAATAGTGTTTAAAAATTGAATATTTTTGCATACTTAGAATGTTTGTTGTTTCTAAGTTACTAAAACTAAGTGATTAAATAATGAAAATTGTGAAAATATTAACTTATTTGGCTAAAATGCTTTTTAAGCCAAGCCTCTAAATAGGTATTAAATAAATCAGGGTGTTCCATCATTGGTGCGTGACCGCATTTGTCAAACCAATGCAATTCAGAGTTGGGTAACAATTTATGAAACTCTTCGGCAACCTCAGGTGGCGTTACATTGTCATTTTTACCCCAAAGCAAACAGGTTGGCAGATGCATGTTTGGTAGGTCTTTTGCCATATTGTGTCTTATGGCACTTTTAGCAATTGCAAGGGTTCGTATTAATTTGCTTCTATCGTTTAGGGTATTAAAAACATCATCAACCACTTCTTTTGTTGCTATTTTAGGGTCGTAAAAAACATCTTGGGTTTTATTCTTAATATATTCGTAATCACCCCTTTTTGGGTAACTGCCACCCATGGCATTTTCGTATAAGCCAGAGCTTCCTGTTAAAACAAGACCAATTACCTTGTCGGAATTCAATTTTGTATGGTATAAAGCTACATGCCCACCTAACGAATTTCCAATTAAAATATATTTTTTTAAACCCAAATGTTTGGCAAAAGATTTTACGAAACCAGATAGATTTTTTACATTAGTCTTTAATAATGGTAAAGTATACAATGGTAATTCGGGCATAATTACAAGATATCCCAAGTTTGAAAAATGATCAAAAACACCATCAAAATTACTTAAATTACCCATTAGACCATGTAAAATAATTAAAGGGGTTCCTTCGCCTGATTCCAAAAAGGTATATTTATTTTCTTTTTTAAGGGTATACTTCATTTACACTATTATTTCTGAGCAATTTGCAAATTTAAATAATTTGGTTCAAAGTACTAATTTTCTATGCATTAGTTCAAATTTTTTTTAACAAAAACACAAAAAATAGCTTAGTACCCTAAAAGACAAGCAAATATATGGAAAATAGAAAAGTTATCAACAAAGTGGTAAAAAATGGTAGAAAGTGGTAAATTTCTTTATATTTGTATTAATTAATCATCTTTCATACATCTTAGTGGTAAATTTAATTGGAACATATGAGTGTAAAGCAGACGTAAAAGGCAGGTTGATGTTGCCTTCTACCGTTAAAAAACAGCTGTCTAGTATTTTACAAGATGGTTTTGTTTTAAAACGCTCGGTTTTTCAACCGTGTTTAGAGCTTTACCCTATGCGTGAATGGAATGCGATGATGGCAAAAGTTAACAAACTAAATCGGTTTATTAAGAAGAACAACGATTTTATAAGAAGGTTTACTGCCGGAGTAAAGGTGATTGAATTAGATGTTACAGGAAGAATGCTAATACCAAAAGATCTACATGTCTTTGCCGGAATTTCTAAAGAGGTGGTATTGTCTTCTTCTGTAAATATAATTGAAATTTGGGATAAAGCCAAATACGAAAAAGCTATTGATGATGCTGCAGTTGATTTTGCAGGTCTCGCAGAGGAGGTTATGGGGAACCTAATTGATGATGGTGATGAAATATCATAACCCTGTATTGCTTGCTGAAAGTATTGATGGTTTGAATGTGTTGCCAGATGGAATTTATGTTGATGTGACTTTTGGAGGTGGTGGCCATGCTAGAGAGATTTTAAGTCGTTTGGGCCCTGAAGGAAAATTGTTTGCATTTGATCAAGATGGAGATGCCTTACAAAACAAACTAGAAGATGATCGGTTTGTTTTGATTCATGAAAATTTTCGATTTATAAAACGCTTTTTACGTTTTGAGGGTGTAAAAAAAGTAGATGGCATTTTAGGTGATTTGGGTGTTTCGTCACATCAATTTGATGTGGCCGATAGAGGTTTTTCAACACGTTTTGATGCCGATCTGGATATGCGAATGGATCAGCAAAGTGACCTTTCTGCTTATCATATACTTAATAAGTATGAAGAAGAAAAGCTAAGCAACGTTTTGTTTCAGTATGGTGAATTGAGAAATGCTAGGGCTTTGGCTAAAGAAATTGTTTCCGCAAGAGCGGACAAAGAAATTAGAACAAGTTTTGAATTGAAGAAAGTGCTGCAAAGGTTTTTACCAAAACCTAAAGAACATAAAATATTGGCTCAAATTTTTCAGGCAATTCGTATAGAAGTAAATCAAGAAATGGAAGTTTTAAAAGAATTTCTATTACAAACAACTGATTTATTGGAAAAAGGAGGGAGGTTGAGTGTAATATCTTACCATTCATTAGAAGATAGATTGGTAAAAAGATTTGTGCAAAATGGTTTGTTTGCAGGTGAACCTGAAAAAGATTTTTATGGCAATATAAACGTACCGTTTAAAAAAGCAGGAAAATTAATTATACCAACAGAAAAGGAAATTAAAGAAAACAATAGGGCGCGGAGTGCGAAATTAAGAGTGGCTATTAGAAATTAATAAAATGACAAAAACCAAAGAGATACTTAACAATATTTTTAAAGGAAAGTTTCTTGTAAATGAAGATGCCCAAAAAAATTGGGGTTTTATCATTTTTTTAACCGGATTAGCGCTATTGATGATTACCAGTTCACATCAAATTGACAAAAAAGTGCAAAAAATTGCGCAGTTGAATAAAGAAAAAAGAGAGTTACGGTCACAGTATGTTGCAACAAAATCTGATTTGATGAAATTAAAAATGGCATCGAATATATCGAGAAAATTAGAAGAAAAAGGATTGTTTGTTTCTAAAACACCACCACAAAAAATTAAAGTTAGCATTAGCAGATAGTTATGGCAGTTCAAAAAAAACAAATATTAAACAAGGCGTATTTAATTACCGGGTTTATGTTTTTGTTTGCAATAGCAATAGTATATAAGCTTGTTCAAATAAAATTTATTGATGGTGAGGCATATCGTGAGATTGCTGAGCAAGGCACTGTAAAAACATTTGAGATTACTGCAAACAGAGGTAGTGTTTATACCTCGGATGGAAGCTTGCTTGCTACTTCGGTTTCTAAATTTGATATTAGAATGGATGTAGTAACCGTTTCCGATGCTGATTTCGAGTCGGGTATCAAAGCATTGAGTAAATCTCTATCAAAAATGCTGGGTAAAAGTGCTGGATTTTACGAAAAGTACATCCGTAAAGCCAGGGCAAATAAAAACAGATATCTTTTTATAACGCGAAACTTGAGTTACAATCAGTACCAAGAATTAATGCAATTTCCAATTTTTAAGTTAGGTCCGTATAGAGGTGGTTTTATTGTGGAACAACGTACCGTTAGGGAGCATCCAATTGGTAAAATAGCTGAGCGAGCTGTTGGCTATGATGATTATAGAGGGAGAGTTGGTATTGAAGGGAGTTTTTATGAGTTCTTAAGAGGGACTAATGGTAAAAGATTAAAGCAAAAAATAGCCAAGGGGCAGTGGAAACCCTTAAATGATAATAATGAGATAGAACCAATTGACGGTAAAGATATTATTACAACAATTGATTTGAACATTCAAGATGTAGCCCATCATGCTCTTTTAGGGCAATTAGAAAAATTTAATGCCGATCATGGTTCGGTAGTGGTAATGGAAACTAAAACAGGTGAAATAAAAGCGATCTCTAACCTAGGAAGAACCTCAAAAGGAACCTATTTTGAACAAAGAAATTACGCAATTTATGAATCTCATGAACCGGGTTCTACATTTAAATTAATGGGAATGGTTGTTGCTTTAGAGGATAAAGTTATTGATACTTCAACTGTTATTGACACTGAAAAAGGTGTGATTACTTTCCATGGAAAATCGGTACGAGATTCTCATAGAGGTGGTTATGGTAAAATATCTGCGGCAAGAGCTTTTGAATTGTCTTCTAATGTTGGAATCGTAAAAATAATCAATGAGAATTATAAAGATAATCCTGATAAATTCATAGCAGGATTGCAAAAAATGCACATTGGTAAGAAAATTGGGTTGCCCATTAAAGGAGAAGGAGCTCCTATTATTCCTGATCCCAAAAAAAAATCATGGAATGGTTTATCACTTCCGTGGATGGCATACGGATATGGTGTTTCTATTACACCATTACAAACATTGACTTTTTATAATGCCATTGCCAATAATGGTGAGATGGTTAAGCCGCGATTTGTTAAAGAAATTAGAACCCAAAATGAAGTGATTTCAAAATTTGAAAAAGAAGTTATTGATCCTAAAATTTGTTCGCAAGAAACCATTGATAAAGTAAAAGAGATGATGCTGAACGTAGTAAGAAGAGGCACTGCTGAGAATATATATGATGAGAATTTTTCAATGGCTGGGAAGACAGGAACCTGTCAGACAGAATATTGGACAGATAAGACACAATATATATCTTCATTTGTAGGCTATTTTCCTGCAGACGAACCAAAATACTCATGTATCGTAGTTATTCATAAACCCGATAAAAAAATAGGTTATTACGGCAATATTGTGGCTGCACCTGTATTTCAACAAATTGCTCGAAAAATTTATACAGATACACCGGTACAGGCCGAAATTACTTTTGACCCGCAACTTGCAGCATCAGATAGTAATTATGAAGACTATTACAAAAAAGCTAATACAAATTATAAAACGGTTCCAAATGTGAAGAACATGCCCGGTATGGATGCAGTTTCATTACTTGAAAATTTGGGTTTTAAAGTTAGTTTTAAGGGTATTGGTAAAGTAAAATCGCAATCGATAAAAGCTGGTAAGGAGTTAAAAAAAGGAGAAATAATCAAATTAAATCTATCCTAATAATATATTGAAAAAGTTAAAAGACATATTGTATAAAGTAGCTGTTGAATCGGTAGTTGGGTCTGTAGATTTGACGGTGAATTCTTTGGCATTTGATTCGAGAGAAGTGTTACCAAACACCTTGTTTGTTGCTCAAAAAGGTCTGATTTTCGACGGTCATAAATATATAGAAACCGCTATTGAAAATGGAGCTACAGTAATAGTTTGTGAAAATTTGCCAAAACTGTTTCATAATAATATAACTCATATACAAGTTAAAGATGCGAATGAAGCCTTGGCTATTATAGCATCTAATTTTTATGATAACCCGTCTGAAAAATTAAAATTGGTAGGCGTAACTGGTACTAATGGTAAAACCACCATTGCTACTTTATTGTATATACTGTTTAAAAAAGCTGGATATAAGGCTGGGCTATTATCAACCATAAAAATTATGATTGATGAGCTAGAACAGCCAGCTACCCATACAACACCTAATTCTATAACGATCAACAAAGTTTTACATGAAATGGTATTACAAGGCGTTGGCCACTGTTTTATGGAGGTTAGTTCTCATGGTATTCATCAAAAAAGAATTTCGGGTTTGCACTTTACAGGTGGAATTTTTACAAACCTAAGCCATGATCATTTAGATTACCATAAATCCTTCGCAGAATATAGGGATGTGAAAAAAATATTTTTTGATAATTTACCTAAAACAGCTTTTGCATTGGTAAATATTGACGATAAGAACGGTACCGTTATGTTGCAAAATACGTTGGCAAATAAACAGTCTTATGCGTTAAAAACTGTTGCTGATTATAAAGTGAAAATTCTAGAAAATCAATTCAATGGGCTTTTATTGAATATGGGTAATCATGAAGTGTGGGTAAAATTAATAGGGAGTTTTAATGCCTATAATTTATTGGCAATTTATGCCACAGCAGAATTATTGGGTTTAGAGAAGTTTGAAATATTAAAAATAATAAGCGAATTAGAGAATGTCGATGGACGTTTTCAGCATGCAGTCTCGAAAAAAGGGGTCATCACCATAGTGGATTATGCGCATACACCGGATGCTTTAAAAAATGTTTTAGAAACAATTAATACCATCCGAACGCATAATGAGCAAGTAATTACTGTAGTGGGTTGTGGTGGTGATAGAGACAAGAGCAAACGCCCAAAAATGGGTCAGATAGCTTCTTTGATGAGTAATCAGGTGGTTTTTACATCCGATAATCCAAGAAGTGAAGATCCAGATCAAATCATTAGAGATATTGAAAAGGGCGTTGCACTTGAAAATGTAAAAAAAACAATTTCTATTACCGATAGAAAGCAAGCCATTAAAACAGCGTGCAAATTAGCCAATGAAAATGATATCATTTTGATTGCGGGAAAGGGGCATGAAACTTATCAAATTATTGGAGATGTAAGATCAAATTTTGATGATTTTAAGATTGTAAATGGATTACTAACGGAATTAAATAAATAACAAGATGTTATACTACCTTTTTGAATATTTTGATAAACATTACAGCTTTCCAGGTGCAGGGTTATTTCAGTATATTTCATTTAGGTCGGCTTTGGCATTTGCATTTTCTTTATTGTTATCTACAATTTACGGTAGAAGAATTATTGAAAAACTGCGAAACTTACAGGTTGGTGAAACCGTAAGAGATTTGGGTTTGGAAGGGCAAAAGCAAAAAGCTGGCACTCCTACAATGGGTGGAATAATTATCATTTTATCTACATTGATTCCTGTTTTTCTTTTTGCAAAATTAGGCAATATATACATTGTTCTTTTAATTGTTACAACAATTTGGATGGGTATTATTGGGTTTATTGACGATTATATTAAAGTATTTAAAAAGAATAAAGAAGGATTAAAAGGACGATTTAAAATTATCGGTCAGGTTGTATTAGGCATATTTGTTGGTTATGTACTTTATTTTAATCCAGATGTTTTGGTTAAAGAAAAACTTCCGGTAGATCAAATTGTTCAAACAACAACAACATTGACCGTGCCTTCTAATCATTTTAGTGAAGCGCATAAATCTACTAAAACAACAATTCCCTTTATTAAGAACAATGAATTTGACTATGTAAATCTAATTAGTTGGATGGGAGATAATGCTAAAGATTATACATGGTTGGTTTTTATTTTGGTTACCATATTTATCATAACAGCGGTATCGAACGGGGCGAATTTAACCGATGGAATTGACGGTTTGGCCGCAGGTACATCGGCAATAATTGTGCTTGCATTAGCATTGTTTGCATGGGTTTCTGGAAATATAATTTTTGCAGACTATTTGAATGTAATGTATATACCAAACTCAGGGGAAATGACCATTTTTATAAGTGCCTTTGTCGGTGCTTTGGTTGGGTTTTTATGGTATAACACTTTTCCAGCACAAGTGTTTATGGGAGATACGGGTAGTTTAACTATAGGTGGAATTATAGCAGTTTTAGCCATTTCAGTAAGGAAAGAATTTCTTATTCCAATTTTAGCGGGCATTTTTTTAGTGGAGAATTTATCTGTGGTTTTACAGGTAACTTATTTTAAGTATACCAGAAAACGTACAGGTGTTGGTAAGCGTATTTTTTTAATGTCCCCTTTACATCATCATTTTCAAAAAAAAGGATATCACGAAAGTAAAATAGTAACAAGATTTTGGATCGTTGGCATTTTACTCGCAGTTATTTCCATATTAACATTAAAAGTAAGATAAAACAATAACAATATAAAAGAAAAACAAATGAGTATATCAGCTTTTGCTTTACAAACCAATTTCAATGTAAAAAATGCTATGGCATCGCATACATTGCCCGATTTAATGAGAGTTAGAAAGGAAACTATCAGAGAATGCATGTCCGATTTTGAAAACGAAGAGCATCGTTTAGAAAATGTTTTGAGAATAAACGGAGTGCAGTATATCAATGATGCCAAAGCTATTAATACCAATGCTACTTTTTATGCCTTAGATGGTGTTGAAAACGCAATTATTTGGATCGTTGGAGGGGTAGATAAAGGAAATGATTATGAAAGTTTACTGCCTTTAGTAAATGAAAAAGTAAAGGCCATAATATGTTTGGGTGAAAATAATCAAAGACTCATTGAGACCTTTGGTAACACGGTTGATTTTATGATTGAAACTACAGATATGTATGAGGCTGTAAAAATAGCTTATAAATTATCTGAGGCTGGTGAAACTGTGCTTCTTTCGCCAGCATGTGCCAGTTATGACCTATATGAAAGCTATGAAGAAAAAGGGAAACAATTCAAACAAGCAGTAAGAGAATTATAATTAATCAAATATAAATTACTATGTCACAGTTTTCTGACAAAATAAAAGGAGATAAGACCATTTGGGTCATTATAGCCATATTGGCCATATTTTCTTTTTTGCCTGTGTATAGTGCTAGTACAAATTTAGTTTATGGGGCGGCAAAAGGCACAAGTCTTGGTTATTTAATTAAACATGCTGTTTTATTAATTTTAGGTTTTGGAATTGTATACGGAACGCATAAAATTCCACATAGATATTTTAGTGGTTTGTCAGTTTTTTTACTTCCGGTAGTTATTTTGCTATTGTTATTCACTTTAAGTCAGGGTACAGTAATAAACGGTGCAAATGCCAGTAGATGGATTCGTATTCCGTTAATTGGTGTTGGGTTTCAAACCTCAACGCTAGCCTCAGTTGTTTTAATGATGTATGTTTCACGGTATTTGGCCCGAAACAAAGAAAAAGCGATTGATTTTAAAGAAAGCTTTTTCTATTTATGGGTGCCAGTTGGTGCTGTGTTGATGTTGATATTGCCTGCAAATTTTTCCACAACTGCGATAACCTTTGTTATGATTATCATATTGGTTTTTCTTGGGGGATATCCCATTAAATATATTGCTTCCATATTAGGAGTAGGTGTCTTGGTCTTGGCAATTTTTGTGTTAACGGTAAAGACTTTCCCAGATGCCATAAAAAATAGCCGTATTGATACTTGGTCAAATAGGGTTGAGAATTTTATATCAGGAGAATCAGAAGATAATTATCAGGCTGAAAAAGCGAAAATAGCTATAGCATCAGGAGAAATTTACGGAAAAGGGCCGGGTAAAAGTGTTCAAAAAAACTTTTTGCCACAGTCTTCTTCAGATTTTATATATGCCATAATTGGGGAGGAATTCGGTTTGATAGGTGCGGTTTTTATAATTATTTTATATTTAGTTTTACTATATAGAATGGTTATTATAGCAACAAAAACAATAACCATATTTGGTACTTTATTGGTGCTAGGCGTTGGTTTTCCCATAATTTTTCAAGCCTTGATCAATATGGCTGTTGCTGTTGGGTTATTTCCGGTAACGGGTCAACCCTTACCATTAATTAGCACGGGTGGAACTTCTATTTGGATGACCTGTTTTGCAGTTGGTATTGTGTTGAGTGTTAGTGCAACAAACATAGAAGAAGATAGTAAGGAGAATAAGAATGAGATGGGGAACCCTTTAAATATTCTATATGAAACAGTCGGTTAACATATTGTTGAGTGGAGGAGGTACCGGTGGTCATATCTATCCGGCAATTGCTATTGCGAATGAGTTAAAAATACGATATCCTAAGGCAAAATTTTTATTTGTTGGTGCAAGTGATCGCATGGAAATGGAAAAAGTACCTCAGGAAGGTTACGAAATTAAAGGTTTGAATATTTCAGGTATTCAAAGAAGCTTAAGTTTAAAAAACTTGTCTTTTCCTTTTAAATTGATGCAAAGTTTGATTAAAGCAAAAAGAATAATTAAAGATTTTAAACCAAATGTGGTAATTGGTACAGGGGGATTTGCCTCTGGTCCAACCCTATATATGGCCAATAAAAAAAAGATACCAAGTCTTATTCAAGAACAAAATTCTTATCCAGGTATCACCAATAAATTATTGGCAAAAAAAGTGCAAAAAATTTGTGTTGCTTATGATGGTTTAAGTCGCTTTTTCCCTAAAGATAAGATTATTAAAACTGGTAACCCCGTTCGCCAAGATTTGCTCGATATTTCTCATAAAAGAGATGAGGCAATTTTGTATTTCAAATTAAATAAGAATAAAAAGACCTTGGTGGTTTTAGGTGGAAGTTTGGGAGCCAGAGTAGTGAATCAAATTATCGAAAAAAATTTAAGTGTATTTGAGAACAATGATGTTCAGGTAATTTGGCAAACGGGTAAATTATATATAGAAGATTATAAAAAATACGATCGTGATAATGTACAAACACATGCATTTATTAAAAATATGGGCTTGTTGTATGCTGCTGCAGATATTATTGTGAGTAGAGCAGGAGCAGGTTCAATATCAGAATTATGTATTGTAGGAAAACCTGTAATTTTTATCCCTTCACCAAATGTAGCAGAAGATCATCAAACAAAAAATGCCATGTCTGTATTGCATAATGATGCGGCTATTATGATTAAAGAAAAAGATATGGAAAATTTTGAGTCAACGTTTGAGAAATTAATAAATGATAGTGAAATGCAAAGGAACTTAAGTAAGAATATTAAGCAAATGGCATTGCCGAATGCGACTAGTGATATTGTAGATCAAATAGAAAAAATAATGTATAAAAGACTTTGATAACTATGGCATCATCATAAAAACAAAGAGGGGGTTGTTTAATGGGGTGTCATAGTTTTAAATAGAATTTTAAAAAGGATGAAAAAATATCTAGAACCAATTAAATTTTTACTGTTACTGTTATTAGTGGCTTTTTTATACGGCTTTGCTTCCAATAGAAATAGCACTATTAAAACAAGTGACATGAATATTATTTTTAATAATGGAAAGAACCTTTTTATTAGTTATGAAAAAGTTAATAAGTTGTTAATACAAAATTTGGCTGGTCTTGAAAATCAATCAAAAGAAAATATAAATTTGAATAATGTTGAACAGTTTTTAGAAAACAATCAAATGATTGAGGAAGCTGAAATATTTCAAACGATAAATGGAGTATTGGGGGCTGTAATTACACAAAGAACACCAGTTTTAAGAGTTGCAAACGGTTTAGAGTCACATTATTATGACGAAGATGGAGAAAAGATGCCTTTATCGGATAATTTTTCAGCAAGGATTCCATTAACAACAAGCATTATAGAAAAGGATAATTGTGAGGATATAATTTTATTGGCGAATAGAATTAAAAACGACGAATTTTTAAAAAAACATATTATCGGAATACAACAAATTAAGGGGAAAAGTACAAATCAATTTGAATTGAAGATGAGAACGGGTAGTCAAATTGTGATTTTTGGTGATTTGAAAAGAATGGATAAAAAAATCCAAAATTTAAAAACATTTTATCAAAAAACAATATTAGACGGAAGTTTAAAGAACTATAAAACGATTAATTTAAAGTTCAATGACCAAGTTGTTTGTACAAAATATTAAAATATGGAAAACAATAATATAGCGGTTGGATTGGATATCGGAACAACTAAAATTGTTGCGATGGTAGGTAGGCAAGATGCTTACGGTAAAATTGAGGTGCTAGGTACGGGTAAAGCGAAAAGTTTAGGTGTGCATAGAGGTGTGGTAAATAATATTACACAAACGATACAATCTATACAACAAGCTGTAGATGAGGCTGAAAGCGCTTCAGGAGAAAAAATTGATAATGTTGTTGTTGGTATTGCAGGTCAGCATATAAGAAGTTTACATCATAGCGATTATATTACCCGTTCAAATTCCGATAAGGTAATAGATGAAAATGATATAGAAAGATTGATCAACCAGGTTTATAAACTGGTTATGCTTCCTGGCGAAGAAATTATACATGTATTGCCTCAAGATTTTAAGGTAGATGGTCAAGCCGAAATTAATACGCCTATAGGTATGTACGGAGGTAGACTAGAGGCTAATTTTCACGTAGTTGTAGGGCAAGTTTCTTCCATTAGAAACATTGGAAGATGTATAAAAAGTGCTGGTTTAGAACTAGGCGGTATCACCTTAGAGCCATTGGCTTCTGCTGACGCAGTTTTAAGTCAGGAAGAAAAAGAAGCTGGAGTTGCATTGATTGATATAGGAGGTGGAACTACGGATTTGGCTATTTTTAAAGATGGAATTATTAGACACACTTCGGTTATTTCCTTTGGAGGAAATGTGATTACTGAAGATATTAAAGAAGGCTGTTCAATTATTGAGAAACAGGCAGAATTACTTAAAACTAAATTCGGTTCGGCATGGCCAGGTGAAAATAAAGATAACGAGATTGTTTCTATTCCTGGTTTACGAGGAAGAGACCCTAAAGAAATTACGCTTAAAAATTTATCAAAAATAATTCATGCTCGTGTTGTTGAAATTGTAGAACAAGTGTTTTTAGAGATTAAAAATTACGGACATGATGAAAGTAAGAAAAAATTAATCGCCGGTATAGTTTTAACGGGTGGTGGCGCTCAATTAAAGCATATCAAACAATTGGTAGAATATATTACCGGAATGGATACAAGAATTGGTTATCCAAATGAGCATTTAGCTAGTAATTCCGATAGTGATTTATCTAGCCCATTATATGCAACGGTTGTTGGATTGTTAATGAAAGGATTATCAGATAATGAGAAACATTTAAGTGAAGATTTAAAAATTAAGCATGCTTCTGATACAGACGCTGCTGGTGAAAAACTTAAAACTCCCAAGAAAACAGTATTTGAAAAATGGGGAGAAAAATTAAGAGATTTTTTAGATAACGCAGAATAAATATAATAAAAGAATAAAACCCCAATAAACTAAAAAAAGTTATGAGCTCAGAATTTAACAACATATCTTTTGATTTACCAAAAAATCAATCTAATGTAATAAAAGTAATTGGCGTTGGTGGCGGCGGAAGCAATGCTGTAAACCATATGTTTGAAAGAGGCATTAAAGGCGTTGATTTTGTGGTTTGCAATACAGATGCACAAGCCTTACACAATAGTCCGGTGCCTTCAAAAATTCAATTAGGTGCTACTTTAACAGAGGGTTTAGGTGCAGGAGCAAATCCATTAATAGGTGAACAATCAGCAATGGAAAGTATGGAGGATATTAAAAATATGCTAAATACTCGTGCAAAAATGTTGTTTATCACTGTTGGTATGGGTGGAGGTACAGGTACGGGAGCGGCACCAATAATTGCAAAAATTGCAAAAGAACTAGATATTTTAACGGTTGGAATAGTTACTATACCATTTTCCTTTGAAGGAAGAACGCGAAATGAGCAAGCGCAAATTGGTATTGAAAAATTAAGAGAGAATGTTGATTCATTGGTGGTTATCAACAATAATAAATTAAGAGAAGTTTATGGTAATTTAGGGTTTAAAGCAGGATTTTCAAAAGCAGATGAAGTGTTGTCTACCGCTGCAACAGGAATTGCAGAAGTAATTACACACCATTATACGCAAAATATTGATTTACGCGATGCAAAAACTGTGTTGGCCAATAGCGGAACTGCCATTATGGGTTCTGCAACTTCTTCGGGTTCAAATAGAGCCCAAAATGCAATTACAAAAGCTTTAGACTCACCATTATTAAATGATAATAAAATTGAAGGATCTAAAAATGTATTGTTATTAATCGTATCGGGTACATCAGAAGTTACTATCGATGAAATAGGAGAGATTAATGATTATATTCAATCCGAGGCAAAGACCAATGTAGATATTATTATGGGTGTTGGAGAAGATGAATCATTAGGAGATGCTATTGCAGTTACTATTGTTGCCACTGGATTTAATGCCGAGCAGCAAAGTGGACTTACTTCTGTTGAATCAACAAAAATTATTCACAAACTGGAAGAAGAAAAAACTATTACACATGAAATAGAAGTAAACCCTGTTTCTCAGCAAATAGTAGCACCAAAAAAGGAAGTGACCAAGCATATATTGCATGAAGATGATTTTATAGAAGAAACACAAAAGGTTAACGAAACTGTTGAAGTAAATGATTTGACTGTAAATTATGAAGAGGTTGATTCCAAAGCAGAAATTGTTGAGGAGGAGTTCGAAATAACTGCCATAACGCCAAAACAAGAACCTTTAGTAAATGTTCAAGACGAGGAAGAGAATCAAATTTCTTTTACATTTGATCTACCCATACAAAATTTTGAAGATGACAAAGCTTCTAAAGTAAATACTCTTGAAGGAATTGATATTAACGAAATTGAAATAGTGGGGCTAGAAGAAATCAAACCTGAATACTCAGATAAAAATGTGATTCGTCATACTTTGGAAGATGAGTTCTCTACAGAAATTAATACATTGAAAACCATATCGCAAGATGAAAAGAAAGTAGATGAAAATTTGAATTTTGAATTGAAAGTTAGAAAAAATGATGGCATTGTAAACAATGTGCAAGAAGTATTGCACAATGATGATCCATCACCTATGAACTTAACCATTTCAGAATTAAAAGGTAGAGCAGATGACAGAAGAAATAAAATGAAGGAATTCAATTATAAATTCGTCAATAAAATGAATCAAAATATTGATGAAATTGAAAATATACCTGCATATAAAAGAATGGGTGTGGATTTAAATGAAGCAATAATATCATCAGAAACCGATACAAATAAATCGAGAACTACATTAGGAGTTGATGAAAATGATGAAATTCAACTTCGCTCAAATAACTCATTTTTACATGATAATGTGGATTGAGTTTTTTTACCTTTTAAGGAAGGCTTATACTTGATGCTTGAAAAGAAACCTAAGCAATAAAAAAGAGATTTCTGTAAAGAAATCTCTTTTTTATTGCTTTTATATTTATCATTAATTGGTTACCATTTCTTCATCTGCCAATAGCGCAAAGAACTTATTTAAATTTGGTAATATAATAATATTGGTACGTCTGTTTCTAGCTCTACTTTCTTTAGATTCGTTATCGGTTAATGGTACATAACTACTTCTACCAGCTGGTATCAATCTTGAAGGATCAATTTCATACTTGTTTTGTAATAATCTTACAATCGCAGTTGATCTTTTAACACTCAATTCCCAGTTGTCTTCAATACCGTTTGTATGAATACTTCGAGAATCAGTGTGGCCTTCAACCATAACATCCATACTTGGTTCAGATTTGATAACATTAGCCAATTGTTCTAAAAACGAGTAAGCTTTTTTATTTACTCTAAAACTTCCTGATCTAAATAATAAGCTATCCGCTACAGAAATCATTACCACTGTTTTGTCAATATTAACATCAATTTCCTGGTCTAAATCATTATTAACTATTGCTTTTTTCAATTTATAAGAAATAGCTAAATTGATAGAATCTTTTAAAGTATTCGCTCCTGCTACTTCTTCTTGTGACATTTTAGAAAGTGTTACATTCAAATTATCTCTCATGTTTTTTGATAAAACGGTAACATTATCACCAACAAAAACCATTTGTGAATTATTTTCATCTTGTAAAGAGTTTATTTTTGCATTATAAACTTCTACTCTTTTTTCAATATTGGTAAATTTGGCTTCTAAATTTTCTTTTTCAATGGTGGTTTTTTGCAATTCTCCCTTAGTATCTGTTAAATCTTGCTCTAGGGCAACATATTTCTTTTTCGAAACACAAGAAGTTAGCAATACTGTTAGAACAACTACGGTGATAATCTTTTTAATCATAATTTTAATTCTTTAAGGTTAATTTTGTTTAATTTAGATTTTAAATTGGCCCTTTTTTTATTAAGCCATTATTTTTAAGACCGTAAAAGTAAAAATCAAATCTAAAGAGAATCTTAAGATTTGATTAATATAAAAATTAATCATGACATTAACCAATAGGAATGTTGGTGAAAAAGCAAAGGCATATACAAGTTTATTCGTGAGACTCTAAAAAATTATTTTTAATTTTTTAGTTAGCCGAACTAATCCCGCTGCCCGTGCTGAACTTGATTCAGCATCTAGCGGGATCTTGGTTAATACCACGACCCTTGGGTCGACTCCTGTTATTGGGTCCAGTCTGTCAGCTGACGGATGGGGTTTAATACCTTTTATTTACTGTATATGCCTTTATATTTTATTGAAATTTCACGAATTAAACGCCTGGTAAATCACCTTGGCCTTTGATAGGTAAATTACTGCTACCCATCAAGAATATATCAACCTCTCTGGCTGCTTCTCTACCTTCGTTAATGGCCCAAACAATTAATGATTGACCTCTGCGCATATCTCCGGCTGTAAAAATATTTGAAACATTTGTTTTGTAATTGGTGGCTTTATAATTGCTTCTGGCATCCAACTCTAACCCCAATTGATCACTCAATGTTTTTTCAGGACCAGTAAACCCTAGAGCTAGTAAAACAAGATCACATTCCCATGTTTTTTCGCTGCCCTTTTTTTCAATCAATTGAGGTCTTTCACCCGGAGTTATTTTCCAGAATACTTCAACTGTTTTTAAAGCAGTTAAGTTGCCATTTTTATCAGTAACAAATTCTTTGGTATTGATTAACCAATTTCTATCACAACCTTCCTCATGCGAACTAGAGGTTTTTAATTGTAATGGCCAATATGGCCATGGTGTTTTTTCACTTCTTCCAACTGGTGGCTTTGGCATGATCTCAAAATTAGTTACTGATTTTGCTCCTTGACGATTTGAAGTGCCAACACAATCCGATCCGGTGTCACCTCCACCAATTACGATAACGTTTTTACCTTTGGCAGAAATAATCTCCCCTTCAATTTTTTTGTCGAATAATATTTTGGTTTGTTGTGTTAAAAAATCCATAGCTTGTTCAACACCTTTTGCTTCAATGCCTTTTGTGGGTAAACTTCTTTTTTCTGTAGCGCCACCACATAAAACGATAGCATCAAATTTTTCGAGATCTTTAACCGCGTAATTAACACCAATATTGGTATTTGTTTTGAAAGTAATCCCTTCAGCTTCTAAAATAT
This sequence comes from Flavobacteriaceae bacterium, assembly GCA_021647985.1. Lineage (GTDB taxonomy): Bacteria > Bacteroidota > Bacteroidia > Flavobacteriales > Flavobacteriaceae > Lutimonas. The sequence continues at coordinate 19,082 of JAKITQ010000032.1, read as the reverse complement.
TTAATCTTCTATCAATTATTTTTTTATCCAATTTAAAATTAGGAATACCATAGCGCAATAAGCCACCAATCGCATCATCGCGTTCAAAAACGGTAACCTCATGACCGGCTCTATTCAATTGTTGTGCTGCAGCTAGCCCTGCAGGTCCTGATCCTACAACAGCAACCGTTTTACCAGTTCTTTCTTTTGGAGTTTGTGGTTGAATCCATCCTTCTTGAAAGCCTTTTTCTACAATATTTTTTTCAATATTTTCAATAGAAATAGGGTCTTCTATGATACCTAAAACACAAGCTTTTTCACAGGGTGCCGGACAAAGTCGGCCTGTAAATTCAGGAAAATTATTAGTGGCATGTAATATCCGTAAAGCTTTTCCCCACTCTTTTTTATAAATTAATTCATTAAAATCTGGAATTAAATTACCTAAAGGACATCCGCTATGGCAAAAGGGAATCCCGCAATCCATACATCGAGATCCTTGTTTTTCAAGTTCGGTTTCCTTTAAAGGAATTGTAAACTCCTTAAAGTTTTTCAACCTTTCTTCAACAGCTTTATTTTTTTCATCTACTCTTTCGTACTCTAAAAATCCAGTTATCTTTCCCATAATTATACTGCTTGTTTTTCTTGTTCTTTAGCCAATTGTTCTAAGGCTCTTTTGTAATCGGTTGGAATTACTTTGGTGAAATAGTTTGCATTTTCATCCCAATTTTCTAAAATATCGAATGCTCTTTCACTTTCGGTATAATGGTAATGGTTTTTAATTAATGCAAATAATTCTGTTTTATCATTACTTGAAAGTGCTTCAAGTTCAACCATTTCCTTATTACATAGTTCTGAAGAAAATTTGTTATTTTTATCGAATACATAAGCAATACCACCACTCATTCCTGCCGCAAAATTTCTACCAGTTTCACCTAAGATAACTACCTTGCCACCAGTCATATATTCACAACCATGATCGCCAACACCTTCAACTACTGCAGTTATACCCGAGTTGCGAACACAAAATCTTTCACCTGCAATTCCATTGATATAGGCTTCACCTTTAATGGCGCCATAGAAACAAACGTTTCCAATAATGATATTTTCATGTGCCTTAAAACTTGCTTTTTCTGGTTTTTGAATTATGATTTTTGCACCCGACAAGCCTTTGCCTAAATAATCATTGGTATTTCCTTCAATTTTAAAGGTCAATCCACTTGTTGCAAAAGCTCCAAAACTTTGACCTGCCGAACCTGTAAAATTAACTTGCAAGGTATTTGGAGGTAAACCATTTGCACCGTATATTTTTGAAATTTCATTACTAATTATTGCGCCAACAGATCTGTTTGTGTTTGCAATAGGGTAATTTAATGTCATTTTTTCTTTGCGATAAATAGCAGGATGTGCATCGCGTATTATTTTAAAATCCAAAACATCATCCAGATCATGGTTTTGTTTTTCTGTATTGGATACGGTTCTGTTTGCATAATTTTCTGGTTGATATAAAATTCCGGAAACATCAATTCCATGTGCTTTATATTGTTTAACAGCGGTTTTGGCATTAATTTTTTGCGATTGACCAATCATTTCTTTGATGGTTCTAAAGCCCAATTGTGCCATGATTTCACGTAATTCTTCAGCAACAAAATACATAAAGTTTATAACGTGTTCTGGAGTGCCTTTAAAGTTTTTACGAAGTTTAGGATCTTGTGTGGCAATACCTACAGGGCAGGTATTTAAATGACATTTTCGCATCATAATACACCCTGAGGCAACTAATGGTGCTGTTGCAAATCCAAATTCTTCCGCGCCAAGCAAACAAGCTATAGCTACATCACGTCCTGTTTTTAATTGACCATCACATTCTAAAACAACCCTACTTCTTAAATGATTTAAAACCAAAGTTTGTTGTGCTTCGGCTATACCAAGTTCCCATGGTAGTCCGCAATGTTTTAAAGAGGTAAGTGGTGAAGCTCCTGTTCCTCCGTCAAAGCCCGAAATCAATATCACATCGGCTTTAGCTTTGGCAACACCAGCAGCAATGGTACCAACACCAACTTCTGAGACCAATTTTACATTTATCCTCGCTTCTCTATTGGCATTTTTAAGATCGTAAATTAATTGTGACAGATCTTCAATAGAATAAATATCATGATGTGGAGGAGGCGAGATCAATCCAACATAAGGTGTTGAGTTTCTCACTTCAGCAATCCATGGAAAAACTTTTTCACCAGGCAACTGACCACCTTCTCCGGGTTTAGCACCTTGTGCCATTTTTATTTGTATTTCTTTGGCATTAGTAAGGTAATTGCTCGTTACTCCAAAACGTCCTGATGCAACTTGTTTGATGGCACTACTACGGCTATCTCCATTCAAATCTTTTCTAAATCTTCTTTGATCTTCACCACCTTCGCCAGAGTTACTTTTACCACCAATTCGATTCATGGCAATGGCTAAATTTTCATGTGCTTCACTACTAATCGATCCATAAGACATGGCGCCAGTTTTAAATCGTTTTACAATCTCTGTCCAAGGTTCTACTTCGTCAATCGCAATTGGATCCAGATTTTGAAACTCAAATAAGCCTCTTATAGTCATTAAGCTTTCACTTTGCTCATTAATTACTTTTGCATATGCTTTGTAGCTATCGGTATTGTTTGTACGAACGGCCTGTTGTAATTTAGCAACTGTAGTTGGATTAAACATATGGCGTTCACCATTTCTTCTCCATCGGTAATCACCGCCAATATTTAATCTTAAATTATTATCTATGGTACTGTTAAAAAAAGCATTTTTATGTCTGTTAGACATTTCACGTTCAACTTCATAAAGGCCTATACCTTCAATTCGAGAAGGCGTGTTTGGAAAGTACTTGTTTGTAAATTTACTGTTCAAGCCTAAAATTTCAAAAATTTGGGAGGCTCTGTATGAATGTAAGGTAGAGATACCTATTTTATTCATAATTTTTAAAATACCTTTACCAATTGCTTTGTTAAAATTTTGAACAGCTTCTTCGGCATCAATATCTGTGATAGTACCGTTTCTTACTTTTTCGCGAATTATTTCATTTACCATATATGGATTTATGGCACTTGCACCATACCCAAATAAGGTGGCAAAATGATGTGGTTCACGAGGTTCAGCTGATTCGATAATTATACCGAACTTGGAACGTTTTTTTAATTTATTTAAGGAGTGATGTAAATAAGAACAAGCCAGTAGTGCAGGTATTGGGCCGTTGGATTTATCGGCACCTCTATCGCTTAAAATAATAATATTACACCCGGTTTCTATCTCTTTACATGCTTGTACTACCATACCCTCCAATGCTTTTTCTAAAGCATTGAGTCCTTTTTTTATGTCGTATAAAATTGGTATTTCGCAAGAAATAAAATCAGGGTGGTCTATATTTTTAATTTTATCCAAGTCATTATTAGAAATAACCGGATTCTGAATTTTAAGCTTTTTACAATGTGCCGCATTGGTATCAAAAATATTTCTGTCTGCTCCAATAGCTAAACTAATATCTGTAATTATTTCTTCTCTAATTCCGTCAAGCGGAGGATTGGTTACTTGTGCAAATAGTTGCTTAAAATAATTGTAGAGTAATTGTGGCGTGTCTGACAGTACAGCTAAAGGCGTATCGGTACCCATAGATCCAATTGCTTCTTTACCAGATTTACACATGGGTGTTATTATGGTATCAATGTCTTCCATAGTATATCCAAACATACGCTGTCGGGTAATGTATGGTGTTATTTCAATGGGGCATTTATTACCGGTATAGGGAACCTCTGACAAAGGAAGTAGATTGTTATTAAGCCATTTTCTATAAGGCTGTTTTTTAATTATTTCATTTTTAACCTCTTCATCTTCAATAATTCTACCTTGGTTCATATCTACCAAGAATATTTTACCAGGTTCTAATCTACCGTGTTTAACCACATCTTCTGGTTTGATATCCAGCACACCAATTTCGGATGACATGATTACATAACCGCCTTTGGTTACAGTATATCGAGAGGGACGTAAACCATTTCGATCTAAAAGCGCTCCAATAAAATTACCATCGGTAAAAGGTACAGATGCTGGACCATCCCAAGGTTCCATAATGCATGAATTGTATTCATAGAAGGCTTTTTTATCATCGGGCATAAATTCATCTTTTTCCCATGCTTCGGGTACCATCATCATCATCACCTCTGGTAAAGATCGCCCTGTCATTAATAGAAGTTCAACAGCCATATCCATAGAAGCTGAATCAGATTTCCCTTCTAATATAATTGGGAAAAGTTTTTTAATATCCTCACCAAAAACATCATTTTGCATGAGTTCTTCCCGCGCTTTCATACGGCTAATGTTTCCACGTAAAGTGTTGATCTCTCCATTGTGACACATAAATCGAAAAGGTTGTGCTAAATCCCAGGATGGAGAGGTGTTGGTAGAAAACCTTTGATGCACAAGTGCCAAACGAGTTACTAGATCAGTGTCTGATAAGTCGTGATAATAATTGCGAATATCTTCAGGAATTAAGAGTCCTTTATAAATAAGGGTAGTTGTTGAAAAACTAGGTATATAAAACTGTTTGCTGTCTTTTAATTTAGATGCATTGATTTTATGCTCTGCTATTTTTCTCGCTGCGAATATTTTTGCATTAAAGACATGCTCTGTTAGTTTTAATTTATTTTTACCAACAAATATTTGTTTTATTTTAGGTTCATTCTTTTTTGCTATTCTCCCTAAATGGGTTGAATTTACCGGTACATCTCTCCATCCTAATATTTTTAAACCTTGATTTAGAATTTCATTTTCCAATACATCAATACAGTATTTATTTTGATTCTTGCTTTGTGGTAAAAAAACCATTCCAACTGCGTATTCTTTTGGTTTGGCTAAGTCAAAATCACAAACTTTATTAAAAAATTGATGAGGAATATCGATTAAAATACCAGCGCCATCTCCAGTTTTACCGTCTGAACTTACCGCACCTCGATGTTCTAGTTTAATTAATATCTCTAAAGCTTCGTGAATAATTTGATTCGTTCTCTCTCCATTTAAGCTGCAAATAAATCCAGCTCCGCAATTGTCATGTTCAAATTCTGGTAAATATACCCCTTGCTTTTTGTATGCCATAATTGTGAAATTTTTACAAAAATAACATTTTAAGTAAATATAATTCAATGAATAGTGTTAAATGAAGCAAGAAATGTAATACCAATAATATATCAGAATTATAATGTATTATCCTTAATTAGAATTTGAAAAAATGTAAAAATGAAAAAAATAGGCGCTATGGTGTAATTGTATTAAAACAGCTGCCTGCCCGGAGGCAATTTATCAAGATCCCGCTAGATGCTGAAACAAGTTCTGCACGGGCAGAGGGATTAGCCTGTCCCGCCAACACAATGTCAATAAGTTAAGGAATCGTTTTCTCATTCAATAATTTTTTACCCTAACCCTAAAGGGAAAAATAATTGCATGCTTAACTTTTTTGACTCCCTTTAAGAAGGGGATTAACAAAAACAACTTAACTTATTGGCCTTTGCCGGCAAGGCGGGTTCGACTAACTAAAAAAATGAAATTATTTTTTTAGAGTCTCACGAATAAACTTCGCTTTAAAAACTTTAGAAAAATGTTTTAAAATCTTTAATTTAACTTCTTTAGAATCGAGTTTTTTACCTAATTCTACCTCTAAGGAGGTAACAGCTTTGCCTTTTATACCACAAGGGATAATATGATCAAAATACCCCAAATTGGTAGTTACATTCAAGGCAAAACCGTGCATGGTAACCCACCGAGAAGTTCTAACGCCTAAAGCACAAATTTTTCTTACAAAGGGTGTGCCTGTATCTAGCCAAACCCCGGTTTCACCTTCACTTCGCTTGCCTTTTAAATCATATTCGGCAAGCGTTAGAATAATTACTTCTTCTAATTTTCTCATATACAAATGGATGTCTGGAAAGAAATAATCTAAATTGATTATTGGGTAACCTATAATTTGACCAGGACCATGATATGTAATATCTCCACCTCGATTGGATTTAAAAAAAGTAACCCCTTTGGCTTCCAATTGTTTTTCACTCAACAATAAATTATTTACGTCGCCACTTTTACCCAAGGTATATACATGGGTGTGTTCTGTGAATAGAAAATAATTAGGTGTTTGCTTTTGTTCCTCACGGTCTCTATTGGCCAATTTAATAGCGATAATTTTCTGAAATAATTCATTTTGATAATCCCAGGCATCTTTGTAGTTTTTTAAACCAATATCTTGAAGTTGAATATTTTGCATCTATTTAATGAGAATTATATAATTAATTTTTAGGGTTGTTTAAAATAATTAATGCTGCAAGCACTCCAGGTATCCATCCTGCTAAAGTTAATAGAAATACAATAATAATTGAACCACAGCCTTTATCTAAAACTGCAAGTGGAGGTAATAAAATAGATAAAATTACACGCCAAAAACTCATAAAATCAATTTTAGTTGATTTGGCAAAGGTCTGTATTCAATTTCTAAATAACAAATTGCAATAGATTAAAGAGAAAAGAAAAAAAGAGAATAGAGAAAAGAGAGAATTGAGAAAAGAGAACATAAAATATGGGTATTGTTGATGTAGAATTTCACGTCTTCACGAACCGCGAAGAATGAACGAAGTGGTGATCTGTTAGAATAGAGAAGTGAGAAAAGAGAGAATTGAGATGTGTACGTTGTACGTCCCTGATATAGGTTGACTACAATAGCCAATAGCAAAAAGCAAAAAGTCAGAAGTCAGAGACAAAAATAAAAAATCAACCATCCTCAATCGAAATCATAGTAAATATCAATATCTTTGCAGCTTATTTTTTACAAACCATAAAAAAGAATCCAATGCAATTATCAGAGCAAGAAATTGTAAGAAGAGAATCTCTACAAAAATTACGCGATTTAGGTATTAACCCTTATCCTGCTGCACAGTTTATAACAACATCAACTGTTAAAGAAGTTGTGAAAAATTTTAATGATTTAAATGGCAAGGAAGTTGTTTTAGCTGGTAGAATTATGAGTCGCCGTATCATGGGAAAAGCTTCTTTTGCTGAATTAAAAGATGCCAGCGGAAGAATGCAAATCTATATCAATCGCGATGAAATTTGTGAGGGGGATGATAAGATGATGTACAATGAGGTTTTTAAAAAATTATTGGATATTGGAGATATCATTGGTGTAAAAGGAGAGGTTTTTAAAACAAAAGTGGGTGAAATATCTGTAAAGGTTAAAACATTAACCGTATTATCAAAAGCTTTAAAACCAATGCCTATTGTTAAAGTAGATGCCGATGGTAAAACGCACGATGCTTTTAGCGATCCGGAATTGAGATACAGACAACGCTATGTTGATTTGATGGTGAATGATCATGTTAAAGAAACTTTTATCAAACGAACCAAGATAACCAATAGTATTCGTCAGTTTTTTAATGATCGTGATTATTTAGAAGTGGAAACTCCTATTTTACAACCTATTCCTGGTGGTGCAGCAGCTAGACCTTTTATTACACATCACAATGCTTTAAACATGCCATTGTATTTACGCGTTGCCAATGAGTTGTATTTAAAACGTTTAATCGTTGGCGGATTTGATGCCGTTTATGAGTTCTCTAAAGATTTTAGAAACGAAGGAATGGATCGTACCCATAACCCTGAATTTACGGTTATGGAACTATATGTTGCATACAAAGATTATAACTGGATGATGGAAATGACAGAAGAATTGTTAGAGAAAGTTGCCATGGATTCTAATGGAACTTCTGCAGTTCAGGTAGGGGATAATATAATTAATTTTAAAGCACCTTACGCTCGTGTTCCAATCTTAGAAGCCATAAAAATACATACCGGTTTTGATGTAGCAGGGATGAGTGAAATAGAACTTCGTAAAGTTTGTAATCAAGTTGGGATACCGGCAGATGAAGCAATGGGAGTTGGTAAAATGATTGATGAATTGTTTGGAGAAAAATGCGAACACCATTATATACAACCTACTTTTATTACAGATTACCCTAAAGAAATGAGCCCTTTATGTAAAGAACATCGTGATAATCCGGCTTTGACCGAACGATTTGAACTGATGGTAAGTGGTAAAGAATTGGCAAATGCTTATACAGAACTAAACGACCCTATAGATCAATTGGAACGTTTTCAAGATCAATTAAAATTATCGGAAAAAGGTGATGATGAAGCCATGTTTATTGATATGGATTTTGTTAGGGCTTTAGAATATGGAATGCCTCCAACTTCAGGTATTGGAATAGGAATCGATCGATTGGTAATGTTTATGACCAACAATGCCTCTATTCAAGAAGTTTTGTTCTTTCCCCAGATGAAACCAGAGGTGCGAGCCGCACAGGCAGTTGAATTGAATGATGAAGAAAAAGCTGTGTTAAAAATATTAAAATCTAATTCTCCTATTGGTTTAAGTGATTTAAAAACCCAATCCGGTTTATCCAATAAAAAATGGGATAAGTCCATTAAAGAATTGACAAAGAACAATTTAGCTAAAGTAAATAAGAATGATGAAGGTTTGTTTGTGGAGGCGGTAGTTCCCGCGTAGACGGGAATCTTTTGTGGATGTCTAAGATTCCCGTTTGCACGGGAATGACAAAGGAGTTACTGTCTAAGCACCATCTGGCTCATTCGCTAAAAAGGTTTACTAAACCTTTTCTTTACGCTCTGTCCCTTTTTTTTAGCTTTAGTCCTACGAAACCGAGATTAATTTCTCCTGCTAACGACAAAGGAGTAAGAACAAAATAGTCTAAAATAAAAATAATTGATAAAAACTACAACTAATTGATAATCAATAACTAAATTTGAGGTTAGTCAGAATTATGACAAACCAATGATTTAATAACCAGTTCTTATGAAAAAAATAATTCTTTTAGTTGTTGCAGCAATTGTTGTAATCTTAGGTGTTTTAATTTTCAATACCTTAAGACTCAGTTCTAAACAGGTAGCTTCAGAGAGTCTGGAGAACATAGACCTATCAAGTGATATCTTTCAAAACCTCTCAAGAGGTTTACAATACAAAACAATTTCTTTTAATGAAGATGCCATTCCTGATTCAACAGCGTTTTTTGGCTTTCATAGGTTTCTTGAAGAAACCTTTCCTTTAACACATACAACACTATCTCTAGAAAAAATTAATACTTACAGTTTACTTTATACTTGGGAAGGAATAGACACATCAAAAAAACCTATAATTTTAATGTCACATCAAGACGTTGTACCCGTAGATCAACCCACTTTAAGCGATTGGGAAGCAGGTCCTTTTGATGGTGAAATTTCTGAAACACATATTATTGGTCGAGGTTCAATGGATGACAAAGGCACCTTAATAGGTCTATTAGAAGCGGTAGAGAAACTACTTGAAGAATCTTATGTGCCTTCACGAACTATTTACCTTGCCTTTGGTCATGACGAAGAAGTTGGTGGAGCAAATGGAGCTGCTGAAATCGTAAAACATTTAAAAGAAAAAGGTGTTCATGCCGCAATGACACTAGACGAAGGTGGTTTTTTGGCAGAAAATCTAGTTCCAGGAATTGACAATCCAGTCGCCATGGTTAATTTAGCTGAAAAAGGTTTTTCTTCATTTAGACTCATCGTAGAGACCAAAGGTGGTCATAGTTCACAACCACCTAAAGAAAATACTATTGGCATGTTGGCTAAGGCCATTGTTGACCTAGAAAATAATCAGCTACCATATAAACTCGTAAAACCTATTGATTACCAGTTTAAATACATTGGCGCAGAATTACCTTTTTTCAAAAAGTTAGCATTTGCCAATCCTTGGTTATTTGAAAAACCAATTCTTAAAGCCTTGAATGCGCATACCACAACAGCTCCAACAATAATTCATGGTGGATTAAAAAATAATGTAATTCCTACTGTTGCAGAGGCAACTATTAATTTTAGAATTCTGCCTGGAGAAACTATTGAATCTGTGAAACAACACATTGAAAGTACCATCTCTAATAAAATAAAAGTAGAACCTGTTGGCTTTTTAACCAACCCTTCGCCAGTTTCAAGTATTGATTCTGAAGCTTATAAAACGTTAGAAAAAACTATACGCAATATGTTTTCGAATAGTATTGTGGTACCTGGTTTAGTAGGCGGAGGTACTGATGCACGTTACTTTTATGAAATTTCAGACGATGTATATCGTTTTTATCCAATTCGTATTACACCTGAAAGTATGACACGTTTTCACGGTATTGACGAAAAAATAAGTAAAGACAACTATAAAGAAATTATTGAGTTTTCTTACCACTTGATTAAGAACTTTAATTAAGAACTAATTACAACTCTTTTACCATCGAAACATAATTAGACTCTAAAAATAATGAAAGACTAACATTTTGTATGATTAATTGATATAGGATTTTGTTGTCTCTAATTAGTCACAGAATGACATTTATCCCTTATATTTATAAAACGATAATCAAGGTAAAATGGATGTTAATCTAAGGAAAAATTAATTAGAATAATAAGTATATCATAGAAGAACAGAAATTATAAGTATTGAATAGAATTTCCACGAAACAAAACTAAAAAACAAATATTGACAAACAACGATATAATACGTCAGATTAGATATATTTTTGATTATAATGATTCAAAAATGATTGAAATATTTGACTCTGCAGAACTTAAAGTTACACGTTCACAGGTAAGTGATTGGTTAAAAAAAGAAGATCATGCTGCTTATGTAGAACTTTCAGACAATCAACTTGCTAATTTTTTAAATGGTTTGATAAATGATAAGCGAGGTAAAAAAGAAGGCCCACCTATGGTGCCTGAAAATCGATTAAATAACAATATTATTTTTAGAAAATTAAGGATTGCTTTAAATTTAAAAGATGATCAAATTGTGGAAATTATGTCTTTGGTAGATATGCGAATTGGTAAAGCCGAATTAGGTGCGTTTTTCAGAAAACCTAGCCACCCTAAATATATGATTTGCAAAGATCAGTTTTTGCGAAATTTTTTACATGGCCTGCAAATAAAGTATCGCAAAAGTGACTAAAACATTAAATATTTATTTGAAAGGTGATTTTTCTTCCATGCAATTTACATTATTTTTTAGGTATCTTTAGTCAAGCAAAATGAAGAATAATATATTATTGATTTTAATATATTGATGGTTATGAAAAACAAAAGACTTATCATTATCGTATTAATTGTAGTAATAATATTGTTTATACCATTAATAGCGATGCAGTTTACAGATGAGGTGAATTGGAATTTGTTTGATTTTATTATCGCAGGAGCCTTGTTGCTTTTTACAGGTTTAATGTGTGAACTTACAATTATAAAAATAAAAAAAATAAAATACAGAATTGCTATCTGTGCTGCAATTTTGGTATCCTTGATGCTTATTTGGGGAGAACTTGCTGTAGGGGTTTTCGGAACACCACTTAGTGGTAGTTAAACTGAATAAAGAAAAAAGGATTAGGCTAAAAAGGAATATCAATAAAATATAAAAAGAAGTTCCATAATCGTAACTCCTTTTTATGTTTAAAAACTTTGAGTTTTCCTTTGAAAAGTAAATGCTTGTTTTCGGAAAGGAATAATACTCATTCGTCCTAAATGAGTTGGATTGTCTCTTTAATCGATTTAATTTGCGTTTTGATCGAATTTGTTGAATAGAATATATATAGAAATCAAAATAAATAAACATTATGAAAAAAATATTAATTACAGGTTGTAGTACGGGGTTTGGTTATAATACGGCTAAATATTTGGCAGGGAAAGGTCATCATATATATGCCACAATGAGAAATATACAAAGTAAAAATGCAATCGCTGCTGGAGAATTAACAGAGTTTTCAAATAAAAATAATTACAATTTAGAAGTGATTGAACTGGATGTTACTTCCGATGAAAGTGTACAATTGGCAATGGGTCAAATAGATAAAGTAGACGTGTTAATTAATAATGCCGGGTGCGGATTTGGCGGGCCTGTTGAAGCTTTTTCATCACAGCAATGTTTGGAACAATTGGATTTAAATATCGTTGGTACCATACGTATGGCCAAGGCTGTTCTTCCCAAAATGCGTGCACAAAAATCTGGTTTGATTATTCAGGTTAGCTCAGTTGCTGGTAGAGGAGCTTTTCCTGGATTTGGTCTTTATCATGCAAGTAAATGGGGCTTGGAAGGCTTGAGTGAAGCCATGCGTTACGAATTATCCCCTCTAGGTATAGATGTGGCTATTGTAGAACCAGGTCCTTTTTCTACCAATTTTTTCGGCAATTTAGTTAATCCAGTAGATGAAGAAATGGCGAATGCGTATCAACACGTAAATGAGTTTATTGATGGGTTTGGTAAGCAAACAGAAGCGCTATTTCAAGATGAAAATGCGCCAACCGACCCAATGCTTGTTGTAAAATTATTTGAAGAACTAATTAATTTACCTTCCGGAAGCAGGCCTTTGAGAACCATTGCTGGAATAGATTTTGGTTTTCAGGCAATAAATGATGCGGTTGAACCTATAAGAAAGGCAAGTCTTGAAGGTATGGGGTTATCAGAGTTTGATGGAGCAAAAAGCCTTGTTTAAAAATTTACCACTCGTTTATAGAGTATTCACGGGGTGACTACAAGTCACCCCGTGAATGTGTTGAAAAATGACTGTCATTCCCATTCCTATGGCAATGGGAAAAGTGAAATTCTAAAATATTTTTAAGGCTGAGGCTCAACAATTTACTATGATATTTTCAAGAAAGAAAACCATGATGTAAATTATCCTGTTCCTTAGACAAATGATAAATTACTTAGTTTTCTTCAAACTACTTCAAATATGGTTGGGATATTAAATGAACTTGGGTTTTCAAAAACCAAAATAACCGACCAAACTGATCAGCCAGTCGAATTTTTAGAAAACCTGTTCGAAAAAATAAAACTAAATGGGCCGCCAAAACTTAGCTTGAATGTTTTAATGGGTGCTGCAACAAAAGAAAAGTTAGGTAATATTTTAAACGGTTTGAATGAGGGAAGAATAGGACTTCAAAGCGGTATTTACAAAAAGTAAATTAATTTTATTTATTTGATTTTAAATGATTGGATGGTGATATATTTGTTTGCAGAAATAGGGCTATGAAAAAATTACTTTTATTGGTATTCATTTTCTTTGGATACCATGTATCTGCTCAAAATAAATATACTTTAAACGGTACTGTTAAAGATGCAAATAATGGCGAGACATTATTTGGAGCTACCATTTATCTAAAAAACACCAACATTGGTGTGCTAACCAATGAATACGGTTTCTATTCTATTACCGCAAGTCAAGATACTTATACCCTTGTTGTTTCTTATATGGGATACGACAATATTGTTAGGCATATTACCCTGAATAAAGACGAAAAATTAGATTTTGAATTGCAAGAGTCTTCCAGTAATTTGGATGAGGTCGTTATTGTTGCAGAAGAGTCTGAACGAGTGAATATTAGATCTCCACAAATGAGTGTTTCTAAATTAAAAATAGAAACGATAAAAAAAATGCCAGTTGTTTTTGGAGAGATAGATATTATAAAGTCCATTCAATTATTGCCTGGAGTTACAAATAACGGAGAGGCATCTAGCGGATTTAACGTTAGGGGAGGAGCAGTTGACCAAAATTTGGTTTTGCTAGATGAAGCAATCATCTATAATTCATCCCATTTATTTGGTTTTTTTTCTGTTTTTAATGCCGATGCCATCAAAGATGTAAAGTTGTATAAAGGAAGTATTCCTCCCCGCTTTGGAGGTAGGGTTTCTTCGGTTTTAGACGTAAGACAAAAAGATGGCAACAGTAAAAATTACAACATAACAGGAGGTATAGGAACCATATCTAGTAGATTGGCTGTAGAAGGGCCTATGTTTAAGGATAAGGGATCTTTTTTAGTTGCAGGGAGAGGTTCATACATGCATCTTTTCTTAAAATTATCAGAAGATTTAAAAGAAAATGTGATCTATTTTTATGATATGAACCTTAAAAGCAATTATGAAATAGATGAGAATAATAGACTTTATCTTTCTGGTTATTTTGGTAGAGATGTATTTAAATTTGGTAATAGTTTTAGCAACTCTTATGGAAATGCAACTGCAAATTTAAGATGGAATCATATTTTTAGTGATAAGGTCTTTTCGAATATGTCATTGATTTACAGTAAGTATAATTACCAATTAGGAATCAATGCCTTAGAATTTGATTGGATAGCCGATATTAAAAATTACAATTTAAAATATGATTTTAAGTATTTTATCAACGATAAATTTAATTTGGATTTTGGCTTAAGTGGTATATATTATAATTTCAATCCTGGTGAAATTAGTCCGACTTCTGAATTTTCTTCCATTAATTATTTGAAATTGGATGAAAAAAATGCGTTGGAAAGTGGGGTTTATATCAATGCTGAACATAAAGTTTCAAGCAAATTAAATTTTCAATACGGTTTTAGATTGAGTAGTTTTAACCGGTTAGGTGGTGAACCAGTAACCATCTATAAAAATGATCAACCAGTTGTATATAATGAGGAATTGGGTATTTATGAAAAAGGAATTATAATAGACGAAGAGAATATACAATCAGGTAAAAGCACCAAATCCTTTTACAATTTTGAACCGCGATTGTCATTGTCATATGAGTTAGGCGAATTATCCTCTTTAAAAGCTAGCTTTTCAAGAACAGCACAATACATTCACTTGTTGTCAAATACTACCAATGTAACGCCTTTAGATGTTTGGACACCTAGTGGTATGTATGTTGATCCTCAGTTATCCAATCAATATGCCATAGGATATTTTAAAGACCTGAAAAACAATAAATTTAATTTTAGTGTAGAGGCATATTATAAAACCGTAAGCAATAGAATTGATTATATAGATGGCGCCAATTTAATTGGTAATAATTATATAGAAACTGTAATTCTAAGTGGTGATGCAAGAGCCTATGGCCTAGAGTTATTGTTGCAAAAAACTACTGGTAAGTTTACAGGTTTATTGGCATATACTTTGTCAAAATCAGAGCAAATAACATTGGGTGGAAATGCGGGAGGACCTGGAATTAATAACGGTTTGTGGTATAATACTGCTTATGACAGAACTCATGATTTTTCGATTACAGGGGCATACAATATTTCTAAAAAATGGATTTTTAGTGCAAATTTAGTATTCCAAACTGGGAGGCCAGTTACTTATCCAAATGGGCAATATCAATATGAAGGGTTGTCTATTGCTAATTATGCTTTTAGAAATGCAAATAGATTACCAGCATACCACAGATTAGATGTATCTGCAATTTTTAAACCAAACAGAAAACCAAACAAACAATGGAAAGGTGAGTTTGTTTTTGGAATATACAATGTGTACAACAGAATGAATGCCGCTTCGATTACATTTGGTCAAAACCAAACAACAGGAGTAAATGAAGCAACGAGAACAGCAATTTATGGAATAGTTCCTTCTGTAACTTATAATTTTAAATTTTAAATGATGAAAAAAATATTAAAATATACTTTTTTGTTTATTGGGTTTTTATTTTTTTCATGTACTGATGTAATTGACGTAGATGTTCCTTTTGATGGGCCAAGGTTGGTAATTGAAGCTTCTATTAATTGGAAAAAGGGAAAACCCGGAAATAAGCAAACTATCAAATTAAGTAAATTGACACCATATTTTGATACTATAACAAATAGCCAGGTAACAGGTGCAATGGTAAAAATAACTAACGATCAAAACGGTAGTATTACCAATTTTATTGATCAAAATAATGGTGATTATATCACTGAAGATTTTGTGCCAATTGTAAATCAACCATATACATTAGAAGTGAATTATAATGGAGAAACTTATATCGCACAAGAAATGATGAAAACCGTTGTGCCAATATCAAGAGTAGAACAATCTAAAGATTTTGGTTTTGACAACAAAGTAATTGCCTTAAACATGTATTTTGACGATCCTGTTGATGAAGAAAATTATTACCTCACAAAATTTCATAGACGAAAAGATTTATTTCCGAATTTACTTGATATAAACGATGGGTTTACCAATGGCAATGAAATGATTGTATTTTTCGAAAAATTCACCAATGAAGATGAAAATGAATTTGAATTAGTACCAGGAGATATTGTTGATATTGAGCTCATTGGAATTTCTAAAAAATATTTTAATTTTATTGGATTGTTAATAGAGCAAAATGCCGCTTCTGGCGATCCATTTTCTACCACACCTGCTCCTTTAAGAGGTAATTGTATAAATCCTGACAATCCAGAAAATTTTGCATGGGGGTATTTTAGATTGACTGAGGTAGATAGCGTTACTTATATTGTTGAATAAGTTAAGCATGCAATGATTTTCCCCTTTAGGGTTAGGGTAAAAAATCATTGAATGAGAATTTGGATTCCTTAACTTATTGACATTGGCTCGCATTTAGAGAGGCTCCGCCTCGAGGATAGTTGGTTTTAAGGTATTAGAGTAATAGTCCGTTATATTTTTATATACGAATGCTTTATAAGCAGTTGTGTTAATTTTTAGATGTGATAACTGGTTGAAAAATCATATTTAACTTACAACTTACAACTTATAATTCAAAATCACACGAAGTGTTGAATTCATATGCTAAAAAACAATGTATTATAATCAAGAATAATGTATTGGTTAAAAAATCAATAATGTAATTTTATGCCCATAAAATATACGACACATGAAAAATATAATTTCAGTTTTATTGCTTATAATGGCAATATCAATATCTGCTCAAAAACATACTGACAACCCATTTATTCAAGATTATGCCGATAAATTTGATTTGGATAATAATTTAACCAATGTAAAATTAGTTCAAGTTAGAAGTGATCGAAATAGATTAATAAATATTGTGGCTAATGGTATTTTAGTAAAAACTGGAGATAATAAATTGATTAAAAATATAATTTATCGTCCGTTTAATGATATGAAAATCATAGCGGTAGAGAATTATCAAGGTCAATTTGTATATCTTACCGATAAAGCTGTATTAAGTAATTCATGGGCTGGTAAATTTTATATTGATCACGGTTTAAAAAAGCCAACTTCCATTGCCATGGGAAAAGATTTTACAACCTTAGTAGCAGGAAGTGGAAGTATTGCCTTATTTAAAGAAAGTAAAAAGGTATGGGAAAAATCACTTTCTGGTTTTGAGCCTATTAAATTGATTAACGATACAAAAGGAGGCCGTTTTTTAATACTTACAAATAAAGGGGTTTATCAACTTTTGAATAAAAACAACAAATTTTCACTGGCTTATCAAGGGTCGGGTCTAAGCGCAATGGCATTGTACGATGATAAGATAGTTTTAGGAACCAATGATGGTGTATTTAATTTAAATATAAAAACCTTCAAAGCCTCAGAAATAGATAAAAAACTTCCTTTTAATGATATTACCTGTTTGAATAATATAGATGGAAACCTGTGGTTTGGTTCTAAAAATGGTGCTTTTAAATTACGTAAAGATGGTAAATACGATTATTATGCATCAAAAAGATGGTTGGTTGATAATGTAGTAGTAGATATTTCTAAGGGACCAGATAACAGTGTGCTAATTCTTTCTGAAACGGGTTTAAGTAAAATTAATTTCGTGGAAATGACATTGGCTGCAAAAGCCAACTTTTTTCAAAAAACTCAACGAGAAAGACATATTAGATATGGATTTACAGGGAATTTAACTTTGAAAAAATCAGGCGATGTTTATTCAGGTGAAATGCATGATACTGATAACGATGGGCTTTGGACTTCTATGTATTTGGCAGGTGAATTATTTCGTTATGCCGTAACAAAATCTGAAGATGCAAAACTAAATGCCTACGAAGCTTTTACCTCTATGGAAAGACTCGAAGGTATAGCAGGGTTAAGTGGTTTTCCGGCAAGGGCTTTTGAAAGAGAAGGAGTGGAGTTGGGTGAAGGATCGAATGGGTTTTCACAAGAGCAAATGAAAGCTTGGCAAAAAGAAAATGGAAGTACTTGGCAATTTGATAAAACAGGACGTTGGAAATGGAAAGTGTCAACAAGTAGTGACGAGTCTTGTGGTCACTTCTTTGTCAATGCTCTTTTTGCAGAATTGGCTCCCGATAAGGAATGGAGAGATAAAGCAATTCGCCAGATAAAATTGCAAATGGACCATATTATTGAAAATGAATGGCATTTGGTAACCTGGAATGGTAAACCAACAAGATGGGGAAATTGGAGTCCTGAATATGTAAATAGCTTTCCAATTAATGTTGGAGACAGACGTTTAAATTCTACACTGATATTGGCTTTTCTACAAACAGCATATCATTTTACAAAAGATGAACTATATAAAAGAAAAGCCTATGAGCTTATAGATAAACATGGTTATGATGAAAATGCTAACAGACCGGCTTCAGTAATAGGACTTGTAGAAGGAGAAGACTTAAGTGATAAATGGAACCATTCCGATGATCAAATGTATTTCTTAACAATTCCAGCATTTGTAAATTATTCATTTGATGAAGATCAAAAAAAGAAGCATTTTCAGGCTGCAAAAAGTCATTGGGAAATAGAACGTTCTGAGAAAAATCCGGTTTGGAATTTTTTATATGCGCTTACAGGTGGAACGGATTATGATTTGCAAGATTCTATTTGGTGGTTGCAAGAATTTCCGCTTGATTTGGTAACCTGGACAATCGACAATACAAAAAGAAATGATTTAGAAAAAATCGCACCAAATTTTAGACACCAAACATATAAAGAGGTACTTCCTCCAGATGAGCGACCAGTACATTTTCACAATGGGGCATATCGCAACAATTCAAATGGAGCCGGAATGGGAGAAGTAGCACCATATATATGGTTACTGCCATATTGGGCTGGTAGATATGTAGATGCGATTGGTGTGTCAGACGATAAATAATTGACATTTAATCTTTTAACTATGAAAGTAATAAAATATTTAAATTTGATTTTTATGATTTTACTGTTTGCTAATTGTGCAAATAAAAAACAGCAAGATTCTGCAGAAAAAAATATGGAGCTGAAAAGAAACCCTATTATTATTGCGCATCGTGGAGGTGCTAAATTAGCTCCTGAAAATACTATT
>JAKITQ010000031.1 GCA_021647985.1 Flavobacteriaceae bacterium | reverse complement strand
TATCGAAAGTGATCTCAATTTTGTTAATGCCAACCAGAATTAGATGGAATATAATCGAAGCACCCTCAAAGGATCACAGTGGACAACTTAATTTATCGTTCAACTAAAAAAAACAGGGGATGGCTAATTTTTATAATGGTTATGTCTATTTCTTTTGCACAAAGTGAAGTGTCTAGAATGCTTTATAAAATTGCAGAAGCACCATCCGCAGAAAGAATTGAAAAAGATATTCAAAAATTAGTAGGATTCGGTACACGTCATACCTTGTCGGACACGGTGTCTAAGACAAGAGGTATAGGAGCTGCACGACGGTGGATCAAATCTGAATTTGAATCAATATCAAACAAATGTGATAATTGTTTAGACGTACAGTTTCAAAGGAATTTGGTAAAAAAAGACAATCGTAGAATCATTAAAGATACCTGGGTAGTAAATGTTTTGGCGATTCAAAAAGGAACGAAATTTCCGAATCGTTATGTGATCATGTCTGGTGATATTGATTCCCGCGTAAGCGATCCAAATAATTTCACATCGGATTCACCTGGTGCTAACGATAATGCTTCCGGTATGGCTGGTACTTTAGAAGTTGCAAGGGTTTTGAGCAAATATAAGTTTCCAATTTCAATAATTTATGTTGGTTTATCTGGCGAAGAACAAGGTTTGTACGGAGGCCAGCATATGGCAAAAGTTGCCAAAGAAAAAGGTTGGGATATTGTGGGTATTATAAATAATGACATGATAGGTAATATTCATGGCATTGATGGCGTAATCGACAATGGTTCTTTTAGAGTTTTTTCGGAAGCAATATCTATGAAAGCAACAGATAAGCAAAAAAACGCGATGCGTTACTATGGCGGCGAAGTGGATGGTCCGTCAAGACAATTGGCAAGATATATCGATAAGATAACCGATGATTATATGACAAATTTAAATGCAATTATGATTTATCGTTTAGATCGTTTTGGTAGAGGAGGGCATCACAAACCATTTAATGATGCTGGTTTTACCGGAGTGAGAATTATGGAAACGCATGAAAACTACAACCGACAACATCAAGATATAAGAAATGAAAATGGTATTGCTTATGGTGATGTAATATCGGGCGTTGATTTTGACTATGCAGCAAAATTAACAGCCGTAAATGCCTTAACCTTAGCTTCGTTGGCATCGGCGCCGCAAGCACCTCAAAATGTGATGATTGGTGGAGCGGTTAATCCATCTACGACTTTGCAATGGGTTGCAGTTGCAGATGACAATTTGGTAGGTTATAAAATTTATTGGCGAGATACCACGGCACCACAATGGCAAAAAAGTAAATTTGTAGGGAACCAAACCAGCTATACTTTAAAAAATATTGTGATTGATAATTATTTTTTTGGTGTGGTAAGTGTTGGTAAAAACGGAGCAGAAAGTTTGGTGCAATTTCCTCAGAAATTAATTCCAAGAAAGTAATTTAAAAATGTAAAGCAATCAGGTTAAGTTCGACTTAAAGAAAAAAACCATGAAAATTAAAGTCATATTTGTATTCATTTTTTTATCAATGAATCTGTTTGCGCAAAAAAATAAAAAAAGTATGGATAATAAATTATCAATTGCAACTTTTGGAAATGGATGTTTTTGGTGTACAGAAGCAATATTTCAGCAATTAAGAGGTGTGGAAAAAGTAATGCCCGGATATACTGGAGGAAGTATTAAAAATCCTAGTTACAAGGAGGTATGTGCAGGTACAACAGGACATGCAGAGGCGATTCAAATTACTTTTGATGCTGATGTGATTAGTTATCGCGAATTATTAGATGTGTTTTTTTATACACATGACCCAACTACATTGAATAGACAAGGTGCCGATGTTGGCACCCAATACCGTTCTGCTATATTTTATCATGATACATCACAAAAAAACGATGCTGAATTAATGATTACACAATTAGAAGCAGAAGGTGTTTATGTTGATAAAATAGTTACCGAGATAACACCATTTGAGATTTATTATGATGCCGAAGATTATCATATGAATTATTATAATAACAATAAAAATCAAGGTTATTGCAGTGCTGTGATTAATCCTAAATTAGATAAGTTTATAAAAAAATATGGTTCAAAACTTAAGTGATATACTCAACGCATTTAGGTTTCTGGAAATTTTTTCGAATTCACTTTTTTCTTTATCGAGACGAAATTTTCAAGCATAGCAGGGCTACAATTTAAAATTTCAACACTGGAAACTGCGAAGCACATCATGAACACAGCTAAAAGATATTAAAGGGGGTGAATAAAGGAATAAAGAAAGAGTAAAAAAACCGAAAAACTATGTGTTTTGAGTATATTTATAGATTATCTAAATTTCTTATTTTTTGCCAATCAATCTGTTTATACAAACTATAAAATATATACAAAATCATTAAAAATAAGTCGCCAAATATGAATTAAAAGGATATTTTTATGGGCTCAATTAACTCATATATCAAATTACAATTACTCTCTTTTTTGAACTAGAAAAATAACCTATGAATTCTGAATTATTACAAAAATATAAAAAGCAACTTTCTAATAGTACTATCCGCAGTAGAGCAAAATACATTTCATTAAATAATGTCAACAACTCTAATTATAGCTATACATTTGTTTATAAAGGTTCTCAAAGTAGGCCTTATTTAATAGAAATTAAACAGCATAATAAAAAAATAAATAGCAATTGTACTTGCCCTTATGATTATGGTGGGTTATGTAAACATGAAGTTGCTGGTATTGATTTTATTTTAAACAAAGAAGAAAAAAACTCTAAGTTAAATAAAGATTTATTTGGAAATACAGTTGTTGAGAAAATAGAAACTGGGATTATTTTAGTAAATCATTTTCTTACTAAAGAGATTATAAGTTTACTTGGAAATATCGTTCGTAAAGAATATTACAATCAATATACCTTTAAAACACAATTGCTAGAAAAAAATAAAATTACTACATCATCATCTTATAATTATTACTATTCTGAAAATCAAATTTTTATATATAATTCTGAAAACAATATTTTAGATGCAAATTGTTCTTGTAGAGATAAGAAGAAGTACTGTGAACATATTATAGCGGCGCTTTCTTATATTCTTTAAAAATATGGCAAAAACATTTTCAGTCCAAATTATTTAAACGATTCCATTGAAGAATTTTTGCAAGGATATGAAATGTCTTTAGATGATGATTATGAAAAATTCTTTGATTTTTCTTCAGGTATTAAAGGCATGGAAGTTGTTGAAAAAGTTAAAAATATTGTGCCTTCTTTAGATGTTGCAAAAGAAAATATTATTCCGACGATAGAGAAAAAGGACTCGTTATATATTTTAAAAAAAGAAAAAACAATTGAAAAAACACATGGTTTGGGTTTCTGTTTTGAATTAACGACTCGAAAAAAAATTCCTTTTTTTAACTTAATACCATTTAGGGCAAAACACAAAAAAAGAAGTACGGAATTTATTTCATCCTTCCAAGATATTGACAGTTATGATTTTATTGAATTGACAAAAAATTTTACTGCTGAAGATAAATTAATAACAATTAAAGCATTAGATTTTCAAGGTGTTAATTATAGTTTCATTGATGAATTTAATATTGAAAACTTCAGAAAAGTATTTATCAGTTTTCAAGAATTTATTGGTGCATCTAAAAAATATCTTTTTTTTGAGAAAAAAAATCAAAAATCACTACTAAAAAAGAACCTAAAACCAATAGTATTCAAAGCAGGAAATCCTAAATTATTTTTTACTTTAACAGAAAGTGAAGATTTTTATACACTTAAAGGGAAATTGATAATTGAAGGTAAAACATATCAATTAGACTCTAGTCTAGTGAAGGTTTACCCCTTTTTCTGCAAAATAAAAGAAAACATCTACTTTTTCGATAATTTGTACAATTATATTTATATCAATAAATTCCAAAATAAAGGAGAGTTGAATTTTCAAAAAAAAGACTTTCCCCAATTATATAAAGAAATTATAGCACCTTTAACAGCACATTTTGAAGTTAAAACCACTGTTTATAAGAAGTCAAAGAAAAAAACAATAGAGACTAATTTAAAAAAACAAGTATATATTTCTGATTATGAAGGAGAATATGTAATTTTTAAATTAGCGGTTCAATATGATGAAAAGCTAATATTATTACATTCAAAGGAACAATTATTTGATGAAAAAGAACAAAAAATCGCACCTCGGAATGATGCTTTTGAAAATAATTTTTTAGAAGAGTTTAAAGATTTGCACCCTGATTTTGAACATCAAGAAACTGTTTTCACCTTAACACCTTATCAACTTGTTGAAAATGAATGGCTTTTAAAAGCATCTGAAAAATTAAAACACAAAAGCATAACTATTTTTGGTGCAAATAACTTAAAGTCATTTAAGTACAATTTAAACAAACCTGTAGTTTCCATGAGTGTCAAATCAAATATAGATTGGTTTGATTTAGAAATAGTAGTAAAATTTGGGAAAGAACAAGTTTCTCTAAAAGAAATTAGAAAAGCTTTATTAAATAAAAGTAAGTATATACAATTAAGTGATGGGAGCCTTGGTATTTTGCCTGAAAAATGGCTTAAAAAACTAGCTACCTATTTTAAAGTAGGAGAGGTTAAAAATGATTCCATAAAAATTTCCAACTATCAATTTAATATTATTGATGAGTTACATGATGAATTAGAAACCACACCAAAATTTTTAATAGAACTACAACAAAAAAAGTTACGCTTACAAAACTTAGAAACTTCAATATCGCTAAAAGTTCCAAAAAACATTAAAGCAACTTTGCGACCTTACCAAAAACAAGGTTTAAACTGGTTGGGGTTTTTAGATGAAAATAAATTGGGCGGATGTCTTGCAGATGATATGGGCTTAGGTAAAACCTTGCAAGTCATCACATTTTTAAGTCATCTAAAATCAAAAAAGAAAGCTAAATATCCGCATTTGGTCATTATGCCAACGTCATTAATTTTTAACTGGCAAAAAGAAATTGAAAAATTTTGCTCTTCACTAAAAACACTCTCCTATATAGGCTCTAAAAGAAAAGATTTATTAAAACATTTTTCTAAACACGATATCATTCTTTCAACCTATGGTTCGTTGCTAAATGATATAGAATTTTTAAAAGACACCAAATTTGGTTATGTAATTTTGGATGAAAGCCAAGCTATTAAAAATCCAAATTCAAAACGATATAAAGCAGTAAGGTTGTTGCAATCTGAAAATAGACTGGCATTGACAGGAACGCCAATTGAAAATAATACATTTGATTTATATGCTCAGATGAACTTTTTAA
Organism: Flavobacteriaceae bacterium; assembly: GCA_021647985.1. Lineage (GTDB taxonomy): Bacteria > Bacteroidota > Bacteroidia > Flavobacteriales > Flavobacteriaceae > Lutimonas. Next base: position 32,123 of record JAKITQ010000031.1, on the reverse strand, counting down.
ATCCTGGTATTTTAGGAGCAATGTCGCATTTTAAAAAAGAATTTTCAGAGGCGATAGATAAAAACAAAGACGAACAAGCCTCGTTTTTATTAGGAAAAATAATTCATCCTTTTTTATTAAGACGTACAAAAAAACAAGTTGCTGCCGAACTGCCAGAAAAAACAGAAACCATTTTATATTGTGAAATGGGTGTTGAACAAAGAAAGGTATATGATACATTTAAAAATAAATTTCGCGATTACCTTTTGAATAAAATTGATGAAAATGGTGTGGCAAAATCACAAATGTATGTTTTGGAAGGACTGACCAAACTACGTCAAATTTGTAATTCTCCTGAATTATTAAATGATGATGGTGATTATGGAGAAGCTTCTATTAAGTTAGATATACTTATTGAAAATATAAGAAGTAAAACCTCTGACCATAAAATATTGGTATTTTCACAATTTACATCAATGTTAAAACTAATAAAGGATAGGTTGGAAGAGTATGATATTGTTTACGAATATCTTGATGGAAAAACAAGAAATAGAGAAGAAAAAGTACAAAATTTTCAAGAGAACAATAAGATCAGGGTTTTTCTTATTAGCTTAAAAGCTGGAGGAGTTGGTCTTAATTTAATGGCAGCCGATTATGTTTTTTTAGTTGACCCATGGTGGAACCCCGCTGTTGAAAATCAGGCTATTGATCGCTGTTACAGAATTGGGCAAGATAAAAAGGTAATGGCTTACAAAATGATCTGTAAAGATACTATTGAAGAAAAAATAACCAATCTTCAAAATAAAAAGAAGCAAGTTTCTGAAAGTATAATTCAGGTCGATAAAATCAAAAAATCATTTGATGCCAAACAAATAAAAGAACTTTTTAGTTAATTAAAGTACTATCTTGTATTAAAACCAATAATGGATTCGTTAACACAAATAGTATTTTATGGGTTGTAAATGTAGAAATAGCCAATGCCTATTTGATAGGCTATTATTCCCTTATGGATAAAGATAAAAAAATAGTATTTACTTCATATCCAAAGAACCATAAATTACTAGGAGATTTAAAATATAATCCTAAGGTGAAAAAATTGATAGCTATTTGTGAGTCGTGGTACACCATAACAAAAGTTGATGGTAAATTATATTTAAACGATTTACGTTTCGGACTCTTATCTATGAAACCTAAAGAAAATAGATTTGTTTTTATTATTATAACAACACCAAAAATCAGGGGTATTGGAGCTGTGATCAACCCAAAATTAGATAAGTTCGTTAAAAAATATAGCGAAAAATTAAAATAATTTCGTAAATTATATGCTTTAATTTTTAATAGAATTATACCTAAAATAAACACCTAATATCCTAGATAAACAGATGAAACAAATTAAGTTAATATTATTTTTATTAGTAATTGTACCTGTGTTAAGTGCAAATGGTTTGATGGCGCAAACAAAAGTAGGAGATGTTGTTTTAAAGAAAGAGCTTAGTCTTTCTGGAGAAAAAATGTTTTTAAACGGAGCAGGAATGCGTGAAAAAATGTGGATAGATTTATATGTTGGCAGTCTGTATTTACAGTCAAAATCAAATGATAGCGAGGAAATTATTAATAGTGATGCACCAATGGCCATTAGATTAGAAATAGTTAGTGGCATGGTTTCTCAAAGTAAAATGACTTCGGCAATTACAGAGGGTTTTAGTAAATCTACTTCTGGTAAAACAACCAATACGCAAAAATCAGTTTTTATTGCATGTTTTAACGATGAAATTATTAAAGGTGACATATTTGATATCGTTTACAAAAACAGTAAAACCATCGTTTATAAAAATGGAAAAGAAAAGGGAACTGTAGCAGGTTTAGAATTTAAAAAAGCAACATTTGCTATATGGTTAGGAAAAAAACCAGCAGATTCAGACTTAAAAAAAGATATGTTGGGTAAATAGTGTCTATTTCCGATCAGACACTAAGTAGATTAGTGTTGGTTAAATTGTCATAGAAAAAATTCTTGTTTCTGGTTTATTTTCAATTAATCGAAGATCAAAAGCCATACAGATATTTCGCACAAACATTCTTCCTTCTTCTTTAACAACAATTTTACCATCATAAATATCAATCAAGCCATCATCAATAATGGGCTGTAATCTATGGATAATATTTGCCTTGATCTCTTCATTCAAGTCGTTTTGAAATTCTGTTTCAAGGTTGCACATTAAATTCAAAATATGTTTTCTTATGATCAAATCTTTATCGCTTAATAAATGCCCTCTAAAAATAGGTAAAACACCCTGATTTACCTTATTTGTATAGGTTTCAATAGTCTTTTCATTTTGTGCAAATGCATACCAAGAATCACTTATAGACGACATACCTAAGCCAATCATCAATTGCGTTTTACCTGCGGTATAACCCATAAAATTACGATGTAATTTTTTGTTTTTTAGAGCTTTGTATAAAGAATCCGTTGGTAAAGCAAAGTGATCCATGCCAATTTCAATATAACCCGCATCAAAAAATAATTGTTTTCCTAATTCATATAAATGTCGTTTTTCATTTTCTTTAGGCAAATCCTTATCATCAAATCCGCGTTGTCCAACTCCTTTTATCCATGGTACATGTGCATAGCTATAATATGCTATTCTGTCTGGTTTAAGTGCAATAGTGTTTTTAATAGTGTTTCGTATACTTTCCTCTGTCTGAAATGGTAATCCGAAAATTAAATCATGACTGATAGATTTATATCCAATTTTTCTTGATAGGTCATTTATTTTTTTTACTTGTTCAAAACTTTGAATACGATGAATTGCTTTCTGTACAACAGGATCATAATCTTGAATACCAAAACTATTTCTTCGTGAACCTAAATCATATAAGGTTTGCAATTGCTCTTCTGAAGTGTGATTGGGATGTCCTTCATAACTAAATTCAAAGGATTCAAATTTATCAGCTCGCTTAAAAATTCCTTCAAAAAGCTCCGTTAAATTTTTAGATGAAAAAAATGTAGGTGTACCACCACCCAAATGAATTTCTCTAATTTTGGGTCTGCTACCAAGCATATCACAATATAAATTCCATTCTTTTAAAACGGTTGTTATATAAGGTTCTTCAACGCTGTGGCGCTTTGTAATACGTTTGTGACAGGCACAAAAAGTACAAAGACTTTCACAGAAAGGCAGGTGAATGTATAAGCTTATACCTTCAGTATCATTACTTTCATTAAATGATTTAATAGTTGATTTTTTCCAATCTTCCAAGGCAATACCTTCTTTATCCCAAAAGGGTACCGTTGGATAACTTGTGTATCTCGGACCGGGAATATTATATTTTTGAATTAAGTTTTTCATTTTTTAAACTTTAAGTTTTAAGCTATAAGTACTAAGCTTTAAGTTAAATACTTGACTTTATTTTAGATATTAAAGCAGCTAACATTTTTTTAATTTGATCAATTTCATCTAGTAGTAATTTGCTATTTTCTTTTGGAATTATTTTTAGTTGAGATGATACTAGGATTAAATAATCTAATTCATGAGCAGAACCAGAAGAAATATATAAAAATCGAATTAATTCTTTTTGAGTCTCTCTTCCACAACCTTCAGCTATATTGGTAGGTATTGATAAGGTAGCTCTTCGGATTTGTGACACTAAATTAAATTGTTCTTCTTTAGGAAATACTTTTAAAATTTTGTAAATCTCAAAAACAAGATTATGAGACTTTTGCCAAACTTTATAATTTTTATAATTCACCATATGTTAAGATATTAAAGCTTAAAGCTTAGTACTTATAGCTTAAAACTTACAACTTATAACTATTCCCTATACTCCTTCACCGCATCAATAAATGCTTTTGCATGATCTAAAGGTATATTTGGCAAAATACCATGACCTAAATTTACAATATATTTATCTTTTCCAAAATCGTTAATCATTTGTGTTACCAATTTTTTAATTTCTTTTGGAGGAGATAATAATCGAGTAGGGTCGAGGTTACCTTGTAAAGTGATTTTATTTCCAGTTAGCTTTCTCGCTACTTGCGGAGTTATAGTCCAATCAACACCTAACGCAGAAGCATTTGAGTTTGAAGCTTCTTCTAAAGCATACCATGCTCCTTTTGCAAAAGAAATCACAGGAGCGTCATCTTTTAATGCCTCTATGATTTGTTGGATATATTTCCATGAAAATTCTTGATAATCTTTTGGTGATAACATACCGCCCCATGAATCGAAAATTTGAACCACATCAACACCTGCTTTTACTTTTTCTTTTAAATAAGCAATAGTGGTATCGGTTATTTTTTGTAATAAAGTATGTGCTGCAATAGGTTGGGTAAAACAAAATTCTTTTGCTTTGTCAAAAGTTTTTGAACCTTGACCTTGAATGCAATAACAAAGAATAGTCCAAGGTGATCCTGCAAAGCCAATGAGTGGAATTTCATCGTTCAACATTTCTTTGGTCAATTTTATAGCATCCATTACATAGCCCAACGTTTCATCAATATCTGGCACAATGGTAGCATCCACATCTTTTTGTGAACGAATTGGGTTTGGTAAGTATGGCCCCAAGCCTTCTTTCATTTCAAATGGAATGTTCATAGCTTGTGGAATAACTAAAATATCTGAAAATAAAATAGCCGCATCCATTCCATATCTGCGGATTGGTTGTACCGTAATTTCTGCGGCCAATTCTGGTGTTCTACATCTTGTAAAAAAATCATATTTTTCACGTATAGCAATAAATTCAGGTAAATATCTTCCTGCCTGTCGCATCATCCAAACTGGAGGTCGGTTAACAGTTTTCCCTTTTAGGGCTTTTAAGAATAAGTTGTTTTTCATTATTGGTATTTCGTATTTTGGTATCTGGTAGATAGTATCAGGTACTTTATTTGTTTAAATATTTATTAAAATTGACTAAATTCTTTTGAATCCTTCCAAACATTTAGTTCTTTAAAATTATGCATTATTTTTTAGTGTTTTGTATGTTAGATATCGGGTATTTGGAACGTTATTGATTTCGATACTTGATACCTAATACTAAATACCAGATACCTACTACCAACTACTTGCTACCAATCCTTTCCATTGCCTTTCCAACTGCTATTTCTATTTTTTTTAGATCCTTACCATTCAGCTTTGTACATAAAAACCAAGCTTCAAACTGTGATGGAGGTAAGAAAACACCATTTTCAATCATCTTCCAAAAAAATTTTTTAAACTTATCAGTATCACATGTTTGTGCTGTTTTAAAATCAATTACTTTTTCTTTTGTAAAAAATGGATTAATCATTGAACCAAATCTGTTTACTTGTACATCAACACCATATTTTTTGGCTGCATCTAGTAAAATATGCTCCAGTTTTGTAGCAGTTTTTTCAAATTGCTGATATGGATTTTGTTTTTTTAATTCTTTTAAAGTTGCGATTCCGCATGCCATGGCAATAGGATTGCCTGATAAGGTACCAGCCTGATACATATCCCCTAAAGGAGAAACCATTTCCATAATCTCGTTTCTGGCTCCATAAGCCCCAACCGGAAAACCACCACCAACAACTTTACCCAAACAGGTGATATCTGCTTTTAAACCAATTAATTCTTGTGCTCCACCAAATTTTGATCGAAAACCTGTCATTACTTCATCTGCAATTAGTAGAACTCCACTTGATTTGGTTAAATCATTCAAGTCCGTAATAAATTCAGAACTAGGTTGTATAACACCCATATTTCCTGCAATAGGTTCAATAATAATAGCAGCAACATCCTTGTGTTTATTCAAGTGTTTTTTAACGCTCTCAATATTATTGAATTCGGCAATCAAAGTATTTTTTACAGCTTCTTTTGGTACGCCCTTACTGCCTGGTATGCTCAATGTTGCCAAGCCAGAACCAGCTGCAACCAGCAAAGCATCGGAATGACCGTGATAACAACCAGCAAATTTTATAATTTTATTCTTACCTGTAAAAGCTCTGGCCAGGCGAATAGCACTCAAAACTGCTTCTGTACCGGAGTTTACAAAACGAACTTTATCCATATCAGGAAAAGCATCACATACCATTTTAGCCAGTTTAATTTCACCCTTTGTAGAAGCTCCAAAAGTTGTGCCTTTTTTTAATGCTTTTTTAACTGCTTTTTCAACTTTTTTATTTCTGTGACCTAAAATCATAGGTCCGTATGACAAAACAAGATCTATATATTTATTGCCATCCACATCATAAATTTTACTTCCTTTTGCTTTATCAATAAATAATGGTACACCACCAACCGATTTAAACGCCCTTACTGGTGAATTAACGGCACCTACCAAATGTTTTTGTCCTTTTGTAAATAATGCTATTGAATTTTCTAATTCCATGTTTTTAATTTGATAATATGTATTCAAGTATTTTATTTTTACTACTTACTACTCTGTAACAACACTTTCGCTACATCTTTAGCAAAATAAGTGATGATAATATCTGCACCAGCTCTTTTCATAGAAAGCAGACTTTCCATCATTACTCGGTCTTCATCTATCCATCCTTTTTCGCCGGCAGCTTTAATCATGGCATATTCGCCACTCACATTATAACAGGCTATAGGTCGGTCAAAGTTGTTTTTTAAATCACGAATAATATCTAAATAAGATAGGGCAGGTTTAACCATTAAAATATCCGCCCCCTCCTGATCGTCAAAAGTTGCTTCACGCAATGCTTCATCACGGTTTGCTGGATCCATTTGGTAGGTTCGTCTATCGCCAAATGTAGGTGCAGAATCTGCTGCGTCTCTAAACGGACCGTAGTATGCAGAACAATATTTTACTGCGTAAGACATGATTGGAATATTTTCAAAACCTGTATTGTCTAAGGCTTGTCGGATAGTGTATATCATACCATCCATCATACCAGAAGGAGCTACCATATCGGCACCAGCTTTGGCATGCGAAATAACTTGTTTTGCAATATTTGGCAATGTAGCATCATTGTCTACATCATTATCATGAATTACGCCGCAATGTCCGTGATTGGTAAATTCACAAAAACATACATCGGTGATAACATATAATGCAGGGTAATTTTTTTTAATAAAACGTACAGTTTCCTGAATAATTCCTTGATCATTCCATGTTTCTGAACCTATTTCATCTTTGTTTGAAGGGATTCCGAAAAGTAATACAGCAGGTATTTTTAAAGTGACAACTTCATCTAATTCTTTGGAAATTCTATCTAAAGAATAACGTTTGATTCCTGGCATGGAAACTATTTCGGTTTCAATATTTGTACCCTCTTCAATAAATAAGGGGTAAATCAAATCATCAACAGTTAATCGATTTTCTCTTACCAATCGACGAATATTTTCAGATTTCCTTAGGCGTCTTGTTCTATTCATAATAATACTTGATTATTTAGTAGGAAAATAGGTGTTAACAGATTTTAAAATACTTTCGGCTACGGGAAGTTTTGCCACAACAACATTTTCGAAATGTTTTCTTGCTTCTCTTGCAGTGGTTTCGCCAATACAAAATACAACTTCAATATTTTTATCATTATCTTTTAAATAGCTCTCAATTCCAGTAGGGCTATAAAAAATAATACCCTTAAAATTTTTATTTACTTTATTTGGAGTTAGAATGGTTTTGTAGCAAATAATTTCATCGACAACTATATTGTTTTCTGCCAAAATAGTGGGTAATTCATCTCTTCTTTTATTTCCGCAGAAAAATGTAATTTCTTTTGTTTTTAATTCACCTACCAAATAGTTCGCTAATTTTTCTGCAGAGTTTTCAACATGGCTAACCTTACCAATGTTTTTTTCGATCAATCGTTTTGTTCTACGACCAACGCAATAGATATTGGTGAAATCTAATTCCGATTTATCGAAACTATTTAAAAGAGATTCGACAGCGTTTTGGCTTGTAATAACTACATTTTCAATATTTTTTTTAACGATAACCGGTTTCAATCTATTGAATTGAATCGTTATAAAATCGCTCATAGAAATACCAATATGCGTGTTTAATGCACTTGTTTGTGTTATAGAAAGGTTTTTGGTTGAAAAGATCATAGTTTCTTTATCAAAATTTAATTCCTTTCTCATTATTTTTTTTGCCCCTCGATCTAATAAAAATTGAGCAGCAAATTGTGCTATATCGGTGGTATGATTTACCGGAACCGTTTTAGAAAATTCTATTTTATTTTTTCCATCAGAACTAAAAACGGCACCTCTAAATTTCAATTCTTCTTCTTTAATAGTAGCCAGTGCTCCAATAGGAGCAGAACAACCACCTTCTAAAGCATGAAGAAAATCTCGTTCTATGGTAGTACAAATTTCAGTTTCGTTATCGTTTAATTCTTTAACAATATTCGTTAAATCATTATTTTTTTCTAGAGCGGCGATCATCACAGCGCCTTGTGCGGGTGCAGGAAGCATCCAATCTAATCTTAGATGGCTGTCTTCGTTGGGTAATAAATTAATTCTTTTTAATCCAGCCATAGCAAAAATAGCGCCGTCCCAGTCATTATCATTTAGCTTTTTTAAGCGAGTATTCACATTTCCTCTTAAATCGGTAGTAGTATGATTGGGGTATCGGTAAAGCCATTGTGCTTTTCTTCTTAAGCTTCCGGTTGCTATAATTGCAGATTTGTTTGCAAAGAAATCCTGGTTGTTTTTTAGTACAAGCACATCGTGAAAACTCCCTCTTTTTAAGACGGCAACTTGCATGATACCTTTTGGTAAAACTGTTGGTACATCTTTTAATGAATGTACAGCAATATCAATTTTATCATTTAGTAAAGCGACGTCTAAATTTTTTGTAAAAACTCCGGTGGTACCAATTTCATAAATTGGTTTATTTAAAACATCATCACCTATAGAATCTATCTTAACAATTTCAGTTTCATATTCTAAGTGATTTAATTGTTGTGCCACTGTATTAGCCTGCCAGAGTGCAAGTTCACTTGACCGTGTGCCAATTCGTATAATTTTTTTCATGTTAATTTTCAGAGGTCTCCTCTATCTTAAATATTTGTTTTATCATTCGAATACTTTGGTTCGCCTGAGAATTATTTTCTTTTAAATGCATAGCAAATTTAGAAACAATTTTATTAACTATTTGTGAAGTAACATCTTCAATATGATTGGAATTTAGATCTTGATGTTTTTTGGAATACCCTAAAATCGCATCTTTTTGTATTGTTTCTAAAGAATGTTTTAAAGAATTGATCGCTGGAGTACTTCTTCTAAACATTAGCCATTCATAAAATTCAGATTTATGTTTTTGTATGATTTCTTCGGCAAGCGGAATTTGTTTTTTTCTGTTTTCAAGTGTTTTTTTAGTCTTTTCTGATAGTATATCTACATCAATAACCTTTCTGTCTTTTAAAGATTCAACGTTATTTGCCACATTTCTTGGAATAGATAAATCGATAATCAATTGTTTTTTTTGTGTAGATAAATGTTGGGCTGTTACCGTTGGTTTTGAAGCACCTGTAGCAACAATAATTATATCAGCTTCTTGTAATTCACTATTTAAATTTTCATGAATAGTGGCTTTTACATTTATTTCATTGGCTAATTTAAAGGCTTTACTATCCGTACGATTGATTACAGTAATATTGTTGTTATTTAAATATTTCACACTACTTTTTGCAGTACTATCACCTATGTCTCCCAAGCCATAAATTAAAATATTTTTACTATTATAAGATTCAAAGTTGTCCTTAATATATTGAATTGCAGCATAAGAAACTGTAGTAGTACCTGAGCTCAAAGTTGTTTTATTCTTAGTTTCTTTACTAGCCTGTAAGGCAACATTAAAAAGTCTTTCTAGATAGGCATTTAAAGTGCCTGCTTTTTTAGCCAATTGAAAAGCGCATTTTAATTGCCCCACGATTTCGTAATCTCCTAAAATTTGACTTTCGATACCAGTAGCGATTCTGATAAGGTGCTCGGCGGCATCACTATTTTTATGAACATAAGATACTTTTGCAAATTCTTCTACCGTACCATTTGAATATTTACATAATAATGATATCAATTGAAATGGGTGTTTGGCGAAGCCCATTATTTCAATTCTGTTACATGTCGAAAGAATAACAACACTTATTATATCTAAATTTTTCGCTTCTTTTAATAACTGTTCTTGTTTTTCTTTACTTAAACTAAAATTACTACGGGTAATAACATCTGCTTTTTTATAGTTTAAGCCAATAACATAAAACTTTTTATTTACTATGTCGTTATTCATTTTCAACCTTGTCAGTTAATAATATTATTATATAATTTTTTTAATGCACTATATGTTACAAAAGTACTTTGCTTAAATATTTTAAAAAATGATATTTATCATATAAAAGATACTCTTATCTTTTATGTATTTGAAATACCAATCAACTCAGATGATTAAAATGTTTAATCCGTTATTATTTTTGACAAAAATATATACCTAATCGCTTAAATGATATCGTTTGAAGTAAAAAAAATAACGATAAAAATCAATTTATTTTTTTGAATAAAAAAGTGTATTACCGAAATATCAAATTTTAAAAAGATTATATTTGCCTTTGTTAAATCAAGAGTATAATTATTATTAAAAATCATTAGAATTGGGAAAAAGAGGTTTATTGCTAATTAATTTAGGTTCGCCAGATAGTACTGATGTTAAGGATGTTAGAAAATATTTGGATGAATTTTTAATGGATAAAAGAGTGATTGATATTCCATACTGGAAACGATTTTTATTGATTAAAGGCATTATTTTAAATACGCGTCCAAAAAAATCTGCGGCAGCATACAAAAAAATATGGTGGAAAGAAGGATCACCGTTGGTTGTAATCTCGGAGAGGTTTAAAGAAAAGATCGCTAAAAAATTAAATATCCCGGTTGTTTTAGGAATGCGTTATGGTTCAATGCGAATTAAAAATGCAATGCAGGAATTACACGATATGGGAGTCGATGAAGTTTTACAAATACCTTTATACCCTCATTACGCCATGTCGTCTTTTGAAACTGTCGTTGAAAAGACATCGGAAATCAATCAAAAATATTTTTCAAATATTAAAATGCACGTTTTACCTGCGTTTTATAATAATAAGGATTATATCAAGGCAATGAGTAATAATTTAAAAAATAGTTTGGAGGGTTTTGACTATGATCATATTTTATTTTCATATCACGGTATCCCTGAACGTCATATATTAAAATCTGATAGTACCCAATCACATTGTAAAATTGATGGTACTTGTTGTGATACTCCTTCCAAAGCACATGAAACCTGTTATAGACATCAATGTTTTGAAACCACGAAAGCCATGGTTAAATATTTAGGATTAAAACAGGGTACTTATAGCAACTCTTTTCAGTCACGTTTATTAAAAGACCCCTGGTTAAAACCTTATACCGATTTTGAGTTATTGCGATTGGCAAATGAAGGCGTTAAAAAATTAGCAGTATTAACCCCTGCTTTTGTTGCTGATTGTTTGGAAACATTAGAAGAAATTGCCATGGAAGGAAAAAAGGAATTCTTAAATGCTGGAGGAGAACAATTTATACATATTCCTTGTTTAAATGAAAATAAAGACTGGATAGATACTGTATGCAATTGGGTGAATGACTGGGAGTTAAGACAAAATTAGAATGGATTATTTATATATAAAATCACTGCATATTATATTTGTAACTACCTGGTTTGCTGGCTTGTTTTACATTATTCGTCTATTTATATATTTTAAGGAAGCAGAGGGTAAGGAAGAACCGGCAAAATTTATTTTACAGAAACAATATACTTTAATGAGCAAACGATTGTTGTATATTATTACATGGCCGTCGGCAATTTTGGCAAGTGTTTTTGCTTTTGGGATGCTATTTATAACACCAGTTTTTTTAACTCAAAAATGGATGATAATAAAACTTGTTTTTGTGTTGGCATTATATGGTTACCACTGGACTTGTCAGATTATTTTAAATCAAATGATTAAAGGTTCTATAAAAATATCTTCGTTTAAACTGAGAATTTGGAACGAAGTTGCAACTATAATCCTGTTTGCGGTTGTGTTTTTGGTGGTTTTAAAAAATGCTATTAATTGGATTTTTGGAGTTCTCGGAATAGTTTTAGTATCTATCCTTTTGATGTTGGGTATTAAACTTTATAAAAATATAAGAGCAAAAAACAATTGGGATAAAAATTAAAGTATGAGTAAAAAAAAGAAACTCATATTAGGTATAGTTTTTGACTTGATTGGAATGACCTCTTATGTTTTCCCTCCAATTGATATTGTGTGGGCACCATTATCTGCTTATATCATGGTAAAAATGTATAAGGGTAATGTTGGTAAAATAGGTGGGATCATATCTTTTATTGAAGAAGCAATACCTGGTCTAGATTTTTTTCCATCTTTTACTTTAACCTGGTTGTATGTATATTATATCAAGCATAAAAGAAGTGAGTAGGTAACTCGAAATTCATCACTTCCAAAAGTAAAAGCTTAGTCATCCAGATTAAATACCTTTCCTAAGCCCATTCGTCTTAACATTTTCTTTTCAAAATTCCAAAAGAATTTAAATTGACCAAAAAACCATCCAACTATAGGTAGTGTTATTTGATAAATAGGAAATATCAGCAAAATTCTTAAGGATAAATATAAAATATATGGATTTGTTGTTTCCGGACTTAAGCCGAAAAATTCGGTAACTGGTTTGGCAACCCATGTGGCAAATGAACCGTTTAAGCTAAAAACAACGATTATTGCTACTACCTGCAAGTTTGATGTTAAACCCCAACGTTGTTTTAGTTTATCCATTTAATTAATTTTATGCAAAAGTAAAATACTTTTTAAATTATTCAATCATTTTTTTATTACTTTTTACATTATAATTTAGCATTAGCTTTCTTGTAATAGGTAGTAATCTATATTTTTAAAAAAAAATCAGGAAAAGACCGGATTTTTAATTATTGTTAAATAGGTATGAAGACCACCATTTTATTTAGATTGTTTATTCTTATCAATTTTAATAACAATAGCATCTTTTTTCTTGTTGAGGTCCATAAAAATTTTATCGTGTTCATTTAAATTAGCATTGACAATTTCTTCTGCCAATGCATCTTCAACATATTTTTGAATAGCACGTTTTAAAGGCCGCGCTCCATATTTTTTATCAAAGCCTTTGTCAACAATAAAATCTTTAGCCGCATCACTTAAGGTTAAATGATAGCCTAATTTAGAAATTCTATCCAACAATTTTTCCAATTCAATATCAATAATAGCATGAATTTCTTTTCTCTCTAAAGCGTTAAAAATAATAACATCATCTATACGATTCAAAAATTCTGGCGCAAAACTTTTCTTTAAAGCATTTTCAATAACACTTTTAGTATTGGCATCTTCTTGTGATTTTTTAGAGGATGTACCAAAACCAACACCCTGACCAAAATCTTTTAATTGTCTTGAACCAATATTTGATGTCATAATAATTATGGTATGCCTAAAATCAATTTTTCTACCTAAACTATCCGTAATATACCCATCGTCTAAAATTTGCAATAACATATTAAATACATCAGGATGTGCTTTTTCAATTTCGTCTAATAAGACAACAGCATATGGTTTGCGGCGAATTTTTTCGGTTAACTGACCTCCTTCTTCATAGCCAACATAACCTGGAGGTGCACCAATTAACCTTGAAATAGCGAATTTTTCCATATACTCGCTCATATCAATTCTAACCAATGCATCTTGAGAGTCAAATAACTCCGTTGCCAAAACTTTTGCAAGTTGTGTTTTTCCAACACCGGTTTGCCCTAAAAATATAAAGGATCCAATAGGTTTGTTGGGGTCTTTTAATCCAATTCTATTTCTTTGAATTGCTTTAACAACTTTAGCAACTGCTTCATCTTGCCCAATTACTTTTCCTTTGATCAAATTGGGTAGATCTTTTAGTCTTTTACTTTCCGCTTCAGCTATGCGATTAACAGGAATTCCTGTCATCATACTCACAACTTCAGCTACATTGTCTTCTGTAACCGTTTCTTTGTGAAGTTTAGAATGTTCTTCCCATGCTAATTGAGCCGATTCTAATTCTTTTTCTATTCTTTTTTCATCATCACGCAATTTTGCAGCCTCTTCATATTTCTGACTTTTCACAACATCATTTTTTTGCTCTCTAATTTCCTCTAATTTTTTTTCCAATGCGAGAATTTGTTCAGGAACTACAATGTTGGTTATGTGAATACGAGATCCGGATTCATCTAAAGCATCAATAGCTTTATCCGGCAGAAATCTATCTGTCATATATCTGTTAGTAAGTATAACACAGGCCTTTATGGCTTCTTCTGTAAATACTACATTGTGATGGTCTTCATATTTGTTTTTAATGTTTTCTAAAATCTGAATAGTTTCTTCAACACTAGTTGGTTCGATGATTATTTTTTGAAAACGTCTTTCTAAGGCACCATCTTTTTCAATATTTTGTCTGTATTCATCTAAAGTTGTTGCGCCAATACATTGAATATCTCCACGTGCTAGAGCCGGTTTAAACATATTAGAAGCATCTAAAGAGCCAGTGGCACCACCAGCACCAACTATGGTGTGAATTTCATCAATAAATAAAATAATGTCGTCATTTTTTTCCAGTTCATTCATTAAAGCTTTCATGCGTTCTTCAAATTGACCGCGGTATTTTGTGCCAGCAACCAAGCTAGCTAGGTCAAGAGAAACAATACGTTTGTTGAATAGTATTCTTGAAACTTTTTTCTGAATAATTCGCAATGCCAAGCCTTCGGCAATAGCCGATTTACCCACACCAGGTTCGCCAATCAATATTGGATTATTTTTTTTACGACGACTTAAAATTTGTGAAATACGCTCTATTTCTTTCTTTCTTCCAACAACAGGGTCTAATTTACCATTCTCTGCCATTTGAGTCAAGTCTCTTCCAAAATTATCTAAAACTGGGGTCTTTGATTTTTTAACTACCTTACCTTTAGAGCCTTCAAAAGGATTTTTTTTTGGTTCATTGAATTCTTCATGTGGGGTATCTGCAGTTGGACTTTCGGTTGTGTCTTCTTCATCAATATCTGAGTACATTTCTTGAAAAACCTCCTTGATATCTTCATAAAAAACATCAAATTTATGCAATACTTTTGCTGTAGGGTCATTTTCATTTCTCAAAATGCAAAGCAGTAAATGCGCTGTACTTATAGATTCACTCTTAAACAATTTTGCTTCTAAAAAAGTCGTTTTCAGGGCTTTTTCAGCTTGTTTGGTTAAATGCAAACTTTTTTTACTGTTGATATTTGGTAAAGTGGAATTCACTCCATGCAGCGCTTCAATTTTTTTACGAAGGGCATTAAAATTAAGTTCAAATGTATTCAAAATTTCATAGGCTTCCCCGTTTGCTTTACGTAAAATACCTAGCATTAAATGTTCTGTGCCAATAAAATCATGTCCTAAACGCAATGCTTCTTCTTTACTGTAGGCTATAACATCTTTTACTTTTGGTGAAAAATTATCGTCCATATTCATCAAGTTTATGTTGTAAATTTAGTAGAAATTTTCACTTAATCATTACAAAAGTTATGAGCAAGTTTAAACAGTTTACTAAGTTACTAAAATTCAGTGAAATAATAGGCTTAAATTGTTAATAACTAATGTTGATAAAAACAGTTGTTACAAGCAAAAAAAAAGAGAATAATTGTATATTGCTGCTCCGAAAAAATCGACTTAAAAAATTATATAAAATATGGCGGAACAAGATAAAATTATCCCTATAAATATAGAGGATGAAATGAAATCTGCTTACATTGATTATTCAATGTCAGTAATAGTTTCTCGTGCATTACCAGATGTTAGAGATGGGTTAAAACCCGTACACCGAAGAGTGTTATTTGGTATGCATGAATTGGGTATTAAAGCTACTGGAGCACATAAAAAATCTGCAAGAGTTGTAGGTGAGGTTTTAGGTAAGTATCACCCACATGGAGATACTTCGGTTTATGATGCAATGGTTAGAATGGCGCAAGATTGGAGTATGCGTTATGAATTGGTTGATGGGCAGGGTAATTTTGGCTCGCCAGATGGTGATAGTCCGGCAGCAATGCGTTATACAGAAGTAAGAATGCGTAAGATATCTGAGGATATGCTTGCGGATATAGAAAAAGACACAGTAGATCATCGCCTAAATTTTGATGACACACTGCAAGAACCTACAGTTTTACCAACGCGTATTCCAAGTTTATTGGTTAATGGTGCATCGGGTATTGCGGTAGGTATGGCAACAAATATGGCACCTCACAATTTAAGTGAAGTTATTGATGGAACTATTGCTTATATAGAAAATAATGAAATTGAAATAGAGGAGTTAATGCAACACATTAAAGCTCCTGATTTTCCAACCGGAGGAACTATTTTTGGTTATGAAGGTGTTAGAAATGCCTTTTTAACCGGTAGAGGTAGAATTGTAATGCGTGCTAAGGCTAATTTTGAAGAAGTTGCGGGTAGAGAATGTATTATTGTTACGGAATTACCTTACCAAGTAAATGGTGCTGATTTACTAAAGAAAACGGTTGATTTAATAAACGACAAAAAAATAGATGGTATCTCTACTATTAGAGATGAGACCAGTAGAAAAGGTAGAAGAATCGTTTATGTGTTAAAACGCGATGCCATACCAAATATAGTTTTAAATAAATTATACAAATACACTTCCTTACAAACATCATTTAGTGTTAACAATATTGCTTTGGTTAACGGCAAACCTGAAATGTTGAACTTAAAGGATTTGATAGTGCATTTTGTAGCTCATCGACATGAAGTTGTAGTACGTCGTACAAAATTTGAACTAAATAAAGCAGAGGCTCGTGCACATATTTTAGAAGGTTTAATTATTGCCAGTGATAATATTGATGAAGTAATTAAATTGATACGTGCTTCAAATAATGCCGATGAAGCGAAAAACAAATTGATCGAACGTTTTGAATTATCTGAAATTCAAGCAAAAGCAATTGTTGAAATGCGTTTGCGTCAGTTAACTGGATTAGAGCAAGATAAATTAAGAGCCGAGTTTGAGGAGATCATGAAACTGATTGAAGACTTAAAAGATATTCTTGCTAGTGAATCTAGAAGAATGGATATTATTAAGGGTGAATTGGTTCAGATTAAAGATAAATATGGTGATGAAAGAAGATCTGTAATAGAGTACTCCGGAGGTGAATTGAATATTGAAGATATGATTCCTGATTCTAAAGTGGTGGTTACCATTTCACATGCTGGATATATAAAACGTACAGATTTATCAGAATATAAAACACAAAATAGAGGAGGTAGAGGGCAAAAAGGAGTTGCCACAAGAAATGAAGACTTCTTAGAACATTTATTTGTAGGTACCAACCACCAATATATGTTATTCTTTACACAAAAAGGAAAAGTGTTTTGGATGCGTGTTTACGAAATTCCGGAAGGGAGTAAAACCTCTAAAGGTAGGGCAATTCAAAATTTGATTAATATTGAAAATGATGATAAAGTAAAAGCATTTTTGGTAACCCAAGATTTGAAAAACGAAGAATATGTAAACAGTAACTATGTAGTAATGGTTACCAAATTAGGACAAACTAAAAAAACATCATTAGAACAATATTCACGACCAAGAACAAATGGAATCAATGCGATTACTATTAAAGAAGGTGATGAACTTTTAGAAGCAAAATTAACCAATGGTGAAAGTCAAATAATGATTGCTGCTAAATCGGGTAAATCAATTCGATTTGAAGAGAGTAAAACCAGACCAATGGGTAGAAATGCTTCTGGTGTTAGAGGGATTAGATTAAAAGGTGATAAGGATGAAGTTATAGGAATGGTATGTATATCTGATAAGGAAAGTGATATTTTAGTAGTTTCGGAAAAAGGTTACGGAAAACGTTCAAGTTTAGATGCTTATCGAATTACCAACAGAGGAGGTAAAGGAGTGAAAACGATAAACATTACTGATAAAACAGGCGGCTTAGTAGCCATTAAGAATGTAACCGATAATGATGATTTAATGATTATCAATAAATCAGGTATTACCATTAGAATGGCAGTTGCTGATTTACGTGTCATGGGTAGAGCAACACAAGGTGTTAAACTCATCAATATCAAAGACAATGATTCTATTGCTGCTGTTGCTAAAGTGATGCATGAAGAGGATGAGACTGAAGAACTTAACGATTTAGAAGACGGAGAAACAAAAAATGAGGAAAATGATGAAAATAATGTACAAAATGATTAATTTTGTACAACTTTTTTACATTAAACGTTAATATATAAGAATTTAAAAAATGAAAAAAACAACCTTATTGTTGCTAGCTTTTTTTATAAGTTTAACAACATTCGCACAAAAAAATGAATTAAAAGTCGCTGATAAAGCAGTTAAAAAATTGAATTATACGTCTGCTAAATCATCAATTTCTCAAGCAGAAGGATTAATTGAAAATGCAGATGATAAACTGAAAGCAAAATTTTACTTTTTAAAAGGTGAAACTTATGCTGGTTTGTCTAAAACTGAACCGACTTCTGATAATTATAATACGGCATCA
Source organism: Flavobacteriaceae bacterium (assembly GCA_021647985.1). Taxonomy (GTDB): domain Bacteria; phylum Bacteroidota; class Bacteroidia; order Flavobacteriales; family Flavobacteriaceae; genus Lutimonas. The sequence continues at coordinate 13,610 of JAKITQ010000031.1, read as the reverse complement.
GAAGCCTTTAACGCCTTATTTGCATTAGAAGAAAAAATGGGTTCAAAAAAGTATACAAATTTAGCAGAACCTTCTTTAAATACCATGATTGCTGATTTATCGGCAAAAGGGATCAAGTCTTATCAAGATAAAAATTACGATGCAGCTAAATCTGAACTGTATCAGGTGTACAATTTGAGTAAAAATGACACGGCTTTTTTAGAGTATGCTGCAAATTCTGCATATTTGGCAAAAGATTACGATATGGCTTTGATTTATTTTAAAGAATTAAGAGATATAGGTTATACAGGCATTTTAACAGAATACACTGCAAAAAATGTTGAAACGGGAGAAAGAGAAAACTTAGGTTCTAAAATACAATTGGATTTGATGATAAAATCAAAACAATATGAAGATCCAAAAGTTACAACTACCGAATCCAAACAACCTTCTATAATTAAAAATATTGCTTTTGTTTATATAGAAAAAGGGGATAATGAAAAAGCTATTGCTGCTGTAAAAAGCGCACGTGATGTAGCGCCAGATGATGTAAACTTAATACTAACAGAAGCCAATTTGCAGATTAAATTAGGTAATAAGGACGAGTTTGCTAGCCTGATGAACGAAGCTATCAAATTAGATCCAGAGAATGCTACTCTTTATTTTAACGTGGGTGTAATTAGTGGTGAACAAGGTGATTTAGAAAAAGCAAAAGAATACTATAACAAAGCAATTGAATTGAAACCCGATTATATAGATGCCTATATAAATTTAGGTTCTGCTATGTTGGTAAAGGATCAGGATTTGGTTGAAGAAATGAATCAAAATTTAAGCAACTTTGATAAATATGATGCCATAAAAGCTAGACAAGTTACTTTATATAAAGAGGTTATTCCGGTATATGAAACAGCTTATGAATTAAACCCAGATGATATTGATACAGTTAGAACTTTAATGAGTTTGTATGAAAATGCCGAGATGGAAGATAAATTTGCAGAGATGAAGAAAAAATATGATTCTTTAAAATAATTCATATTTTTAATATTATTAAAAGGTTGTCGGTTTTGACAACCTTTTTTTTGTTTTAGATCAATCATTATTTTTTAGATAATGAATATCAAGTTTAAAAAATATAGACGATTATTGTCAAAAAACCTGTTTCATTACTCTTAACTGATGTGTATGGCGTTTGGTATCAACATTATAAATACCACTTTGATCAAGTCGATCTATCCTAATTTTTCCATCACAATGGATGATGTAGTTATCGGCTAAAATGATACCTACATGAACTATTTCGCCATCTTCATTATCAAAAAAAGCCAAATCTCCAGGCTCACTTTCTTCTATAAAACTCAAAACCTCACCTTGACTTGCTTGTTGGTGTGCATCTCGAAACAATGCACGTCCATTAATCTTATACACCATTTGTGTAAAACCAGAACAATCTATTCCGAAAGGTGTTTTACCACCCCATAAAAAGGGTGTATTGAGGTAAATATGAGAAGTATTTACAATATCATTTTTTGAAAGTTCTTTAGATTTTGTTTTACCATCAAAATCGTAATTTGATTCTAAAATTTTAAATTGGTTGTTTTTAAAAAAAGGCAATGTTGCCCCTAAAGTGATGGTTTGTAATCTGTTGCTCTTGTCAGTAATAAAAGTTACTAGTTCATTTGAGATGTGGTCGTTATTGTTTATAATTTCTTGATAGATATTTTCATTTATCTCAATAATTTGATTTTTTAAAACCCAACCTTCATATAAATCATAATCCAATACTATTTTGAACCACTTATTTTCATAATCTATGATGTGAAAAGTCTCACCAAATAATAGTTCTGATACCATTTCACTTTTACTATTTGGTTCTTTGCGAATCGCTACACTGTTTAAATTACAAATTCCGAAACTCATATTATAAATTAAGTAAAAGTTTTATAGCGCCTTATTAAAAATTATTTATACCAATGCTATGCAGCTATTTTATATTTTCAATAACCATTGCACTTGCACCACCACCACCATTACAAATTCCTGCAGCACCTATTTTCGCATTGTTTTGTTTTAACACATGTATTAAAGTCACAATTATTCTAGCACCAGAACATCCTAAAGGATGCCCTAAAGAAACAGCTCCTCCATTTACATTAACATTCTCTATATTTAGATTCAATAATTTCATATTTGCTAGTCCAACTATAGAGAAAGCTTCGTTCAATTCGTAATAATCAACATCTTTAGCTTTTATATTTGCTTTAGACAAGGCTTTTGGTAAAGCTTTAGCTGGAGCTATAGTAAACCACTCAGGTTCTTGTGAGGCATCTGCATAACCACTAATAATTGCCAAAGGTTTTAAATTTAACGCTAAAGCTTTTTCTTTACTCATAATAACCAATGCAGCGGCACCATCATTTAAAGTAGATGCATTAGCAGCCGTAACTGTTCCATCTTTACTAAAGGCCGGACGTAAATTTGGAATTTTCTCTATTTTTACATTTTTGTACTCTTCATCTTCTAAAAAAATAATTGGATCGCCTTTTCTTTGAGGAATTTCAACAGGTACAATTTCATCTTTAAACTTGCCCTCTTTCCATGCCTTTTCTGATCTTTTATACGATGTTATCGCAAAATTATCTTGATCTTCTCTACTAAAACCGTATGTTTCAGCACAAGCATCACCACAAGTACCCATGTGCTTACCATCATATACATTTACCAAACCATCTTTTAATAAGCCATCCTCAATTTTAATATCACCAAATTTTTGACCTTTTCTTGCTTGCATATAATGGGGTATCATACTCATGTTTTCCATACCACCTGCAACAACAATATCGGCATCTCCACATTGAATTGCCTGAGCAGCAAAAACAATAGATTTCATTCCAGATGCACAAACCTTATTTACGGTTGTACATGGAATAGTATTTGGTAAACCAGCAAATATTGCAGCTTGTTTGGCGGGTGCTTGTCCGCTGCCAGCTTGTACAACATGACCCATAAAAACTTCATCAACCAAATTGCCATCTAAGTTAATTTTGTCTAGGGCACCTTTTATAGCAATGGCTCCTAATTTTGGTGCAGAAATATTAGATAAACTCCCTAAAAAGCTTCCAATTGGTGTTCTAACAGCTGATACAATAACAACTTCTTTGCCCATATTAATTGAATTAAATACAAAATTAATATTAAAATCTAATCGTATGCGAAAGTAATTAATTTTGATGAATTTATTGGTTTCAGGCCAAAAGAAAAACGTTATGTAATTTAAATTATCAGTTGTTTAGAATAAGTTGATTATATTGTACATTTCAAAAATTTTATTTATGATTGATGACAATAGTAAAAAACATTATATAGCGATTATTGGAGGGTCTATTTCAGGCTCAGAAGCTGCATTTATTTTAGCTGAAAAAGAATATCGTGTTGTTGTGTTTGAAATGAATGATTTGCCTTATGGGAAAATTGAAGATGGATTGCCAAAATGGCATATTAACTTAAGAAATAAACAAGAACAAAATATAGATGAAAAACTCAATCATCCAAATATTAGATTTGTGCCAAATGTTAAAATAGGAAGAGATATTTCTTTTGATGATTTGGTGAGCAATTGGGGGTTTACCGTTGTGATATTAGCAAATGGAGCTTGGAAAGACAGAGATTTACCAGTTGCAGATATTAATAAATTTGTAGATAAGGGATTGGTTTATCAAAATGCGTTATTGTATTGGTACAACCACAAACATGAACTAAATTATAAGGGGTCAAATTATATAATTCAAGATGGCACTGTGGTTATTGGAGGCGGATTGTCATCATTGGATGTAATGAAGTTGGGCATGATAGAATTGGTTCAAAATGCATTGTTCAAGATTAAAGGATTGGAAATAGATTTGTTTACTTTAGAGAAAAAAGGAATATTAGCTGTGTTAAATGAATATCATACGTCTCTAGAGGAATTAAATTTAAAAGGAATGACCTTAGTTTATAGAAGGAATGCTATGGATATGCCATTAAAAACACCTAAAGATACTACCGAAGATAGTGTTATAAAAGCCGGAGTTGTTTCAGAGAAATTATTATATAAATACGCTAATAATTTCATGTTTCAATTTATTCCAATGAGTTCTCCAATAGATAAAATTGAAAGCAATGGTAAACTGGAAGCTGTAGTTTTTCACAAAAATAAAATTGTCAATAAAAAACTAGTCGCGTTAAAAGAAGAAACATTTAAATTAAAAACACCAATGTTAATTTCTTCAATAGGCAGTTTGCCCGAAAAAATTATTGGATTACCTTATGATTACTCTATTTTAAAAATGAAAAATGATAATGGGTATAGGGTAGATGGATTTTCCAATGTTTTTGCTATTGGTAATGCTGTAACCGGAAGAGGTAATATTAGAGAATCAAAAAAACACGGCACTCAAATGACCAATAAAATTATTGACAATCATTTAACCCAAGATAAATTTTTTGAAAATTGGCTGATTAATTATAACAATCGTATCAAATCGGAAGTACAGGTGCAAATAGATGATATTGAAATAGAAATTCAATCCAAAAAAATTATGCCTAATAAAGTGATTGATATGATTTTGAATAAGACCAAAACATTACAAGAAAAAGCTGGCTATAAATCCTATGAGAGCTGGATAAAATTAAAAACTCCGATACGCCTTGAAGATATGTCGAAAAATTAATGCAGATTTAGTTTTTAAATTTTTACATTTGGAAATCAATTGTACTCTATGAAAGATTTTATTAATAAAATTTATCAAAATCACGCTTTAATTTATAAAGTTGTTCTATTTGTTCTTACAACTACATTGATCGTTTACATGTTCCCAAAAGGTGGTCAATTCAAGTATAATATTCAAAAAGGAAAACCTTGGCAATATGAAAACTTATATGCGCCATTCGATTTTGCAATATTAAAAGCAGAAACTGATCTCAAAAAAGAAATTCAAGAAATTGAAAACAATAAACGATTATTTTTTATTGAAGATGAAAGTGTTATAATTAAAATTAAAGAGGAGTATAACAATCAAATTCCTATTATTTTAGGAGACTCTGTAGCAATTGGCTTGAACAAAAAAAGATTGCAATCTTTTGGTTTGAAATTTATTGATAAAGTATATAAAACTGGTTTTTTAAACAAATCAGATAACAGTAAAATAAAGAAGAACACATTAATAACTTTAAGAATTGGTAATGAAGCAAAGGATATATTATCAGATAATTTATTTACAACAGAGATTCTGGTTCCTTCCTTACAACAATATTTTAAAAATAGTAGATACAAAAAATTAGAAAATAATTTTGTAACCTTATTTTTTGAGATTCTAGAACCAAATATTTTTTATGACGAAGAGCTTACACAAAAAGTCATTGATGAAGAAATAAAGAATATAACAGTCACGAAAGGGCTGGTATCTGAAAATGAACGAATCATATCAAAAGGAGATATGGTTGAAGGTAAGAAATATGAAATTTTAGTTTCACTTAAAAGTGAATATGACTCTCAATTGTGGAGTAAATCAAACTACAATTGGATCGTTTTTGGTTATTCAATTTTAGTGGCATTGGTATTGTTAATGCTCATGCTTTTTTTACATAGATATAGAATATCTATTTTTGAGAATAATACCAAACTCACCTTTATATTTTTTAATATACTATTAATTATATTATTGGTTACTGTGGTTCAAAAATATTGGCTCACCTATATTTATGTGGTTCCAATAATTATTTTACCCATTGTTATAAAGGCGTTTTTTGATGCGCGTTTGGGTTTATTTACCCATACAGTAACCGTTTTGATTCTTGGTTTTATTGTGCCAAATAGCTTTGAGTTTATATTTTTACAAATGATAGCCGGAATAGTTACTATTTTAACCGTGTCGGAATTACATAGAAGGGCGAATCTGTTTTTTTCTATTATTAAGATAACCCTGGTTTATATATTAGCCTACTTTGCATTTTCTATCATTCAGGAAGGAAATGCCCAACATATAAAATGGTCTTATTTTGTATTGTTTTCTCTTAATGGTGTATTATCGTTTTTGTCTCTTTTCTTGATATTGATTTATGAAAAGACTTTTAATTTGGTATCCGATGTTTCCTTATTAGAATTATCCAATACCAATACTAAATTATTACGTGAACTCAATGAACAGGCACCAGGTACCTTTCAACACGCTATGCAAGTAGCTAATTTGGCAGAAGCATCAGCAAATGAGATTGGAGCAAATGCTATGTTGGTTAGAACAGGAGCTCTTTACCACGATATTGGCAAAATGAGCAATCCAATGTATTTTACTGAAAATCAAACAACTAGTGTCAATCCACATAATGAATTACCACCTAATGATTCGGCAAGTATTATTATAAATCACGTTTTAAAAGGAATTGAAATAGCGAAAAAAAATGGTTTACCAGATAGAATAATTGATTTTATTAGAACACATCACGGTACAAGTACAGTATATTATTTTTATAAAAAGCAAGAAGAATTAACACCAGGATATACCGATATTAAGAATTTTTCCTATCCGGGACCAATTCCCTTTTCAAAGGAAACAGCAATTTTAATGATGTGTGATGCTTGTGAGGCTGCATCGAAGAGTATAAAAGATCCAACGGCACTTTTAATAGATGATTTGGTAGAAAAAATAATTAGTGGTCAAATGAGTAATGGACAATTTATGAATGCTGATATCACTTTTAAAGAAATTCAAACCATTAAAAAAGTGATTAAAAAGAAATTGAACAATATATATCATTTGCGAATTGAATACCCTGAGTAGAAATATATATTTTATATTTCAAACCAATATATTAATTTAATTAAAGATTCTTACGGAACTTAGTACATATTAGAGAAAACCGAAAATCTATACAAGAGTAGGTGTCATTTATTTAATAACGATTTATAATGAGTTATTCAAAACCAACATTTAAAGAAAAATATGGAAATTTTATCAATGGTAAATTTGTTGATCCAATAGGAGGAGAATATTTTGAGAATACTTCACCTATAGACAATTCGCTAATTGCAAAATATCCTCGTTCTCAAAAAGAAGATGTAGATAATGCAGTTGCTGCTGCCAATGCAGCCAAAGAATCTTGGGGAAATACTTCAGCAGCAGAAAGATCTGCCTTACTCAATAAAGTAGCAGATATTATTGAAGAAAATTTAGAAGAATTTTCATTGGTTGAAACTTGTGATAATGGTAAACCAATTAGAGAGACCTTAAATGCCGATATTCCTTTATCGGTTGATCATTGGCGATATTTTGCGGCAGTAATTAGAGCTGAAGAAGGATCTGCTACCGAATTAGATGCCAATACCCTTTCTATTATTATTAGAGAACCTCTTGGAGTTGTTGCACAAATAATTCCTTGGAACTTTCCTTTATTGATGCTTTCATGGAAAATGCCTCCAGCTTTAGCTGCAGGTAATTGTGTGATTTTAAAGCCTGCAGAGCAAACACCATCTTCTGCAACGCTTTTAATGGAAAAAATAGCGGATGTTTTTCCTCCTGGAGTTATTAATATTATTCATGGATTCGGACCAGAAGCGGGTAAACCATTGGCCTCTCACCCCAAAATTGATAAGGTTGCCTTTACAGGTGAAACAACTACAGGTCAGTTAATTATGCAATACGCATCGAAGAATTTGAATCCGGTAACAATGGAATTAGGTGGAAAATCACCAAATATTTTCTTTAACTCTGTTATGGATAAAGATGATGCATTTTTAGATAAAGCTGTCGAAGGAGCAGTATTATTTGCTTTCAATCAAGGAGAAGTATGTACTTGCCCGTCTAGAATATTAGTGCAAGAAGATATTTATGATGCATTTATGGAAAGAGTAGTTGCAAGAACAAAAGCTATTGTGCAAGACAATCCGTATGATGTAAACACCATGGTTGGTGCACAGGCGTCCAATGATCAATTCGAAAAAATTCTTTCTTATATAAGTATTGGTATAGAGGAAGGTGCTAAAGTTTTAACAGGAGGTGAAGCATGTAAATTAGAAGGTGAACTTGCTAACGGATTTTATATCCAGCCAACTATTTTTGAAGGACATAATAAAATGCGAGTTTTTCAGGAAGAAATTTTTGGTCCCGTTGTAGCAGTAACTAAATTTAAAGATGAAGCAGAAGCATTAGGAATTGCCAACGATACACTTTATGGTTTGGGAGCCGGTGTGTGGACTAGAGATGCACATCAATTATATCAAATACCAAGAGCGATTAAGGCCGGTAGAGTATGGGTAAATTGTTATCATGCATATCCCGCTCATGCACCATTTGGTGGATATAAAAAATCTGGTTTTGGTAGAGAAAATCATTTGATGATGATGAATCATTACCGTCAAACCAAAAATATGTTGATCTCTTATGATAAAAACAAATTAGGTTTCTTTTAGGAAACACTTGTTAATCAGATTAAAAGGCTAACAATTCAATTGCTTAGCCTTTTAGTTTTTATAAATTTATTACGATGTTTGAAAGAGTAGATATAACAGACAAAGCCAAAGAAATTGTAAAACAGTTAAAAGCCAAACACGGTGCGTTGATATTTCATCAAAGTGGTGGTTGTTGTGATGGTTCTGCTCCTATGGTTTTGGAAGAAGGTGATATGTATTTGGATGATAGTGATATTTTACTTGGCCAATTAGATGGCGTAAACTATTATATGAACCAAGACCAATTTGAATATTGGAAACACACCCATTTAACTGTAGATATTACAGAAGGGAGAGGTTCGAGTTTTTCGCTTGAAATACCGCTGGGTATACGTTTTATTATCCGTTCTAGATTACTCACCAAAGAAGAAAATAAGGCCTTGAATAATTAGCGTTAATTAAATAGATTTGAAAACATTGCAATCAAGCAATAAGCAAGACAAGAACAAATTAATTATATACTAAAAAAATGAAGAAAATTATTATAACTGTTTTATTATGCATTGGCTATCTAAATATTATGCAATCGCAAAATAGGAATATAGCCGTTGATACTACTGTAGTAACGAATCATACAGCTACCATTAAAGGTGTAAAAATAAGTTATACGGCAACTACAGGTACACAACCGGTTTGGGATGAAAGTGGTGAGCCAATAGCAGCTCTTTATTACACCTACTACAAAAGAAACAATGCTGGCGTTACTTCCAAACGACCATTATTAATTTCTTTTAATGGAGGTCCAGGTTCTGCATCTGTATGGATGCATGTTGCCTATACCGGCCCGAAAGTATTGAATATTGATGATGAAGGATATCCGGTACAACCTTATGGTGTACATGATAATCCAAATTCCGTTCTAGATATAGCAGATATTGTTTATGTAAACCCGGTAAATACTGGTTACTCCAGAACTATTCCCGCTAGTGGTGAGGAAATAAAGCGAGATTTGTTTTTTGGTATTAATGCCGATATAAAGTATTTGGCCGAATGGTTGAATACGTTTATAACACGTAACGAGAGGTGGTTGTCACCTAAATATCTTATAGGAGAAAGTTATGGAGGTACAAGAGTATCTGGTTTGGCCTTAGAATTACAGGAAAAACAATGGATGTATTTGAATGGTGTTATACTAGTTTCGCCTGCCGATTATAATGTTTTTAAATCGGATAAACCAATATCTTCAGCACTTAATTTACCATATTTTACTGCGGCAGCATGGTATCATAAGATGTTGCCAACCAGTTTACAACAAAGAGATTTGTTAGAAATATTACCTGAATCAGAAAATTTCACCTTAAATACACTAATGCCAGCAATAGCAAGAGGAGGATCATTGAGTTTAGATGAGAAGGATAAAGTTGCGGAAAAAATGGCCTTTTATTCTGGAATTTCAAAAAAATCGATTTTACAGTATAATTTAGATGTGCCAACTTCATTTTTTTGGAAAGAATTATTAAGAGATAAAACCGGAAATACTATTGGTAGATTAGATTCGCGTTATCTTGGTTTGGACAAAATAGAGGCAGGGTCGAGACCTGATTATAGCCCAGAACTAACCTCTTGGTTACATTCCTTTACTCCAGCAATTAATTATTATATTCGCGAGCATCTTAATTTTAAAACCGATGTTAAATACAATATGTTTGGTAATGTTCATCCCTGGGATGATAAAAATAACAATACCAGAGATGGTCTTCGCAAAGCTATGGCAGAAAACCCTTATTTGAATGTAATGTTTCAAGCGGGGTATTATGACGGTGCTACAACATATTTTACTTCGAAATATACCATGTGGCAAATTGATCCAAGTGGTAAAATGAAAAGTAGATTGAGTTTTAAAGGATATAGAAGTGGGCATATGATGTATCTTAGAAAGGAAGATCTAAAATCTGCTAATGACGATCTTAGACAATTTATTCTGAAGAGTATACCAAAAGGAAAATCAGCAAAGTATTAATATTTAGTGTGTTATTGATGTGTAGTTTTAATTATCCATCTTTATATTATTTATTAAAAAACACTAGTATATATACTAGCGTTTTTTGTTGTAGATAGAACGCATATCTAAATAAAATGAATATATTTACGTTAATTATAATATAAACTTTTAAAACTTCACCGAAGTTATCTTTATATTATATAGGTTTGCACCTTGGTTAAATTTAGACTATATTGGGTAAGAGATTAAAAAAGAAAATGACTCAATAAGCAGTAATGATTTATTTGGGTTAATTTACTTGCTATGATTAAATAATAAGGAATTATGATTTTTAGAAATAGTAAAGTAATAAAATATTCAATTTTATATATTTTATTATTTTTTAATATTTATGGCGTTTCAAATTCGACGAATACTGAAATAAATTTAAATGAAAAAAAGTATACCGTTGAAAAGAAGAAAAAACAGCAGGTAGTAAAATATTCTACTGATGCTACTGCTAATGTCACCAAAAAATTAGATTCTGTTTTTAAACGTTTGAATAAAAGACAAGATTTTCACGGCAGCGTATTGGTTGCGAAAAATGGAAAAATTGTTTTTGCAAATGAATATGGTTATGCCAATTTTAGGGATAAAAAAAAGATAGATAAATATTCAACTTTTCAATTGGCATCAGTAAGTAAGCAGTTTACTGCAGCAGCTATTTTAATGCTTAATGAAGATGGCTTATTAACACTAAATGATAAGGTAATTCAATACTTTCCTGAATTCCCATATGAGGAAATTACAATAAAACAACTTTTAAATCACACTTCTGGATTGCCAAAATATTTTTGGTTAGCGGAGCATAAATGGAATAAAGAATCACCGCCAGATAATTTAGAGATGATGGATTTGATTGCTGAATATAAACTCCCTTTGTTCTTTAAACCCGGTAGAAATTTTGATTATTCAAATACTGGCTATTTTGTTTTGGCATCACTTGTTGAAAGAATTTCAGGAAAAGAGTTTGGAAATTTTATAGAAACTAAAATATTCAAACCTTTGGAAATGAATAATTCTTTTGTTTACAGATATGAAAAAGACTCAATTAATGATGAACAACTTGACGGATATAGGGTTTATAGAGGCTGGAGGCATGGAAAGATCACAGGAACAGTTAATGACGCCATAACAGGCGATAAAAATGTTTATTCTACCACCGAAGATCTTTTTAAATGGATTATGGGTTTAAATTCGGGCAAGATCATATCAAAAAGTTCTTTAGAAAAAATGTATACCCAAGGACAAACAAAATATGGAAGAAAAATTCCATATGGTTTTGGATTTAGAATTGTAAATGAAAACTCAGAAAAAGTAATTTATCACAACGGAAAATGGAATGGATTTAGTACTTCTATAAAACAATACACGGACTCTGATCTTGTAATTATCACATTAGAACACTCTAATTATAAGTGGATGAACATTTTAAATAAAAAGGTTAAAAAAATTGTTGAAAATAATTTTGATGTTGCCGAATTATAGAAACCCTTTTTTACAGATCAATATTTACCTCTATTTGTTTATTTAAAATATCTTCCATAGTTTCTCTTTCTCTAATTAAATAATCTTTGCCTTGATATAACATTACTTCTGCAGGTCGGAAGCGAGAATTGTAATTGGACGCCATGGTAAAAGCATAAGCTCCGGCATTTTTAAAGCATAAAATATCTCCTTGTCTTATTGTACTTATCATTCTGTCTTCAGCAAATGTATCGTTTTCACAAATATAACCCACTACGGTATATTTGTTTTCCTTTGCTAATGCATTGCTAATATTGACAATATGGTGGTAGGATCCATAATACATAGGTCGGATTAAATGGTTAAAGCCTGAATCAATTCCGGCAAAAACAGTTTCATTAGACTTTTTTACAACATTGACCTTAGCCAAAAAATTACCCGATTCACTAACTAGAAATTTACCAGGCTCAAAAACAATACTCAATTCTTTACCATAATCTTTACTAAATTCATTAAATCGTTTCGACATGATCTTACCAAATTCTTCAATATTTGTTGCGGGATCATTTTCTTTATAGGCAACTTTAAACCCTCCGCCAAAATCAATAAAGTCAAGGTTTTCAAATTCCTTGGCTATTTTAAAAAGTATTTCAGCACCTTGTAAAAATACATTTACATCTAAAATACCTGAACCTGTATGCATGTGAACGCCATTGATCAACATGCCGGTTTCTTTTTCAATTTCTTTTACTTGTGCTATAAAATATTTAGAAATTCCAAATTTGGATTTGGTATGACCAACAGATATTTTTTTATTACCACCAGCCATGATATGCGGATTGATACGAATACATACAGGTACTTTGGGGTGTTTGGTGCCAAATTGTTTTAATATTTCTAAATTATCGATGTTAATTTTAACGCCCAAAGCAACAGCGCTCTCAATTTCTTCGAGGGATACGCCACTTGGAGTAAATGAAATTTGTTTTGGGTTAAATCCTGCTTTTAAACCTAGATGTATTTCTTGAATAGAAACACAATCAATATTAGAACCTAAAGATTTTAATAATTTTAAGATACTAATATTTGAAAGTGCTTTTGTTGCATAGTTTATTTTTAAGCTTTTAACTTGGTTAAAAGCATTTTCAAATCTTTTGTATTGTGAAACTATCTTTTCTGCATCATAAACATACAAAGGTGCTTTGTATTTCTCAGTCAAAGAGATTAGCAATTTATTGTCCATTTTTATAGATTTTAAAGCAGCAAAAGTAAATAATTCAATACAATTTTCTTCTAAGTTTTTATTGTTTGTTTAGAATTACACAAATTGTTTAAAATAGAAATAAAAAATTTCTAAATTTATTTTCTATATGCAGTTTTAATGCCTGTAAGTACAATAAAGCATATAGACAATCAAATGATATAATAGTAGCCAAATGTAAGAGCAAAAAATTTGCATTAATTGCGGTTTGTAAAAAACTACTAAAACAAGCTTTTACTATCGCAAAATATAGATTAATTTATGATGAAAATTATAGAAGCACCTTAGTGAAAAATTAATTAGTTATTACTTGTTTTGGCTAAGTTCTAAATATATCAGCAATTATTAATATATTTGTTTTATGAAAACAAGTCAAGAAATAAAAGCCTTATTTAATGAACTTCCTTTAGGAGTTCAAAACGAATTATTAGGCGACTTACTAA
>JAKITQ010000030.1 GCA_021647985.1 Flavobacteriaceae bacterium | reverse complement strand
GAAAGAATTTTTAACGACAAAAAATGGAAATAGAACTGCGTAGCACATCACGAATTCCTTTAAAAAATAATAAAAAAGAAATGAGTAAATGATTTATATCGGGTGTTTTGGTGTTAAACTGGTATTAGTCCTTTCCGTCAATCATATTTTTAGTCAATTCATTTAATTTTTTGACCTTATCTTTAAAATCACCTTTAATAGTTTGCCTAAAATTATTTAAATTTTCAGTCAATTCATCAATATCATCAGGGATTACTTCTTCAAAAAATTGACGTAATCTTTTTGCTAGTGTTGGAGATTTTCCATTGGTTGAAATTGCTAATTTCACATTGCCTTTGGTAACAATACTTCCCATATAAAAATCGCAATAAGGCGGATTATCAGCCACATTTACTAAAATATTTTGTGATTTACAATCGGTATAAACTTGTAAATTTACTTCTAAATCATCGGTTGCTACTATAACAATATGCTTGTCTTTTAAAAAGGAATTTTCATAAGGTTTTGCTATAGTTTTAACAGTATGTTTTTTTGCCAAAACAACAATTTCTGGAATAAAATTTTTAGCAACAACAGTTACTTTTGCATTGGGACTCGACTTTAATAAAAAGGTTAGTTTTTCTAAGGCAACATTCCCTCCTCCAACTATCAAAACTTCAAGTGTTGATAGTTTTAAAAAAATGGGATATAATTCGTTTTTGCTCAAAATATATTAACTATTTAATGCATTTTTCAAATCATTAATAATGTCATCAATATGCTCTAAACCAACTGATATTCGAACCAAACCATCTGTAATACCTACTTCTAATCTGTCGCTTTCACTTAATTTACTATGTGTTGTAAAAGCTGGATGCGTAACAATAGTTCGTGTATCTCCTAAATTAGCCGAAAGGGAACACATTTTTAAATTGTTTAAAAAATTTCTTCCAGCATCAATTCCTCCTGCTATTTCAAAAGCTACAATATTTCCACCTAATTTCATTTGTTTTTTAGCAATTTTATACTGTGGATGTGATTTTAAAAAAGGATATTTAACATGATTCACTTTTTGTTGACTTTCTAAAAACTCTGCAACTTTTAATGCATTTTCACAATGTTTTTCAACTCTTACAGCTAATGTCTCTAGACTTTTAGACAAAACCCATGCATTAAATGGTGACATTGCAGGACCTGTATTACGTGAAAATAAATAAATTTCACGAATCAAATGTTTCTTTCCAACGGCTACTCCTCCTAAAACTCTTCCTTGACCATCAATTAATTTTGTTGCAGAATGAACCACAATATCTGCTCCATATTTTATTGGATTGAGAAGGTACGGAGTTGCAAAACAGTTATCCACAACAAGTAAAATATTATGTTTTTTTGCAATTTCCCCTAAAAGCTCTAAGTCTAAAACATCTACAGCGGGGTTTGTTGGAGTTTCTGCATATAATATTTTGGTGTTGGGTTGAATTAATGTTTCAATTGTTTCTTTCGAAGCTTCAGGGTTATTTACATTAAAATAACTGGTTTCAATATTCCATTTGGGTAAGTATTTGGTAAACAAAGTATGCGTTGAACCAAAAACAGATCGACAAGAAACAATATGATCTCCACTATTTAACAATGCTCCAAAAGTTGAGAATATTGCTGCCATTCCTGTGGCAAAAGCATAACCACTTTCGGCACCTTCCATTGCAACAATTTTATCAATAAATTCTGATGTATTTGGGTTGGAAAATCTGCTATATAAATTTTTCTCTTTTTCTTCTGCAAAGGAAGTTCTCATGTCTTCGGCATCATCAAAAATAAAACTTGAAGTTAAATATAAAGGTGTAGAATGTTCATTAAATTGTGATCGTTCTGTTTGTTTTCTAATGGCTTCTGTTTCAAAATGTTTTTTCATACTCATTTAAATTGCTTTTTCTGTTAATCTTAAAATATCTCCAAAAACACCTCTTGCAGTTACTTTTGCTCCTGCTCCTGCTCCTTGAATTACCAAAGGTTGTTCTCCGTAGGATTCAGTATAAATTTCAAAAATAGAATCAGATCCTTTGATTTGACCTAAAGAACTATCTGTAGGAACAGAAACTAATTTTACTTCTAATACACCTTTAGTTTTGGTTAAATCTCCAGATAATTCACCAATATATCGCAAGACATGACCTTCTTTTTGATTAGACTTTATTTTTGCATATTCTTCATCTAAATCTTTTATTTTTGATAAGAAATTTAATACAGACCCATCTCTTAAATTTTTTGGTATTAGATTTTTAATTTTAACATCCTCAAATTCATTTTCCAAATCTAATTCTCTTGCTAAAATCAATAATTTTCTGGCAACATCATTTCCGCTCAAATCTTCTCTCGGATCTGGTTCGGTAAAACCTTTATCAATAGCTTCTTGTAAAATTTCACTAAAAGACATGTTTTGTATAGAAAAATTATTGAATAAATAACTCAATGATCCCGAAAAAACACCTTTTATTTTTGTGATATTTTCACCCGAATGATGTAATAATCTAATGGTATCAATTAATGGTAACCCTGCGCCAACATTGGTTTCGTATAAATATTTTTTTTCATTATCATTTAATTTTTTTCTTAATTTTTTATAAAAATTAAAATCAATTGTATTTGCAATTTTATTAGAGGAAACCAAATCAAAACTATTTTCAATTAGTGGAATATAATTTTTTATAAAATCATTATTGGCTGTATTGTCAATAGCAATTAAATTTTCTAAATGGTTTTCTTTAGCAAATCCAATAACAGTATTGATGCTATATCCATCATTTTTCACTTCTTTTAAATCGTTTTTCCAAGAGGAAGTAATTCCTTCTTTACTTAAAAGTATACTTTTAGAATTACCAATAGCAAAGATATTTAAATTGATTTTTTTACGTTTTAATATATCTTTTTTACTTTTTAAAATCTGTTCGGTTAATGTTCCTCCAACCAATCCAACACCAAAAATAGCAATATTAATATTAGTGGAAACTCCAAATATTTGTCCATGAATTACATTCACAGCCTTGTTCAAATCCGTATCTTCTAATACCAAACAAATATTATCGCCAGTAATGGCATTATTGATTAAAATGGGTTTGATTCTATTTTTAATAATTGCATTATAAGAATTATGAAAATTGCTCAAATTTTGACCAATGATAGAAACTATTGAGAGTTTATTTTTAATATAAATTCTCGTTACATCTTTTGTTTTTAAGTCAATTTCAAATTCTTGATCTAGTATTTCTTTTGCTCTTTTAGCATCTACAGAATCAACGATAAAACCAATACCTCTTTCTGATGATCCTTGAGAAATAATACTTACATTAATATTCTCTTTTCCTAATGCTGAAAAGATTCGCGCATCAATTCCAACGGTACCTAATAACCCTCTTCCTTCTAAATTGATAAGCGATACATTATTTTGAACTGTAACGGATCGTATTCCTTTTGATGTTGTATGCGATTTGATTAAAGTTCCTTTATTTTTTGCATCAAATGTGTTAAGTAATCGTAATGGAATATTTTTTTCTACTAAAGGAATTATAGTTTTTGCATGTAAAATATTCGCTCCAAAACTTGCCAATTCATTGGCTTCTTGAAATGTGAGTTCTTCAATTTTTTGTGCATTAGAGACCAAATCGGGGTTTGCAGTATAAATTCCGTTTACGTGGGTATAATTTTCTAATTCTTGAGCATCTAAATAATTGGCAAACAAGGAAGCTGTATAATTACTTCCGTTTCTACCTAAAGTTGTTGTTTCGCCGTATGCATTTGAAGCAATAAAACCTGTTATAACTTGTAAATCGGTATTATTTTTATTGAAGAATTTCTTTACATTTTCTTTTGATAAATCTTGAATTGGAATAGCTTCACCAAAATCATCATTGGTTTTAATCAAATTTCTAGCATCAACAAAATTTGATTTTATGCCTTTGCTATTCAGCAAGCTAACAACTAATTTAGTTGATAAAATTTCTCCTTGTGCTAAAACTTGATCTTTAATTTTTTTGCTATAATCTCCTAATAAACTAACGCCTTCAAAAATTTTATTAAGTAGCGTAAACTCTTCGGTAAAATCTATTTTTTCATTAGGTACAGTTTGATATTTTTTAAATTCTTGAAAAGTATCCTTATAAGGAATATTGTTTTTTGCATCTTCTAAAGTTTGTTCTAATAAATTGGTAGAATTTCCTCTAGCAGAAACAACAATAGCAATTTTTTCACCATTTGCTTTTTTATCAGAAATTATTTGTAAAACTTTATTTATACCTTCTCCATTTGCCAATGATTTTCCACCAAATTTTAGTATTCTAATTTTTTTACTTTTTAAACTTTTTGTTTTAGGCTGTTGAAAAATAGGGTGTAATATATTGGACAATTGATTATATTCAATTAAAAATGCATCATGACCATGAATAGATTTAATTTCTTCATAGCTATTTTTAACTCCAGCTTCATCCAATAGTTTTTGAGTTTCTTTATTTTCTTTAGGAACAAAAAAGAAATCAGAATCAACGCCTACCTGAACAATATTAGCTTTTATTTGACTTGCAACTTCATTAAAAGTTCCTCTATTTCGGGTAATATCAACTGAACTTAACAAGTGATTCATCATCTTGTAAGTTTGCAAAGTGAAGCGATTTTCTAATTTTTTACCGTGATACAATAGCCAACTTTCAGTATTAAAATTGCCTTGTTCTTTATTTTTAGTACGATTAAATTTTTGTTTAAAAGAGTCGGCTGTACGATAAAATAGCATCGCCATCATACGAGCATCATGAACTGGTTTACTAGAATTTGATAGGATTTGTAGTTGGGTTTTATTATGAGCCAAAATCCAATCAGAAGCTTTCCAATCAGAGGCTACAGGAATTAAATGTTCAATAAAATTAGGAAAAAGTACTGCCATTTCCCAAGCAATTCCTCCACCGAGAGAACCTCCAATAGCAACAAATAATTTATTTATTCCTATTTTTTGAAGTGCTAAACCAAATAATTTAGCAATATCTCTTGCTGTAAAATCTTCATAATTTTCAATAAAATTATCTAACTTTTCATCATATCCATTTCCTGGAATATTAAAAGCAACAATGGTAAAATTATTGGTGTCGATTAATTTTCCCAAACCAATTAATGAATTCCACCAACCTTCTTCTCCAGCTACATTTGAGTTTCCTGTTAATGCATGATTAACTAAAATGATTGGAGCAGTATTTAATTTCTGTCCAAATAACTGATAAGACAACTCAAATTCAGGATAGAAATATCCCGTTTCGGTTGTAAAATTTTGCAGAGAAATATATTTTAAATCTTTTTTCAATTTTTTAGTATAAAAATGGTTAAACAAAATACATTGTTATTAAAAAGTAGCATATAGAATATCCAATCGTGAGTTATCTTTCCCATTTGAGTAGAATTTAGTGCCTTTTTTATTAGGTAAAAGGTTCTTCGGGTTTAAAATAAAATTCTTAATAGCCAATTTTTATATCTGAATTTACACTTCTTTTAATGCGTTTTTTAAATCTTGTTTTAAATCTTCTACATCTTCTATTCCAACAGATAATCGAATTAAATCTTGACTTACACCTGTTTCCTTTTGTTGTTCTTCATTCAATTGCTGATGCGTAGTACTTGCTGGATGGATAATTAATGATTTGGTATCACCAATATTTGCTAAAAGCGAAAATATTTCAACTCCATTTACTACTTTTTTTGCTCCATCAAAACCTCCTTTAACACCAAAAGTTACAACGCCACTTTGTCCTTTAGGTAAATATTTTTTTGCAGTATTATAATATTTGCTACTTTTCAATCCAGGGTAATTTACCCATGCAACCTGATCTTGATTACCTAGCCATTCTGCAATTTCTAATGCATTTTTACTATGTTTTTCCATTCTAATAGCTAGTGTTTCTAAGCCTTGAATAATTTGAAAAGCACTAAACGGACTTAAAGCTCCTCCATAATCACGAAGTCCTTCAATTCTAATTTTGGCAATATATGCTATTGCACCTAAAACTTCACTATAAATTAAACCATGATATCCTGCAGAAGGCTCTGTAAATTCAGGAAAATTACCATTTGTCCAATCAAAAGTTCCAGCATCAATTACAACACCTCCTAATGAATTACCTTGACCACCAATATATTTTGTTAGTGAATGAATAACAATATTTGCCCCATATTTTATCGGATTTAAAAGATATGGCGTTGCAACGGTATTATCTACAATTAATGGAATTTTAGCTGCTTTCGCTACAGCGGAAATTGCTTCTAAATCTAAAACATCCAATTTTGGATTCCCTAAACTCTCTACAAAAATTGCTTTGGTATTCTCTTTAATTGCATTTTTAAAATTTTGAGAACCAGAAGGATCAACAAAAGTTGTTGTAATACCTGTTCTTGGTAGTGTTACGTTTAATAAGTTGTATGTTCCCCCATATAAGGAATTTGATGAAACTATGTGATCTCCAGATTTTAACAGGGTTAATAATGCTGTTGAAATTGCCGCTGCTCCCGATGCGAATACTGCAGCTCCAACACCTCCTTCTAAAGTTGCCAACCTTTGCTCTAAAATATCATTTGTTGGATTATTTAATCGGGTATAAATATAACCAGGTTCTGTTAATGAAAATAAATTTGCCGCATGATCTGTATTGTCAAAAACATAAGAAGTTGTTTGGTAAATGGGTACAGCTCTTGTTCCTGCTGTAGCTTTTACATCGTGCCCTGCATGTAATGCATTTGTTGAAAATTTTTGTGAACTCATAATTTAATTAGTTAAGATTAGTGAATAAAAAAAGCCCCTGTTAAAACAGAGGCCTTTGTATATATATTATAATATTTTAAACAAGAACAACCTCTGCGTAAGCTTTACACATCATTTCACTCATTATGTTATAAATAGTATTCATTTTTTGCTATAATTATGCGACAAATGTAATCACAAATTTTTAATAAACAAATTTTTAATAAATTATTTTAATTTTCATACATTTGCAGTCTCAAAATCTTAGAGGAAGGGCTTGAGCTGATTGCAACCTCATTAAAAAATGCTAAAACAGTAATATTTACTTCTTTTAGCTAACTTTTTTAATAGTTCTTCTCTATATAAACTAAAAAATATAAAAATTATTATGTCATATTTATTTACATCAGAATCTGTTTCGGAAGGACATCCAGATAAAATAGCTGATCAAATATCTGATAATTTGTTAGATGCATTTTTAGCTTTTGATCCAAATTCAAAAGTAGCATGTGAAACTTTAGTAACTACAGGTCAAGTAGTTTTAGCTGGTGAAGTTAAAACCAAAACTTACATTGATGCCGCAAAGATTGCCCGAGAAACCATTAATAAAATTGGTTATACCAAGGGCGCATATAAATTTGAAGGTGAAAGTTGTGGAGTAATATCATTAATTCACGAGCAATCGCAAGATATAAATCAGGGGGTTGACAGGGGTGAAAATGAAGATCAAGGCGCTGGAGATCAAGGAATGATGTTTGGTTATGCCACTAATGAAACCGAGAACTATATGCCTTTGGCTTTAGACCTTAGTCATAGAATTTTACGTGAACTGGCAGACCTTCGTAGAGAAAACAAAGACATTACATATTTACGCCCCGATGCTAAAAGTCAGGTAACCATCGAATATTCAGACGATAATGTACCACAAAGAATTGACACCATTGTTTTATCAACGCAACATGATGAGTTTGATAAAGACGATGTAATGCTTTTAAAAATAAAAAAAGATATTCTTAAATTTTTAATACCAAGAGTTATACAACAATTACCAGAAAAAATTCAGGTATTGTTTAACGATAAAATTAAATATCACATCAACCCTACCGGTAAATTTGTAATTGGCGGACCACACGGAGATACCGGTTTAACTGGTAGAAAAATCATTGTGGATACTTATGGTGGAAAAGGCGCACATGGTGGTGGCGCTTTTAGCGGAAAGGACCCGAGTAAAGTAGATCGATCTGCGGCTTATGCATCACGTCATATTGCAAAAAACATGGTTGCAGCTGGCGTTTGTAGTGAAATTTTGGTGCAAGTATCTTACGCTATTGGGGTTGCAAAACCTACATCTATAAATGTAGAAACTTATGGCACATCCAAAGTGGATAAAACAGATGGTGAAATTTCAAAAATTATAGAAAACTTATTTGATATGAGACCAGCAGCAATTGAAAAAAGATTGAAATTACGAAACCCCATTTATAGCGAAACTGCAGCTTATGGGCATATGGGTAGAACACCAAGAACTATTACCAAGCAGTTCAAGTCGCCATATTCTGGAGATAAAACTGTGGAAGTAGAATTGTTTACTTGGGAAAAATTAGATTATATAGATCCCATAAAAATGGTTTTTAATTTGCATTAATCTCTACTATTTGTTTAATACGGGTTTGGTTTAATTACCAAACCTTTTTTATTTCTAAAAATCCGTACTTTTGTGTTGTATGAAAAAGTATTTACTCTTTTGTTTTTTATCTATTTTTAGTATTTCTTCTGCTCAGGAAATAGAAACAAAACTAATTTCAAAGTCAGAGCTCCTTGTTGATAAACTTATTGGCGTTGATGATTTAGAAAATATTTTTTATATTAAAAACAATGTACTTTATAGAAAAAGTCAAGAAGAATTATTGCGTTACAACAATTTCAATTTAGGCGATATTACTTCCGTTAATATTCAAAACCCCTTTAAAATTATTTTGTTTTACAAAGAGTTTAATACAGTAATTATTTTAGACAATAAACTGAGTGAATTAACTGATCCGATAGATTTTACCAAAGAAACATTATTTAATAATGTACAATTTGTAAGTTTATCTTCTGAAAATGATTTGTGGTTATTAGCAGATGACAATAAAATGCATTTATATGATTATCAAAATCATTTTCAAAAGTTAGAGACACAACCTCTAGGTTTTTATCAAAAAGACTTTAATACAACTATAATGAAAAGCACCTATAAATATGTTTGGGTCTTTTCGGCTAATGGTGTTATTCAATTTAATGAATATGGTAGTTTTCTCTCTTTTACGGCAATCCATTATCAAGATTTTGTTCAGCCTTATGAAAAGGGTTATCTTTATAAAAATAATAAGGCTTTATTTTACAAAATCAATAAGCAAAAAATACCAATACAAATTGATCTTAAATATCCTTTAAAAGAAATTTACATCAATAAAACCTCTATTTATACTTATGATGGTCAATTTATTTACCAATACGATTTTTTGTAACGCAAATGTCTAATTCATTTAGAAATGCGCTTAATTTTTTATAAATTCGCATAGCATTGATTCAAACTAAAAAATATCAATATTACCTTTTAAAATAATTAATATGCATGTAGCTATTGCTGGAAATATCGGGGCTGGAAAAACAACATTAACCAAATTATTGGCCAAACATTATAAGTGGGAGCCTCATTATGAATCAGTTTCAGAAAATCCTTACTTAGATGATTTTTATGGATCCATGGAACGATGGTCATTTAATCTCCAAATATTCTTTTTAAATAGTCGTTTCCGACAAATATTAGAAATCCGTGAAAGCGGTAAAAATATTATTCAAGATAGAACCATTTATGAAGATGCCAATATATTTGCACCCAACTTGCATGCGATGGGCTTAATGACCAATAGAGATTTTGGTAATTATGAATCTTTATTTGAGTTGATGGAACGTTTGGTTTCTCCACCCGATCTTTTGATATATTTAAGAGCGAGCATTCCCACTTTAGTTGGTCAAATTCATAAACGGGGTAGAGAATTTGAAAATAAGATTAGTATTGATTATTTAAGTAGATTAAATGAAAGATATGAAGCTTGGATTTCTAAATATACCAAAGGAAAATTACTAATTATAGATATTGACAATTTAAATATTGTTGAGAATCCAGAAGATCTTGGATCTATAATTGATAGGATAGATGCCCAAATACATGGTCTTTTCTAAACAATTTCACTAATATATATTCAAAAAAAAACTCCCTGAAAAGGGAGTTTTTTTATAGGTAATAAATTATCTTTTTTTCATGTTTTTTAAAACATCTCCTTTTAAAGTAGAATAATTTATCTTAAGTGCATTTATATTTCTCAGCTCTTCTTTAATATCGGTTATGGTACCAACATTTGATTCTATATCTGCTTTAATAGATGTTGTTAAAAGTGGAATCTCGTCTTCTGAATGCGTCTCTCTTTCAGCGAATATAAAATATTTTATATCTTTTACATCAGCAATTCTGTCATTCAATTGAATTTTATCACCACCTTGCCCTTCAACTTTACCAACATATATATAACTAACCAAACTTTTACGTTCTAATTTTTTAACTTCAGTAGCAAAAGGAAGTTGTGGTTTTTTGATTTTTAATTCGGTTTCACGCATTACCGTAGTAACCATAAAAAAGAACAAAAGCATAAATACAATATCAGGTAAAGATGCTGTAGAAATAGCCGGTGTTCCTTTTTTCTTTTTTCTAAACTTTGACATAAAAAACTACTTTTTTGGTTCAGCCTCAGAAATTATCTGTGGGTATTTCCTTTTTATATTTGTTATTCTTTCTTTTAACTTTTTGGATGGGCTATTTTTAATGTCTTTTAACATTTTGGTATAACTTACACCATAAAGTTTTTGAGACAATCTGTTTCTTAGCTCTGTATAAGCACCAACCAATTCGTTTTGTACTGCAATATAAGTACCATAAGATGTACCTCTATCACTTTCTAAAGATATAACTGCCTTGTTTGGATGATCTGATGAAGCAGGATCTTTTGCTCCTTCACACCAATCACATTCTGCTGGTTCAGCATCATCTATTGGATTACCTAAACCACCTCCATTATCAATAAACTTTACTGCTTCTTCACGAATTTTATCAATAGTCATAAACTCGTCTTCAACTAAAAGTTGATTATTTCTGTTTACTGTTACAACAAATACATTTTTCTCCTTTAATTTAGGAGGATCTGGCATGTCTTCAGGTTGTTTTTCAGGTAATTTTCGAGATATCCCTGTATCCACATCCATCGTAGTCGTAACTAAGAAGAATATGAGTAGCAAGAAAGCAATATCTGCCATTGACCCTGCATTAATTTCTGGTAAATCTCTTCTTGACATAATATTATTTTGATACTAATGATTTAACAAAATCTGCGAAAATACCCAATATAGCAATAGCTCCTAATATTAATGAGTACCAAATTCCGGTACTTACCCATTTAGAAGTGCTTCCGGCTTCTCCTTCTTTTAAAACATTTCCTGAAACATTAGTAACAGCGGCATCCGATGCTAACATGTATGCTACAGCCAATAAAACGCCAAGTACTACAATAGACATCAATGCCTTTTTAAGCGCTTTAGGATGTTTGATAAGGTTTAATAATGAAAACCCAACTGCTAAAACTGCAGTAATAATAAATACAACTTTCGCAAAAGTAATATATGGAGAAACTATGCTGTTTTGCAAGTCGAGACTTTCTTTAACAACATCATCTCCTTCCATGATTATCCTAACTAGAAAATAAACAGCAAGTATGCTAATAGCTCCAGTTACTATAGATAATATTTTAGATATTTTACTATTCATAATTATTTTCTTATTTATTTCTGATCAAAAGATCAACTAATTTAATTGAAGCATCTTCCATACTATTTACTATACCATCAATTTTAGAGATAATATAATTATAAAAAATTTGAAGAATAATCGCAACAACCAAACCAAATACTGTTGTTAATAATGCAACTTTAATACCACCTGCAACAACTGCTGGAGATATATCACCTGCGGCCTCAATTGAGTCAAATGCACCAATCATACCAATTACCGTCCCCATAAACCCAAGCATTGGAGCTAATGAAATAAATAATGATAACCACGAAACATTTTTTTCTAATAAACCCATTTGAACACCACCATAAGATACAACTGCTTTTTCAGCAGCTTCTACACCTTCGTCCATTCTATCTAATCCTTGATAAAATATTGATGCAACTGGTCCTTTTGTGTTTCTACAAACTTCTTTTGCTGCCTCAACACCACCAGAGCTCATAGCCTCTTCAACACTATTTACTAATTTATCAGTATTAGTTGTTGCCATGTTTAAATAGATAATTCGTTCTATTGCAATTGCCAAACCTAAGATTAAGGTTACTAATACAATTCCCATAAAGAAAGGCCCACCTTCAATAAAACGTAGTTTTAATTCTTGATGAAAAGTTTTGTCTTCAACAACTTGTTCTGTTTGTGCATAAATGCTTTGAGCCGAGCTTAAAAACATTAATCCTGTAATCGAAAGGATAGAAAATACTTTTTTCATTTTTGTAAATCTTTGTTATTAAATTTATTTAACGGGTTAAAGATATAAAATTTTTACAATAAAACATCTTACGCGGAGAGAAAGGGATTCGAACCCCTGTTACGATTTCTCATAAACACGCTTTCCAAGCGTGCGCCTTAAGCCACTCGGCCACCTCTCCAAAATGTCAAAATTTTATAGAACGGCAAGTAACAAAAAAATATTTAATTGTGAAAATTTTTATTGAAAAACTAACTCATTTCACCACGTAAAGGGGTTTCAAACACTAATTTGAATTTATTTGCTGGTATATTCTCTCCAATTAAATATTTTAATTTGGCCACTGCAGACTCCGTTGTAATATCTTTTCCGCTAATAATACCAATTTTTTTTAAATGATTACTAGTTTCATAATGACCTAAAATTACACTACCGCTTATACATTGACTTACATTTACAATAAATATACCGTTGTTTATCGCATTTTCAATTAAATTGGTAAACCAAGCATCCGTTGGTGCATTACCTGCTCCGTAAGTTTCTAAAACAACACCATTTAAATTTGGGATTTCTAAAATATTTTTGACAATTTGTTCGTTAATTCCAGGGTATAGTTTTAAAATTACAATATTGGCTTCAAAGTTTTTTCTAACAATTAAAGGTTTATTTTCCACTACTTTTTTTAAAACATTGTCATTAAAAATTAAATGAACACCACTTTCTCCTAACTGCGGAAAATTTGGCGAATTAAAGGCTTCAAACTGTTCGGAGCTTACTTTTGTAGTTCTATTGGCTCTATATAATTTATATTCAAAATACAAGCACACTTCACCAATTTTTGGTGCATCACCATCTTGGGTTGCCGCAATTTGAATTGCAGTAATTAAATTTTCTTTGGCATCGGTTCTCAAGTCTCCGATAGGCAACTGAGAACCAGTAAAAATAACTGGTTTGCTCAAGTTTTCGAACATAAAACTAATCGCCGAAGCCGTATAAGACATGGTGTCTGTACCACTTAAAACAACAAAACCATCAATATTTTTATAATGACATTCAATTATATCAGCAATTTTAACCCAATGTTTTGGACTCATATTTGAAGAGTCTATAGGCGCATCAAAAGATACTGTATCAATCTCACAGTCTAAAAGGTTCAATTCAGGAATTTTATCCTTAATCTGTTCAAAATTAAAGGCTTTTAATGCATTTGATTTATAGTCCTTAACCATACCAATGGTTCCTCCAGTATAGATCAATAAAATATTTGGTATTTTTGCAAGCATTGTATTTTTTTAATTTGCACGATTATTGTTGTAAAAGTATTAAATTTAAAATTTATCAAAACTATGTCAGGTTCTTTTTTATTGATTATATTAATTGGCTTAGCTGGAATGTTTGTGCAAAGCAAATTAAAAAATAAATTTAAAAAATATTCGAAATTACATTTACAAAATGGATTGAGCGGTAGAGAAATTGCTGAAAAAATGTTGGCAGATAATGGTATATATGATGTAAAAGTTATTTCTGTAAAAGGTCAGTTAACTGACCATTACAATCCACAAAATAAAACAGTCAATTTAAGTGAATCCGTTTATAATGAGAAAAATGCAGCCGCCGCAGCTGTTGCGGCTCATGAATGCGGCCATGCGGTGCAACATGCGAAATCCTATAATTGGTTACGCCTAAGATCGAGTTTGGTTCCTGCAGTAGGTTTTTCATCTAAAATTGCAAGCTTTATATTAATTGCAGGTATTTTTACGGTTAATACATTTCCTTCTTTGTTACTCATAGGTATATTCTTATTTGCGGCAACGGTAGTATTTAGTGTAGTTACACTCCCTGTTGAATACGACGCAAGTAACAGAGCACTAGCTTGGTTACAAAATAACAATATGCTTACCTCAAATGAACAAGATGCTGCTAAAGACGCTTTAAAATGGGCTGCAAGAACCTATGTCGTCGCTGCATTGAGTTCTATAGTAACCCTTTTATATTATCTAAATATTTACAATAGCAGAAGTTAATATCAATACTATTGATTTACTTTTGAAATTGTTTAATCAAATTTTTAATTGTCTGTCAATTTGCTGATCTAAAGAGATAAAAGTTTCTGTTCTAGCTACCCCTTTGATATGTTGAATTTGGTGATTTAAAACCTGCATTAAGTGTTCATTATCTTTACATAAAATTTTTACAAAAATGGCATAATTACCTGTAGTATAATGACTTTCGATCACTTCATCAATTTCTTTCAATCGTTTAGTAGCTTCTTTATATTTACTTGAACTATCCAAAAATATACCAACAAATGCTAACGTTTTAAAACCTAATACCTTAGGGTTGATAATAAATTTAGAACCCTTAATTAAACCAGATGCTTCTAATTTTCTTAACCTTTGGTGAATTGCAGCACCTGAAATTCCAATTTCTCTAGCTATGCTTAAAATTGGCGTTCTTGCATCAATCATTAACTGATTCAATATTATTTTATCGATACCATCAATTTTAACATTTAAATCTTTCATGTGTCTAATTTTTAATTTTTATAGGTGACACATGCTGTTCGCTAATAGTCATTTCCTTGTGTGTCAAAATTTGGAATGCTCGTTTCATATATTTCTATTTGTAAGTAAAAGTAAAAAAATAAAGGGATATGAAAAATCATATCCCTTTATTTTAGTGTTAATATTTAGTGTCTGGTCGGAAATAGGTCAAAATCAAAACCATTTCTTTTTTGCGCTTTTCCATCTTTCTTATATTTTTGATACTACGGCATCTAAAAAATAATAAAAGTAAAAAATCACAAAAAATAAATTGGTTTATAAAATTCGCCTATTTCCGACCAGACACTATTTAATAAAAATACCTATTCTGGTTGCAAAACAAAATCTTCCATAAATTTTGTTGTATAGTTACCTGAAATATAATCTGGATTATCCATTAATTGTCTATGAAACGGAATTGTTGTTTTAATACCTTCAATAACAAACTCATCTAAGGCTCTTTTCATTTTACTAATCGCCTCTTCACGAGTTTGTGCTGTAACGATTAATTTAGCAATCATAGAATCATAATAAGGCGGAATGGTATAACCTGCGTAAACATGCGTGTCTATCCTAACGCCATGACCTCCAGGCGCATGAAAAATTGTAATTTTCCCAGGGGAAGGTCGGAAATCATTAGAAGGATCTTCCGCATTAATTCTGCATTCAATAGCATGCTGGTCTGGATAATAGTTAATTCCTAAAATTGGAATACCTGCTGCAACTTTTATTTGTTCTCTTATCAAATCAAAATTTGCAATTACCTGTTCGGTAATAGGATGTTCTACCTGAATTCGTGTATTCATTTCCATAAAGTAAAATTTTCTGTGCTTATCCACTAAAAACTCTACTGTACCTGCTCCTTCATATTTTATACTTTCTGCAGCTTTAACTGCTGCTTTCCCCATTTTATCTCTTAGAGATTTGGTCATAAATGGTGAAGGTGTCTCTTCCGTTAATTTTTGATGTCTACGTTGTACTGAACAATCTCTTTCCGATAAATGACATGCTTTTCCTTTAGAATCTCCAATAATTTGTATTTCAATATGTCTAGGTTCTTCAATTAATTTTTCCAAGTACATGGCATCATTACCAAAAGCTGCTTTTGCCTCTTGTCGGGCTGAATCCCAAGCATTCTGCAAATCTTCAGGTTTCCAAACGGCACGCATACCCTTACCACCACCACCTGCAGTGGCCTTTAACATAACAGGATATCCAATTTTAACAGCGGTCTTACTTGCAATTGGAAAAGAAGATAAAATTCCGTTTGAACCCGGAATTGTTGGTACACCTGCTTTTTTCATGGTTGCTATAGCCGAAGCTTTATCTCCCATCAAATTAATCATTTCCTCTGTTGCTCCAATAAATTTTATACCATGCTCTTTACAAATTTTTGAAAATCGAGCATTTTCAGCTAAAAACCCATAACCTGGGTGGATAGCATCAGCATTTGTTATCTCTGCTGCAGCAATAACATTTGATATTTTAAGATATGATTCACTACTTGCTGGGGGTCCAATACATACTGCTTCATCTGCAAATCTAACATGTAAGCTTTCTTCATCGGCAGTTGAATAAACTGCAACCGATTTTATTCCCATCTCCCTACACGTTCTTATTATTCGAAGTGCAATTTCTCCTCTATTGGCAATTAATATTTTTTTAAACATAATTTTAAAAAATTATAAATTTAATTAACCCAATTTACTGTAGGCTAATAAATTCGATTTAATTAAGAAGGATCTACTAAGAAAAGTGGCTGATCAAATTCAACTGGTGAAGAATCTTCAATCAAAATTTTGACAATTTTACCTGCAACTTCCGATTCTACCTCATTAAATAATTTCATTGCTTCAATAATACAAACCGTATCACCCACTTCAACGGTATCACCTACCTTTACAAAAAGCGGTTTATCTGGTGAAGGTTTTCTATATAAAGTACCAATGATTGGAGATTTAATAACGATATATTTCGAATCATCACTTGCCTCGCTTTCTGATGTGGCTTGCACTTCTTCATTCGTCACCACAGGCTGAATAATAGGTTGTTGCGCAACAGGCATTTGAGGCATAGCAGCTTGTTGATAAAACGTAGTTTCTGTTTTACTTGAACCTGTTTTAATGGTGATTTTTATATCTTCCATTTCTAATTTTACTTCACTAGCCCCAGATTTTGCGACGAATTTAATTAGATTTTGAATTTCTTTTAACTCCATAATATTATTATTTTGAATTTTATTTATGAATTATAACACCATTTAAAATAAATGGCTCCCCATGAAAAACCACCACCAAAAGCAGCGATAATTACATTGTCTCCTTTTTTAAGATTTTTTTCGTAATCGGCTAATAATAAAGGTATTGTAGCCGAAGTAGTGTTCCCGTATTTTTCAATATTAAGCATTACTTTTGAAGGTTCTAATTTCAACCTTCTTGCTGTGGCTTCAATAATTCGCTTATTTGCCTGATGTGCAGCCAACCACACTATATCATTATTTTCTAAATTATTTCTATGCATTACTTTTTCACAAACATCAGCCATATTGAAAACAGCATTTTTAAATACAGTTTGACCATCTTGGCGTGCATAATGCAATTTGTTCTTTACCGTTTCTTCCGTTGCAGGTTTTAAAGATCCTCCTGCCGGAACTTGTAAAAATTCTCTACCAGATCCATCTGTTTTTAGGTATTCATCCTGAAAACCATTGCCTTCACTATTAGGTTTCAATAAAACCGCTCCAGCACCATCACCAAATATAATACAAGTGGTTCTATCGGTATAATCTATCATCGATGAGTTTTTATCTGCACCGATTAATAAAATATTTTTATATCTACCCAGTTCTATATAACTGGATGCTACGGATATGCCATATAAAAAACTTGAACAAGCTGATTCTAAGTCAAACGAAAATGCATTTACAGCACCTATACTTGTAGCAACAAAAGCTGCAGTAGAGGCTGCTTGCATATCTGGTGTTGCTGTAGCCACAATAACCAAATCTATTTCTTTCGGATCTACACTGTTTTTATTAATTAGATCTTCTGCCGATTTGATTGCCATAAAAGATGTTCCTTTATTTTCACCTTTTAATATTCTTCTTTCTTTAATCCCTGTCCTAGAAACTATCCACTCATCATTGGTTTCAACCATAGATTCCAATTCTTTATTTGTAAGAATATAATCAGGTACATATTTTCCAACAGCCGTAATAGCAGCAGTAATTTTTGTCATAATTTATTTATATGAATCTAAAATAAAAATAAAAATAGCGCTCAAAAGTATGAAAATAAAATTAGTCAATTATCCAAAATCAGACATTTTTTAGTAATTTTTACTACAAAACAACAAAAAAACCCTCAAAATTGAGGGTTTTTATCGTTTTTTAAACTTTTCTTAAGCTTGGTTTTCTGTAGCAGAATCAATTAAAACTTGACCTCTATAGTAAAGTTTACCTTCATGCCAATGCGCTCTATGGTATAAATGAGCTTCACCTGTTGTAGGGTCTTTTGCTATTTGAGGAACAATAGCTTTGTAATGTGTTCTTCTTTTATCTCTTCTTTGCTTCGAGGTTTTTCTTTTAGGATGTGCCATCTCTAGGTATTTTTATCTGTTAATAACTTCTTTAAACCTTCCCATCTAGGGTCAATTTCCTTAATATTCATTTTTGGTTGTAATTCTTCAAGCTTTTTTAATATATCCGAATGCAATGTGCCATCTTCAATTCCTGGATGAACCTTTTTTTTAGGAACAGCCAAAACAATCATTTCATATATAAATTGTGCAATATTTATATGATGTTCATTATGTGGTATAATTAATACTTCTTCATTATCACTATTAAAATCTTCACCAAATTTTACTACTATTTCTAATTTACCTTGTACAGGTAAATCAAAAGGTTCATTTGTAACATCACATGCCACATTTACTACACCTTTTACCGAGAAATTAAGTTCAAAAAAAGTGCTTTTTTTATTAAATTCTAAATTGACTAGTAAATTAGTTTCTAAAAATTCATCATAATGAAAAGCTTCAAAGAACTGTTTTTCAATTTTATATTCAAAATGATGAATTTCATCTTTTAATCCGAAAAACGATATGTCATAAATATTCGATATTCGTTTCATTTAAATATAAATTTGAGCGCGCAAAGATAGTAATTAATACTAATTTAAAAAACTAGATTGCGAAAAATATCGCCTAATTAACTTTTAATTTATTTTTAACTAAAAACTTATACTCATTTCTTGTTTTAAATATAGATAGCGCTGCGAATAAAGCTTCTTTAAAAGAGTTGTTATTTGCCACTCCCTTACCTGCTATTTCATATGCCGTACCATGATCGGGTGAGGTTCTTATTTTATCTAAACCAGCTGTAAAATTAACTCCGTTACCAAAAGAGAGGGTTTTAAACGGTGCCAAGCCTTGATCGTGATACATTGCCAACACAGCATCAAATTTTTTATAATTTTCAGTACCAAAAAAACTATCTGCAGCATATGGACCAAATACTAGTTTTCCTGATTTGTAAATTTCTTGTATCGCTGGACTTACAATTTCGTCATCCTCATTACCTATAACCCCATGATCACCACAATGCGGGTTTAATCCCAACACTGCTATTTTGGGTTTTGCAATATTAAAATCCTGAACAAGTGTTTTATGCATTATTTCAACCTTCTTTTCAATTAATTCAGTAGTAATCGTTTCTGCAACTTTACTAACAGGAATATGCCCGGTAATCAAACCTATTTTTAATGAATCCGTCATTAATATCATTAAACTTTCACCAGTAATATTCTTTTCCAAATACTCTGTATGCCCTTGAAATTGAAAATTATCGGATTGTATATTTTGTTTATTTATTGGTGCCGTAACCAAAACATCAATATCTTCGTTATTTAATGCTTGGGTTGCGCTTTGTAAAGATTCAAAAGCGAATTTACCTGAAATCTCTGTTGCTTTACCCAGTTCAATATCAATCATTTCTCTCCAAACATTCATCAAATTTAGTTTACCGTGAGCTATCTTATCTAAAGTATCAATGCCATGTACATTTGTATGGAGTTCTAAAGCTTTTTTATGGTAACTTATTACCTTATTTGATGCAAAAATTATGGGAGTACAAAAATCTAACATTCTTGTGTCTTCGAAAGATTTTAATATTATTTCAACACCTATTCCGTTTAAATCTCCAATGCTAATACCAACTTTTATTTTTTCAGATTTCTTCATGCAACTCCTTAATAATTATTAATTTTGGCTATTATAATGTTTTGACAAATTTAATCAATATTAATTAGAATATGTTCACAGGAATAATAGAAGAATTAGGAAAAGTAACAAACCTAAAAACGGAAAAAGAAAATTTACATATAACCGTGAGAAGTAATCTTTCTTCTGAGTTAAAAATAGATCAAAGTTTAGCCCATAATGGTGTTTGTTTGACCGTGGTAGAACTCAATGAAAACTCCCATACGGTTACAGCCATTAAAGAAACCCTTGACAAATCTAACATAGGCAGGTTAAAAGTGGGTGATAAAGTAAATCTTGAAAGAGCCATGCAATTAGGAGCCAGGCTTGATGGCCATATTGTTCAGGGGCATGTAGATCAAATAGGTACTTGTACATCCATTAAAGAAGCCGATGGGAGCTGGTTTTTTACGTTCAAATACGACACCAAATTAAATAATATTACCATTGAAAAAGGATCTATTACCATAAACGGTATTAGTTTAACAGTGGTAGACTCCAATGAAAATGGATTTGGTGTGGCTATAATACCGTATACATATGAAAACACAAATTTTCATCAATTTAAAACTGGTGATCTTGTAAATTTAGAATTTGACGTAATTGGTAAGTATGTAGCAAAGCTACTAAACAAGTAATTTATTTTTTTGAATTATAAATTTTTCTAACTGCAAAACCAATTGCAACCAAAAACAAACCTATAATTCCACCATCAATAGGCACAACTGGTTTTGGTGGTGGTGGGCCACCTGCAAACATATTGTTTGCGACGAAAATAAAAGCTAAAAATATTACTGCCTTTAAGTATTTATTTACCATACAATTTTTTTTCGTTTAGATTTCTATAACGTAATTAAACCTAATTTGTTGCAAATATATAAAAAGGATTAAATATATTATCAACAACTATTATTTTTTTTAATATTTATACAACTAGATCGCTAAAAGTTATCATAAACATTACAAACATAAGTATAAAAATAATATTTTTATAGTTTAAAAAAATTAATTTAGAAAATATTTGGTATTCCATTCATTATAACCTCTTCTCCACATTATGGCTGCCTCCAGATATATATGTTCTAATATAGGCTTATCATCTGTTAAGACAACCGCATCATTTAAGTCCATACTCGATGCATCTATCGAAATTCCTTCCTCAGAAATATCTTTCTGAAAAGTATTTTTTTTACAAATAAAAATAAGATTTCGACTAGTTTCTGGTCCAGGAGTAACAATTAATTTCACATAAAAACCTTGATCTTTCAGTGTTTTATAAATAGACCGTGCTGCTTTGCCCTTACTCCCTGAAATGAAACCATAAAAATTAATTGTCAAAATACCTTCCTTTGTTAGTCGGTTACTTATTTCCTGAAAAGCTTCTTTTGTTAATAAATGAATAGGCGGAGTTTCGCTATGGTATAAATCATAAATAACAACGTCATATTTTTTAGTTGTTGTGTTTATAAAGTGTCTTGCATCATCAATGACTACCTCTACATCCTTATCTATATAAAAATATTGTTTGGCAATCCATGCTATCCGCTTATCCAATTCAACTACTTCAACTTGCAGTTGGTTAAATCTTAATTGCTTATACAAAGTGCCTCCTCCTAAACCCAATAACAATGCATTATTTCCCTGCCGGTAGCTAAGAATATTTTTAGTTACTATATCAACATAATCCCAATAACTTTTATTGGGATCTTCTTTATCCATTATTGTTTGTGATATATTATTCACCATTAACTCTCGGTATACTTTGGATTGATTTGTTCCTTTAATAGTTAATTCTCTATCGACAACTTTAATTTCTCCTAAAATACCTTCCGACCTATAAATTATACCTTTATCTTTATCCTTGGTATTAAAACTCCATGAAACAATTGGAATAATCAATATTAAAACAAGGCTTAATTTAAACGTTTTAGTAAGTATAAACAAAAACAATGCAGATATTATCACTAGTATACCATAGGCATATAATGTTAATGTAATTCCGAATTGAGGAAAGGTATAAAACCCAATAGTAAAAGTCACTATAATTCCCCCAAAGGTTGATACTGCATAAACATTACCACTACTCTTACCAGAATTTTCTGAATAATCTGTTATCATATTGATTATTAAAGGAGAGGTAGAACCAAAAAGCATTAAGGGTATAAATAAAAAGCTTAGTAATGAAAATACAGTACCCGATAAAAGGTCTAATTGAATCGTTAAAGGTAGAATTAAGCTACTTATTAAAGGGGTCAAAGTTACCAACACACCTCCAATTAACATCATCCAATAAACTATTTCCTTTTTTTTATAATTTGATGAAATATATCCTCCCAAATAATAACCGCTCATTAAAGCGGTAAGGGTAACCCCCAATACAGATGCCCATACGTAAATTGAAGTTCCAAAATATGGAGATAAAATTTTTGCGCTGGATAATTCAACACACATCACAGCGCCTCCTTCAATAAAGGCAAGAATAAAAAGAACATTTTTTAAAAAATCATTTTTTATCTCTTTCATAATAAAATTTTTGATAGGGTAAATTTTTATATTCTTCTTCTTGTTGCTATTAATTCAGTATTATCTATATGCTAAAATTATATACTTATACATCCAAATAAATCAACTAAGATACTGAAATTATGTAGTTGATATCTTTATGGCAAATTAAAATTGTTGTAATTTAAAATTCCTTAAAATAGAAGGTATTAAACTCCATCTATTAGCTGACGGACTGGACCCAAAAATAAGAATCGACCCCAAGGACCGAGGCACTTGGCTCGCCAGCAAGGCGGGTTAACCATAGTATTGTTGAAAAAAAGGAAACTTTAATTTATAATTATCAATATAAAAGATTCAAATACCCAAAAGGTAAAAAGAATTCTAAATCTTGGAATCCAAGTTTGCAACGGTCAAAAGTAACTAAAAAGATTAAAAAACACAGAATAATTCTGTGAAGCTTTACCTGCTCACTTTTATCCGGCTAAGATGGTTCAGTTTGACCGGCTTATCCAATTAAGGAAGTTCATTTCGTAAAAAATTAAATTACTTTTCCGTTCTTGAAAAATTTATATATTTACAAATAAAATGGAAATACTAATTGCCTTAGTAATTGTTGTGATATTGATGGTTATTGCAGCAACAAAATTTAATTTTCACCCTTTCTTATCATTATTATTGGCGGCTATTGTAATGGGATTTGTTGGCGGCTTAAATGAAGAAAAGGTGATACAAACATTAATGAACGGTTTTGGGAAAACTCTGGGAAGTATTGGTATTATCATCGCTTTTGGTACGATTATAGGTGCCTATCTAGAAAAAAGTGGGGGAGCCAAAGCATTAGCAAATTGGGTTTTGAAAAAAATTGGCAATAAAAGATCTCCATTGGCAGTTAATATCACTGGTTTTTTTGTTTCTATTCCGGTTTACTGCGATTCGGGTTTTATTATATTGTCATCTTTAAACAAAGCCATCTCTAAAAAAACCAAGATACCTTTGGTAGTTTTAGGTGTTTCATTAGCGGCAGGTTTGTATGCAACTCATGTTTTTGTTCCGCCAACACCTGGCCCATTAGCAGCAGCTGCAGCCCTAGACGCTGATTTGGGCTTAGTAATTTTATTAGGTTTGGTGGTCGCGGTTCCTGTATCGTTAGTTGGTATGTTTTGGGCAAAATTTGTCGGTAAAAAATTGAGGTCAGATAGTATAAAAGATACCACAGAAGAAAACAAACCAGTTAATTTACCAAAAACAGGCTGGTCTTTCGCTCCTATAATTACGCCTATCGTGTTGATAGCCCTAAAATCATTTTCAACTTACCCAGCCCTCCCATTTGGGGAAGGAGTCATTAAAGAAATAATTGGTTTTATAGGCAACCCGATTATTGCTTTATTTATTGGCGTTTTTTTAGCCTTTAAACTAAAAGGAAAAGGATCAAAAGAAACTCATATGAATTGGGTAACGAGTGGATTAAGAGAAGCAGGTATTATTATTTTAATAACTGGTGCGGGAGGTGCTTTCGGGGCCATACTGAGGGCAACTGGTGTTGGTGATATAATTGGCGCCAATTTTTCAAATATGCAAATGGGTTTATTAGTACCATTTATTATTGCCGCTGTATTAAAAACAGCACAAGGTTCTTCTACCGTTGCCATTATTACTACAGCTGCTATTATTGCTCCTATATTGGGGTCGTTTGGTTTGGATTCTTCATTCGGTCGAGCTTTATCTGTTCTTGCAGTAGGCGCTGGAGCGATGACGGTATCGCACTTAAATGATAGTTTTTTCTGGGTTGTTGCACAATTTACGGAAATGGATACCGCAACAGCTTTAAAAAGTCAAACAGTATCTACTTTTTTTCAGGGCTTAACGGGTATAATCATTGTGATACTTATGGGCATACTTTTCTTATAAATCTAAAATAAAGCATGTGAAAATAATTGTAGCACCCGATTCTTTTAAAGAAAGCCTTTCCGCGAAAGCAGTAGCTTCTGCAATATCTAAAGGAATATTAAAGGTTTTGCCAAAAGCCGAAATTATGCAAATTCCTATTTCAGATGGAGGAGAAGGGTTGTTAGATGCCTTAGTGGAAGTTTTAGGAGGGGAACGATTTTCGGTATTTGTTAAAGATCCTTTGCTAAGAAAAATAAAAGCTGAATACGCAATTATTGAAAACGGGAAAACAGCGATTATTGAAATGGCTCAAGCCTCAGGATTAGTGCTATTAAAAAAAAGTGAAAGATCACCATTACATACTTCAACTTATGGAACTGGACAATTAATTTTAGATGCATTAGATAGAGGATGTACAAAAATTATTATTGGCATAGGTGGTAGTGCAACAAATGATGGAGGAATGGGTATGGTTAAAGCTTTGGGAGGGAAATTTGTAAAGAAAAATAATCAAGATATTGGCTATGGTGGAAAAGCTTTAGCTGATCTATATAAAATAGACCTTTCCAAATTTGATAAGCGAATAGTAAATTGTGAAATTATTACCGCTTGTGATGTTACAAACCCATTAACGGGCGTAAATGGAGCTTCAATTGTGTATGGAGGGCAAAAAGGAGGCACAGCCGACCAATTAAAAAAACTAGACAATAACTTAATTCATTACGCTTCAATAATAAGAAAAAATCTCAGAATTGAAGTAGAAACCATAAAAGGTGCAGGTGCAGCAGGCGGAATGGGAGCAGCTTTACTAGCTTTTTTTGATGCTAAATTGGTAGACGGAATAGATCTTATTCTTAAAACACTTCGTATAGAAGAACACATCATAAATTCTGATTTGATAATTACTGGTGAAGGAAAAATTGATGAACAAACGTTAAATGGAAAAGCTATTGTAGGACTTGCCAGAATCGCAAAAATAAATAAAGTGCCCTTAATTGCGATAGCCGGCAAATTAGGTGAGGGAATTGAACCTCTGAATAATGAAGGGATTCATGCTGTTTTTTCTATTGTTGATCAACCAATGAAACTATCCATGGCATTAAAAAATGCAGATAAATTAATTGAAAACCTAATTGAAAATATAATGAGGACTTTAACTATTAAATTTTGATTTTATTAAAATTGAATTATCTTTCACATTTTTAAGGCAAAATGTTTCAGCATAGTCTTTACTATGGTTACATATTTTAACGGAAATATTGTAAAAAAGATATAATTATATGCGGCACTTTAAGGTTAATTTGGTAAAACACCTTTAATAATTGGATTGAAAGATAATGGTGAAGTCAGATAAAATGTATCAAACTAAAATTATATATTCGTAACGACTGACTTCTAAAAAATTTATTAAACTTTTTTTGATGAAATACTTTTTTTTTATTTTAATGTTATTCCCATTTTTAATTAATGCTCAGGATAAACGACCAACAATTTTTTTTCGTGAAGATTTTAAAGAATCTCCAGCGCAAACCCCTATTACACAGAATCATATTACAAATTCAAATCTTGTTATTTCGCTATATGGTGAAGGTGCTGACTTAATTAAGAAAAGTCATCATGACAAACCTTATGATGACCCATATTATGTTTGGTCTGGATTATGTGAAGGTAATTGGGCCGTAACATTAAAGCATAATTCAAAATATGTTGAACTAACTAAGCAATCAAAAATTAGATGGAGATCAAAACAATCAGGCTTTAGACAATTGCATATAATTCTTAAATTGGCCAATGGAGCTTGGCTAGTTAGTGATGTGTCAGTTTCTTTATCAAAAGATTGGCGGATTAGTGAATTCAACATTTCGGATATAAAATGGATGTCGTTAGATATGGAAACCATTACAGAAAAAAGTTGGGTTGAAAATCCAGATTTAAGCAAAGTGGAGGAAATTGGTTGGACAGATTTGATGAAAGGCGGAGGGTCAAAAGCAAGTTCTAGACTTGACTGGATCGAAGTGATTGGCTATTCAGTTGATAAATAATTTTTTTATAATAATAAGTTGAATTATTTTTCAAACAATACTCATCAAATTATGGTGTTATTTATCTTTTTAATGAAACAGCACTTTCAGTTTTTCAATTGGTAATTATTAAACAATTCCGAATCCCAAGTTTTTGTTGAATCATAATTAATAGTAGTAATAAATACATGCAAATCTTTATTTTTTTTTAAAATATTTTCAATATCATTTTCTTGCATAATACTGAAAGCAGAAGCAAAACCATCAGCAAAAGTGCCAGATTTAGCAATTACAGTAACTTGAATTGATTTGGTAATCCCTAAACCTGTTGCTGGGTCAATAATATGCGAGTAATTAATATTATCCATTGAAAACTGTTGGAAATAATCACCGGATGTTGCAATAGACATATTGCTTATTAATAGAGTTTTTGATATACGGCGCCCCAAAGAATTCGTGTAACTTAATTCGACATTCCATCCCTTTTTATTTGGCGGAGGGTCACCTGCCGTAATATCTCCACCAAAATCAATTAATGCTTGATTAATATTGTAGTTTTTTAGCATCTTTAAAACCTCATCTGAGGTATAACCTTTTGCTATCCCTCCCAAATCTATTTGTACTCCATATTTTTTAAATGTTATTGTTTTATTTTTGTGATTTAAAACAATGTAATTGTAGTCGACAGCTTTTTTCGCTTGCAACAATTGTTGTTTTGTTGGTAGTTTCTGATTCTTTTTTGCCTTACGCCACAATTTGGTATAAGGACCTACTGTAACATCAAACAGGCCATCCGATTCTATAGATATTTTACTAGCTTGGTAAAGGATATCAAATAATTCATTACTTACCTTAACTCGCTTGTTTGTTTCATAAGTGTTACATAGTTGCATTAATTCACTATTTTTATCATAGTCACTAAAGATTGCATTGAGGACTTTTACTTTTTTGAATAAAGCGTGTGAAATATCATTTGCCTTTAAAGAGTCGGAAGCATAAAATATAATTTTTAATTGAGTACCCATGGCAACTTCACTAAATGAGAACCGCATTAAGTTTTGCCCTATTGCATTGTTGAAAAATAATAATACAAATAAGAGAAATGGATTAGTCTTTTTCATAATTGCTGATAATTTAATTACATGAAATAATTTATAAAATTAATATTAAATTAAGTTTCATTTCCTTATTTTAATTTGCATAAATTCAAAAAATATCACTAATAATTAATTGTATGCATTTCGTAACCTTATTTACTTAAAATACAAATTAATTTCTTAGTTTTACATCTTAATGATAGTTATCAATAAATAGTTAGACATTTGAAACATCAATTTATTCTATACTTTAGAGTTAATATTAAAATCACATCAAATCTATTAAAATTTTAAACACCCAATGAATTGTATTAAAAATTTATCTGTCTTATTTTGGTTTTTAATAAGCTTCTTGTCCATGAATTCAAGTGTAGCGCAATCAAAATTTGTTTCAGATTCTATTTTAATTCAAAAAATTGAGCCTACAGATGTGTTTTTTGAAATGATTCAGGTTCCTGGAGCTATCTATAAAATGGGAGTTGTCAATTCGGGTTCGACCCAAATTTCAGATAAAAACCCTTTACACTTGGCTCAAATTGATTCCATGTGGGTTGGGAAATATGAGGTGACTTGGGAAATATTTGAGTTGTTCTTGGCTGAAAATAAAACTTTGTTTGATTCTATACCTAAAGAAAAATCAATTAAAATTGATGCAATTACTAGACCAAGCCCTCCTTTT
Organism: Flavobacteriaceae bacterium; assembly: GCA_021647985.1. Lineage (GTDB taxonomy): Bacteria > Bacteroidota > Bacteroidia > Flavobacteriales > Flavobacteriaceae > Lutimonas. The sequence goes on along the minus strand of JAKITQ010000030.1, from coordinate 9,545 downwards.
GAGGACCCAAGTTTAGGAATGGGTAAAAAAAATTACCCGGTAGTAAGTATTTCTCCTTATGCAGCAATAACTTTTTGCAAATGGCTATCTACTGTTACTGGAAGATTTTACCGTTTACCAACAGAAGCTGAATGGGAATATATTTGTAAAGGCGGAAGCGCTAATGTTGATTTTTTCTCAGATAAGATAAATGTTTTAAATCAATATGCTTGGAGTTATGAAAACAGTGATTATCAATATGCAGAAATTGGACAAAAACTTCCAAACGCTTTTGGCATTTATGATATTTTAGGTAATGTGGCAGAATGGACACTAGACTTTTATGATGATGAGTTTTATAAAAAAAATCAGGATACTATTTCAATAAACCCATGGAATATTCCAAGAAAATTACACCCTAGAGTGTTTAGAGGGGGTTCTTGGAATGATGATTTAAAAGACATATCGTCAACTAATAGGGGTAAGTCTGGTTTTTATTTGCAAAAAAATGACCCCCAAATCCCAAAAAGTTTTTGGTGGTATACAGATTCCTCTTATATAGGATTTCGGCTGGTAAGCCCAAATAAGCAACCTACCAAAGAAGAAGCTAAAAAATTCTGGAGAATAGTTCTTGATGAATAGTATTAATATTATTTTAATTTACAATTACAAAACGAGCCTGCCTGCGGCGAAACAGCATGTGACCAGTAATAAAGAATAAATATAAACTCATGGAAATTAAAAAGAAAGTAGATCGAAGAAATTTTATCAAAAAAAGCAGTACAATGGCAGTTGGAGGTGCAATCCTTAGCGCATTACCTAGTCAATTATTTGCTAATGTATCTGGTAAAGAAGTGCTAAGAGTTGGATTAGTTGGATGCGGAGGAAGAGGTTCTGGAGCAATTTTCGAAGCGCTTAACACTTCTTTAACTGTTAGAGTTGTGGCTCTTGGTGATACTTTTCAAGATAGGGTTGATGATTTGCATAATAGACTTAAAAAAAATTATAAAGATCAATGTGATGTATCAGAAGAAACAAAATTTGTCGGACTAGATGCCTATAAAAAAGTGATTGCCGTATGTGACGTTGTTTTACTCGTTACCCCACCACCTTTTAGACCATCTCATTTTGAGGAAGCTATTCAAGCGGGTAAGCATGTTTTTTTAGAAAAACCTTTGGCTGTTGATGTTCCAGGATATAAAAAAATTATTGAAACTGGTAAATTAGCAACGAAAAAAAATCTTAATGTTGTTGTTGGTTTGCAAAGAAGATATGCCTCTTCGGTTCTTGACACGGTACAAAGAATAAACAATGGGGAGATTGGTGAAATAAACTATATTAATACTTATTATAATGTTAGTGCCCCTCGAATTATACCCAGAGAACCACAACAAACCGAAATGGAATATCAAATAAGAAATTGGCGCTATTTCACTTGGTTATGGGGCGGTCAAATGGCAGGGCAAGCAATTCATCAAATTGATGTGATTAATATGGTTATGAATGATTTTCCTATAAAAGCTTTAGGAAATGGAGGAAGACTCGTTTTTGAAGGCATTAATCAAGGTAATACTTACGATCATTTTTTTATTGAATATGAATATCCAAATGGGGTTCAAATGCTTTCTCAATGCAGAAATATGAACAACTGTTCCAATAGACGTGGGTTTGAAATTAGAGGCTCTAAAGGAATTGCAAATGAAAAACACCAATTTAAAGACTATAGCGGAAAGACCTTTAGGGAATTTAGAGACCGTGACGAGATAGGAGCATCTCAAAAAGCTCAAAGCTATTTTATTAACTCTGTATTAGAGGGCATACAAGTTAACAATACAGAGTATGGTGCTAAGAGCACCTTAACAACTATTATGGGAAGGATGGCAGCTGAAACAGGACAAGAAATAACAATGGAAAACCTTCTTCAATCAACAGAAAGTATTGTTCCAAAAGATATTAGTTGGCACTCAAAATCTGTTCTAACTCCCGATAAATATGGGAACTATAAAATTGAAAAACCAGGTAGATCATAATTAAATAGTGATTGTAAAATTTAGAATGTATGAAAAACTTAACCATCATAGTATTTACTTTTTTTTCCTTATCCATTTTTTCTCAACAATTAAATTTATTGCCTTCCTCTTCAATAACTGTAGATGGCACATCTACAATATCTGATTGGACAGTTAAGCCTGAAAGCTATACTGGAACATTAACTGTTTCTGCTAAGAAAAAATCTAAAATCACGCTTAAAAAAGGTACTCTATCTACAATTCACCTCATTATACCTGGTAAAAGTATGCGAAGTGAAAATGGCGAAACCATGGATAGCAAAATTTTTAGAGCCTTAAAAGTGGATGATTTTCCTAACATATCATATACTTTAGATCGTTCCATTGAATTTTCAGTAATTGATAAAAATAAAAGAAATTTTAGCGTATCAGGAGTTTTAACAATAGCAGGAGTTGAAAAAACGATACAAAATAACCTTAGTGTAATTTATGCCAATGGCACTTTATCATTATCAGGTAAAATTGCAATAAAATTAAGTGATTTTAATATAGAACCTCCATCTGCCATGTTTGGTCAAATTGAGACTGGTGATGATATCATCATCAATTTTATACTTGAATATGAAAACCACTATTAAGAGCTATTTTTTCTGTTTTTATTTTACATCAAGTTCTTGTAATTCAAGCAGAAATTCAATAATTACAGGGAGATACCCTAATAATACTTTTAAAGGAAAATTTTAAGGAAGGCACAATCCCTTATTTTTAATATTTCTTTCAATATAAACACAAACCGCAGGTTGCGAAGAGACTTGTAATTTTGCAGCTTTCTTATAAAGAAAAAACGCTAATGTTCACTAAGATTAAGAAGTGTAAAAAAACACTTGAATAATAAGTTGCAACCTTTATTAATATTATTTTAAAAAAGGTTAAGTAAATAAATAAACCAATTTATCTTTCGCAAGCTTACATAAATAACTTACATTTGTTTTAGTTATTAAGTTTGATAACTCTAATTATAGTTTTAACGACTTATAAGTTAAAATTAAAAAGTATATGGATAAAAATTCTAGTAATACAGCCAGAGAAATATTTGGGCAGCCAAAATTGTGGCAAAAAACATACAATGCCATTGTAGCAAAGCGTAAAGAATTAACCGCTTTTTTAGAATTGGCTTTATTTTATGATAATTTAAAGGTAATATTGACAGGTGCGGGCACTTCTGCCTTTATGGGAGAAGTTTTGCAAAAAAGTTTTCAACGAAACATTAAAAGGTCTACCGAATCAATTGCGACAACCGATTTGATTTCTCATCCAGAAGATTTTTTAACTAAAGCCCAACCTACACTTATGATTTCGGTTGCACGCTCGGGAGATAGTCCTGAAAGTCTTGCAGCAGTCGAATTGGCAAATAAGTATTGTGATAATTTATTTCATTTAATTATAACCTGTAACCCTGAAGGAAAACTTGCTAAGATTTCTAATTTAAAAAAATCTTATGTGTTTTTGATGCCCGAAGAGGCTAATGACGTAGCATTGGCAATGACAGGAGCATTTACATCAATGCTGCTGGCAGGAATTCTGATTTCTGACCTTAATAACTTAGACAAAAATGCTAAGTATGTTGATCAATTATCCAAATACGGTGAAATAATACTTAAAGAATACAATCATAGAATCAAAAAAGTATCTTCATTAGATTTTAATCGTGTTGTTTTCTTGGGTTCAGGATTATTAAAAGGGATTGCCAGAGAGTCTCAATTGAAAGTTCAAGAATTAACCGATGGGCTTGTAGTTTGTAAATATGATTCATTTTTAGGTCTAAGACATGGACCAAAAGCAGTAATTAAAGATTCTACCTTAATTGTATACCTGTTTTCTAATAATGAATATGTAAATAAATACGAATATGATCTAGTAAGATCAATTAATGCTCAAAAGGAAAAATTATATGAAATTGGAGTTGGAGAAAGTCTTAAAAATAAAGAAGAAATCACATTAGACCTTTCTATAGAAGTTAGTGACTCAAACAATATTCCTGAAGAATATTTTGCTGTGTGTGCAGTTATTCCAGCGCAATTGATCGGCTTGTACAAATCAATAAATCTTGGTTTATCTCCTGATTCACCTTCTTTAAACAAGTCCATTAATCGGGTAGTACAAGGCGTAAATATATACAAACAAAAATAATATTTTAAATGATCTTATGTGTTTGCCCTAACCCTGCAATCGATAAATTTATCATATTTGATAACTTTGAAAAGGGTATTGTAAATAGAGTTAGTGAAGAACGATCATTTCCTGGTGGTAAAGGTGTACATGTAGCCCTTGGAATTAAAGAATTGGGTGAAGATGTAGCATTATTAGCATTTTGGGGAGGGTTAACAGGGCAGTGGATTAAACAAGAATGTGAATCTAAAGGAATTAAATGTTATGGACCTGAGGTGGAAGGGCATACAAGAACTTGTTTTACAATAAAATCAAATAACGATTTTAATGACACAGAAATATTGGGTGACGGACCTATTATTAGCGAAAAAGATTACTCTGCATTTTTAGTAGATTATAAACAACTTCTAAAAAATACAGACATTATTTCAATGAGTGGTTCATGGCCAAAAAACACTTTTGAAGCTGACTATGCTCAGTTGATTGATATTGCTTCAAAACTTGACAAAAAATCTTTTATTGATTGTTCAGGTGATATATTGTTAACTGCATTAAAAAGAAAACCTTTTGCCATTCACATAAATCATCATGAAGGTTACGATATATATAAAACTACAAACCCTATTAAGATCTCTAATAAATTAAATAAAAACTGTAAATTAATTGCAATTACTTACGGGTCAAAAGGGCTTTACCTTAATAATGGTAAAGAAATTATTCACGCATTAAGTAAAGTAGATAAAGTAATAAGTGCTGTTGGGAGCGGTGATAGCCTGATGGCTGGTTTAATTGTTGCCTGCAAAAGGGGATATGATTTGATTGAAACAGCTAAATTAGCAGCTTCTTGTGGGGCGGCAAACTGTATAAGAGAAGACCTTGGGATGTTTTATAAAAATGATGTAGAAGAGTTGCAAGAACGCTGTGAAGTAAAATTTAAAAATTAATATGAGTGGATAAAAAATTTGACATAATTGTTATTGGAGAACTTAATATTGATTTAATTTTAAATCAAATAGAAAGGTTTCCAGAAATAGGTAAGGAAATTCTTGCAGATAAAATGACACTAACTCTGGGTAGTTCTTCAGCTATTTGTGCTAGCAACTTGAGCTCTTTAGGTTTAAAAGTTGCTTTTATAGGTAAATTAGGCAACGATATATTTGGTCAATTTATTATCAATCAACTAAAAGAAAAAGGAGTAGATGTCTCTTTGATTATTATAGATGACAACCTCAAAACAGGAGCTACAGTAGTCCTTAGCTATGATGAAGACAGAGCAAATATAACCCATCAAGGTGCAATGTCTTACCTAGGTATAGATGACATTGATGAAGATAAATTAAAGCAGGCTCGTCATTTACATTTTTCTTCTTATTTTCTTCAACCCGGGTTTAAAGGCGCATTGGAAGCTTTATTCAAAAAAGCTAAAGATGTTGGGTTAACAACCTCTCTAGATGCTCAATGGGATCCATCCGAAAAATGGGATCTCGATTTAGAAAAAGTATTACCTCTAGTAGATGTTTTTATTCCAAACGAAATTGAACTTAAAAAACTAACAAAAAAATCAAATCTGGATTTAGCCATTAATGATATTCAAAATAAAGATAATTATACCGTAGTAAAATGTGGGAATAAGGGCTCTATACTTTGCTATAATAATAAGAAAATTAGAAAAAAATCCTTTCTTAATAAGAATATTGTGGACACAATTGGAGCAGGAGACAGTTTTAATGCAGGATATATTTCGAAATTTGTAAAAGGTAAATCTCCCGAAGAGTGTCAAGTATTTGGAAATTTAATAGGAGCTATTTCTACCACTAAATCTGGTGGTACGCGTGCTTTTACAGACCTTAATAAGGTCATGGAAATTGCTAAACAAAAATTTAATTACGAAGAATATTAAAAATGAAGTTACAAGATAAATTTATTGAATTAAGAGGTAAACGGCAGGGGATATTGGCAACTAATTTTTACAATTTTGAAACGCTCGAAGGCGTTTTATGTGCTGCAAAAATAAACAATCAACCTATTATCCTCCAATTGACGAGAAGTTCTATTAATTATTTGGGATTACCTGTTGCTTTTAATCTAGCAAAATCAATGTTAGATTATCATGGTGTTGAAGGATGGATCCATTTAGATCATGGAGACTCCTATGAACTTGCAGCCCAATGTCTAGATGTGGGGTTTGATTCTGTGATGATTGATGCCAGTGAACAATCTTTTAAAGATAATATAGCGCTTACAAGTAAGGTGGTGAAATTAGCCGAAAGTTATGGTGCCAATGTGGAAGCTGAACTAGGGTACATTGCCAAATTAGGTCAAGACAAAGACGGTAGTGGATTCACTCAACCAAAAGAAGCAAAGCAATTTGTAGAAGCAACTGGTGTTGATGCCTTAGCAATAGCAATAGGTACAGCCCATGGGTTCTACGACAAAGAACCAAAATTAGATTTGGAGAGATTGTCAGATATAGCTGCGATTACTGATGCAACATTAGTATTGCATGGCGGTTCAGGAGTTCCTGGAGAAAGTTTAAAACAAGCTGTTGATAGGGGTATTTGTAAAATAAACCTTGCTACTGAAATTAAAAATATTTTTATGCAAACATTAAAAACTAAGCTTTCTACTAACGAAGAAATTGATCTAAGAAAAGTATTTCCTGTAGCTACAAATCAAGTAATTGAGCTGGTCAAAAAAAAGTTAGAAATTGTTCAAAATAAAAAGTAATACGTTGAAATATTTTATAAAATAATTAGATATATTATTTTTTTAATTAATCTATCAAGAATTATAAGCTTTATCTTATCACAATATAACAAATAATAAAAACCCATGGATGTCATTTCTTTAACACAGAAATTAATTCAATTTAACACGATCAACCCTCCTGGAAATGAAGAAGGTATTGCTAAATTTATAGGAGTTATTCTTACTGAAAACGGGTTTATAGTTGACTATCCTAAGTACTCGGAAGGTAGATTAAATGTTATAGCTACTAAGGGTTTAGATAAATTTGTTGCCCCAATTGTTTTAACTGGTCATTTAGATGTTGTACCACTAGGTGCTGCTACATGGAGTGTAGATCCGCTTGCTGGAGAAATAATTGAAAATAAACTTTACGGGCGAGGTTCCACCGATATGAAAGCTGGCGTTGCGGCCATGATTATAGCAGCCATAGAAAGTTTTGATAAAAACCCTCCAAAAGGAGGAGTCAAATTAATACTTACTGCTGATGAAGAATTGGGTTGTCATGGTGCAAAACACTTACGAGATAGTGGTTATGATATTGGCAACGCAAGCGCAATTATTGTAGGGGAACCAACTTCTAATATGCCATGGATTGGTCATAAAGGTGGTTTGTATTTAACAGCTAAAACTACCGGAGTTACTGCGCATTCATCTATGCCTGAATTAGGAGACAATGCTATCTATAAAGCTGCTAGAGCGATTACTAAAATTGAAGCGTTAAAATTTGATGTAAAAAAAGATAACTTACTTGGGTATCCTACCGTTAATGTAGGAAAGATTGATGGTGGGTTAAATTTGAATTCTGTACCAGATAAGGCTGAGTTTACTATTGATGTAAGATCTACTACAAAACTTGAGAATAAATTGGCTTTTAAGCTGTTAAAAGAAACTTTAGGAGAGGAAGTGAGCCTTGAAAAAATGGTAGATTTAAATGCAATTTCTACTACTGAAAACCATCGATTTGTAAAGTTGGTGTCTAAAATTTGTAATTTCGATTACAATCAAGAAGGTGTTAAAAAAGCGGCTTCTTTTTTAACAGATGCATCTGTTCTTACACCTTGGCTTGATAATGCACCAACCGTTATTTTAGGTCCAGGAGAACCACATATGGCACATCAAACAGATGAGTATTGTTATGTTGATAAAATAAAAGAAGCTGTAAAATTATATAAAGAAATAATTATTGAAAATGGAAATTTATTATCATGAACAACTATCCGGATCATTTTATAAATGAAGAACAATTAGAAGAAGCACTTTCAAGACCTACACCTAAATTGGTGAAAATGATGAAAATGTTAGAAGGAGATTTTATTTTACTTGGTGTAGCCGGTAAAATGGGTGTTTCTATGGCTAGAATGGCTAGGCGTGCTTGTGAAGAAGCAGGTGTTAAAAAAAGAATAATAGGCGTTTCGCGATTTAGTTCGCCTGAACAACGTGATTTTTTAGAAAATAGCGGAATTGAAACCATCAAAGGCGATCTTTTAGATCTTGATTTTATCAACAGTCTCCCAGAAGTAAAGAATGTAATTTATTTGGCAGGTATGAAGTTTGGTACAGAAGGAAATGAATCATTCACTTGGGCAATGAATTCTTTTTTACCAGGATTGGTTGTTGAAAAATTCAAAAACTCAAGAATAATAGTCTTTTCAACAGGATGTGTTTATCCTTTAATGCAAATAAACTCAGGAGGATCTAAAGAATCAGATACGGTTAGCCCTGTTGGTGAATATGCTCAATCCTGTTTAGGAAGAGAAAGATTATTCGAATTCGGAAGTATTAAAAATAATACCCCTGTTATAATAATAAGACTAAACTATGCCGTAGAAATGCGTTATGGTGTATTGGTTGATATCGCTACAAAGATTCACAATGAGGAAGTAATAGATTTGACAATGGGTTATGCCAATGTTATTTGGCAAGGAGATGCTAATGAAATGATTCTAAGAACAATACAACATTGTGAAACACCAGCCAAACATCTCAATATTAGTGGAGCAGAAACAATTTCAATTGGTGATGTTGCAAAACAATTTGGTAAACTAATGGGTAAGGAAGTTAAGTTAACCGGACAAGAAGCAAATTCTGCTTTATTAGTAAATGTTAAACAAGGACAAGAATTATTGGGAAAACCAAACATAGCTTTAAATCAAGTGATTAAATGGACCGCTGAATGGGTTGGGAATAACCATAAACTTTTAGGTAAGCCTACTCATTTTGAAGTAAGAGACGGGAAATACTAAGGCTTTGTAAAAGAATATTAATAAAAAACAATGAACAATAAATTATCACCAGAATTACAAAAGCTATTACATAGTGGTTTGGCCATTCCGGCAAACCCTACAGCTTTGACCAAAACGCTTCAACTAGATGAAAGAAGGCAAAGAGCATTATCTAGATATTATCTAGATGCAGGTTCTGGAGGTCTGGCAATTGGTGTGCATACAAGTCAATTTGAAATTCGTGAAAAGGGACTCTATCAACCGGTTTTGGAATTGGGCAAAGAAGAATTAGATTCCTTCTGTAATAAAAACAAGAAAACTATATTTAGAATTGCAGGGGTTTTAGGTAAAACCGAACAAGCAGTTAAGGAGGCAGAAATTGCAGCTAATTTAGGATATCATGCGGTACTTTTGAGTT
>JAKITQ010000029.1 GCA_021647985.1 Flavobacteriaceae bacterium | reverse complement strand
AGGAATGGTAATGTTACGAACCAGATCTACCCGGTCTTTCCAGAACCCATCAGTCCAAGTAATATCAGTTATATCAACTCCTTTAAGTTTGGCATAGGGGCTTTCCACCGTTTTAACAACCGCCATGAATCCCAAAGATTTTTTATTCTGAGACCAAGTTTTTTGACTGATCGAAAAAATGACGACCATCGTAAATAATATCCTAATTTTCATTTTCATAATGTATTAAATGTTAGAAATAAATGTTGCCTTCATTTTTTGATTGATCATCGGAAAGGTTTTCATAAATAAATGCGAGTTTGTTAATATTGTTTACAATTAGACCCAATTTACCATCTTCATTAACGTCGTGGAGGGTAACGTCTGTTTTTCATGCCCCTTTTCGAGTATTTACCTTAGCAATTTTTATAACATTATTTCAACCCGTTTAGTGGTTAATTATTAAAAATTAATTTATAAAACCATGCATATATTACTGAAATTCAGTAAATTAACTAAACCACTATGAACTTTAGTTCATAGTGGTTTAGTTAAAAATCCTAATCTTGCAAAAAGTAAATAACACCCTTTTTATTAGAATTGATAATATCCAGCTTGCCGTCGTTATTAAGATCATCAATTACAACTTGCAAACCAGCTCCAGAATTATCATCAATCAAATGAGGAATCCAAGATGGATTATTATCTTCATCCATTTGTAATTCATACCAATATAAAACAGCTGGATCTAACCCGCCTGGATCTTTTCCTTGATGTGCAAAAAAGCGTTTTCCTGTAATAATATCTGGTAAACCATCTTTATTCATGTCGGTAAAAGCAAGTCCGTGTGTTTGAGAAAAAGTACTATCAATAAGATGTCGTGAAAAACCTGGATCATCTCTGTTTGAAATATTTTCATGCCACCAAATACCAAACTTATGCGCTGAGGCTGAAATAATATCATTATCTCCATCCCTATCAAAATCATACACATACATCTGTGAACAAGGTTTTCCAAAGTCTGTTTTATGAAATCTCCAAGGCACTTGTTTACGGTCTAATGGAGCTTCCCACCAGCCATGTGTGATAATAATATCATTTCTACCATCATTATTTACATCTCCATATCCGAGCCCATGGTCATATTTTTTAGTTCCAGGGGAATTGATTTTACTGATAGGAATTGGAGTCCAATCAAGATCATTTTTAGAGTCTGGAGAACGAAGCCACATCATTGTTCCTGTATTTTCATTACCAAAAACCAAATCCATTCTTCCATTATCATCAATATCAACAAACATTGGTGATTCATTACAGGCATTGGAGTCAATAAGATGTTTAGTCCAATATACTTCTTTACCTTTTGGATTTTCAAACCAATAAACTTCTTCACCTGGAAAACCTATAAAGATAAAATCTAGCCAACCATCAAAATTAACATCCATCGTATAATTTAAAAATGAATTGCTGTATCCTTTTGTAAAATCATAGTTTTGAGGTTTTTGAATTTCATGTACTTTCCACTCGGGAGCTTCAAACCAATAAAAATTCGCGATGATATCTTTTAATCCATCCCGATTTACATCACCAACTGCTACACCTTCAGAAATAAATGTATCATGTATCACATGTTTAGTAAATGTTATTGAATCCATGGAGTTCATTGAAGGTTTATTTTCCTTAATTAAGAATGAAAAACTTACTGTTAAAAGAACACAAAACATTGCCAGCCAAATAATAATTCTCATTTTATTTAATTTGTTAATATTTAAAACAATATTAATTTTTTATAAACCTCCAGAATTATGCCATTGCTCCACATAAATATAATCTCCTGACGCAACATCTGATGCCTTTTCAAATCTAATATTTAATTCTCATTATTTAGTAACTAATTTAGGAAATATATAGGTAAAAAAAACACTCATCTGAGGTGGTAATTAAATTCTAAAGTATTCATCTAATTATATAACTATTAAACAATTAGACTAATAATTACTTTATTTTTCTCGAAACAAAATTCCTAGTTTATTTTCAATATCATGAATTTTATCTAATTCATGTGGCAGTACCAAGGCAATCGAAAAACCTCTTTTACCAGCTCTTGCTGTTCTACCACTTCTATGGGTATAGTACTCCATTTTTTCAGGCAATTGATGATGAATAACATATGCTAAATTACTTACATCAATACCTCTGGCCGAAACATCTGTAGATATCAATACTTGTAAACTCTTATTTTTAAAGGCTCGCATTACCTTATCGCGATCTTTTTGTTGCATATCTCCTTCAAGAGCACCCACTGAAAATCCCTCTTCTTTTAATATATGGGTTAAATTTTGTGTTCCCGCTTTTGTTCTACAAAATATAATACCTCTTTCTTCTTCATGTTCCTCCAAAAAATTAATAATAACATCAATTTTACTTTTAATAGATGTTTTAATAAATTGATGTGTAATATTTGCATTCACCATAGCATTTTTATTTACTTCAACTTGAATTGCATTTGGTGACATATATTTTTTAATTATTTGCTTAATTTCTTCAGGCATTGTTGCAGAAAAAAGCCAAGTGTTTTTGGCTTTTCCGGTATACTTTAGTATTCTATTTAGTTCAAGTTTGAAACCCATGCTCAACATTTCATCGGCCTCATCCAAAACCAAGATTTTAACTTGATCCAATTGTACATCACCCCTTTCTATCAAATCTACCAACCTACCAGGAGTTGCAACTATAATATGTGTAGTTCTTTTTAAATTATTTATTTGTTTTTCAATTTTTTCACCACCATAAACAGCTTCAACAAAAATTTTGTCTTCCACATATTTAGTCATTTTAAATAACTGCTTTTTAATTTGCTGAGCCAATTCACGTGTAGGCGATAAAATCAAGGTTTGTACTGCTGAATTGTTAACATCTATATGATGAAGAATTGGCAATCCGAAAGCAGCTGTTTTACCTGTACCTGTTTGTGCTAAACCAATAAAATCTGTACTTGTTTCCAATAAAACAGGTATTGTTTTTTCTTGAATTTCAGTAGGTTCATGAATACCAAGTTCTTTTAAGGCTTGTATATAAGGCTTTTGAATACCTAGTTCTATAAATTTTGACATAATTTCTTTAAATAAAAATGCAAAAATACATATAATTTACTTTGCTATTTGTTATTTAGTTACCTTTAAAATAAAATATGACACTATAAAAACTAGTCAATTATAGATTCACCATTTATATTTGTAGTTAATATTTCACTCATATAATCAAAAAATGGCCTTAAGGCAAGATATGATTCATCTATTTTATCAATAAAATTAGGAGATGAAATCTCTTTGTCTGTAAATTTTCTTACAGCAATAAACCCTTTTTTTCGAATTAAATCTATTGCCGGATGCGCTTTGTCAAACCCTTTCGGGGCTGTTTTCAGCTCACTCCCTTCTAATTTACCACCAAATATGGTATGAAAAGATTTTTGTTTTAAAATATTTCGAATTTCAGAATCATTAAACTCAAATTCTTTTCTAATTCTAAAAAGATCTTCTTTATTAGGTTCCCAAAACCCACCAGCCAAAAAAGATTCTCCAGGTCTTATTCTTAAATAATACCCGCCTCTTAATTTTTTACTACTACGTGAATATGATCCTGCAAAATGTGGGTTATATGGTGTCTTATCTTTTGAAAATCTCACATCTCTATATATTCTAAACAATTTAAACCTATCAATATCATCATGTTTATTTAGGTTCGCCATAATAGTTTGATATAAATCTTTCGCATTCGCTTGTGCTATTTGAAAAGTGTCTTTGTGCTCATGATACCATTCTCGATTGTTATTCGCTTTTAGATCGATTAAATATTGTAATGTGAGTTTTTCTAATTGCATTCTTTATATATTTTAGTTTCTAAATTACAACATATTATTAAATGCTGCAATACCTATAAACGAGCAACCGTGTTTACAAAACAAATATACCTTTTAATCGTATGTTTTAAATTATTTTTATAATTCCTTCAAAATGTATATATTAGCTAAGCAAAAAGAACAACTAACTAAATCTTATTTTATATGTCTAACGCATCAAACAAACCAAAAGCAAGTTTTTGGATTATTAGTGTTATTGCACTAATTTGGAATTTAATGGGTGTATTTGCTTATTTAACACAGGCGTACATGAGTGATGAAGTTTTAGCTGCATTACCCGATACTGAAAGAGCTTTGTATGAAAATTTACCGGCGTGGGTAACAGTTGCTTATGCTATTGCTGTTTTTGGTGGTACTATTGGCGCAATTTTAATGTTGTTAAAAAAGAAGCTTTCTGTACAATTATTTACGATTTCACTACTAGGTGTAATTATTCAAATGAGCTATAATTTTTTTATGAGCAACACAATAGAAGTTTATGGCCCAAGTAGTATTGTTATGCCAATAATGATAATTGTGATTGCTTTTTATTTGGTATGGTATTCTAAAAGTGTAAGAACTAAAGGGTGGTTATCTTAAATAAAATAACACAAATTTAAAAAGTGCTAAACCTTAGATGCTTACAAAGCAAAAATTATCTTAATATTTTCTACAAATTTTTATAATTAACCAGATGGGTAAAGCCCTCATCCATAATAATACATCCATGAAACTTAAAATATTTTTAATTGGTATCATATCCTTAACATGCATAAATGTTCATTCTCAACAAGGTAATTTTAGTTTTTCTGCCACCATCAAAGTAGATAAGGAAGTAAAAGAACGCTTTGTTGAAAAAGGTAGGTTTTATCTTTTCTTTACACAAAATTCAAAAGTAGAACCTCGTACACAAACCTGGCCTAGCCCAGTTAATAAAACCTATATTTTTGCTAAAAACATCAATAAATTTGATTCAAATGAGATTTTAAAGATAGAAAATGATGGTACTTGGATTAGTACATCAAAATGGACTTTAGATGAAATCCCAGAAGGAGTGTATTATGTGCAAATTTTGTGGGATCAAGATAATAAGGAATCTAGAATTGATGCACCTGAAAATTTATATAGTGTAAAACAAAAAATAAATATAAATCAATCCTTAAAAACAGAAATATCACTAAGTAAAGTTATTGAGGCAAGAAAAGTAAATAACCACAATTTATCAAGAGTAGTTGATTTTAAAAGTGAAGTTCTTTCAAAATGGTGGAATAAACCAATGTATTTAAAAGCTTCTGTATTGCTTCCTTATCAATATGATAGTAATAAAATTTATCCCATTAGATATAATGTAGCAGGATATGGAGGTCGATATACCAGAATCAATAGATTACTAAACAATAAAGAATTTATGAATTGGTGGGATTCTGATCAAGCCCCACAAATAATTACAGTATTTTTAGACGGAGAAGGACCTTTTGGAGATTCTTATCAAATGGATTCTGATAATAGCGGACCCTATGGCGAAACCTTAATTGATGAATTGATACCTTATATTGAATCGAAATATAGAGGAACAAATTCACCACTTACACGGTTTGTTGATGGCTGTTCAACAGGAGGTTGGGTTTCCTTGGGCTTACAATTGTATTATCCTGACTCTTTTAATGGCGTTTTTTCATACAGTCCGGATGCCATTGAATTTGAAAACTATCAATTAATTAATATTTATAAAGACAAAAATGCTTTTGTAAATGAATATGGATATAAAAGGCCAGTGATGAGAGATACTTATGGAGAACCAATGCTGTCTCTTAAAGAATTTATTCAATATGAAAATGTCTTAGGATCTTCCAATTCTTACCTTAATTCTGGTGGACAGTTTAGTGCACATAACGCATTGTATAGTCCAAAAGGGAAGCATAATTTACCAAAACCGTTGTTTGATCCAATATCTGGGGAAATTGATGCTGAAGTAGCCCAATATTGGAAAAAATACGATTTTAAAATCTACGCAGAAAAGAATTGGGAAAATTTAGGGCAAAAATTAAAAGGCAAAATTTTTATTTGGATGGGTGATATGGATCATTTTTACTTAAATCCTGCTACCAGAAGTTTTAATGATTTTTTAAAAACCACTAAAAACCCAAAATCTGACGCTAAGATTATTTTTTCTCCTATGAAAGGGCATTGCTCAGCATATTCACATAAAGAAGTGTTACTAAAAATTCAGAAAAGAATAGAAAGCTTTAAACAGAAATAAAATTCATGATACATATCTACTCAGCATCATTTTTTAGATTTTTAGAAAGTAGTCGACATTTTTGGCTAAGAGGTTTACACCAAATTACCTCTAACATTCTTATCTAAAAAGGTTGTTACATTACATCGTATATCAATGCTTTATAGCGTTAAAACCATCTAATTTTTAAATGTTGATTCAGAATTTATTTTTTAAAGATAGTAAAATTGACTGTTAGAAATGAAAGTATTTGTTGATATGTTTTTTGCAATTAATAATCCATTTTATGTATTTTGCATGCTCTGAAAATAAATAATTATCAATGAAAGTATGTATTGCTGAAAAACCAAGCGTTGCTCGTGAAATTGCTACCATTTTAGGAGCAAAAACTAGACACGATGGCTATTATGAAGGCAATGGATATGCAGTTACTTACACCTTTGGCCATTTATGTACCCTTTTTGAACCGCATGATTATAAACCTTATTGGAAAAGCTGGGATTTAAATAACCTACCCATGTTACCAGATAAATTTCAAACTAAAGTAGTAAGTAATTCAGGTATAAAAAAACAATTCAATATTGTTAAAAATTTATTCAAAAAGGCGAGTCTGGTTATAAACTGTGGTGATGCTGGTCAGGAAGGTGAATTAATACAAAGATGGGTAATCAATCAAGCGGGTTATAAAGGAAAAATTAAACGATTATGGATATCTTCCTTAACCTCAGAGGCAATTAAAGAAGGGTTTGCCAATTTAAAACCATCAGAGCAATATGATAATTTGTATTATGCAGGCTTTTCAAGAGCAATTGGTGATTGGTTGTTAGGTATGAATGCAACGAGATTATATACAGTAAAACACGGTGGTTATAAGCAAGTTTTATCGGTTGGTAGGGTACAAACGCCTACTCTAGCCATGTTGGTAAATCGTTTTAAAGAGATTCAAAGTTTTAAACCGCAACCATATTGGGAATTACAAACTCTTTATAGAAATACAATTTTTAATTGTGAAGAAGGTCGTTTTTTAAAAAAAGAAAATGGTGAGGTCTTTGCAGAAAAAGTAAAACAAAGTGATTTTGAAATTATTTCCGTTACTAAAAAAGAAGGTAAAGAATATGCCCCCAAATTATTTGATTTAACCGGACTTCAAGTTTATTGCAATAGTAAATTTGGCTTTACAGCCGATGAAACGCTTAAAATTGTACAAAAACTATACGAACAAAAGGTAGTAACCTATCCTCGAGTTGACACCACATTTTTACCGAATGATGTTTATCCTAAAATAAAAGGAATTCTTTCTAAGTTAAATAGTTATAGCAATTTAACAAAACCATTACTTCAAAATAAAATTAAAAAATCATCCAAAGTATTTAATGATAAAAAAGTAACCGATCATCATGCGATAATACCTACTGGGATACAAATTAAATTGCAATACAATCAACAACAGGTTTATGATATAATAACCAAAAGATTTATTGCCGTTTTTTACAAGGAATGTAAGGTGTCAAATACCTCAGTAATTGGTAAAGTAGATACCGTTTCTTTTAAAACTACAGGCAAAGAAATCTTAGAAAAAGGCTGGCGTGTTGTGTTTGAGAACCCAAAGGATTCGAAAAAAAATGAAACCGATATTTTACCAGCATTTGTAAAAGGTGAAAAAGGACCACACGAGCCATCTTTTTTAGAAAAAGAAACCAAATCACCTAAATATTTTACTGAAGCCACGCTGTTAAGAGCTATGGAAACTGCTGGCAAACAGATAGATGATGAAGACTTACGTGAAGTGATGAAAGAAAATGGAATTGGCAGACCTTCTACCCGAGCCAATATAATTGAAACCCTTTTTAGAAGAAAATATATTGTTAGAAAAAAGAAACAGCTTATACCAACAACAACGGGAATTCAGTTGATCGATACCATTCAAAATGACTTGTTAAAATCAGCTGAGTTAACAGGAAGATGGGAAAAACAGTTAAAAGAAATTGAAAAAGGTGATTTTAATGCTGGTACTTTTATTCAAAATATGAAGAAAATGGTAGATGAATTGGTTTTTGAAGTGCGAACAGAAAAAAAACGCGCCAATATTTCTTATGAAACTTCAAAAAAAGAAAAAACTGCTGTCTCCAAAAAAAATAAAACGGGAATTACCACTAAAACTTGTCCTAAATGCAAAAAGGGACATATTTTAATGGGAAAAGCTTCTTATGGCTGTAGTGCATATAAAAACGGATGTAATTTTAGGCTTCCATTTAGTTTTATGGATAAAAAAATATCTGAAATTCAATTAATTCGTTTGCTTCAAAAAGGTTGTACTGTAAATTTAAAAGGTTTTACTGACAATTCTGAAAAAGTTGAAGGACTGATTAGATTTAATGAGCAGTTTGCTTTGGTTTTAGAAAAGAAAAAGTCAAATTCAACAAGGAATAATAATTCAGGTCAAATCACTTGTCCTAAGTGTAAAAAAGGAACAATCCTTAAAGGAAAACTAGCCTATGGCTGTAGTGGGTATAAAAGCGGTTGTGATTTTATTTTTAGTTTTGATAAAATTAGAGCTTTGGCTAATGGTAGGGAACTAACAAAATTACTTGTTTATGACATAATTAGTGGAAATTCAAAATAAGAGTTCACGTTACATTTCACAAACAAAATCAATCAATTCCAATTAATTTGCTTTTTAATGAACAATTGTACTCACAAACATTTTATTATCTATAAGCCATATAATTTTTTAAGTCAGTTTGTTAATAACCAAACCAAAAGAACCAATAAAAAGTTATTGGGTGATTTATTTGATTTCCCAGTGAACACCATGGCTATTGGTAGATTGGATGAAAAATCGGAAGGGTTATTATTACTAACTACTGATGGAAAAATAAGTGAATTTATAAGAAGTAATCTCGTAGAAAAAGAATATTATGTACAAGTGGATGGTGCAATTAATGAGGATGCCATTGGTAAATTAAAAACTGGTGTTATTATTAATGTTGATGGTAATTCATACAAAACAAAACCTTGTAAAGCATCTATAGTAAAAGATCTACCTAGCTTCCCCGAAAGGTCTAAAAAAACAAGAGATCAAAGGCATGGCCCAACAAGTTGGGTCTCAATCACTTTAAAAGAAGGGAAGTTTAGGCAGGTTAGAAAAATGACAGCTAATATTGGTTTTCCAACTTTAAGATTGATAAGAGTTAGAATTGGGAATATTAAACTGGATAAAATGAAATCAGGTGAAGTTTTAGAAATAAATGATTTGCTAAAAGTAATAAAACATGAAATAAATTAATAAGTATAAAAAATTATTGGAATTCTATTTGTAATTTTCAATTTTTAAAAATAAATGCATGCAAACATTTTCGATAGCCATTCATGGTGGAGCAGGTACTTTGGTTAAAGGCATGATGACTCCAGATAAAGAAACGGCCTATAAAAAAGCACTTGATAAAGCCTTGACTAGAGCGTATCAAGATCTGGAATCAGGAGGAACAGCAATTGAAGCTGTTGCACTTGCTGTTCGATTATTAGAGGATTCACCCTTATTTAATGCCGGAAAAGGAAGTGTATTTACTGCAGACGAAACCCATGAAATGGATGCTTCCATAATGGACGGTAAAAACTTAAAAGCCGGAGCAGTTTCTTTAATAACAGGTATTAAGAACCCTATTTCATTAGCAAGAGACGTTATGGAGAAAAGCGAACATGTTTTTTTGGCAGGAAAAGGTGCTATGCAATTCGCAAAAAAGTTAGATTATTTATTAGAAGACAAGACTTATTTTTATAATGAACTAAGGCATCAGCAATGGTTGGAAATAAAAGACACCGATGATTTTAAATTAGACCACAGTATAAAAAAGAATGAAAAATTTGGTACAGTTGGAGCCGTTGCCTGTGATAGTAACGGTAATATTGCAGCCGCCACTTCTACAGGAGGAATGACTAATAAAAAATTTGGAAGAGTTGGTGATAGCCCTATGATAGGTTCTGGAAATTATGCTAATAATAAAACCTGTGCAGTATCCTGTACCGGTAGTGGTGAATTTTTTATTCGCGGTGTTGTAGCATTTGATGTATCTAGCTTAATGGAACACAAAAACATGACTATAAAAGATGCTGCAAATGAGGTTATTTATAAGAGAATTTTAGAAATTGGTGGTGATGGCGGATTAATAGCTGTCGACAAATACGGCAATATTGCCATGCCATTTAATACAGAAGGTATGTACCGAGCCTGTAAATCTTCATTAGGCACAAAAGAAATTTCTATTTATAAATAGTATTTATTTTTTATTAATGAGTCTAAAAATAGAAAGTAATACACTCTATATCAAACAAATGGTGCATCAATAGGGAGAATGTTTACAATTCTTTTTTTAATATTATAGCTATCACCATTTGATAAAACCTGAGTAATTAAATTGGTAAGTGTCATTGGTGTCCCTTGTTTTAATAATTCTTCATTATTATGCATTAACTTATTTCCATCAAATAAAATTACCATTCCCGAACCTATTACTTCAAATTCATTGCAATTTTTAATGACTAAACCGGTATCTTCTGCCAAACCAACGCCTAACAAATTTGGAAATTTTGCAACCGACTCAACCAATCTTCCAAAACGGCCTCTTCGAATAAAATGCGAATCAATGATAAGACCTGGAATAAACCCCATACCTATTGACATATTAACAACTCCTTTCCTCAAAACTTCTGTTCCACTCCCTCCGGCAATCATTTCTTTTGACATACACATTGCGCCCGCACTTGTTCCTGCAATAACAAAATTCTCATTGCGATATTTTTCAATTAAAATTTCATGAATAGTCGACCCACTAATTATCTTAGTTATTTTAGATTGATCACCACCTGAAAACATAACACAATCAGCTTTTTTAATCAAATCTATAAAAATTTGATTTTCAGATTGTTGTCTCGTGCGAATATCTAAAACCTTCACTTGCGTACAACCTAATTTCTTAAAAGCAGCCAAATAATTTTCGCCAATTTCAACTGGGATACTGGAAGCTGTTGGTATAATCAAAATCAAAGTATCTTTCCCTCCACTTTCTTTAACTATTCTGGATAAAATACCCTCATCAATAAATTCAAGCGTATGTATTTCACTTTTTCCATTTCCCTTATCTTCATTTCCTCCAATAGGAATTAATGTTCCTTTTATCAACTGCATAACAATTCTTTTAATAAAATGTGCCGATAAAAATAAACTATTTTTTTAGCAAAAAATGTTTATATTTATAATAATTCTTATAAATAATTAATAAACCATCTAATTATGAAAATACTGAACATTAATGCAATGAGAGGACCTAATTATTGGTCTGTACGAAGACATAAGTTAATAGTAATGGTTCTCGATCTAGAAGAAATGGAAGAAAAACCTTCTAACAAAGTTAATGGCTTTAGTCAACGTTTAGAAGCTTTATTTCCAAGTATGTATGAGCACCGATGTTCAGTTGGCACCGCAGGTGGTTTTTTTCAAAGAGTTGAAGAGGGCACTTGGATGGGGCATATCATCGAGCATATTGCTCTTGAAATTCAAACTTTAGCTGGTATGGATGTAGGTTTTGGTAGAACACGTGGCTACGGTGAACATGGGGTTTACAGCGTAGTTTTTTCTTATATGGAAGAAAAAGTTGGAAGATATGCCGCTACAGCTTCTGTGGCAATCTGTGAAGCTTTAATAAATGGAGAAGATTATGATCTATCTGAAGATATTCAGCGGATGCGGGAAATTCGTGAAGATGAACGTTTGGGCCCTAGTACAGGGTCTATAATTGAAGAAGCTGAATCTAGAGGAATTCCATGGATAAGATTAAATAAATACTCTTTATGTCAGTTAGGGTATGGCGCTAATCAAAAAAGAATACAAGCTACAGTTACCAGTGAAACTAGTAGTATTGGTGTTGAAATTGCTGGTGATAAAGAAGATACTAAATACTTATTAGAACAAGCCGAGGTCGAAGTACCCAGAGGCGATATCATAAGACGTGAAAGTAGTTTGAAAGAAGCTTGTGAACATGTTGGCTTTCCTCTTGTTATAAAGCCAATTGATGGGAATCATGGAAGAGGCATTACGGTTAATATTAATTCTTATGAAGCTGCCATAGAAGCTTTTCATATGGCTAAAGAAGTTTCAAGGGCTGTGATTGTTGAGAAATTTATTGTAGGTGATGATTATCGTTTATTGGTAATCAATTACAAATTAGTAGCTGCAGCAAAACGTACTCCTGCTCATGTTATTGGTGATGGGAAATCTACAATTCAGGAATTAGTTGATAAAATAAATGAAGATCCGAGAAGAGGATATGGACATGAAAAAATTCTGACTCAAATTACAATAAATGATTTAAGCAAAAATATTATTAAAGCAAATGGTTATACTCTTGATACGGTCATTAAAAAAGATGAAATGCTTATCTTAAAAGACACGGCCAACTTAAGTACAGGTGGAACCGCTGAAGATATTTTAGATATTGTGCACCCTGCCAATGTATTTATGGCAGAACGCATTGCAAAAATTATAGACCTGGATATTTGTGGAATTGATGTTATGACTACAGATATTACAAAACCACTTTCAGAAACCGGTGGGGCTGTATTAGAGGTTAATGCTGGCCCAGGCTTTAGAATGCACCTTGCTCCTACCAAAGGATTACCAAGAAATATTGCTTCGCCTGTTATTGACAAATTATTCCCGCATGGGTCAACAAGTAGAATTCCAATAATTGCAGTAACTGGAACT
This sequence comes from Flavobacteriaceae bacterium, assembly GCA_021647985.1. Classification (GTDB taxonomy): domain Bacteria; phylum Bacteroidota; class Bacteroidia; order Flavobacteriales; family Flavobacteriaceae; genus Lutimonas. The sequence continues at coordinate 25,432 of JAKITQ010000029.1, read as the reverse complement.
AACGGAAAAACAACAACTACCAGATTAATTGCTCATATTGCGAAAATGAACGGATATAGAGTGGGTTATACAACTAGTGACGGTGTTTATATTCAAAATAGATTATTAATGAAGGGTGATTGTACTGGCCCTGCAAGTGCTGAATTTGTATTGAGAGATCCAACGGTGAATTTTGCTGTGCTTGAATGTGCCAGAGGAGGATTACTTCGTGCCGGTCTTGGGTTTAAAAAATGTGATGTTGCTATAGTGACTAATGTATCTGCTGATCATTTAGGCTTAAAAGGAATTCACACCATTGAACAGTTAGCTAGAGTTAAAGGTGTTGTTCCCGAAACAGTACTACCTGAAGGATATGCAATATTAAACGCAGATGATGATCTGGTTTATGAAATGCGAAGAGGTTTAGACTGCAATATTGCTCTATTTTCTTTAGATGAAAACAACCCTCATATTAAAGCTTTACAACGTAAAGGAGGGATTACAGCAATTTATGAAAATGGCTATGTAACAATTTGCCGTGGTGAATGGAAAATGAGAGTAATGAAAGCAAAAGATATTCCATTAACTTATGGTGGCAAAGCTGTTTTTATGATCCAAAATGTTTTACCTGCTCTAATTGCAGCTAATGTTCAAGGTATTAGCATTGAAGATATGAAAGCTGGATTGGATACATTTATACCATCTGCATCACAGACTCCGGGACGTTTAAATTTGTTTAAATTTAATGACTTTACTATTTTGTTGGATTATGCTCATAATCCTGCCGGAATGAGGGCACTAAAAGTGTTTACTGATGCACTTGATGCGACTATTAAAGTTGGTATTATAGCCGGAATTGGTGATCGACGTGTTGAAGATAATATTGAAATGGGTAGTATCGCTGCAGAAATGTTTGATGAAATAATTATTCGTCAAGACAAAAGATTGAGAGGGAGAACAGAAGAAGAACTCATAAAAATGCTCGAAGATGGCATAAAAATAAAAGATCCTAATAAAAAGATTACAATTATCCCTTCTGAAAAAGAAGCAATTACCTATGCTGTTAAAAATGCAGTTAAAGGTTCATTAATTGTTTTGAGTAGTGATGTTATACCTGACGCTTTGGATTTAGTAAAAAAGTTTAAAAATTTAGAAGCAAAAGGAGAGTTATTTTTAGCACACTAACATTTTATGATTTAAGTATAAATATACCTGAATGTTAAATTCAGGTTTTTTATTGTTTGGTTTAATCTCAATTTTTTAAGGAATAAACCAGGTTAAATTAGTAAATCCTTAAATATTATTAGGAGGAAAATGAATAAAAGATTATTAATTATTGGATTTGTTTGGCCAGAACCCAATGCAACTGCTGCCGGAAAAAGGATGCTGCAATTGATTGAAGCATTTAAAATTAATGGATTTCAAATCACTTTTGTCTGTACAGCTAAAAAATCTGATAAATCTGTTGATTTACACAATTTAAATATCCAGACACACCATATAAAGCTCAATGATTCTAGTTTTGATATATTATTAAAAGAAATTAATCCAAACTTGGTGTTATTTGATAGGTTTTTAACCGAAGAACAGTTTGGATGGAGAGTTACAGGAAATTGCTCAAATGCCATTAAAATATTAGATACAGAAGACTTACATTTTTTACGACAAGCTCGTCATCAAGCATTTAAAGACAATAAGGAAGTTTCACAATCTTATTTAGTCAATGATTATACCAAACGAGAATTGGCAAGTATATATCGTTGTGATCTGTCTTTAATCATTTCAAAATACGAGTTAAATCTGCTTATCCAAACTTTTAAAATAGATGATGCTATTTTATTGTATGTCCCGTTTTTGATAGATCCCATCCATCAAAACACGATAAATTCTTATCCCTATTTTGAGGAAAGAAATAATTTTATGTGCATTGGCAATTTTAAGCATGCACCAAATTGGAACGCTGTGCTATATCTAAAAAATAAAATCTGGCCTTTGATACAAAAGAAATTACCTAAAGCTGAATTACACATTTATGGCGCTTATGCAACAGAGAAAGTACAGCAACTAAACAATAAAAAAGAAGGGTTTATTATTAAAGGTTGGGCAGATAATGCAGAAAATATTTTTAAAAAATACAGAATATGTTTGGCTCCTTTACAATTTGGTGCCGGACTTAAAGGAAAATTAATTGATGCTATGATCTATGGTACGCCAAGTATTACATCAAAAATTGGAGCAGAAGCGATGCATGGTAGTCTGCCTTGGAATGGTTTTATTGCAGATGATATAGACGATTTTATTCAAAAATCTTTAGAGCTATATCAAAATAAGAAAGTTTGGGTAAAATCTCAATTGAACGGAGTAGCTATTATTAACCAAGGTTATAACAAACAAGAATTCAGTGATGCTTTGATGAATAAGGTTATTGAAATTAGTAACAATTTAGATAATCATAGACTCAAAAATATCACAGGTATAATTCTAGATCATCACACTTTACAAAGCAGTAAATATTTATCAAAATGGATTGAAGAGAAGAATAAAAATCAATCTTTTAAAACAACCTAAAAAGAAGTAACTGTAAAATAATATAGTAGTAATCCCCATCCACTTACCAAAAACAAACCACCAATTGGAGTTATTGGCCCTAAAAATTTTATTTTCTTATTTTTTGCAGCACTTATAGTTAATCCGTAAATACTAAAAGAAAACAGTATAGTTCCAATGATAAAACAATAAACAATCCAATTTTCCAAGGGAGTTTTAAAATCTAAATTAAAACCCAATATCAAGAGTACCAAGGCATGATACATTTGGTATTTCACTCCAGTTTCAAAACTTATTAATAACTCGGAGTTCATTATTTTTTTTAATTTATGTGCCCCAAATGCTCCAAGAATAATAGATAGCAAGCCAAAGATACTCGCAAATATGAGCGTGCATTGATTCATTTTAATTTTCTTTTTTATATTTTTCAAACCATGCTAAAGTATTTGCCACTTTTGTAATTAAATTACTTGGTTTAGACGCTATTCCATGGCTTGCACCGGGTATTTCAACCAATACAGTTTCAATTTTCCTTAATTTTAAAGCATGATACAATTGCTTGGCTTCACTTGGTGGTGTTCTTAAATCATTCATGCCTACCATTACCATCGTTGGTGTTTCAATGTTTCCAACAAGAGATAATGGAGAAAATTTCCAATAGGTTTCAAAATTTTCCCATGGCTGACCAGGATACCTTGTATTTGCATAGCCATAATAATTGTCGGCCACCAATGTTTTACTAATCCAGTTCATTACCGGTTTGGCAACAACGGCCGCTTCGAATCTATTGTTTTTACCAATAATCCATGCAGTCATTATCCCACCAGCGCTACCACCTGTAACATACAATTGATCTTCATGAGCAATTCCTTTTCCAATCAAAACATCAACTCCATCCATAACATCATTATAATCTTCTCCGGGATAATTATTATACAATAAATTTCCAAATTCTTCACCATAACTAGTGCTACCTCTAGGGTTTGGGTAAAATACAATATAACCAGCTGCTGCATACAATTGCATTTCTGCAGAAAATCTATCGCCGTAATTTAAAATTGGACCTCCATGGTTTTCAACCAGAAAAGGGTATTTTTTAGATTTATCATAATTTGGAGGGTAAACTACCCAAGCCTGAATATCTCTTTGATCGAAGCTACTTTTATACCACAGTTCTTCCACTTTACCCAAAGTTCTATACAAAAGAAGATCGTCATTCAATTTTGTAATTTTTTTAAGTGCATCGGATTTAATTATTGCCAACTCAGCAGGGAAATTAGGTCTTGAGATGGTATAAGCAATATTTCCATTTTTTGCTACTGAAAATGAACCTCCAGCATACGGTCTACCTAAGGAAGTTCCTCCCAAATTATCTGCTAGTTTATTAATTTTACCTGATAAATTTATATAGGCAATTTTAGAATTACCCTTATCATCATACGAAAAATAGATACCTTTACTTTTTGAGTCCCAAACTAAGTTAGAAACACTTCTATCTAATTTTTTTGACAGGATTTTTTTATCCGACCCATCAATTTGCATCAGGTTTAAATAAGTGGTTTGATGGGTTTGCACTTTATCTTCATATCCAACATAGGCTATAAATTTTCCATCAGGAGATATTTTTGGTGAATAATTTGGCCCTACTCTATTAGTTAAGGCCTTAATCTCACCACTTTTTACATTTACACTATAAATTTCTGAATTTCTAAATTCATACTCCCAATTTTCGTTTCTATTTCCTGAAAATAATAAGAATTTACCGTCTGGAGACCATGATATTGTTCCTCGATGATTAAAGTTTCCAGAAGTTATTTGTCTTGTATATCCTCCATCAGCCGAAATTACAAAAATATGACTAAACCCAGGTTTGATATATCCTCTACCGTCTGCTTCATGTTTTAACCTGTTTGTAATTCTTGGAGCATCCGCCCATTTTGCACCTTTTGGTTTACTTGGAATTTTTGCCGCAACCGGCGGTTTCTCAGGCACATGCATACTAAAAGCCAACTCTTGACCATTAGGCGCCCATGTCAATGACCCTGGGCCAAATGGCAATTGGGAAATTTTAGCAATTTTACCTGTACTCACCCAATACATATAAATTTCCGATCCTTCACCTGTACTACTAACAAAAGCAATTCTACTACCGTTGGGTGACCATACAGCAGAAGATTCGTTTACTTCTCTAGAGGTCAATTTTTGATGCTTGGTACCATCGGTTTTAATCATCCATAAATCCCCTTTCTTTTTATCTTTCATTATATCAAATCCCATTCTTTGATAAACAACCCAATCACCCTTTGGTGATATTTGTGGATTGTTAACATATTCAAGATCAAACACATCTAAATAAGAAAAATTACTTTTTACATTTTGAGAAATTCCAATTTGTATGGAGGTAAAAAATATTAAGCTATAAATTATATTGTTTTGCATATTGATATTTTTAAAAGAGGTTAAACTTAAGAAATCTTTAATTTAAAACAAAAAAAACCGGTATAAAACCGGTTTTAATTTCATCAAATAATAGTTTTTATTCGGTAAGAAAATCTTCAAATGTTTTTATTTCAAGATTCTTTGTTTTAGTTTTTTTCTTTAATTTTTCGAAATCTACTTTGGCCTTTTCAAAACGGTCTTCAATCAATTTTAAATTATCCAATTCCGTATTGGAAGGTTTGTCATAACTGTTGGCAATCTTACTATAAAGATCAGACATTTTTTCTCTTAATTGAGGTTCTGCAGATCCTACATAGTTATCGCCAGTAGTTATTACTAAAGTTTCTTTAAATGCATTTAATTTCGCATCATTTTTCTTATTCTTACCCTTAACAACCTTTATAATCTCATCCAATTCATATACCATATAAGCCAACTCTTCATTCATATCATACATTTTCATAGTAGTATCATATTTAAATTCTCTTTCTTTATCAGACAAACCAGTACGAGAATCATAAACTACTTCAAATTCGTTTGTATAACTCTGTTTTCCTTTGGTTATAACTGCTTTGTATTTCCCTGCTTTAACTCTTGGCGATGTAAAACCACTAAAACTAAACGTTTTTCCTTTAGCCATCTTTGGCTGTCTTATTTTGTAAGACCAATTTACAATATTGATTCCTTTATTTTTACCAGGAGAAATTGTTGATATTTTTTTCCCATTCATATCTTGAATTTCAAGACTCATTTTACCAAAAGTATGTCGTTTTGGCAAAATGTATTTAATTTGAACTGCACTTGAAGGGTTATGACCAACAAATTGTGTTTCACTACCAAAACTCCCTGAAAAACCACTTTGGTCTTTCATTACGGTAGGTTTTGAATTGAAGAAATGTAATTTTTCCTTTAAAACATTTGTGTTAATTTCTCTTAATGGAGATATGTCATCAATAATGATAACGCCTCTTCCATGAGTTCCCATAACCAAATCATTGGTGCGCTTTTGGAGATCAATAAAGTGAACTGCTACTGAAGGCATATTTTGTTTAAACTTAGCCCAGCTATTACCTCCATCCAGAGTTATATATAAACCAAATTCTGTACCTAAAAATAACAGGTCAGGATTTACATAATCTTCCTGAATATTTCTAACAAATCCTGTTACATCATCTGTAATAATATTTTTCCAGGTTTTACCGTAATCTGTTGTTTTATATGTATAAGGGTTCATATCACCATGTGTATGTCCTTCAAAAACAGCATAAGCAGTCCCCTTATCATGTACACTCGCTTCAATATGGTAAACCCATAAATTTTTAGGCAAACCAGAAATATTTTCAGCAGTATTTACCCAACTTTTTCCACCATCAGTAGTAACTTGTACATTGCCATCATCGGTTCCCACCCAAATAATATTTTCATCAAATGGAGATTCTGCAATTGTAAAAATAGTTGTGTGATTTTCAGCTCCGGAATTATCTTTTGATAAACCACCAGAATTTTCTTGATCCTGTTTTGATTTATCATTTGTGGTTAAATCTGGAGAAATAATAGTCCAGGTATCGCCCATATCTTCTGATCTATGTAAAAATTGACTACCAATATAAAATCTATCCGGTTTATGCTCACTTGTGGCAATAGGAGGATTCCAATTAAACCGTAATTTAGGATCTCCTTTTTTTGCCAAAGGCTGTATGGTTTTAACTAATTTTTTATCTACATCATACCTCCATACGTTTGCAGCTCCTTGCATTTCAGAATAAATAATATTTTTAGTAGGGTGTTTTAAAACTCTAAAACCATCTCCATATCCAATGGAGTGCCAGTCTCTAGCTCCAATACCCCCAGTTGAACTCGATGGTCCGTACCAAGAACCATTATCTTGTAAACCTCCATATACATTATAAGGTTCAGCATTATCAACACTGATGTGATAGAACTGAGAAAGCGGTAAATTCTCTACTATTTCCATGGTTGTACCTCCATTCCACGAACGGTATACACCACCATCTGTACCGGCATAAATTCTATCTGAATCATTAATATCAAAAGCAATATCATGAATATCACTATGCATATTTCCTAAATTCTTAAAGGTTTTTCCTCCATCTCGAGAAATAGATCCACTTAAACCTCCTTTTACTACAACATCGGCATTTTTTGGATCAACAACGATTCTTGAAAAATAAAAAGGACGAACAGTAATACCGAAATCATTATTTAATTGTTTCCAATTCTCTCCAGCGTCATCACTGCGATAAAGTCCTTTTTCTGTATCTTCTTCTGCTTCAATAACTGTATATAAAATATTAGGATTAGAAGGTGCAACAGCAATAGCCAAACGGCCTAGCTTTCCATTAGGAAAACCATTATGAATCTTATTCCATGTTTTACCAGCATCTGTTGATTTGTATAAGGCACTATTTTTACCACCGGATTCAAATGACCAAGCAGTTCTTCTAAATTCCCACATTGAAGCATATAAAATATTTGGGTTATTTGGATCCATAGCTAAATCTGCCGCACCTGTTTTCGGATTTAAATATAAAATTTTATCCCATGTTTTACCTGCATCAGATGATTTATAAACACCTCTTTCGTCACTATCCGACCAAAGTGCGCCTAATACTGCTACATAGACTTCATTAGAGTTTTTAGGATTTATAATAATATTGGCAATACGTTCAGATTTTTCAAATCCAATTTTATTCCAATTGGCACCACCATCAACAGATTTATACAGGCCATCACCAATAGAAACACTATTTCTGGTCCAGGTTTCTCCCGTACCAACATAAATTGTCATATCAGGATCATTAGGGTCTAAAGTTACAGCACCTATGGATTGCGCATATTCGTCAAAAATAGAATTAAAAGTAGTTCCAGCATCATTAGATTTCCAAACTCCCCCTCCAGCTGTTCCAGCATAAATAATACGTGGATTTGAAGGGTGTATTTCCAAATCATTTATTCTTCCACTCATTAAAGCTGGACCGATATGTCTAGCTCTTAGGTCTCCAAATAAGTGATTTGCTCTTATGGTATCATTGCTTTGCGCATAATTAAATGCAGGTATAATCAAGATACTATATATTAAAGTATAAAGTAATTTTTTCATTTTGAATGTGTTTGAAGTTTAAAATAAAACCCTCATTTTGTTTTGAGGGTATAAAGATTCATTTTATTTCTTTTCTGCAGGAACTACAGTCTCTTCTTCCGGAAATTCAAATTCTTTATTATCAATAACCGGGTTAATTTCAATTTTGTCAATACTTATTGCCTGACCTGGTTGGCCTTTTATACCTTGTGTTAATGAAAAAGGAAAGTAAAGCCCTTCAACTTCTTGATAATCACTAAATTTAGACTCAGATACCTTACCTTTAAATTGACCTGATTTTATTTCACTCTGTACTACTAATGGTACAAAGTTTTCTGTATCAAAAAAGTAGAAAGAAACATTTTCTTCCTCTTTACCATCTACTTTTATTGGTTCTTTAACCAATTTAATTTTAAAAGTTTCTGTACCATCAATAGTTTCTTTTCCTAAGAGTTCAACTGTATAATTTTTTTCTTTGTAATTCAAAAAAGAATCTGGAAAATCATTTTTTTCAAGCATCATATTATCTGTGGCTTCTTGATCATTTTTTTCAGCTTTTTGTGTCATAAAATTTGTTGCCCACAAAGTTTCTCCATTAAAAACTCCTTGCTTTATTTCTTTACCTTGAAAATTAATTACTGTCATTTGGTTACCACCTTTTAACTGTACAATTTCGAGAGGTATTTCCATACCGCCTTGATTCACTTTTGCGCTCATTTTGATACCTTGTAAATTTTCCCAGTTATCAACACCACCGGTGTTTTCAAAATAATTGGCAATAATTTCATCTGCAGATTGCGCATTAATAATTGAAAATGAGGTCATAACCATTATAACCATTAATAATTTAATTGTTTTCATAATATAAATGTTTGGATTAGTTTCCTAATTAGTGTCTTTAATGGCAAAAAGTTACCGAAATTATTAATGTTTTTTTATCAAATAATTAATTGAATAATTAACACCAAAATATTTAAGAACAAGAAGGTTGAGTATAAAATATATATTTAACCAAATGAATGTCAATATATTTTTTAATTTTCATATAAAAAAATTATTATTATTCTTCAGTAATTAAATTATAATCGCCAGATAAAAACATTTGATTCTCTTTTATTGAATTGCTGTTAATTAATTCAGTATACCCATTGTATGTTGCTCCTATTTCAATTTTTTTCTTGGTAAAGATGTAATTATCTTTATTTTTTGATTTTAAGATTAGTATAAATTTTTGATCATTTACATCTACAAGAGCCTTTTCTGGTAGAGCTTTGGACAATTTATCTTGAATCACAATGTCAGATTCAACGAACATTCCAACAATAAAATTTTGTGCAATATTTTCATCCATATGTGCATGTACTTTTATGGTTCTGTTTTCATCTATTGATTTGCCAATTAAATGAATCGTACCCATAAAATTTTGATCTGATGATTCTGGTAATCTAAAAATTACTTTCTGACCCTTTTTTATTTTTAAAACATCTTTTTCAAAGACTCTTAACTCAATATGAATGTGTTCTGTATTTACAATTTCCATTATTTGATCTGCTGGTGAAATATAGGAACCTGTACTTATGCTTACATCGGTAATACTACCACTTATTGGTGCGTAAATTGTTGATAATGAAGTAAATTCACCCTTACCAACTAAGTTTGGATTAATATTTAATAATTTTAATTTTTTATGTAAACCATTGTATTGCGCATTTATTTTTTTATATTCACTTTGAGCCTTTAAATAACTCTTTTTTGAAGATATTTTTTCGTTAAATAATACTTTTTGACGCTCATATTCAGATTTTAAATAAATTAATTGCTCAGAAATTTCCAAAAAATCTTGTTGCATTTGAATGAATTCTAAATTTTCAATAGTTACCAAAGGCTGCCCCTTTTTAACTTTATCGCCTATTAAAAGGAGTGATTTTTTTATATACCCTCCTATATAAGCACTTATCACTGCCTTACTACTTGGTGGCACATCTATCATTCCTGTAGTTCGTATCAATGATGGAAAAGGATGTTCTTGTGTTTTTATTAATTGCATCTTTTCGCTTTGAAATTGTTCGGTTGAAACAGTTATCGTTTCATTAATTATCGCGGTGCTCTTATTTGTTTCAATGGAAACTTTTGATTCATTTTCTACCTTCTTACACCCAAAAGAAATAATGAGTAGAAAAAAAACTAAGCTGTATTTTATATGGTAATTCATTGTAATATTTTTATAAGGTTAAATAATTAATTTTAATTACGGTTTGGTTATACATGTTTAAATTGTCTAAATAAATTAGTAGTATTCCAAATGCATTTTCTAAACTTTGGATATACTGAAAAAAGTCAATTTCACCACTTTCATAACTAAATTTTGCTGTTTTGAAAATCTCTTCAGATAGGGTTTTCCCTTCTTCATCATAATAAATAAGTGCCTCATTATACTTTCTCAATGCGGATAATAATAAATTTTGTTTGGCATTTAAATTGATTTTATAACTTTTTGATTCTTCTTCTATAATTTCCATTGCTATTTTTGATGCTTTGATTTTAGATGAATTTCCGCTAAATAATAATGGTATTTTTAGGCCAAACTGATAACCTGTAAGATTGAAATTTAAATCCGTATTAGAACCCTGAAAATAATTAAAGCTTATATCAGGTAATAATTGTTGTTTTTCAAAACTTCTTTTTGCAAGGAATAATGATTTCATATTTTCAAAATATGTGATTCCTATATCTTCCTCTAATGAAAGTATTAGTACATCAAGTTTCTTTATTTTTTCTGGTTTAATAGTAAATGCGCTATCACTCTGAATTAATTTTTTCAAATTAACATAGGCCAAACCAACATCTTCTTTTGATTGTTTATAATTTGTTTGCATTTGTTTTTGCTTGGCTCGTGATGTGATCTTCTCCAAATAATTGGTTTCACCAGTTTCAAATCTTCTTTTCGCCGCATGTGCAAAAGTGATGTAAAAACTATCTAACTTTCTATACACATATTCCTTTTCAAATTCATATTGCAATTGATAATACGCTGTAGTAACCTCTCGTATTAACATTTTTCTTTTGATCTCAAATGAACTTGATTCCACATTATATGAGGCCTTATTAACTTTTTTTCCTGCAAAATAAATGGTAGGAAATAAAAAGTCTTGCCTTATACCAAATACTTTCAATGGCTGATTATTAATAGCTATATTATTTTCATCATAGCTATAATAAATTTCAGTTTTATCAAAGCTAAATGCATTTCCAATAAGAGTTTCTGCCTTAGTAACCTTTAAAGATAAGACCTTTAAGTTCGAATTATTTTCTAAAGCTAGATTGTAGACTTCATCTAAACTTAAAGAATTTAATTCTTGTGCATTGGTCGGAATCGTCAAACCCAATAGTATTAAAAAGGTTCCTATTATTTTTATATGGAGCCTCTTTCTTTTTCCTGTTGCTCTTTTTTTATCAAAAATTGAATATAAAACAGGTAACACCAGCATGGTTAACAAAGTTGATGATACCAAACCACCAATTACCACTGTTGCCAATGGTCTTTGAACTTCCGCCCCAGCATTTGTTGAAATTGCCATAGGTAAAAAACCTAGTGCTGCTGCTGCTGCTGTTAAGATTACTGGTCTGAGTCGCTCTTTTGTTCCTTTAATTATTCTTTCATTTATGTCATCCATCCCTTCTTGTTTTAATTCTTTAAAATGTTCTATCAAAACGATTCCGTTTAAAACGGCTATACCAAATAATGCTATAAACCCTACACCCGCTGAGATACTAAATGGTAAATCTCTAATCCATAATAATAATACACCACCAACAGCAGAGAGAGGTATTGCCGAATAGATCATTAAAGCTTCACTGGCGGAATTAAAAGCAAAATATAGAAGTAAAAAAATCAATGCCAAGGCAATTGGTACGGCAATCTTTAATCGAGCTTTGGCCCTTTGTAAATTTTCAAACTGACCACCATAAGTAATTGAATACCCTACAGGAATTTTAATATTTTCATCGATTAGTTCTTGTATGTCTTCAACAACCGATTTTAAATCTCGGTTACGTACATTTATACCTACTACAATTCTTCGTTTTGTATCGTCTCTTGATATTTTTGCAGGGCCTTTGCTATAATTAATAGCTGCCAATTCATTTAATGGTATTTTTCCTCCATATGGCGTATCAATATAAAGGTTTTCAATACTAGAAATACCAGATCTACTCAGTTTGTCGAGTCTAATTACCAACTCAAAACGTTTTTCACCTTCAAACACATTTCCAACAACAGCTCCAGAAAAACCCATGGAAATCATATTGTTAATCTCTTCGATATCCAAACCATATCGCGCTACCTTTTTTCGGTCATAAACAATACTCATTTGTGGCAGTCCTACTATTTTTTCTACTGAAATATCTGATGCTCCTTCTACATTTTTAATTAAGTTTTTAATTTCATTTCCTTTTTTACTTAAAATTTCAAGGTCTTCACCAAATATTTTGATTGCGATATCTGCTTTAACACCAGTTATTAATTCATTAAAACGCATTTCTATAGGTTGTGTAAATTCTACTTCCATTCCTGGAATAATTTTTAATGCTTCCTTAAACTTATCGGCAAGTTCATCTTTAGTTTTAGCCGAAACCCATTCACTTTTAGGTTTTAGTTTGATTATTACATCACTCTCTTCCATAGACATTGGGTCTGTTGGAATTTCCGCAGCCCCTATTCTACTTACTACCTGATCCACTTCTGGAAAATTTTCTAATAAAATCTTCTCTATTTTAGTTGTTGTTTCAATCGTTTTACTCAAAGATGTACCAGTTTTTAATATAGGTTGAATTACAAAGTCTCCTTCATCTAGCGTTGGAACAAATTCACCTCCCATAGTGGTAAAAAGATAAATTGAAAATATTAGTAATGAAGAAGCTAAACCTAATACCAAACTTTTACTTTTTAAGGCCCATCTAATAGTTGGTTCATAAACTTCACTTAAAAATTTCATCAATCTAACGGATATGTTTTTTGATGATAATTTTGTTGGTTTTAAAAATATAGATGACATTACTGGTACATAAGTCAATCCAAAAATCATTGCACCAATTAGGGCAAAACTAAAGGTTAAAGCCATGGGTTTAAACATTTTACCCTCAACTCCTGTTAAAGAAAGTATCGGTATAAATACGATTAAAATAATAAGTTGCCCAAAAACTGCAGAATTCATCATTTTAGAGGAACTTTTATGTGTTATTTCATCAATGGCTTGTTGTTTTTCAATAGGTTTTAGTTTTAATAATTCTTTTCTATTTGAAGTAATTTGAAATGCTATATATTCAACGATAATTACTGATCCGTCAATTATAATTCCAAAATCTATGGCACCCAAGCTCATTAAATTTGCATCTACACCAAATAGATACATCAATGAAAGCGCAAATAAAAGAGTCATCGGAATTACCGAAGCAACTACCAAACCCGAGCGAAAGCTACCGAGTAATAGAACTACTATAAAAATTACGATTAAACAACCCAGCAAAAGATTCTCAGCAACGGTATGTGTAGTCTTTGCAATTAACTCACTTCGTTCTAAAAAGGGGTTGATAATAACTCCCTTAGGTAGTGATTTAGAAATAGTTGCTACTCTAGATTTTACAGCTTCTATTACTTTTTTAGAGTTGCCACCCTTTAACATCATCACCTGCCCCAATACCTTTTCTCCTTGTCCATTACCTGTAATTGCACCAAAACGGTTAGCAGTTCCAAAACTTACATGAGCCACATCCTTAATATATATAGGAAGTTGATGACTAGAACGTACAGCAATGTTTTCTATATCTTCTAAACTATTTACTAGTCCCTCACCCCTAATGAAATATGCTTTATTCAATTTTTCAATATATCCGCCACCAGCAATACTATTGTTCTTTTCAAGAGCATTATACACATCAATTGCAGAAATATTCATTGCCTTTAATTTTTCGGTATTTATAGCAACCTCATATTGTTTTAAATAACCACCCCATGTATTGACTTCGACAACTCCAGGAATACCAGATAATTGCCTTTTAACAATCCAGTCTTGAATGGTTCTTAAATCAGTAACTGAAAATTTATCTTCGTAGCCCGGTTCAGTATCTAAAATATATTGATAAATTTCTCCTAAACCAGTAGTTATGGGTCCCATTTGGGGAACACCAAAGCTTTCTGGTATTTTTTCCCTAGCGGATTTAATTTTTTCAGAAATGAGTTGCCTTGGAAGATAAGTACCCATCTTATCTTCAAATACTATGGTTACAACCGACAAGCCAAATTTGGAAATTGATCTTATTTCAACCACACCGGGTAAATTAGACATTTCTATTTCTACCGGATAGGTTATAAATTGTTCAATATCTTGGGTTGATAAATTTTTTGATGTGGTAATAACCTGAACTTGATTATTAGTTACATCGGGTACAGCACCAATTGGTATTTGACTAAGAGAATAGAAACCGAAACCAATGATAAACGCGGTAAATAAGAAAACTATTAGCTTATTATTTAAGCTGAATTTTATAATTTTTGATAACATAATTAATTTGTATTATATAAAGTTATTCTTCTCAAGAACAAATTGAGAGACTATTGATAAAACATTAAATACCATATATATTTACCCTAAAAGTATTTTTATACTAATAAAATATATCAATGATTTTAACTAAAATGAATTAAGCTATTTGGGGAGGTTGAAAAATATCGGTTTCATCAAGTGAAGCATAGTTTTCTTGATAGAAAAACCTTCCGTTTTGGTAAGTAAATAATTGTTGTAGATCCGTATGTTTTATTTTAAATAAAATATAAACAATTATATGATTGATACTGTAGTCTTGATCAAAAGGCAATTGATTATGATCCTCTTTTTGGTGATTTTTACTGTGGTTTTCTTTTAATTCTCCATAGTGTTTTGAAAAAAAAGTAAAAATATCATCGTCGTAATTATCAGCATGATATTGAATATGTTCAACCAATTCATTGAGTTTGCATAAATCATTAAAATGAATATTTAAACTTTGAAAAAGTATAAAACTTGTTAATAATATGGAAAATAATTTAGCACCCATTTTCAAATACAAAAATAAGCAATTAAAAGATAAATTTATCTGTTTAGTCTTTATTTAAATGATACCACTATAAAATTTATTTATATTATAAAAATTAATCTCTATTTTATATGGTGAAACTGTTTATTTTTGCATCTTTAATTAATTTGATTTCACATGAATAATATCTCCCATTTAATATATGATTATCTTTTAACATTTGGATTTACAGAATCATCAGCTAGATATTTAAATTTATTTGGTTTATTATTAATTCTACTTCTAATTGTATTTCTTATTGATTTTATCACCAGAAAAATATTAGTAAACCTTTTTCACCAATATTCAGAAACAACAAAGACAAACTTTGATAATTTTTTGGTAGCCAATAAGGTACCAAGAAATATTGCCCATATTATTCCACTTATTATTGCTTTAGAATTGGTGCCATTTGTTTTTATTGATTTTCAATACTTTGAAAATATTATAGAAAGAGGCTTACAAGTTTTTTCCATCGTTTTAACCATTTGGATCTTAAGAAGTATTTTAAATACATTTAAAGACTATTTTAAAACCGTATCGCGACTAAAAGACAAACCAATAAATAGTTATACACAAGTGATTATAATATTTATTTGGACCATTGGAATTCTATCATCTTTTGCTATAATAACAGGAATCCCATTTATCTCATTCTTAACTACACTTGGAGCAGCTTCTGCTGTAATCATTCTCGTTTTTAAAGATACTATTTTAGGCTTTGTAGCTAGTATACAAGTTTCTGTAAATGATATGGTTCGTATTGGTGATTGGATTACATTTGAAAAATTTGGAGCTGATGGTGATGTAATTGAAATAAATCTCGCCACTGTAAAAGTCCAAAATTTTGATAAAACGATTACCACTATACCTACTTACGCCTTGATATCCGATTCATTTAAAAACTGGCGTGGCATGGAAGAATCTGATGGAAGACGAATCAAACGAGCGGTAATCATTAAACAAAACAGCATTAAATACTTAAATAATACCGATATAGAAAAGCTGAAGAACATTGAAATAATAGCAAATTATATAAATACCCGTCATGCGGATATAGAGTATCACAATAAACAAACCAATGCAAATAAAGCCTTATTGATCAACGGGAGAAACCTAACTAACATAGGTGTATTTAGAAAATATATTGAAACATATATTGAAAATCATTCTGCAATTCATAAAGACATGATGATTATGACTCGGCAATTAGCACCAACCTCACAAGGTATTCCTATCGAAATTTATGCTTTTAGTAGTGATAAACGTTGGCAAAATTATGAATATATTATGGCTGATATTTTTGACCATGTGATTGCTTCTGTACCATATTTTGATTTAGAGATATTTGAATTACCCAATAATTTAACAACCACTTGATGATTTAACCCGAATTATTCACAGATATTCTATTACAAAGCTAAACTACTTGCTATAATTGAAAATGCTCGAAATTTGTTTAGCTCAAAATTGGGTTACAATTCTTTCTCTAAAAAATTTCTGCGCTTCCCAATTATATTGGTATTTTGACTTTTCATTACGAAAACCCGTGAATAATTCGGGTTAAAGCAAATTGCGCGATACATCTATATTCGCTAATGATTGTCACAACTTTCTAAAATGGATAAAAAACAATCTAATTAAAAACTTGACTAATTTTCACTCTTAACTGACGCTTGTAATCTTCTTCTAGCCATTTGATGTAATTCTTAGAACTTTTAAGAATACAATATGAATATTGTTTTATTCTAAATTCAATATCATCATTTAATTCTCTTGAAAGAATATGGGCATCAAAAACATCTTCACTATTTTCTGTACACATTGTAGCATGTTGTGCAATAGATCTTTCAAGTACTACCTTAGACTTTAAAAAAGCCTTTGTAGCAATGGCATACTCCTCTTTAATGTCAAAATTAAATTCTGTTGTATTGGCAAACATTTCTTTTATGTTATCTGGCATTACGTATCTAAAATTACGTTCAATTTCATCATCACTAATTAAGTTTTCCAAGTAAAAATTTGGATTTTTAAAAATCAAGTGCCAATCAACATCTGAAGTCCACAAACCAAATCTAGAAACATTATTTCCTAAATCAAGTACAGAAAATTCATTTTTATTTACAAAAACTCTTGACCCTCTACCAATCATTTGAAAATATAGAGCCATAGATTTAGTTGCTCTATTTATAATTATAGTTTCAATAGTTGGTTCATCAAAGCCCGTTGTTAAAATACCTACAGAGGTTAATATGGCATCAGGTGTATTTTTAAACCAATCCAAGATATGTTTTCTTTCATCTTTGGTATTGGTATTGTCAATGTACATGATTTTATAACCAGCCATCTTAAAAACTTCATAAACATGTCTAGAGGTATGAATACCATTGTTAAAAATTAAAGTTTTTTTGCCTTTTGAAGTCGTTTCATATGCATTGACCAATTTAGCCTGCATGGTATTTTTTGCATAAAGTTCTTCTGATGATTTTACCGTATAATCACCATTTGCACCAATTTTTAATGTACTCAAGTTAACATTATAACTGTACATTGTAGCTTCTGCTAAGAAACCTTTTTCTATTAGAGAAGAAATTTTTTCACCTACGATCAAATCATCATAAATTTCACGCATAGGTAAATTAATATTCGAACTCAATGGCGTTGCTGTAACGCCAAGAATAAAGCAATTGTCAAAATATTTAAATAATTTTCTAAATGAGTTATAATGGGCTTCATCCACAATAACCAAACCTATATCATTAATATCAGCCTTTTCTTCTTTAATACGGTTATTTAATGTCTCCACCATGGCAACATAACAAGTTATATCAGCATCATTATGTACTTGTTTAACACTACTATCAATAATTTTATTATCAACTTCAAATTCGGTCAACATGTTCGAAGTTTGCTTACACAATTCTATTCTATGTGTAAGAATAAGCACTTTTTGATTGGTTTGTTGGATGTATTTTCTAGCTATTTCAGAAAAAATAACAGTTTTACCACCTCCGGTTGGCAATTGGTACAATAAATTATAGCTTGTTGGGTATTCATTTATTCGATCAAATATTTTGTCAATTGCACCATGTTGGTAATCGTACAATTTTTTCCCAATAACTTTCTCTTCTTTATCCTGACTATTAAGCACCATAGAATTTTAATAAATTAACTTTGCAAAAATACTCAAATATGTAAGTTTGATAGCAAAACATTATACAAAATTTCAATTAAAATTTGATTTTTTATAGTTTATTGAATATTAATCTATTAAATATCAATAAAAAGGTGTTTAATTTCTTAAACACCTTTTTACCTATAAAATAAAAATTTATAAATTTTCTACCAACCAAGCTCCTACTTCACTGGTTTTATAAGCTTTGTCGTTTTCTGCTAGATCAACAGTCACTATACCTTGAGCCAATGATTTATTTACAACTTCTCTTATCGCTTCTGCTTCTTCTTTTAAACCAAAAGCATCTTCAAACATCATGGCTGCAGATAAAACAGTCGCTAAAGGATTTGCAATGTCTTTACCGGCTGCTTGTGGATAAGAACCATGAATTGGCTCGTACAATGAATTATTTTCTCCTACTGATGCAGATGGCATTAACCCCATCGACCCAGAAATTACCGATGCTTCATCTGTTAAAATATCCCCAAATAAGTTTTCAGTAATCAAAACATCATAAGAATTTGGCCATTGCACCAATCGCATGGCTACCGCATCTACAAATTCGTAACTCACTTCTACTTCTGGATAATCTTTTTCCATACCCTGTACTGTTTCTCTCCACAAGCGTGACGTTTCCAAGACATTGGCTTTATCAACACAGCATAATTTTTTTGAACGTGTCATGGCCAATTCAAAACCTTTTTTTGCCAAACGAGTTATTTCAGCTTTGGTGTAAACACAATTATCAAAAGCAGTTTCTCCATTATCTCTTCTTCCTTTTTTACCAAAATAGATTCCTCCAGTTAATTCACGTAGAAAAACCAAATCAGTACCTTCAATACGCTCTCTTTTTAAGGGAGATTTATCAATTAATGATGGAAAAGTAAAGGTTGGTCTTATATTAGCAAACAAGCCTAACTTTTTACGCATTTTAAGTAAGCCTTGTTCCGGTCGGATCTTTGCAGTTGGGTCGTTGTCATACTTTGGGTGGCCAATGGCACCAAATAAAACAGCATCTGCATTGACACAAATTTCATGAGTTTCATCAGGGTATGGTTCACCAACGGCATCAATTGCAGCTGCTCCTGTTAAAGCTGGAATCCAATTTATTTCATGACTAAATTTTTTTGCTACCGCATCACAAACTTTAACCGCTTGATCGATTACTTCAGGGCCGATACCATCCCCAGCTAAAAGTGCTATATTTAATTTCATATTTTAAAAGTTTTACGCTCTTGGTTTTTAACCTAGAACCTATATTATATTCAACATTTTTTGTGTAGCTACTATTGCCGATACGGTTTGATCAGAATCTAAACCGCGAGTTTTAAAAGTTTTCTTTTCCATATCCCAAGTAATTACAGTTTCGCATAAAGCATCTGAATTTGAACCGGGAGGTATAGTAACGGCATAGTCAATCAATTTTGGTAATTTCATGTTTTTTAAGACATATACTTTTTTGAGCGCATTCATAAAAGCATCAAACTGTCCATCTCCTTGTGCATGCTCTTCTATAACCTCTCCATCTATAATTACAGAAACGGTAGTGGATGGTCGTAAACCTTTAGCATGGGTCAAAACATAGGAAGCTATTTTTATTTTTTCTTCATAACCATTATTGTGTAACACATCAGAAATAATATAAGGCAAATCTTCTTTCGTTACTACTTCCTTTTTATCTCCTAATTCAATAATTCGTTTTGTTACTTTTGCAATATCCTTATCATTTAAATGCAAACCTAATTCTTGTAAGTTTTTTAGAATATTGGCTTTTCCCGATGTTTTTCCTAAGGCATACTGACGTTTTCTACCAAATCTTTCTGGCATTAAATCATTAAAGTATAAATTGTGTTTATTGTCTCCATCTGCATGTATTCCAGCAGTTTGTGTGAAAACATTTTCTCCTAATACTGGTTTGTTTACCGGAATTCTAAATCCTGAAAAAGTTTCAACCAATTTACTTACAGAATACAAAGATTTTTCATTTACTGAAATTTCTAATTCTGGCAGAAAATCATTAATTACAGCTACAACACTTGCTAATGGGGCGTTTCCAGCTCTTTCACCCATACCGTTTAAAGTTAGATGAATACCATCCGCTCCAGCTTTTAAGGCTTCTAAAACATTGGCAACTCCAAGGTCATAATCATTATGTGCATGGAAATCAAGGTGCATATTTGGGTACTTTGTTCTAATTTCTCCTATATACTTGGCTGATTCACTAGGTGTTAAAACACCTAATGTATCTGGAAGCAAAACCCTTTTTATATTTTGGGTTGCTAAAAAGTCAAGATATTGAAAAACATAATCTGGTGAATTTTTCATACCATTACTCCAGTCTTCGAGATAAACATTGGTAACAATATTATTTTTCTTTCCAATTGCAATAACCTTTGCAATGCCATCAAAATGCTCTTGAGGTGTTTTCTTTAATTGGTGTTTTAAATGATTTAAAGAACCTTTTGTTAATAAATTTTGAACTTTGGCACCGGTTTTCACCATCCAATCTATAGACAAACCATTATCAACAAAAGATAAAACCTCAATTTTATCTAATAAATCATTTTCAGATGCCCAATTGCAAATATCTTTTACTGCTTTAAACTCCCCGTCAGAAACTCTGGTAGAAGCAATTTCAATCCTATCCACTTTTAACTCTTCTAATAACAATTTTGCTATAGTAAGTTTTTCAGACGCGGAAAATGATATACCACTAGTTTGTTCACCATCACGGAGTGTGGTATCCATGATTTCTATTTTCCTTTTTTTTAACATTTTAAAGTGATTATTAATTAAAAAGGGCGAGTACTAGCAAAAGTTTGAATTTCTTCTTGTATGTTTTGCAAATAATCTATGTCATCAAAACCATGCAACATATTTTGTTTTTTGTAATCATTGATTTCAAATTTTTCAATTTCGCTAGTTGCAACTAGTGTAACTTCTTGTTTTTCAAGATCAACAATTATTTCAGTTTTTGGATCTTCCTCAATAGCTCTAAATATTTTTTTTGCAAATTTTTCACTTACTTGTACTGGTAAAACACCAACATTCAAGCAGTTATTTTTAAAAATATCTGCAAAAAAACTTGAAATTACACATCTAAACCCAAAATCATATACAGACCAAGCCGCATGTTCTCGGGATGATCCTGAGCCAAAATTTCTTCCACCTACTAAAATTTTACCACTATATTTTGTGTTATTCAAAACAAAATCTTTTTTTGGAGTTCCATCATCGTTATATCTCCAATCTCTAAACAAATTGTCTCCAAACCCTTTTCTTTCTGTTGCTTTTAAGAACCTTGCGGGTATAATTTGATCAGTATCCACATTTTCAATAGCTAGTGGATAAGCTGTGCTTCTTAATATTGTAAATTTATCGTATGCCATTTTTTTTCTGTTAACTATGTTAATGATAAATGTATAACTTGATTTTATCTATCAAACTTTACATCAAGTCTCTAGGATCTGTTACTTTTCCTGTAACTGCCGCAGCGGCTGCAACTAATGGACTCGCTAGTAATGTTCTTGAACCAGGGCCTTGGCGGCCTTCAAAATTACGATTAGATGTACTCACAGCATATTTACCTGCAGGGACTTTATCATCATTCATTGCCAAACAAGCAGAACAACCCGGTTGACGTAGCTCAAACCCAGCTTCTGTTAAAACATCTAAAATACCTTCTTCCTTAATTTGCGCTTCAACTATATGAGAACCAGGAACTAACCATGCTGTAACATTGTCAGCCTTTTTCTTGCCTTTTACAATTGATGCAAAGGCCCTAAAATCTTCAATTCTACCATTGGTACAACTTCCAAGAAAAACAAAGTCAATGGATTTGTCTTGCATCGGGTCACCTTGACCAAAGCCCATATAATTTAAAGATTTTTCATAGGTTTCTGCACCTTCACTTACCTCTTTAGCATATGGAATACTATTACAAATTCCCATTCCCATTCCTGGGTTAGTACCATAAGTGATCATTGGCTCTATATCAGCGGCATCAAATGTATATTCCTTATCAAAAAAAGCATCTTCATCTGTCTTTAAAGTTTTCCAATATATCATGGCTTTATCCCAATCTTTACCTTTTGGGGAATACGTTCTACCTTTTATATATTCAAAAGTCTTTGCATCAGGTGCAATCATTCCACCTCTTGCTCCCATTTCTATACTTAAATTACAAACAGTCATTCTACCTTCCATGGTCATGTTTGCAAATACACTCCCAGCATATTCAACAAAATAGCCTGTTGCACCAGATGTAGATAATTTAGAAATAATATATAAAGCAACATCTTTAGGAGTAACAGCTTTGCCTAAGTTACCATTGACATTGATACGCATTTTTTTAGGTTTTGGTTGCATAATACACTGTGTAGCTAAAACCATTTCTACTTCTGAAGTACCTATACCAAATGCGATTGCCCCAAAAGCACCATGCGTTGAAGTATGAGAATCTCCACAAACAATTGTTGTTCCCGGTAAGGTAATACCGTGTTCTGGGCCTACAACATGCACAATGCCATTATTCTTATCACCTAAACCCCAGTGACTTATACCATAGTCTTTCGCATTTGTTTCTAATGTTGCTAATTGATTTGCTGATAGCGGATCTTGTACCGGTAAATGTTGGTTAATTGTTGGTGTATTATGATCGGCAGTGGCAAAAGTCTTTTCTGGGCACATAACCCCTAAACCTCTGCTTTTAATACCTAAAAATGCAACTGGACTAGTTACTTCATGTATAAAATGTCTATCTATAAAAAAAACATCGGGTCCATTTTCAATTTTACGAACAACGTGCTCGTCCCAAACTTTATCGAAAATTGTTTTACTCATTTTAAATTATTTAAATCTTACTGGTTTATAAACAACAAATTTATTTTTTTTAAGTAGGAATACACTTGAAACTTCATTTCATTATACAATGCTCAAGTAATTTATTAATTGTATTATTTTTTAAAGTATTGGGTAAAGTACCTTTTAAAAATACATAAATTATAAAATTCAAGCTATTCCGTTGTATTTAATTAGAATTCATCAATTATAAAAGACTTTTTATCAACATATCATACCTTCAATATGTAATTTTGTAAAATTAAAATTATTTAAAGAAAATAAATTGTGAATTAAATACGATTTTTAACTATAATTAAATTTTATTTTTGATTTCAATTTACTTTATATTTACACTTTTAAATCTTCAAATAAAATAATAATTATGTATTTTAAACAGATTTTTTTACTTTGTCTTTTCGTTTCTCAAATTATTTATTCACAAAATAAACAGCAAGACAAAATGATTCATAAAAAAGCAAAAGTTATTCATCAAAATGTGATAACAATAGATACACATGATGACATTAATATAGCCAACTTCACCAAAGATGTTAATTATTCACAAGACCTTTCTTCACAGGTAAATTTACCAAAAATGAATAAAGGCGGATTAGATGTTGCATGGTTTATCGTGTATACAGGCCAGGATACTTTAAGTGAATCAGGTTATAAAAAGGCATATAATAATGCCATTTCTAAGTTTGAAGCCATACATAATTTAGTTGAGAATATTGCTCCAAATGCAATTGAATTGGCATTGAATTCTAAAGATGTTAAGAGAATTCATGCTTCTGGTAAAAAAGTAGCGATGATTGGTGTTGAAAACGCTTATCCAATTGGAATGGATTTATCAAATATTGAAAAATTTTATAAGCTTGGTGCAAGATATATGTCACTTGCACACCAAGGTCATAGTCAATTTAGTGATTCAAACACAGGTGAAAAGGATAATAAATGGCTTTATGATGATGGCTTAAGTGATTTAGGCAAACAAGCTGTTAAAGAGATGAATAGATTAGGTATAATGATAGATGTTTCACATCCATCTAAAGGTGCTTTTATGGATATGATCCAACTTTCTAAAGCTCCGTTAATAGCTTCCCATTCATCATCTAGAAAGATTTGTAATCACAGTAGGAATTTAGATGACGAACAGTTATTACTTTTAAAAGAAAATGATGGCGTTGTACAAACAGTTGCATTTGCTGGTTATGTAAACATTGAAAAAAATGCAGCATATCAACAAAGCAAAAAAGATATCTTGTCAAAAATAGCTGGAAAGAAAGATTTTAAAATTCTAAATAGAAAAGAGATCTCTACTTTGAATATGAAAGAATTATCGGAATACAATTTAAAGTTTAATAAAATTAAAAAAGAAGCAAAATCTTTAATTAAACTTGCTGAAAAAAATACGCCGCCTGTTGATGTTTCTGATTTTGTTGACCATATTGATTATATGGTGAAATTAATTGGTGTAGACCATGTTGGAATCAGTTCCGATTTTGATGGAGGTGGTGGTGTTAAAGGATGGAATGATGCCTCAGAAACCTACAATGTTACATTTGAGTTGGTAAAAAGAGGCTATTCCGAAAATGAAATAGCCAAATTATGGGGCTTGAATCTACTTAGGGTAATGGATAAAGTTCAAAAAATTGCCAGCGGAATGTAACTTATGCTATTTCCGATAAGCATTATTTATTCATTGGGTGTTATCATAATGTGCGCATTGTATGCTCCAGGAAACATTAACCAAGGATGACTTGATTGATTTGGACTTAAAGAAAGGCCAGTTGATTCTTGGGTTGCATAAGGCACATAAACAACATATCGGTATTTTGCATTTTCAATATTGTTAGTTTCTGTATTGTAAAAACCATTTTCACCATAATAAATATGTAAAGTAGCAGGTGTTGTAGGCAATTCTATTTTACCTGATTTTGCTTCCTCTGATCTTATTTTTTCTTTTTCTCCACGCGACTTGCCTTCTGAGGTTAGTTCGCGACCTCTAGACATTATTGGTTCTAAACTCTTATGATAGCAAACAACTTGAAAACCATCTGTGTTCGGGTTATCGGAAATACAAATAAAATTATTAAACCCTTCTCTCAATATAACAATACTTCGTTATAAACTTAGGCTGCAATAGTTCCATAGTATAATAGTTCTTGGGCTTTACGTTTATTTTTAGCAGAGTGTGGGTTAATACCGAACTTGCTAAAAAATCGATTCAATTGTAACAT
>JAKITQ010000028.1 GCA_021647985.1 Flavobacteriaceae bacterium | reverse complement strand
TATACATCATTCTATTGGAAGCGATTACCTGCAAAGCTACCTCGATGAATTTTGCTACAAATTCAACAGAAGGTATTTCGACTCAGTCTTTGAAAGAGTAATTATAGCCTCTGTTTCTTGTAAATGGAAAAACAAGGTGTAGGGAATCCGATAGTCATGTAATATTATTATAATCTTTGTCTTATAATTTCATAAAGAGCAACACCACAAGCAACCGAAACATTGAGAGATTCTATTTCGCCCAATAGTGGTAATTTACCTTTGTAGTCACAATTTTTTAAAACGGAATTTGATATTCCTTTGTACTCAGAGCCCATAATTAAAGCTGTGGGTTTTCTCAAGTCCATATCATATAGTGAATTATTAGTTTTTTCAGTGATACCAACAATTTGAATGTCAATTTCTCTTAATTGATAAATGGCATCTAAAATATGATTTACTTTACAAATAGGAATTTTAAAAGCGGCACCAGCTGAAGTTTTTATGGCATCTGCATTGACAGGTGCACTACCTTGGGTCGGAATTATGATACCGTGAACTCCGGTACATTCAGCGGTTCGAATTATGGCACCTAAATTACGTACATCACTAATTTGATCTAATAATAGAAAGAGTGGTGTGTTGTCTTGATTTATCACCTTTTCTATAAGATTTTCTAGGGAAACAAAAGAAATAGAAGATATCTTAGCAACAGCACCTTGGTGATTCTGGTTTTTAGTAAGTCTATATAATTTTTCAACTGGTACATGACTCACGGATAATTTTTTCTCTTTAACTAATTGAAGTAATTCACCTGCTAATTCACCTTTTAAATCTTTTTGAATATATACTTTTTCAATTTCTTGACCAGCATTAATAGCCTCTATAATTGCTCTTAAGCCAAATATTTTGGTAGATGTATTTTCCATAGAACAAAGATAAGTGGAATAAAGATATTTTGGCAAGAATTTATAAAAAAACCATCCCGATTGCTCAGGATGGTTATCATATATAAAAAGTGTCTAATCTAAATTATATATTTATTTTAATATTATTCTTGACATAGGTTTAATGCTATTTCTCCAACAACAGGACTAGGGCCAGTACTAACACCTAAATTACCACTTGGTGTGTAAATTTGAAAAGTAATTTCACTATCCCAAGCACCAGATTTGAAAATAAATACACCTGTGGTTGAACCAACTGGTATATTTACAATCTCTGTGCCAGAAGAACCTGCTATTGTGTAATCAGTACTTACACCGTCAATTACAACAGAGATAGAAGCACCATTCCATCCATCACCGTATGAATCTTGCATAACTATCTTATAATCACCAGGAAAAGGAATCTCAGGAATACAAAGTAAACCAGCTTGGTACAAATATGGAGAACTAAAATAAGAACCTTGTAAACTACCACTACCATCAGCAGAGCTAAAGGTTCTACCGTCAGTCATTACATATTCCATTCGGTAATTAAATGTATCTCCACCAGTATATTCACCATCGTTTAAGCTTAGCGCAGTTAAAGATTCACCTAAAGTTGATTTAACACCTGTAGATGGTAATCCGTTAGCACTTGTTGTAAAAACAGATGCTGGAAAAGAAGCAACAAATACTTCTGGTTTAGAATAGTCTTCACCATCATCAAAATTATCTGTAAAACTTACATAAACTTCAATAGATTGTAAAAGGTCACCATACTCTTCATCTTGTGCTTCAACAATAACTTCCCATTCAGAACTTTTGTCAAATAGATTAAAGTTAGAACTTACACGTTCTAATGTTCTGATAATAGCACCATGTTCTTTACCATCTAGAACACCGTAAATAGCATTATCTGGATCTGTATTACAACTAATGAAAGCTGTTACAGCAAACAGTGCTAATATTATTTTATTTATAAATTTTTTCATTTTTAAATATATTTATTAGTTAGACATTGGAAAACCTGGTGAAGAAGGGTTCGTATCCCAAAACACTTGTTCGGCCACTCCATCTTTTTGCGTTACGCTGGCATTGTTGTTGGCGTAATTAGCAGGGTAAAAGAAAGAGCGAATAAATCCACCTGGATTAGGTTCTACATTTGGTTGTAAATTTGTTGGGTAACCAACTCTTCTATAAAAGTTATAAGTGTCAATACCATTACCATAAGAGGCTATAAAATATTGTGAAGCAATAACTTCCATTTTGTCAGCAGCATTATCAAAAGCATCACTCATATCATCATAATGGTCAGCGATATTATCACCTTCATTAGGGTCATCATTGGTAGCGAAACTAGTAGCTTTTGCAACAGATTTAGAAATGCCACTTAACATAGCGTCTTTAGCACCAGCTTCATCACCATCCATCATGCTTAATTCAGCAATCCAGAAGTCAGTCCAGCTAGATAATAATACAGGAGTTATACCATCTCCACCTCTTCCGTCTCCATTTTTCTTAGATTCGAAAGAACTATCGTCAAATACACCACCTGCAGGGTAAACACCTGCTAGTGTTCTTAAGAAACCATCTGGTGGGATACCATCATCATCACCATGATCTCTACCCCAGTATCCTTCTTGCAATCCACAAAAAGTAAATCCTGCGTAATGAGGAGGCGCTGTTTCTAAAGAACAATTTAAAGTTTCTTCGTTAGGGTCAGCACCAAAACCAGGTGTATTGGCATTTTGGCGGTAGTAATAATATAATATTCTAGGGTCACTTGAAGTTAACATTTCGTTCATTAACCAGTTAGACATGTATCTTTCACCACCTGTTGGTGTATAACTTGCTTCATAACGAGGGTGACGTGTGTCAGGTTGAATTTCGTTAGTTCCCCAAGTAAATTGAAAGTCATCATCATTAGCAGCGATATAGTTACCAGAATTAACAATAGCCATAAAGTTAGTAGCTGCACTAGCATCTACCAATCTTGTAGCGATATAAGCTTTCATTTTAACGGTATTGGCAGCTTTGATCCATTGATCCCAATCACCATCGTAAAAGAAATCATATTGCGGGTCTACAGCAGCATCTTTTTCAAAATTAGCAATTGCCTGATCTAATAGGTCAATAGCAAAGGCATAAATACTTTCACCAGAATCTGCTTTAGGATTTAAATTTTCACTACCTAATAAAGCTTCTGTATTAGGAATTTCACCAAAAAAGTCAGATAAAACAATAAGCGTATAAGCTTTAATTACTTGGCCCATACCAATATGCTTGTTTAGATCAGACTCTAAAGCCAAAACATTCATTTTATTGATATCTTCCATAATTTTTTGGTAAGCATATCTCCACTCTCTGTCAAAACTAGCAGGTGAGAATGCATTTTGATAATCTCTACCGTTCATATTGTCTAAGCGAGTTACACGACTAGCAGTTCTACTAAGCGGCTCTATAACTTCTTTAGCAAAATCAACTTGAATTGCATTCAAAAAGAAATCAGGATTTGCCTGGTTGGGTGTTAGTGCATTTGGATTTTCGGTCATATCCAAAGTGAGTGTTTCACAGGATACAAGAAATAATGCTCCTGATAAAAACATCAATTTTATTAATTTAATTATTTTTTTCATAATATAAATAGTTTTATTTTTTGTTTAAAAGGAAATTTTAATACTCATACCATATCTTTTTCCACTAGGTGCATTTTGAAATTCAAAACCACGACCATTACCAACACCTAAACCGGCCAATTGAGGGTCGAAGTTTACGTTTTCTGGAATGTTAGGAGCAAAGAACCACATATTGTATCCTGAGAAAGTTAGACTTAAAGCTCCTATTGGTGAATTGTCTAAAAATTTAGATGGTAAAGAGTAGCTTAAAGATAGTTCTTGTAATCTGAAAACCGTAGCATCGTAAACTTTTAATTCGTCTGGACCATAAAGTACATTAGAGAAGTAAAAAGTTGAATTATTGATCTGTGTAGTATTTGGCTGACCCGCTGGGTTAACACCTGGTAATATAAACGAGTTAGCACGATCAACACCTTCTTCAGAAACTACCCCTCTACCTAATAAAGTAGCAGTAGTCCAAGATAATACGTCTCCACCTTCTACCCATGTGAATAGGAAGTTAAAGCTGAAGTTTTTATAGCTCATTGAGTTTGATAAGTTAAAGTTGAAATCAGGATTCGCATCACCAATGATGTTGTTACCTTGTTTTTCAACATAACTACCTGCAGAGTTCACTCTAAAGTTGCCCGCATCATCACGATCAACAGCAGTACCAACCATAGTTAATATAGATTCTCCTTTAATGGCGGCATTACCTCCATTTGAGAAACCTGAATAAACAACGATATCTGTATCTAAACCTAAGTCAGTTACAATAGCTTCGTTAGTAAAGAAGTTCATATTGGCATTCCAGTTAAAACCATCATCATCATTTCTAATAATGTCTATACCTAAGTCAAGTTCCCACCCTTCGTTTTGTACCTCACCAATATTAGTAGTGGTTCTAGTATAACCAGTTTCAGGACCTAAAGGTCTTTCAATTATAAGGTCATTGGTTGTTCTTGTATAGTAAGATGCGTCTAAAGTTAAACGATTTTTAAACAATCTTGCTTCCACACCAAATTCTAATTCAGCAATAGTTTCTGGTTTTAAATTGGTATTTCCTAATACACGACCTGTTGTATTTGTAACTACATCTACACCAGCATCATCTTGAAAATATTGTGTATCTAAAATTAAAGTTGAAGAAATTGGATAACCTCTAGGGAAGTTAGAAGATGTACCGTAACCAGCTCTTAATTTTAAATAATTAAGTGTTTCGCTACCTTTTAACGCTTCAAAAGCTTTGGTAGGGATAAACGCTATGTCTGCAGATGGGTAAAAGATAGATCTGTTGGCTTCTGCTAAGTTAGATACCCAGTCTTTTCTACCAGATAAGGTTGCATAAAGAAAGTTATCAAATCCAAAACTAGCAGTACCATAAGCACCTAAAGTATTTCTTTCTTCATAATTTTGAATCTCATCTTGTGCAGCAAAGTTAAAGTGTCTTAAAACACCAAATACTTGTTGTCCTGTACTTCTAACACCATTTCTGTCAAAAACTTCTCTTCTTGAGGTAGCACCTACAGTAAAGTTCACATCAATACGATCTGTAATATCATAATCACCATTTAATATAAAGTTATGGTCATCAATAGTATTTGTATTTGTCCAAGTTTCATAAACACCAGATTGATTTGCAATACTACCAGTTTTACCACCTTTATTAGCGAAGTTGGTATTGTTTTCATTGTAAACGTCTAAACCATAATTATAGGTTGCGGTTAAGTTGTCGTTTATTTCGTAGTTAGCAGAGATATTACCGTATGTTCTGAAAGTATCTTGAATATTTCCTGTGTTGTTAATTGTCCATAAAGGATGTTGTATACTGTTATTTTGTCTATAGTATACTGATTCTCCTGTAATAGGGTTTTGAAAAGGAAGCCCAAGCATATCTACACTACGAGGTGTATAAAATAAGTTCCCAAAAATAGAAGCATTTTCACCACCTACATTACTACCAGTACTCGCTGCAACAGGAGGTGTTTTAAAACTTGTTTTGGTGTAGTTTAAATTACTATTGATAGATAATTTATTAGATAATTTAGCTCTACCACCAACACTAAAGTTGTTACGAATTAATTTGTTACCAGGAGTAAAACCTTCATCACTTAAATTACCATAATTCACATTATAAGTAACATCACCACTTTTAGAAGCTCCTCTTGCATTTACATTGATATTAGATACAATACCTTTTCTAAAGAAATTTTTCACACTATCATAAGGTCTCCAATCTACACGAGCATTAGCAAATTCTGGAAACGCTTGTGGTACACCAGTTGCTAGAGATGCTGTACTATAAGGATGTGGAAGAGTTCCGTTTGCATCAAATGCACTACTGTTACCCCAGCCACCTGGACCACCTTCAGCAAAACTAGGACCCCAGTTACTAAAGAACCATCCAAAAGCTTGATCAAAACCACCACCATATTCATTTTGGTAATCTGGTAAAGAGGCAACCTCATTGATAAATAATGAAGTCATTACTGTTACTTCATTTTTCTTAGCACTACCACCGGTACCAGCTCCAGATTTGGTTGTGATCAAGATCACACCATTTCTACCATCTGTACCGTAGAGTGTAGCTGCAGCCAAACCTTTTAAGATACTTACACTTTCAATATTGTTAGGGTCAAGGTCTAAGAAACGACTAGAACCATTGTTACCATCTACAAAGTCTCCTTGTGCATTGGTACCACTACTAAAAGGAACACCATTTACTACAAATAAAGGTTGGTTACTACCACTAAATGAATTCATACCCCTAATAAGGATACTCGTACCAGAACCTGACATACCACTTTGTGATTGGATGTTTATACCAGATGCTTTACCTGCTAAAACACGTCCAATGTCACCATCGGCACGTTGTTCAAGCATGTCTTCCTTTACAGTTGAAACGGCATAACCTAAGGCTTGTTTCTCTCTCTTGATACCAAAAGCTGTTACAACAACCTCATCTAAGGTGTTGTCATCAGAAACCATAGTTATGTTGATAATATTATCCGAACCAATTGTTCTTGACATGGTGGTCATACCCACAAAACTAAAACGAAGTACATCGCCTTGATTAGTTTCAATGGTATAATTACCGTCAAAATCGGTTTCAGTACCTGTAGAGGTACCTTCAATTAATACACTAACACCAGGTAACGGACCCGTTTCATCGGAAACTGTACCAGTGATAGTTCGATCTTGTGCAAAGGTTATTTGCACTACAAACGCTAGTAAAAGCGTCAAAATTCCACTTAACTTTGTTTTCATTATATAAATTATTTGAATTAATTTTGTGTCAAAAATCATAATAAAAAGTTAATATACCAAGCTTTTAACATAAAAATATCATAAAAAATGTTAGAAAAATGTTAAAATGATTATAATTTTAAGACGTAAAAAGCTGCAATATAGCGTAATAAAATAATAAAAATTGATGTATAAATTGTAAATTTTATCAATATCACACATGTTTTTTAGAAAAAAAGGAGTTAAAATGAAATTGTTTAAGGTATTAAATAAATAAGAACTTTATTCTAAAACATAACAAGAAAATTATGAGAATACTATAACAATATTCAATAATAATTAGAAATAATTGATTACTTTAATATGTATTTTTGAGTTGTTAAATTGAAATGGGTTGTTATCAAACTTTCCAACTGCATAACTCATATTTAAGATACCTAATTTTGTAGTAAAGGCATAACCTAGCCCTAAGCTATAAATTGTAGTAGATTCTTGAGTAGTTTTATTATCAATTAAAGAGAAATCAGTAATAGTAAAAAAGTAGCTGGATTTACTCGCTCTAAATCTATATTCTAAATTAAAGATACTGTAAGTACTTGCAAATATACTTTCTTCATTTACACCTCTTATGTCATTTGTGCCACCTAGCCTAAATAATTCATTTTCGAAATAACTTTCAGAATTTAACAAACCACTTCGATTTTGAATAAAAATATAATTTTTATTATCAATAGTCCATTGATAATTAGCAAGTAAGTTAAATTTAGATTGATATATTTTGCCTTGCTCTGTTTTTCTATTCCCTAAATAAGTACTTATATCAATTTTAAATTGAACTGGAAACAAATTATCGTTGGTTAATTTTTCATAATTGTATTGAATACCATAAAAAATATTTTTAAAAGATTGGATAGATGCGTTTTGATCTTTATTTAGGTTATTGGAATTTTCTGTTAGCAGGGAGGCTGAAATATTTCCTTTGTTGTTTAATGCATATGTCAGATCAAAATTGGTTTTGGTATTGTTAAATGTAGAGTCTTTTCTAAATAACTCAAAATTTACCTTTGGTATGATTGGTAAATTAAAAATGTATGGTATTTCTGCACCTATATAAAATCTTTGACTATCGTTACCATTATTTTTCCAAAACAAAGCAATGGTTTCTCCATTATTAAAAATATTATTGAAGGTCATATCCAAATAACCGTTGAATTCTATTCCATTTTTATCTTCCTCGGAAGAAAAGCCAATAACTCCATCAAATTTATTGGATTGTTTCTTATTTAAATAAAGATAGATAAAAGTAGAATCTTTGGTAAAGAGCACTTCTGGTGGTTTTTGTTCTGCAACGAATATAACTTTATTGATACTGTTAGAAGCATACTGTAATTTTGATTTATTAAACCGAGTGCCTATTTTTAAGTTTAGTTCATTGGATATAAAATTTTTTGGAAAATTGGAATAACCTTTTATAATAACCTTATCAATTGTTCTTTGGTTTGGCATGTTTGTTTTTATATTGGCATATGCTATTCCTGTTGTTAACCGAATATTGGTCAAGCTAATTTCTGTAAAGGAAAAACCCGAATTTTCAAGATGGTCTGCAATATATTGCATGGTAACAGGGATTTCGGTGAATTTAATTTCAAAATAGTTGTTTGTAACAGAGGATGAAATTTTATTTAATGTTTTCTTGGACAGGTATTGCGTTGGTAAATTTTTATATTGAATTCTAATTTTTTTTGTATGTGGGCCAAGATTGAATTTGACATTAAATAAAGAATCGGTTTTAAAAACAGTATCTATTTTGGCCATTATATATCCTTTTAATTCTAATTTATAAATGATACTGTCAATTTCTTTATAGACACTTTTTTTGTCAAGGTGATTTTTTTGAAAATATATTTCCTTTAATATTTCATTATTTATTTGTTGTGTTACAGAAAATTTTAACTGATATTCTTGCCCGTAAACTGATGAGAAAATCAATAAAAAAAATAATGTATATATATATGGTGTAAAAAATAGTTTCAATTACAGAATTATTTGTCTGTAAATATCTTATTATTTTTTTAAGAACCATCGTTTAAATATTAAATTAATTAGAATTCAAGGATTAAATTTAGCTTGAATTTAGTGTGGGTAAAAAGCAACTTCAACTAGAATAATTTATCGCAAAAGGTTGTGTTGTTATTTTAGAATTACCCATCACATGAATTGTAAGTACTGATTTCTTAACAAATTAGAAGATAAATTATTAATGAATTGATCTGTGAGTTTTGTAAGGTGAACCAATGTATAAAAAATGAATGATTTATAATTTGAATATCAATAAAAATGTTATACATTTGCACACTCTAAAAAATAGAGATTTTAAACAAATTAATTTAATTAAAAAATAGTATGCCAACTATTCAACAATTAGTACGAAAAGGAAGAACCAAAACAACCAAGAAGAACAAATCGGCTGCTTTGAATTCATGTCCGCAACGTCGTGGAGTATGTACTCGTGTTTACACAACTACACCAAAGAAACCTAATTCAGCAATGCGTAAAGTTGCAAGGGTGAGGTTAACCAATGGTA
The DNA here is from genome assembly GCA_021647985.1 of Flavobacteriaceae bacterium. Classification (GTDB taxonomy): domain Bacteria; phylum Bacteroidota; class Bacteroidia; order Flavobacteriales; family Flavobacteriaceae; genus Lutimonas. Next base: position 28,976 of record JAKITQ010000028.1, on the reverse strand, counting down.
ATGAGGTGAATGCGTATATTCCAGGAGAAGGACATAATTTACAAGAACATTCGATAGTATTGGTTAGAGGCGGAAGAGTAAAAGATTTACCAGGTGTTAAATATCACATTGTTCGTGGTGCATTAGATACCGCTGGAGTAGAAGGACGAACACAACGCCGTTCAAAATACGGAACTAAACGTCCAAAAAAATAATTTTTAAGCTTTAATGTAAGAACAATGAGAAAAAGAATATCAAAGAAAAGGATTCTTTTACCGGATCCAAAGTTTAACGATCAATTGGCTACACGTTTTGTGAACAATTTGATGTTAGATGGTAAAAAATCTGTTGCATTCAAAGTTTTTTATGATGCATTAGAAATCGTAGAAACAAAAAAGCAAGACGAAGAAAAAACAGCTTTAGAGTTGTGGAAAGATGGCTTGTCAAATGTAATGCCACATGTTGAAGTTCGTAGTCGTAGAGTTGGAGGGGCAACTTTTCAAATTCCTATGCCTATTAGAGCAGATCGTAAAATTTCAATGGCCATTAAATGGATGATATTACATGCTCGCAAGAGAAATGAAAAATCTATGGCACAGCGTTTAGCAGGTGAAATTCTTGCTGCTGTGAAAGAAGAAGGAGCTGCAGTTAAAAAGAGAGTTGATGTACATAAGATGGCAGAAGCAAATAAAGCATTCTCACATTTTAGATTTTAAGAAATGGCTAGAGATCTAAGTTTAACTAGAAATATTGGTATTGCTGCACATATTGATGCTGGTAAAACCACAACTACAGAGCGTATTCTTTTTTATACAGGAGTTTCACATAAAATAGGAGAAGTGCATGATGGTGCTGCAACTATGGACTGGATGGAACAAGAGCAAGAAAGAGGTATAACAATTACTTCTGCTGCAACAACCTGTACATGGGAATTTCCGACTGAAAATGGAGATCCTGTAGAAGATACTAAAGGATACCATTTTAATATAATTGATACTCCAGGTCACGTTGATTTTACAGTAGAAGTAAATAGATCATTAAGAGTTTTAGATGGTTTAGTTTTCTTGTTTAGTGCTGTTGATGGTGTTGAACCACAATCAGAAACTAACTGGAGATTGGCTGATAACTATAAAGTACCAAGAATTGGCTTTGTAAATAAAATGGATCGTCAAGGAGCTGATTTCTTGAAAGTAAACAAGCAGGTAAAAGAAATGCTAGGTTCAAATGCTGTGCCTATCGTTTTGCCTATTGGAGATGAAGAAAATTTTAAAGGAATTATTGACTTAATAAAAAATAGAGCAATCGTTTGGGATGATGATAATCACGGATCTACTTTTAAAGTGATTGATATTCCAGAAGAATTAAAAGAAGAAGCGCATGAGTATAGAGCTTTATTGATTGAAGAAGTTGCAAGTTATGATGAAAATCTACTTGAAAAATTCATGGAAGATGAAGATTCAATCACTGAAGATGAAGTACATGCCGCTTTAAGAGCTGCAGTTATGGATATGGCAATCATACCTATGGTTTGTGGTTCTGCATTTAAAAACAAAGGAGTTCAATTCTTATTAGATGCTGTTTGTCGTTACTTGCCTTCGCCGGTTGATAAAGAAGGTATTGTTGGCGTTAATCCTGATACAGAAAAAGAAGAAATAAGAAAACCATCAGTAAAAGAACCTTTTGCTGCATTAGCTTTTAAAATTGCTACTGATCCTTTTGTTGGTCGTTTGGCTTTCTTTAGGGTGTATTCAGGCAGGTTAGATGCTGGTTCTTATATTTTAAATAATAGATCTGGTAAAAAAGAACGTATTTCACGTATTTATCAAATGCATGCAAATAAGCAAAATGCAATTGATTTTATTGAGGCAGGAGATATTGGTGCGGCAGTTGGGTTTAAAGATATTAAAACTGGTGATACAATGACATCTTTAGATGCTCCTATTGTTTTAGAAAGTATGGATTTTCCAGATCCAGTAATTGGTATTGCAATTGAGCCAAAAACAAAAGCTGATGTTGATAAGTTAGGTGTTGGTCTTGCTAAATTAGCAGAAGAAGATCCAACATTTACAGTTAGAACGGATGAAGTTTCTGGACAAACAATTATCTCAGGAATGGGAGAATTACATATCGAAGTTTTAATTGATCGTTTAAAACGTGAATTTAAAGTAGAAGTAAACGAAGGTGAACCTCAGGTAAATTACAAAGAAGATTTAACCAAAACTACAAGCCATAGAGAAACTTATAAAAAGCAATCAGGTGGTCGTGGTAAATTTGGAGATATTGTATTTGAAATGGGTCCTGTTGATGAAGATTTTGAAGGATCAGGATTGCAATTTGTCAATAAAATTAAAGGAGGTAATATTCCTAAAGAATTTATTCCATCTGTAGAAAAAGGATTTAAAATGGCTATGAAAAATGGTCCATTAGCCGGATTTGAAATGGACTCTATGAAGGTTACTTTATTAGATGGTTCATTCCACGCTGTAGATTCAGATGCATTATCTTTTGAATTGGCTGCAAAATTAGGTTATAAAGCTGCTGCGAAAGCTGCAGGAGCTGTTGTTCTTGAGCCAATTATGAAATTGGAAGCTGTTACTCCTGAAGAAAATATGGGAGATATTGTAGGTGACTTAAATAGAAGAAGAGGTCAAGTTAACGCTATGGACGATAGAAATGGAGCTAAAGTTGTAAAAGCTACAGTGCCATTATCAGAAATGTTTGGTTATGTAACAACATTAAGAACATTATCATCAGGTAGAGCTACTTCTACTATGGAGTTTTCTCATTATGAAAAAACACCTTCTAATATTTCTGAAGAAGTAATTAAAAAAGCACAAGGATAATCCTACTAAAATTATAAATCATGAGTCAAAAAATTAGAATAAAATTAAAATCTTACGATCATAATTTGGTAGATAAATCTGCCGATAAAATCGTAAAAACGGTAAAAAGTACTGGTGCTGTTGTAAATGGACCAATTCCATTACCAACACATAAAAAAATATTTACTGTATTGCGTTCTCCACACGTAAATAAAAAATCAAGAGAGCAATTTCAATTGTGTGCTTATAAAAGAATTTTAGATATCTATAGTTCTTCATCTAAGACCATTGATGCTTTAATGAAATTGGAATTACCAAGTGGTGTTGAGGTTGAGATAAAAGTCTGATAAGATTTTATCGAAATTCCCACGAAGGAGGGAATCTTATCCCAAATGAAAAAATTTGGGAATCTCAATAAAAATTATAAACTGAAAAGTAAATTTCAGTTACTTGTCCGGAGCGATAGACGAAGGAAAAACGTAAAAAATATATTCAGGGTTGGATTATTTTGACCCTGTTTTTTTGGTGAGAATCCAATTTTAAAATAAAATTGTTGATTTGAACCGGAATAACAAGTTATTCCCGTATAAATGGGATCTCTTGATGAGATATTAAAATATAAGTATAAATAGATACTGAAACGAGTTCAGTATAAAATAATTAAATAATTAATAATGTCTGGGTTAATAGGTAAAAAAATAGGAATGACCAGTATTTACGACGAGAATGGAAAAAATATCCCATGTACAGTTGTAGAAGTAGGTCCTTGTGTAGTTACCCAAGTCAGAACCAAAGAAATTGATGGCTATAAAGCACTTCAACTAGGTTTCGATGACAAAGCAGAAAAACAGTCAAGCAAAGCGCTAAGTGGGCACTTTAAGAAAGCTGGTACATCTGCTAAAAAACGTGTTGTTGAATTTCAAGGTTTTGATGAGGAGTACAAATTAGGTGATACAATTGCTGTAGATCATTTTGAAGAAGGAGAATTTGTTGATGTATCAGGTACATCAAAAGGAAAAGGATTCCAAGGTGTTGTAAAACGTCATGGATTTGCTGGTTCTGAAAGAACACACGGTCAACAAAGTATGAATAGAGCCCCTGGTTCTGTTGGTGCTGCGTCGTATCCTGCAAGAGTATTTAAAGGAATGCGTATGGGCGGTAGAATGGGTGGAGAAACTGTAACGGTTCAAAATCTTAGAGTTTTAAAAGTGGTTAAAGAAAAAAATCTTTTAGTTATAAAAGGTGCTATTCCTGGCCATAATAATTCATATGTAATTATTAATAAATAATGAAAGTTGCTGTAGTAGATATCAACGGGAAAAAAACTGGAAGAAACGTTGAGCTTTCAGATGCTATTTTTGCAATAGAACCAAATGACCATGCTATTTATTTAGATGTAAAACAACATTTGGCTAATAAAAGACAAGGTACGCACAAAGCTAAAGAAAGAGCTGATATTTCGGGTAGTACTCGTAAGATTAAAAAGCAAAAAGGTACTGGTACTGCAAGAGCAGGTAGTATCAAATCACCTATCTTTAGAGGTGGGGGTAGAGCTTTTGGACCTAGACCAAGAAATTATTCTTTTAAATTGAATAAGGGTCTTAAAAAATTAGCGCGCTTATCTGCCTTGTCAATTAAGGCAAAAGAAGAGAATATTGTCGTGTTGGAGAAGTTTAGTTTTGATACGCCAAAGACCAAAGAATTCACAAGTATTTTAAAGGCTTTAGAGCTTGAAAATAAAAAATCTTTGTTTGTGTTGGATGAGTCAAATAAAAATGTATATTTGTCATCACGAAATTTGAAAAATGTAAATGTTCTAAAAGGCTCACAGTTAAATACTTACGAGGTATTAAACACAAGTAAGATTGTGATATCGGAAGCGTGTTTAGAGGAAATAGAATCTAATTTTAGCAAGTAATTTTATGAGAATATTAGTAAAACCTATTATTACGGAAAAGGCAACAGATCAAAGTGAGTTGAATAACTGCTTTACTTTTGTTGTAAATATGCGAGCTAACAAGTTAGAGGTTAAAGAAGCAGTTGAGAGCGCTTATGGTGTGTCTGTTAAAGGTGTACGAACTATGAATTACCCGGTTAAACGTAAAACTAAATTTACTAAAAAAGGTGTAGTATCAGGTATGAAAGGTGCTTATAAAAAAGCAATTGTGCAGTTAGCTGAAGGAGATAATATTGATTTTTATAGCAATATCTAAGATAAGAAGATGGCATTAAGAAAATTAAAACCAACAACCCCAGGACAACGATTTAAAGTTGTGACTGATTTTGACGTTATTACAGCGGATAGACCAGAAAAGAGCTTATTAGCTCCTATAAAGAGATCTGGGGGACGAAACAGTGAAGGTAAAATGACTATGCGCTATATTGGTGGTGGTCATAAAAAAAGATACCGTATCATTGATTTTAAGAGAAATAAAGATGGAATACCTGCAACGGTAAAGTCTATTGAGTATGACCCAAATCGTACAGCATACATTGCATTATTAAATTATGCAGATGGTGAAAAACGATATGTAGTAGCGCAAAATGGTTTAAAAGTTGGTCAGAAAATTGTATCAGGAGAAAAAGTTGCTCCAGAAATTGGTAATACAATGCTTTTAAGTAGTATTCCACTAGGTACAGTAATTTCATGTATTGAGTTAAGACCCGGTCAAGGTGCTGTAATTGCAAGAAGTGCTGGTTCATTTGCACAATTGATGGCGAGAGAAGGAAAGTATGCAACAATAAAATTGCCTTCAGGTGAAATAAGATTGATCTTATTAACCTGTAAAGCAAGCATTGGTGTGGTATCGAACTCTGATCATCAATTAACTATTTCTGGTAAAGCTGGTAGACATAGATGGTTAGGTAGACGCCCTAGAACTCGTCCGGTAGCAATGAACCCTGTAGATCACCCAATGGGTGGTGGTGAAGGTAAAGCTTCAGGTGGACACCCAAGATCGAGAAATGGTATTCCTGCTAAAGGATTTAAAACGCGTTCAAAAACGAAAGCGAGCAATAAGCACATTATTGAACGTAGAAAAAAATAATTAGATAGAAAGTATGGCACGTTCATTAAAAAAAGGACCTTATGTTTTTCATGCATTGGAAAAGAAAGTCCAAAAAAATATAGACTCAGGCAAAAAATCAGTTATTAAAACTTGGTCAAGAGCCTCAATGATAACACCAGATTTTGTTGGTCAAACAATAGGTGTACACAACGGTCGTCAATTTGTACCTGTTTATGTTACAGAAAATATGGTAGGTCACAAATTAGGAGAATTTTCACCAACACGTTCTTATAGAGGACATGCAGGTGCTAAAAATAAAGGTAAAAAATAGTAGGTTATGGGAGTTCGAAAAAAATTAAGAGCAGATCGACTTAAGGAAGTACGTAAGAATGTTTATATGGCTAAACTTAATGGTTGTCCTACATCGCCAAGAAAGATGCGTTTAGTAGCAGACTTAGTAAGAGGTGTTGAAGTTGAAAAAGCACTTCAAATACTTAAGTTTAATCCTAAAGAAGCATCCATAAATCTTGAAAAATTGATGTTATCAGCAATTGCGAATTGGCAAGCAAAAAATGAAGATGAAAATATTGAAGATGCAGGTTTGTTTGTAAAAGAAATATATGTTGATAGCGCAACAATGTTAAAGAGATTACGTACTGCACCTCAAGGTCGTGCGCATAGAATTAGAAAACGTTCAAATCATGTAACGTTGATTTTAGGAAGTAATAATTTAAGCAATTAATAAATAGCATGGGACAAAAGACAAATCCAATAGGAAATCGTTTAGGAATCATCAGAGGATGGGAATCTAACTGGTACGGTGGAAATGACTACGGAGATAAACTTGCGGAGGATTACAAAATCCGTAAATATATTCATGCTAGATTATATAAAGCTAGTGTTTCTAGAGTAATTATTGAGCGTACTTTAAAACTTGTAACCATTACTATCACTACTGCTCGTCCTGGTATAATTATCGGAAAAGGTGGTCAAGAGGTAGACAAGTTAAAAGAAGAGCTTAAGAAGATTACTGGAAAAGAAGTGCAAATCAATATCTTCGAAATCAAACGCCCAGAACTTGATGCCAAGTTAGTAGCAGCTAGTATTGCTCGTCAAATTGAAAATAGAATTTCATACAGACGTGCAATTAAAATGGCTATTGCTGCAACAATGCGTATGAATGCAGAAGGTATTAAAGTGCAAATTTCAGGTCGTTTAAACGGTGCTGAAATGGCGAGAAGTGAAGGTTATAAAGAAGGAAGAATTCCACTTTCTACTTTTAGAGCAGACATTGATTATGCACTAGAAGAATCCAATACTACTTATGGTAAAATAGGTGTAAAAGTTTGGATTATGAAAGGTGAAGTTTATGGTAAGAGAGAATTGAATCCATTAGTTGGTTTGTCTAAAAAAGGCAAAGGCGGTGGAGGCGGTAAAGGTGGACCAGGAAGAAATAAACCTCACAGAAGATAATTTTTTTAAATTTAAAAAATGTTACAACCAAAAAGAGTAAAATATCGTAAAGTACAGAAAGCGAAAGGTAATATGAAAGGGATCTCTCAAAGAGGTCACAGACTTTCGAACGGAATGTTCGGTATCAAAGCTTTAGATCAAGATTTACTTACTTCACGTCAAATTGAGGCTGCACGTATTGCTGCAACTCGTTATATGAAAAGACAAGGAAGTTTGTGGATTAAAATTTTTCCAGACAAGCCTATTACCAAAAAACCTTTAGAGGTTCGTATGGGTAAAGGAAAAGGAGCCCCAGAATATTTTGTTGCTGTGGTAAAACCTGGAAGAATTATGTTTGAAGTAGGTGGAGTGCCTATTGAAATTGCTAAAGAAGCATTGCGTTTAGCGGCACAAAAACTGCCAGTAAGAACAAAATTTGTGGTTGCAAATGATTTTGACAACGCTTAATTTTTAAGAAAGAACACATGAAACGAGCATAACAAAAGTTCTTTGCTAAAGGAAAATAATCAATAGCGAACAACATGTGACCGTTGAAAGTAATTAAGAAATAACACATGAAACAATCGGAAATTAAAGAATTATCAGTAGAAGATTTAAATGAAAAATTTGCAATCTTCAAAAAAAATTATACTGATTTGAAACTTGCACATGCAATTTCACCTTTAGAAACTCCAATGCAATTAAAAACTGTACGTAGAACAGTTGCCAGAATTGCAACAGAATTAACTAAAAGAGAATTACAATAATTGTAATTATATTCGTAAAGATGGAAAAAAGAAATCTTAGAAAAGAAAGAATTGGTGTAGTTTCGAGTAACAAAATGGAGAAATCTATTGTTGTTGCAGAGGTAAAGCGAGTAAAACACCCTATGTACGGAAAATTCGTATTGAATACGAAAAAGTATGTAGCGCACGATGAAAATAATGATTGCAATATTGGAGATACTGTGAAAATAATGGAAACACGTCCGTTAAGTAAATCCAAACGTTGGAGATTAGTAGAAATCCTAGAAAGAGCTAAATAAATATGTTACAACAAGAATCAAGATTAAAAGTAGCTGATAACACAGGAGCAAAAGATGCTTTGATTATTCGCGTGCTTGGCGGAACTAAAAAACGTTACGCTTCAGTAGGAGATAAAATTGTAGTTGCAATTAAACATTCTACTCCCAATGGTACTGCAAAAAAGGGTCAGGTATCCAAAGCAGTAGTGATTAGAACTAAAAAAGAAATTAGACGTAAAGACGGGTCTTATATTAGGTTTGATGATAACGCATGTGTCTTATTAGATTCTACTTCAGGTGAAATGAGAGGAACACGTGTTTTTGGTCCTGTTGCTAGAGAGCTTCGTGATAAACAATTCATGAAAATTGTATCATTAGCACCAGAGGTGCTTTAATACTTTATTAAAATGACAAAGCTAAAAATAAAAACTGGAGATACAGTAAAAGTAATTGCTGGTGATCATAAAGGAGAGAAAGGTAAAATTGTTAAAGTTTTTATAGATAAAAACAGAGCAATTGTTGAAGGAGTTAATATGGTATCTAAGCATACAAAACCTAGTGCTGATAATCCACAAGGAGGTATCGTAAAGAAAGAAGCATCATTGCATATATCTAACTTAATGTTAGTAGAAGGCGATGGAGCAACAAAAGTAGGATACCGCATGGAAGGTGATAAAAAAGTTAGGTTTTCAAAAAAATCTAAAGAAGTTATATAGTTATGGAAAATATGCCAAGACTTAAAAAAGATTACAATAGCAGAATTAAAGCTGCGTTAACCGAAGAGTTTGGTTATAAAAATGTAATGCAAGTACCTAAATTACAAAAAATTGTGATTAGTAAAGGAGTTGGAGCTGCTATTGCTGATAAAAAATTGATTGATTACGCTCTTGAAGAGTTAGCAACAATTTCTGGTCAAAAAGCAGTTGCAACAATATCGAAAAAAGATATTGCTACATTTAAATTACGTAAAGGAATGCCAATTGGGGTGAAAGTTACTTTACGTGCAAATAAAATGTATGAATTTCTTGATAGATTAGTTACTGCATCTTTGCCTCGTGTAAGAGATTTTAAAGGTGTTAAAGCTACTGGTTTTGACGGAAGAGGAAATTATAATTTAGGAATTACTGAACAAATTATTTTTCCAGAAATCAATATTGACAAAGTACATAAAATAGGTGGTATGGATATCACTTTTGTTACTTCGGCCAATACAGATAAAGAAGCAAAATCATTATTACACGAATTAGGTATACGATTTAAAAAGAATTAAAAGATGGCAAAAGAATCAATGAAAGCTCGCGAAGTAAAAAGAGCTAAAACTGTTGCAAAATATGCTAAAAAAAGAAAAGCTTTAAAAGAAGCTGGAGATTATGAAGCATTGCAAAAATTACCAAAAAATGCATCTCCTGTTCGTATGCACAACCGTTGTAAATTAACTGGTCGCCCAAAAGGATATATGCGTCAATTTGGTATTTCACGTGTAACATTTCGCGAAATGGCCAATCAAGGTTTAATACCAGGTGTAAAAAAAGCAAGTTGGTAAAAAGAGAATTAATGGGTTTCAGGTTTAATAATTAAATTAAATACCAAAACCGTAAATAAATATTATGTATACAGATCCAATAGCCGATTTTCTTACGAGAATCAGAAATGCTGCGAGTGCGGGACACAGAGTTGTTGAAATTCCGGCATCTAACTTAAAAAAAGAAATGACTAAAATCTTATTTGATCAAGGTTATATTTTAAGTTATAAATTTATTGAAAACAAAGTTCAAGATTCAATAAAAATTGCGTTGAAATATGATAAAGAATCAAGACAACCAATTATAAAACACATTGAGCGGATTAGTACGCCAGGGCTACGTAAGTATGCAGCTTCTAATGAAATGCCAAGAGTATTGAACGGATTAGGTATAGCAATTATTTCTACTTCAAAAGGTGTGATGACTAATAAAAAAGCTCGTCAAGAAAATGTAGGTGGAGAAGTATTGTGTTACGTTTATTAAAAAGTAATTTAAGATGTCAAGAATAGGAAAAAGCCCAATAACAATTCCAGAAGGAGTTACCGTTGAAATTAAAGACAACGTAGTTACCGTAAAAGGTAAGCTAGGCGAGTTATCTCAAAATATAGGTGAGATTGCGATAAAAAATGAGGATGGTACCTTAACATTAGAGAGACCATCAGAAGCTAAAGATATTAGAGCCAAACATGGCCTATACAGAGCTTTAGTCTCAAATATGATTGAAGGTGTATCTAAAGGTTGGTCTAAAGAATTAGAATTGGTTGGAGTTGGTTATAGAGCTTCAAATCAAGGACAAAAATTAGATTTAGCATTAGGTTTTTCACACAGTATTGTTTTGAATGTTGCTCCAGAAGTAAAAATAGAAACAATATCTGATAAAGGTAAAAATCCAATTATTAAATTAACTTCTTTTGACAAACAATTGGTTGGTCAAGTAGCCGCAAAGATTCGTTCTTTCCGTGCGCCAGAACCATATAAAGGTAAGGGAGTTAAGTTTGTAGGTGAAATATTAAGAAGAAAAGCAGGTAAAACTGCATAATTTAGTATAGTTATGGCATTGACAAGACTTCAAAGAAGAAATAGAATAAAAAATAGAATTAGAAAAGTAATTTCTGGTACGGCAACCAAACCACGGTTAAGTGTATTTAGAAGTAATAAAGAAATTTCTGTTCAATTAATAGATGACGTTGCAGGAAAAACATTAATTGCTGCTACTTCAAAATCTAAGGAAACAGCAAAAGGGTCTAAGATTGAAATTGCAGCTGCAGTGGGTAAATCTTTAGCTAAAAAAGCGGTAAAAGCAGGAATTGAAACTTGTGCTTTTGATAGAAATGGTTATTTGTACCACGGTAGAGTTAAAGCTTTAGCTGACGGTGCAAGAGAAGAAGGTTTAAAATTTTAAGATTATACCATGTACAAAAAATATAAAAGTATAGAAAGAGTAAAACCTAGTGGTTTAGATTTAAAAGATCACTTGGTAGGAGTACAAAGAGTTACTAAAGTAACCAAAGGTGGTAGAACCTTCAGTTTTTCTGCAATAGTTGTTGTAGGAAATGGTGATGGTGTAGTTGGTCATGGTATGGGTAAATCTCAAGACGTTGCTTCTGCAATTGCAAAAGGAATAGAAGAGGCTAAGAAAAATTTAGTTAGAATACCTATTATCAAAAAAACTTTACCTCATGAACAAAAAGGTAAATTTGGTGGAGCCAAAGTTTTCTTAAGACCGGCATCTAATGGTACTGGAGTTATTGCTGGTGGTGCTGTACGTGCGGTATTAGAATCGGTTGGGGTACATGATGTATTATCTAAATCTCAAGGTTCATCTAATCCTCACAATGTGGTAAAAGCTACATTTGATGCATTATTAAACTTACGTGACGCAAAAACAATTGCTAAACTTAGAGGTATTTCATTGGAAAAAGTATTTAACGGTTAAAAATTTTGATGATGAAAAAAATTAGAGTAAAACAAGTACGAAGTAAAATAAGACGACCTAAAAATCAAAAGTTAACACTTGAGGCTTTAGGGTTACATAAAATGGATCAAGTAGTTGAACACGATGCAACTCCTTCAATCCTTGGAATGGTAAAAACAGTTAATCATCTAGTTTCTGTAGAAGAAATTAAATAAGAGATCAAGATTATGCAGTTAAATAATTTACAACCTGCAAAGGGTTCAGTAAAAACAGGAAAACGAATTGGTAGAGGTCAAGGTTCTGGAAAAGGAGGAACAGCTACCAGAGGTCATAAAGGTCAAAAGTCTCGTTCAGGTTATTCAAGAAAAATTGGATTTGAAGGAGGGCAAATGCCTTTGCAAAGAAGAGTACCTAAATTTGGATTTACAAATATAAATCGCAAAGAATATCAAGGGATTAATTTAGATAAATTACAACAATTGGTTGGAGAGGGTAAAATAAAAGATACCGTTACAATGGATGTTTTAATCGAAAATAGATTGGCTCGAAAAAACGATTTGATTAAAATTTTGGGTAGAGGAGAGTTAAAAGCAAAATTAAATATCACGGTACATAAGTTTACTGCTTCTGCAAAAGCAGCTATTGAAAAAGCCGGAGGTGAGGCAGTTACCATTTAATTATATATTTTTAAATGAAAAAGTTTATAAGTACCATCCAAGATATTTGGAAAATTGAAGAGCTTAGAAGTAAAATTCTATTGACATTAAGTTTAATGGTGGTTTACCGATTGGCGGCTCAAGTACCTTTGCCGGGAATTGATCCCACACAATTATCTGGATTAGCCAATAATACCAATGATGGTTTATTAGGTTTATTGAATGCATTTACTGGTGGAGCTTTTGCTAAGGCATCCGTTATGGCATTGGGAATTATGCCTTATATTTCAGCTTCAATTGTGGTGCAATTAATGGGTATAGCAGTGCCTTATTTGCAGAAATTGCAAAAAGAAGGTGAAAGTGGTAGAAAAAAGATAAATCAAATCACACGTTGGTTAACAATTGCAATTTTAATTATTCAAGCACCAGCATACTTGGTTAGTTTACCTACCTTAGGTATTCCAGAGAGTGCATTTTTATTGGGGCATGGACCATTATTTTATTTTTCATCCATATTACTTTTAACCACAGGAACAGTATTTGCAATGTGGCTTGGTGAAAAAATAACAGATAAAGGAATTGGAAATGGTATATCCTTATTAATTATGATAGGTATTATAGCTCGTTTCCCTGCGTCGTTTATGCAAGAAGCAACATCAAGGATTAACCAATCCAATGGAGGTTTGATAATGATTTTAATTGAAATCGTAATTTGGTTTGTAGTTATTTTCTTATGTGTACTACTTGTAGATGCAGTTCGTAAAATACAAGTCCAATATGCACGACGTACTGTTGCAGGAAGTGTTCAAGATGTTGCAGGAGCAAGACAGTATGTTCCTTTAAAATTGAATTCTTCGGGTGTAATGCCAATTATATTTGCGCAAGCATTGATGTTTGTGCCTAGTTTGTTGGCGAGCTCAGAGAATAATACATTGAAATCAGTTGGAATTGCCTTTACGGATATGTTCGGACTTTGGTATAATGTTTTATTTGCTGTATTAATAATAATTTTTAGTTATTTTTACACCGCAATTACCATACCTACCAATAAAATGGCAGATGATTTAAAAAGAGGAGGTGGATTTGTACCAGGCATAAGACCAGGAAAAGATACGGCTGATTTTTTAGACACAGTATTGTCACGTATTACTTTGCCAGGATCAATATTTTTAGCAATGTTAGCAATTTTACCTGCTATAATTACTAAATTAGGTGTACAACCAGGATGGGCGATGTTTTATGGAGGTACTTCTTTATTGATTATGGTTGGAGTTGCAATTGACACATTACAACAAATAAATTCTCACTTATTGAATCGTCATTATGATGGTTTGATGAAATCGGGATCTAAAAGAAACGTATCTTAATTATGGCTAAACAACCTGCAATAGAGCAAGATGGAAGAATCAACGAGGCATTGTCAAATGCAATGTTTAGAGTTGAGTTAGAAAACGGTCATATTGTTACCGCTCATATCTCCGGAAAAATGAGAATGCATTATATTAAATTGCTACCAGGAGATAAAGTAAAATTAGAAATGAGTCCTTATGATTTAACTAAGGCAAGAATTACTTATAGATATTAAAGTTAATATAGAGATGAAAGTAAGAGCATCAGTAAAGAAAAGAAGTGCCGACTGTATCATAGTACGCAGAAAAGGCAGATTATATGTAATCAACAAAAAAAATCCTAGATTTAAACAAAGACAAGGATAATTATGGCAAGAATAGCAGGAATTGACATCCCAAAGAACAAAAGAGGCGTAATCGCATTAACGTATATCTTTGGAATCGGAAGTAGCAGAGCTAAAGAAATTTTAGCAAATGCAAAAGTTGACGAAAGTATTAAAGTTCAAGATTGGAATGACGAGCAAATAGCTGGCATTCGTGAACAAGTTGGTACTTTAACAATAGAAGGTGAATTGAGATCTGAAATTCAATTGAGCATTAAACGCTTGATGGATATTGGATGTTATAGAGGGATTAGACACAGAGTTGGTCTTCCTTTAAGAGGACAAAGAACCAAGAATAACTCTAGAACCCGTAAAGGAAAAAGAAAAACTGTTGCAGGTAAGAAGAAAGCAACTAAATAATAAATAGATGTTAGTAATTAGTATCTAGTAATTAGATAATAATTATTTTAAATAGAGATAATTTTTGTCTAACTACTAACTACTTAAAATCTAAATACTAAAAAATATGGCAAAGTCAAGTTCAAAAAGTACGAAAAAACGCAAAGTGATTATTGAAGCTGTAGGTGAAGCTCACATTACTGCTTCATTTAACAATATCATTATTTCTTTAACGAATAAGAAAGGTGATGTAATTTCTTGGTCAAGTGCGGGTAAGCAAGGTTTTAGAGGGTCTAAAAAAAACACACCTTATGCGGCTCAAACTGCTGCTGAAGATTGTGCTAAAGTGGCACATGAAGCAGGTTTACGTAAAGTAAAAGTTTATGTAAAAGGCCCAGGTAATGGTAGAGAATCTGCAATTAGAACCTTACATAATAATGGTATTGAGGTAACAGAAATTATTGATGTTACTCCAGTGGCACATAATGGTTGTAGACCACCGAAAAGAAGAAGAGTTTAATAAATATTTATAATAACACTTAGGAATTAGATTATCGAAGGAATGCCTTAATTCATAATCCCTTATAAAATAATAAAAATGGCAAGATATACAGGACCAACGTCAAAAATCGCTCGGAAATTTGGAGAACCAATTTTTGGAGATGATAAAGCATTAGAAAAAAGAAATTACCCTCCGGGACAACACGGAAACAACAGAAGAAGAGGTAAACAATCTGAATATGCAGTACAACTTAAGGAAAAACAAAAAGCAAAATATACTTATGGTATATTAGAACGTCAATTTCGAAATCTTTTTGAAAAATCATCTAGAAATAAAGGTGTTACAGGTGAAGTTTTATTACAATTATGTGAGTCTCGTTTAGATAATGTTGTTTTCCGTTTAGGTATTGCACCAACACGTAGAGGAGCACGTCAATTGGTTTCACACAAGCATATTACAGTTAATGGTCAATTGGTAAACATACCTTCTTATTCATTAAAAGCTGGAGATGTTATTGGTGTAAGAGAAAAATCTAAATCATTAGTGGCAATTGAAAACTCAATATCTGCTAAATCTAACGTTTATGAATGGTTAACATGGAATAGTGAAACTTTAGAAGGAAGATTTGTTACCGTACCAGAAAGAATTCAAATTCCAGAAAAAATTAACGAACAATTTATAGTTGAGTTATACTCTAAATAATTTTAAAGATAGAATCAAACTTATGGCAATATTAAATTTTCAGAAACCAGACAAAGTATTAATGATTGAATCTACTGATTTTGAAGGTAGATTTGAATTCAAACCTTTAGAGCCAGGTTACGGTTTAACAATCGGTAACGCTTTAAGAAGAGTTCTATTATCATCTTTAGATGGTTATGCAATAACTTCTTTGAGAATTGAAGGAGTAGAGCATGAATTTTCTACTATCAAAGGTGTTGTAGAAGATGTAACAGAAATTATTTTGAACTTAAAACAAATACGTTTTAAGCAACAAATTGAAGAAACTGACAATGAAACTGTAATTTTATCAGTAAAAGGTCAAGAAAAATTAACCGCTGGTGATTTTCAAAATTTCATCTCAGGATTTCAAGTTTTAAATCCAGAATTGGTTATTTGCAACATGGAATCTTCTGTAAAATTAGACATGGAAATTACCATAGATAAAGGAAGAGGTTTTGTTTTGGCTGAAGAGAATAAAAAAGTGTCTGCAGCTTTAGGAACAATTTTTATTGACTCCATTTACACGCCAATAAAAAATGTGAAATATGCGATTGAAAACTTTCGTGTAGAGCAAAAAACAGATTATGAAAAGTTGATTTTTGATATTGATACCGATGGCTCAATAACTCCTAAAGATGCTTTAACTGAAGCGGCTAAAATATTAATCCATCACTTTATGTTATTCTCAGATGAGCGTATTACATTAGAAGCTGATGAAATTGCCAAAACAGAAACGTATGATGAAGAGTCTTTGCATATGCGTCAATTATTAAAAACGCGTTTGATTGATATGGATTTATCAGTTAGAGCTTTAAATTGTTTGAAAGCAGCTGAGGTGGATACTTTAGGTGACCTAGTATCATTTAATAAAAGTGATCTAATGAAATTTAGAAACTTTGGTAAAAAATCACTTACAGAGTTGGATGAATTGGTAAATGTCAAAGGTTTAACCTTTGGAATGGATTTAACAAAGTACAAATTAGATAAAGAGTAATTTTGTTAGTTAATAACAAAAATTAAATAGTCAATTGAAAGATGAGACACGGAAAGAAATTTAATCATTTAAGTAGGAAAACAGCGCATAGAAAAGCAATGTTAGCCAATATGGCTTGTTCATTAATAGAACACAAGCGTATTAATACTACTATAGCAAAAGCAAAAGCTTTGCGTCAATATGTAGAGCCAATTATTACTAAATCAAAAAACGATACAACACATAACAGAAGATTGGTGTTTAGCACATTGCGTGATAAATATGCTGTTTCTGAATTGTTTAGAGATGTAGCGGTAAAAGTTGGAGATAGACCAGGAGGATATATTCGTATCATAAAATTAGGTAACCGTCAAGGAGATAATGCATCTATGGCAATGGTTGAACTAGTTGATTATAACGAAATTTATAACCCGAAAGGAGCTAAAAAGAAAAAATCAACAAGAAGAAGAGGAGGTAAGAAAGCAGTTGCTGCTAATGAACCAACTCCTGAAGTTGTTGAAGAACCTAAATCTAAAGATGCTGAGAACAAAGAAGATGCATAAAAATGATTTGAGGTTAAACATTTTAAAAAGGATATGCTAGTTTATAGCGTATCCTTTTTTTTTGAAATTATTTTAGTAATCCATTTTAAATATGAACAATGAAATACCAAATTAAAAAGAAAGCAATTTTATTATTAGAAGACGGAACTGTATTCGAAGGAAAATCTATTGGGATTGAAGGAACCGCAGTAGGTGAAATATGTTTTAATACCGGTATGACGGGTTACCAAGAAATTTTTACTGATCCTTCCTATTATGGGCAATTAATGGTTTCTACCAATGCACATATAGGAAATTATGGAACAAACAAAAATGAACAAGAATCCGATTCAATAAAAATTTCTGGTTTGGTTTGTAGAAATTTTAGTTTTGAATACTCAAGAGAAAATGCAGATACTTCTTTATTCGATTATTTTGAAAAACAAAATTTTGTGGCAATTTCCGATGTAGATACAAGAGCCTTGGTTAGGTATATTAGAGATAAGGGAGCGATGAATGCTGTTATTTCTACAAATACCGATCTAGAATATTTAAAAAAGAAATTGGACAAAGTACCTTCAATGGATGGATTGGAACTGGCTTCAAAAGTTTCAACAAAAGAACCATATACGGTTGGAAATGAAAATGCGACATACAAAATATCGGCTCTTGATATTGGAATTAAACAAAATATAATTAATAATTTGGTAAAGAGAGATTGTCTCGTAAAGGTTTTTCCTTTCGACACTTCTTTTGAAAAGATGAGTGCGTTTGAACCAGATGGCTATTTTCTATCTAATGGACCTGGAGACCCTACTCCATTAAAGTCTGCTCAAACAGTAGCAAAAGAAATAATAAAAAGAGATTTACCTTTGTTTGGTATTTGTTTAGGGCATCAAGTAATTGCTTTGGCTAATGGTATATCAACTTATAAAATGCATAATGGTCATAGAGGTATAAACCATCCTGTAAAGAATTTAATAACTGGAAAAGGAGAAATTACTTCACAAAATCACGGCTTTGTTGTTGATAAAGATGCTGTGGAAAAAAATAATGATTTTGAAATAACACATGAACATTTAAATGACCATACTTTGGCAGGAATGAGAATGAAGAATAAAAATTGTTTTTCAGTGCAATATCATCCAGAAGCAAGCCCTGGGCCACATGATTCATCTTATTTATTCGATCAATTTATTGATAATATCAATTCAGTAAAAAAACAATAAGAATTTTGTTTATATTTTAAAACCAATGGGGTATAAATGTTAATAAATAGGAATAATAACTCTTTAAATTGATTAATTTTGCAATTGATTTAATATAAAAAACAAATACATTATGAGTACGATATTAGATATTCACGCAAGACAAATTTTTGATTCAAGAGGTAATCCAACAATTGAGGTTGATGTGATTACAGATAATGGTGTTTTAGGGAGAGCTGCGGTTCCATCTGGAGCTTCAACTGGTGAGCATGAAGCTGTTGAATTAAGAGATGGCGGTAAAGATTATATGGGTAAAGGTGTACTGAAAGCAGTAAATAATGTCAATGATATTATTGTTGAAGAACTAGTAGGTTATTCTGTTTTTGAGCAGAATACCATAGATCAGCTAATGATAGAATTAGATGGTACTCCAAATAAGGCCAATTTAGGTGCGAATGCAATTTTAGGGGTTTCTTTGGCTGTTGCTAAAGCAGCTGCAAATGAATTAAATGTACCTCTTTATAGATATGTGGGTGGTGTAAGTGCAAATACCTTACCTGTTCCAATGATGAATATTGTTAATGGTGGTTCACATTCTGATGCACCAATTGCATTTCAAGAATTTATGATTGTGCCAGTTAAGGCTAAAAACTTTACGCATGCCATGAAAATGGGAAGTGAAATTTTTCACAATTTAAAAAGCATATTACACGATAGAAATTTAAATACAGCAGTTGGAGATGAAGGTGGTTTTGCACCAACTTTTAATGGTACTGAAGATGCATTAGATACAGTTATTCAAGCAATTTCAAAGGCAGGTTATACTGCTGGTGATGATGTTATGTTGGCTTTAGATTGCGCTGCTGCGGAATTTTTTGTTGATGGAAAATATGATTACACTAAGTTTGAAGGTGATAAAGGGAGTATTAGAACAAGTGAAGAGCAAGCAGATTATTTGGCTGAATTAGCAGAAAAATACCCTATAATTTCTATTGAAGATGGAATGGATGAAAATGATTGGGATGGCTGGAAGTACTTAACGGATAAAATTGGTGATAAAATACAATTGGTTGGAGATGATTTGTTTGTAACCAATGTAGAAAGATTATCAAAAGGTATTAATAATGGTATAGCAAATTCTATTTTGATAAAAGTAAATCAAATTGGTACTTTAACGGAAACTATTGCAGCTGTAAATATGGCTCATAATGCAGGTTATACATCAGTTATGTCACACCGTTCAGGTGAAACTGAAGACAATACAATTGCTGATTTGGCAGTAGCATTAAATACAGGTCAAATTAAAACAGGTTCAGCTTCTCGAAGTGATCGTATGGCAAAATACAATCAATTATTAAGAATAGAAGAAGAGTTAAATGATACTGCATATTACCCCCAATTAAATGCATTTAAAATAAAATAATTACTAGAAATATATAATTAAAAAGCTGGAATTATTTCAGCTTTTTTTTTGTCCAATATTACGGTATTTTATACTGAAAAAGTCATAGTTATTTTGTAAATTCGTAAAGAAGAAAAAAGTAAATATAATTAAGTAAATTATGTCAGATATAGCAAAATTAGAAATTGATGGGAAAGTGTATGAGTTCCCTGTAGTTAGAGGTACAGAAAATGAAATAGCTATTGATGTTAAGGCACTGAGAGTAGCAACAGGTGGAATTATAACCATAGACCCAGGATTTAAAAACACAGGTTCTTGTGAGAGTAAAATTACTTTTTTAAATGGAGAGGAAGGTATTTTACGATACAGAGGATATGCCATTGAAGATCTTACAAAAAATGCAAGCTTTTTAGAAGTTGCATTTTTAGTTATTTTTGGGGAACTACCAACAAAATCAGAATTTATTAAATTTGAAAATGATATCAAAAGAAACTCTTTATTAAATGAAGAGATGAAAGATATTATTGATGGCTTTCCTAAAGTAGCTCATCCAATGGGAATGGTTTCTTCGTTAACTAGTGCTTTGACCGCTTTTAATCCTGCAACAGTAAATATAAATTCAAAAGTAGATTTATATGAATCTATTGTAAAATTAATGGGTAAATTTCCAGTCTTAGCAGCTTGGGCACATAGTAAAAATCAAGGAACTCCATTAAATTATGCAGATAATTCATTGAATTATATTGAAAATATTATGCAAATGATGTTTAAAATTCCTACAGAGAAATATAAATTAAACCCTATTGCTGTAAGAGCCTTAGACGAATTATTAATTTTACATGAAGATCATGAACAAAATTGTTCAACATCTACTGTGAGGATTGTTGGTTCATCTGAAGCAGGTTTATTTGCATCCATCTCGGCAGGAGTTTCTGCACTATGGGGAAGGTTACATGGAGGTGCAAATCAAGCTGTATTAGAAATGTTAGAGGATATTCAGAAAGATGGTGGCGGAGTTGAAAAATTTATTGCGAAAGCTAAAGATAAAAATGATCCATTCCGTTTGATGGGATTTGGTCATAGAGTTTATAAAAACTTTGATCCACGAGCCAGAATCATTAAAAAAGCTGCAGATGAATTATTTGATGATCTAGGGACTTCCGATCCTGTTTTGGCCATTGCAAAACACTTAGAAGAGGTAGCTTTAAACGACGAATATTTTGCAGCCAGAAAACTGTATCCGAATGTTGATTTTTATTCGGGTATTATTTATCGCGCTTTGGGTATTCCTGTAGAGATGTTTACTGTTATGTTTGCCATCGGACGTTTACCAGGTTGGATAGCCCAATGGAAAGAGATGAGATTGAATGGTGAACCTATTGGCCGCCCAAGACAGCTGTATACAGGTCATACACTTAGAGAATTTATACCTTTTGAAAAAAGATAATTAATAAGATGAAAGTATAATTAAGCTGCCCAAGGGCGGCTTTTTTTCTACAATATAAATTAAAACTGTATTTTTGTTACTCAAAAAATATATTATGAAACGAGCATGCCAAATTTTGACACATAAGAGAATAGCCTGCACTCAACTTGATTGGGTGACTAATAGCGAACAGCATGTGTCACCTAAAATAATTAAAATTTAGACACATGAAAAGTATTCAGATAATTAAAAACAGGTCAGATTTAGGTGCGGGTACTCGTGGAGCAGATATGGGTATTGATGCTATCGAAATTGCAGCGATCAATAAAAACGATGAGTATTTTAATATTTATAATTTTGAAGATATAGATACTGAAAATGAAACGATATATAATAAAGTAAATTATTCATTTGCTAAAAGAATAGAAAGTGTTTTAGGAGTTTGTACCCGATTGAGTGAAAGTGTATTTAAAAACTTACAGGATGGTAAATTTCCAATTGTATTGTCAGGCGACCATTCTTCTGCTTTAGGGTCAATTGCTGGAATAAAAAAAGCTTATCCTAATAAAAGGCTCGGCGTTGTTTGGATAGATGCCCATGCCGATTTACACTCACCATATACTTCACCATCGGGAAACATTCACGGAATGCCTTTAGCCGCCGCTTTGCATGAAGATAATTTAGATTTTAAAATAAATGAGATCGATGATGAAACCGAAAATTATTGGATTCAGTTAAAAAATTTGAGCACCATGGGGCCAAAAGTAAGGCACGATGATATTGTTTATTTTGGTGTTAGAGATACTGAAAAACCCGAAGAGGCTGTAATTGAAAATAATAAAATAAAGAATTATACAGTTTCTGAAATGCGTTTTAGAGGATTTGATTCTTGTTTACAGGAAGCAATTAGCAAGTTAAATAATTGTGAGATGATTTATATATCATTTGATGTAGATAGTATGGATTGTGATCTAATTTCTAAAGGTACAGGAACACCTGTTTCGAAAGGCTTTGATAAACAAGAGGTAAAAAATATTATTAATGCATTTATAACTACAGATAAAGTTGTTTGTTTTGAAGTTGTAGAAGTAAACCCAACTCTAGATAACAAAGGCAATGTAATGGCGGAAACAGCTTTTGAAGTGTTAAAAGAAACTACCAATAAAATAATAAATAGATTCTATAAATAAATTATTATGATGTTAAAAAAAATATTTCTAATTGTAATATGTAGTACCTTATTGATGTCTTGTGAGAATAAATTGAGTAAGGATGTTGATAATAAGATAAAAATTCATACAATTATACCTGTGCCAGCACATTTTGAACCTCTGCAAGGGGGTTTTGAAATTACCGATGAAGTAAAAATAGAATTAAATACAAATAATAAACAAGCAAATATATATATTGATAATTTTAAAGATTACTTAAATAAATTAGGAATTAAAACGAGTAATTCTGCTACAAAACCGTTAATAATTAAATGGAATGAAAAGCAAGATTCTTTGTTGGGTGTTGAAGGCTACCAACTTGAAGTAAATAAAAATCATATTGTATTAAATGCAAATAATGAAGCAGGAATATTTAATGGTTTGCAAACTTTAAAGCAATTACTTCCAGCCAAGAGAATTAAATCAAAGGCTATAGTGATTGCATCTTGTAAAATTGTAGATTATCCGAGGTTTGCTTGGAGAGGCTTGATGTTAGATGTGAGTCGTCATTTTTTTACGGTAGAGGAAATAAAATCATATTTAGATAAAATGTCTGAGTATAAATTCAATGTTTTTCACTGGCATTTAACCGATGATCAAGGTTGGAGAATTGAAATTAAATCTTTTCCAAAACTTACAGAAATTGGTGCTTGGCGTGTTGAACGATACGGTAGGTATGGGAGCGACAGAGCTTACCCTAAAGATGGGGAGAAAGCCAGTTATGGTGGTTTTTATTCTCAAGAACAGGTAAAAGAAATAGTACAATATGCAAAAGACAGAAATATAACCATAGTTCCTGAGATAGATGTTCCAGGGCATAGTATGGCAGTTTTGGCAGCTTATCCTGAGTTATCAGTAAACAAAAAATCAACTTTTGTAGTTCCAGGATCAAAATTTGTAGATTGGCAAGGTGGAGGGAAATTTGAAATGTTGATTGAGAATACTTTAAACCCGACGGATGAAAAAGTATATGATTTTTTAGATAAGGTTTTTTCAGAGATAGCTGAGTTATTTCCAGGAAAATATATACATATGGGTGGTGATGAAGCATACCATGGGTATTGGGAAAGAGATAGAAATGTGCAAAAATTCATGAAGAAGAATGGAATAAAGGATGGAGAGGCATTACAAAGCTATTTTGTAAAAAGAGTAGAGAAAATAATAAATAGCAAAGGAAAAAAAATGATTGGTTGGGATGAGATTCTTGATGGCGGTTTGGCTGAAGGAGCTACTGTAATGAGTTGGCGTGGTATGAAAGGTGGAATTCAGGCAGCTAAAATGGGCCATGAAGTCGTAATGACGCCTACAACTTTTGCGTACTTAGATTATATGCAAGGTGATAAAAGTGTTGAAAATCGAATATATGCTAACCTTAGTTTAGAAAAAACATACCAATTTGAACCTGTACCGGAAGGGGTAAAACCTGAATTAGTATTAGGCGGACAAGGAAATTTATGGACAGAAGGAGTTGCAACCATGCCATTTGCTTTTTATATGACTTACCCAAGAGCTTTTGCCATAGCAGAAACATTATGGAGCAGAAAACAAGATAAAGATTGGAATGATTTTGCTCGTCGAACCGAAATGCATTTTGATCGTTTTGAAGTTAAAAATACCAATATTTCAAAAGCAGTTTTAGATCCTATTATTTCTATTTATAAAGCAGGCGATAAATTGATGTGTAAATTGGTGAATTCAATTCCCGAAACAGAAATTTATTACACTGTTGATAATACTTATCCGGCACAATTAGGAATTAAATATACAGAACCTTTCGAAATACCAGAAGGTGATCTTGATCTACATACCCAAACTGTTCGTAATGGCAAGGCTATTGGTAGGGAATTACATATCACAAGAAATAAATTATTGGAAAGAGTAGAAAAGTAATGATGTATTTAAAGTTCATTTTACCATTTTTTTTATTGTTATCAAATTTTGTAAGTAGTCAAAAAGATTATGAAAAAGGTTATATTATCACGAATCAAAATGAAATGCTAATAGGATATGTTAAAGATAGGAAACAACATCCATTTGGCAAACTTTATAAAAAAATTCGGTTTAAATCAAAACTTCGAAAAAGAAAATATGGCCCCAATCAAATTTTAGGATACAAGCAAGGTTCAAGAACCTATGAAAGCTTGTGGGTTGATGTTAGCGCGCATTTGATCAATGAGAAGTACAAATCGATTCCCAATCAAGGGGAAAAAGAGTTTTTAAGGATAGTTGTAAAGGGACACCTTACTTATTATGAACGAGAATTCACATATCCGGATTCTGATTATATTGATCATATAAGCCTGTTTAAAAGAGCTGGTGAAGATTCATTTATTAGAGTAACACAAGGTGTTTTTGGATTGAGAAAAAGAAGTTTAAGAACCTACTTTAAAGACTGTCCAGAATTAGTTAAAAAAATAGAAGAAGGAAAACTGAAAACTCCAAGTGAGGTTGCTACTTTTTATAATGCATGCAAGTCAAAAAAGCCGAAGTTTAAAAGGTGAAATAGGCTCGTTGTTATATTTTATACTAACAAGATGTAATCAATAGCGTGTTTTAACTAAAAAAAATGTTTTATAAATTTGATATATTATTTTTTTACTTTTTATGAATGTTTGTGCTTACTTAAGCACATTGTACAAGGCATACAGTGAAGGTGAATAGTGATTTATTTGTATTTAATTGAATCAAGCAAACACTATTATTTATCAATTGAGTTAGATTTTATTGTTTTTATTACTAAATTAGTAAGCATCTAACAATCAATATGATTGTGATTAAAAAAATTAATTAACTAAACTTATATTTAAAATGAAAAAATTAGTAGCAGAATTTATTGGTACATTTTGGTTGGTACTTGGTGGTTGCGGTAGTGCCGTTTTAGCCGCAGGATTTCCTGAGATGGGTATTGGGTTTGTAGGGGTTTCTATGGCCTTTGGTTTAACTGTGTTAACCATGATTTACGCAGTTGGCCATATATCTGGCGCGCATTTTAACCCAGCTGTTTCCTTTGGTTTATGGGTTGGAGGTCGATTTGATAAAAAAGACCTGTTGCCTTATATTGGAGCGCAGGTATTAGGTGGTTTGGCAGGGGCAACGGTTTTATACTTTATTGCAACTGGGCAAGAAGGATTTGGTATTGGTGGGTTTGCTGCAAATGGTTATGGCGAACATTCACCAGGAGGGTATAGTATGTATGCCGCTTTATTGACAGAAGTGGTAATGACTTTTATGTTCTTGATAGTTATTTTAGGCGCAACCCATTTAAAAGCACCAAAAGGATTTGCCGGTTTGGCAATAGGTTTGGCCTTGACCTTAATTCATTTGATAAGTATTCCTATTACCAATACTTCAGTAAACCCTGCCCGAAGTACCAGTCAAGCAATTTTTGCTGGTGATTGGGCTATGGATCAATTGTGGTTGTTTTGGGTAGCTCCAATTGTTGGTGCTATTCTAGCCGGATTGGTTTATAAATATATATCGCCAGAAACAGAAAATTAATAAGTATTAAATAATAAATTAAACCCATCTAAAAGATTATTTTAGATGGGTTTAATTTATAAAAAGACAGCACTCGCTAAAAACTAATATTTCAATTTTGTTTTGTTTTGAACCTGATAATTAGAACTAAAATAAATTGGCATATTAACTGTAAATGACCAAATTAAGGAATGCTTAGAAGTGTTGTGTTAAATTTTTGTGTAAAGTTTGAAAACCATATCTTTAAACATTTCTAAGAAAATAATATATAACCTGAGTGCCTCATGAAATATTTCAAACCCCTTATTATTCTATTTTTACAACTTTTTAATTTTTATAGTTTTTCTCAAAGCGCCATTGAAGAAACAAGAAATGGAAATGTAAAACCAAACATCATCATTATTTTTGCCGATGATCTTGGCTATGGTGATTTGTCTTGTTATGGGCATCCGACAATTGAGACTCCAAACTTGGATAAAATGGCTAATGAAGGTCAAAAATGGACTAGTTTTTATGCCGCGGCTTCCGTTTGTACGCCAAGTAGGGCAGGTTTAATTACAGGAAGATACCCTATTAGAAGCGGTATGTGCGGTGAAAAATCAAGGGTTTTGTTTCCCAATTCAACAGGTGGAATCCCTGAAAGTGAAATTACCATAGCCGAACAATTGAAAAAGGCTGGGTATGCTACAGCTGCTATAGGTAAATGGCATTTGGGTCATCAAACTTCTTATCTTCCAACCAATAATGGTTTTGACTCCTATTTTGGAATACCCTATAGTAATGATATGGATAGAGAAAATGCAGAGGGTTTGTCGAATAAAGAAATTTTCTGGACTCCTGATATTAAGTATTTTAACGTGCCTTTAATTAAAGGTGATAAAGAAATAGAAAGACCAGCATATCAGCATACATTAACAAAAAGATATAATGAAAAGGCGGTTGCTTTTATCAAGAAAAATAAAAAAAAACCTTTCTTTTTGTATTTGGCACATAACCTGCCTCATGTTCCTTTATTTGCATCATCAGAATTTATAAACAAATCAAAGCGGGGAATATATGGAGATGTAGTACAAGAAATTGATTTTGGTGTAGGTGAAATTATTAAAACTTTAAAGGAGTTAAATATCGATAAAAACACTTTGGTTGTTTTTACTTCAGATAATGGACCATGGTTAAGTTACAGAGAACTTGGAGGGTCTGCCGGTTTATTACGTGACGGAAAAGGAACTACCTGGGAGGGTGGTATGCGTGTTCCCGGAATATTTTGGTGGCCAGGAAAATTAAAACCCGGAATAGTTACCAATATTGGTTCAACGATGGATTTGTTTAGTACTGCTAGTAGTTTGGCGAAAATAGATTTACCTAATGATAGAAAAATAGATGGTGTAGATTTAAGTCCTGATTTATTTGGGTTAGGTACAGCAGCAAGAAATGAAATGATTTATTATCGGGGACAAAAAATATTTGCGGCACGAAAGGGCGCTTATAAATTACATTATGTCACACAAACCAGTTATGTAAAAGATGCTAAAAAAACGGTTTATAAAAAACCAATTTTATTTAATTTAGATGTAGATCCCTCTGAAACAAATAATATTGCAAATGAAAACCCAAAAATTATTGAGGAGATAAATAAAATGGTTGCATTGCATAAATCGGGTATTATTTATGTTAAAGATCAATTGGCTGAAAGGGTTTTTGATTAAAAGTAATTGTTTTGAAATTCGTTCTAATATTAAATAAGTACTTGTATTTTTGTAAGTATGAAGAAGAAGACTATCGATTTTATTTGGTATTGTAAAAACACATTTTTTAAATTTTTATTGCTTTCGTTATTTTTAATTTATAATTCCTGTGAAAACAAAATTGATCAAAACCTAAACATTGCAACAGCGGCCAATATGCAGTTCGTTATGCAAGAACTTACTAAAGCATTTGCACGAGATACCGGTATAAACTGTGAAATAATTGTCAGTTCGTCGGGTAAATTAACAGCGCAAATTATTGAGGGAGCGCCATATGATATATTTGTTTCGGCCAATATGAAGTACCCTAACAAATTGTATGAATTAGGTTTAACCGTAGATGAGCCAAGAATATATGCTTTTGGGAAACTTGTGATATGGACCATGAACACCCAATTAGATCCTGATTTTAAATCATTTTATAAAAAGCATATCAAACATATTGCAATGGCAAACCCTAAAACGGCACCTTATGGAAAGGCTGCTTTAGAGGTTTTAAAAAATAAAGGTATTTATAGCAAACTAGAAAACAAATTTGTTTTTGGTGAAAGTATTGCACAAACCAACCAGTTTATTATTTCTTATGCAGCTGAAATTGGTTTTACTGCAAAATCAATAGTTTTATCCAAAAACATAAATGGAAAAGGGGTTTGGAAAGAGGTTGATTCAAGTTTGTATACACCTATAGCGCAAGGAATAGTGTTAATAAAAAACAGAAAGATTAATTTAGCAAAATCAAAACAGTTTCAGGATTTTTTAATTTCCGAGAAGGGTAAAGAAATTTTAAATAAATTTGGTTATACAGTTAATGATAAATGAACAGTTTAAAAGGAAGAATAGAAGAGATAACAGTACATGGTGATTTGTCTATTATTAGTACAAAAGTAGGGAACATCAGTTTCTCTGCTATTGTAATTGATACACCATTAACCGATGATTATTTAGTAAAAGGAAACGAAGTAAATATAATTTTTAAAGAAACAGAAGTTATTATTGGAATTGGTTCCGTTGATGGAATTAGTTTAAGGAATAAATTATTTGGCCAAGTTGTTTCCATTGCATCAGATATATTATTGAGTAAATTAGTAATCCAAACAGAAGTTGGAAATATTACTTCAATAATTACGTCAAAATCAGTAAAAAAATTAAATATTGTGGTTGGTACAAAACTTACAGCCATGATTAAAACCAATGAATTGATGTTGACAAAATGATAGATTGGACCCCACTTATTTTAACCTTTAAATTGGCCTTTATCACAACGGTATTGCTTTTAATAATTGCAATACCTCTATCTTATTGGTTGGCATATACAAA
>JAKITQ010000027.1 GCA_021647985.1 Flavobacteriaceae bacterium | reverse complement strand
TATCGAAAGTGATCTCAATTTTGTTAATGCCAACCAGAATTAGATGGAATATAATCGAAGCACCCTCAAAGGATCACAGTGGACAACTTAATTTATCGTTCAACTAAAAAAAACAGGGGATGGCTAAATGCTATTAAATGAAATACTTTTAGAACTAAAATCCTTATCCAATCCTGAAATTAAAGCATTCAAAGCTAAAAAATACGGTATTAATTGTGATAATTCTTGGGGTGTTTATCAAAAAGATCTTTCCGCTTTAGCGAAAAAAATTGGTAAAAACACTACGCTCGGAATCCAATTATTCGAAACTGGTAATTATGATGCACAATTATTATGCGCTAAGATTTGTATACCCAATGAAATTCCCGAGAATTTGATGGGTAATTGGATTACTTTTTTTAATACCTGGGAAATATGTGATTCATTCTGTATGCAGTTATTTAAATATCATCCCTTGGCAATAAAAAAAGCATTGTCTTGGAGTCAAAGAACAAAAGAATTTGAAAAACGGGCTGGTTTTGTGCTTATGGCAACTTATGGTTTTGCCGATAAAGTGGCTAGCAACGAAGTGTTCGAACAATTTTTTCCGTTTTTAATACAACATGCCCAAGATGATAGAATATATGTAAAAAAAGCAATAAACTGGGCCTTACGTCAAATTGGAAAACGAAATATCGACTTACAAAAAAAGGCCATTATAACAGCAAATTTAATTTTAAAACAAGATTCAAAATCAGCACATTGGATAGCAAAAAATGCCTTAAAAGAATTACAAAATAAAAAAATAAATATTTTAGATTACCCAAGGAGTATTTATAGAAAATAATAAGTGTCTTTCCTTTTTTCTTCTTTAATTTGCAATGGATTGAAAAGGATTAAAATGCGAAAATTAAAAAATAGCGAATTAGGAAGATTAGATGTTGAGGCATTCAAAAAAACGGATAAAATTCCGTTAATTGTAATTTTAGATAATATAAGAAGCTTAAACAATATAGGCTCTGTTTTTAGAACCAGTGATGCTTTTTTGATAGAAAAAATATATTTATGTGGTATCACCGCTACACCGCCAAATAAAGAAATACATAAAACAGCCCTGGGAGCAACTGAGTCTGTAAGTTGGGAATACGCCAAGGATACTTTGCAATTAATCAAAAAATTAAAAGATTCAAAAATAAAAATAGCGAGTATTGAACAGGCTAATCACAGTACCAAACTACAAGGTTTTAGTATCGAAAAAAATCAAAAATATGCTATTGTTTTGGGTAATGAAGTAAAAGGAGTTCAGCAAGAAATAGTTACAGAATCTGATTATTGTATAGAAATTCCACAATTTGGAACCAAACATTCGCTAAATATCTCGGTAAGTTGTGGTATCGTTTTATGGGATTTATTTAAAAAATTTAAATATTAATTTTATGGAGAATTTTAAGCTTTACTTTGATTTGGGTTTGAACCATGTATTAGACTGGAAGGCCTATGACCATATTTTGTTTTTAATTGTTCTTACCGTATTTTATAGTTTTAAAGATTGGAAAAAAATAATTTGGTTAATCACGGCTTTCACCCTTGGGCATACCATTTCATTGGCATTATCTGCGTTTAATGTTATTTATATAAAAATGGATATTATTGAATTTTTAATCCCTTTAACTATTGCAATCACAGCTATTTATAATATTAGTGCGATTAAAAAACCACGCAAGGGTATTGGAATAACGGCTTTATTTGCTTTAATTTTTGGATTGATTCACGGCTTTGGATTTTCAAGTTACTTTAAAATGTTAGTAGATGATAATGAAGATAAATTACTACCTTTAATCGAATTTGCTATGGGTATAGAAATTGCCCAACTTTTTATTGTTATATTCATTTTAATTTTAAATTTCTTTATTTTAAATATTTTAAAACGTTCAAAAAGAGATTGGATATTGGTAATATCATCGGTAATAATTGGAGTTGTAATACCCATGTTGATCGAAAGAAAATTTTGGTAAATTTTTAACATCAACTTCTTAAAAGTTAACTACTTTCGCTTATACGGAATGGATTGTTGCCTAAAAAATATAAAATGTCAAATACAAAACAATTAAAATATGATCTTGCTTATTTAAAAATGGCTAATGAATGGTCAAAACTTTCTCATTGCAAAAGAAAACAAGTAGGCGCTCTTATTGTTAAAGATAAAATGATAATTTCTGATGGCTATAATGGTACTCCAACCGGGTTTGATAATTGCTGTGAAGATGATGAAGGAAACACAAAATGGCATGTTTTACATGCCGAAGCCAATGCCATATTAAAAGTTGCTTCTTCAACACAAGCTTGCAATGGTGCAACATTATACATAACTTTATCTCCTTGTAAAGAATGTAGTAAACTCATTCACCAAGCCGGAATTAAAAGATTGGTTTACGCCAATGGATATAAAGATAATTCCGGTCTTGATTTTTTGAAAAAAGCAAAAATTGAAACAATATTTTTACCCATTGATGAAAAATAAAAACAAAATATATCTTCCCTTAATTATTGCAATTGCCATTGCATTTGGTGTTTTTTTAGGTAGTTCATTAAACTATCAAAAAAAGACCATGACCTTTTTTGGAGGAACACCACAAGAAAAGAAAATAAAACGTTTGATTAACTATATTCAGTACGAATATGTAGATGAAGTTGATACCGATAGTTTGCTTGATGGAACCATTAAAAACATGCTTAGCAAATTAGATCCTCATTCTGTTTATATTCCAGCAAGTGAACACGAAAGTGTTACAGAATCTATGAATGGAAAATTTGTAGGTATTGGTATTCAATTTAGGATGTATAAAGATTCATTAACCGTGATTAAAGTATTGGAAAATGGTCCAAGTAAAAAAGCGGGAATCTTAGCGGGTGATAGAATATTAGTGGCTAATAATGATACTTTGTACGGTAAAAACATTAAGAATAGTTATGTTATAAAAACCTTAAAAGGCAAACCAAATACTTCGGTAGACTTAACTGTTTTTAGAAGATCTGAAAATAAAAATATCCCTTTTACCATTACTCGAGGCGAAGTTCCAATAGCTAGTGTTGATGCGCATTATATGATTGATAAAGACATAGGTTATATTAAAATCAACAAGTTTGCAGCAACTACTTATGATGAATTTAAATTGGCTTTGACAGACCTTCTTGATAATAGCATGCGAAAATTAATTCTAGATTTACGCCATAATCCAGGAGGGTATATGCAGGTAGCTACGAAAATAATTGATGAATTTTTAGAAGACGGAAAGCTTATTGTTTTTACAAAAAATAAAAAAAATAAAATTGACAAAACATTTGCAACAAAAAAAGGGGCTTTCGAAAACGGTCATGTTTTTGTATTGATCAATGGCTCATCTGCTTCGGCAAGCGAAATTGTTGCTGGTGCACTACAAGACAACGACAAAGGAACCATTGTTGGTAGACGATCTTTTGGAAAAGGATTGGTTCAGCAAGAAATGGATTTGGGTGATGGATCAGCAGTAAGATTAACCGTGTCAAGATATTATACCCCTACCGGAAGATCTATTCAAAAACCTTATGACCACAATGGAAATAAAAGTTACTTTAGTGATTTTGAAAAAAGATATGATGATGGTGAGCTAATGAATGCCGATAGTATTAAAGTAATTGATTCTTTGAAGTTTACTACTCCCAAAGGGAAAATAGTTTATGGCGGTGGTGGTATTATTCCGGATGTATTTGTGGCTGTTGATACCACCATATATTTTAATAACATACATTATCGCAAACTAAACAATTTTGTTTTTGATTATGCCGATAAAAATAGAAACAAATTAAAATATTGGGTTTTAGATGATTATGTTAAATCATTTGACAATGACAATGAAATATTCAATACTTATATAAAATCCTTGCCTAGCGATTTTCAGGAGTTGAATGATTATGAATCCAGTAATTTGAAAAAATACTTAAAAGCCTTGTTTGCACAACAAATATTCGACATTAATGCGTACTATCAAATTATAAACAAACAAGATAAAATGATTGAGAAAGTACTCCAATTAAACAAGGAAGGACATCCTTTAGCTCAGTAATATTTCTCTTATTGACTTACCGAATAGTGAGCCACAGCTAAAATTCCATTTTGAAACTTGATTTACTATTTTTAAAACAAATAAAAGGTATTAAACCCCATCTGTCAACTGACGGACTGGACCCAATAATATGAATCGACCCAAGGGTCGAGGAACCTGCTTGCCGGCCAATGTCAATAAGTTAAGCTTTTTTGTTCTTCCCCTTACTCTAAAGGGAGTCAAAAAAGTTAAGCATTCAATGATTTTCCCCTTTAGGGTTAGGGTAAAAAATCATTGAATGAGAATTTGGATTCCTTAACTTATTGACATTGGCTTGCCGGCTGGCAGATTAACCAAGATCCCGCTAGTTGCTGAATCAAGTTCAGCACGGGCAGCGGGATTAGTT
Organism: Flavobacteriaceae bacterium; assembly: GCA_021647985.1. Classification (GTDB taxonomy): domain Bacteria; phylum Bacteroidota; class Bacteroidia; order Flavobacteriales; family Flavobacteriaceae; genus Lutimonas. Next base: position 35,594 of record JAKITQ010000027.1, on the reverse strand, counting down.
CGATTAACTAAAAAATTGAAATTGATTTTTTAGAGTCTCACGAATAAGTAAAAGGTGTATTTTTGCAAATTATTCTCAAATAAAAAAATGTTTCAATTAGGAAAAACCATTGTATCAGAAGATATTTTTGACAAAGATTTTGTATGTAATTTAGCACATTGTAAAGGTGCTTGCTGCGTAGATGGTGATGCAGGAGCGCCATTAGAAAAAAATGAATTAAAAACATTGGAAGAAATTTACCCAATTGTTAAACCTTATTTAAGAAAAGAAGGAATTGACGCTATTGAAAGTCAGGGAATTTACACTACCAATGAATTTGGTGAGCATGAAACACCTTTAATTAACGGAACAGATTGCGCCTTTGTTATTTTTGACGAAAATAAAATAGCACTTTGTGCTATAGAAGAAGCTTATAATCAAGGTGAAATTACTTTTAAAAAACCTGTTTCTTGCCATTTATACCCTGTTAGAATTCAAAAATATACTGAATTTTCAGCTGTAAATTATCACCATTGGCATATATGTGATGATGCTTGTTCTCTAGGAAAAGAACTACAAGTACCAGTATATAAATTTGTAAAACAAGCTTTAATAAGAAAATTTGGAGAAAGGTGGTATACAGAATTAGAAGAAGTTGCCAAAAAACATAACAAATAAATTTTATTATACTCTGGTTTATTGGGTCTAACCAAGTAAAAATATAGGGTTAAGGGTTTATTGATAATTTTTAAGAAAATTATATTCTAAATTAAAAAACAGTTAATTTAGCATGGTGACCAAACCAACCAAAAATATTATTAAAATTTTTATTTTGATATTTCCTTTATTTATTTTTTCTCAAAAAATAGATAGCGCTTATGTATATGATATTAACGATAAAGCACGGGTTTTAGAAAGGAATGGTTCTTTTACGCAAGCCTATGATTTAATTAACGATTTAGTCATAAAGTTAGAAGGCCAGAAAGATTCAAGATTTATAGCGTCTTTTTACCAAACCAAAGCTGGTATTGAACAAAAGCTTGGAAAATATAAACAGTCTATAAAAACTTCAAAACAATCACTTCAATTAGATATTCAATTAAAAGATTCATCGGGCATCGCATACTGTTATAACCTCATTGGTATAGCTTATTATTTTTTATCTAATTTTGACAGTACCAAAGTATATTATGAAAAATCTTATACGCTTAAGAAGAAAATTAATACTTCACACGAAAAACTTGCAGTTTCTGCTTATAACTTAGGTATTTTATATGAAGATCTAGCACAAACAGAGAAGGCATTAAAATTTTATTTAGATGCCGAGTATTACTTGTTAAAAAGTAAAATGACCAAATCATTTCTTTCGGATATATACGTCGGTATAGCACATTTGTATTTTTACAAAAAAGAGATTAACAAAGCCGAAGAATATTCAGAAAAAGCAATGGATGTTGGGTTAAAGTCATATGGTGAATTTAACCCAAACATGACTTTTGTTTACAACTTTTATGCCAACATATTGGTTTCTAAAAAGAAATACAAAGAAGCGATTAACCTGCTTAGAAAAAGCTTAAAAATAAGACAAGAAACCTATGGTGAGTTTCATAAATGGACTTGTGAAAGTAATTATAAATTAGCCACAGTATTAGTTGATGATGAGCAACTTAATGAGGCTGAGGCTCTTTTTAAAAAGGCAATAGCAATTGGTGAGAAAATAAAAAGTTCTCAATACTTAGCCAATGCAAAAATACAATTAAGCAAACTATATTTAGACCAAAATATCAAGTTAATTGAAGTAGAAAAATTATTGTTAAGTGCTTTAAATCAAAATATTAATGTGTTTGGATATAAAAATGATGTTACTGCCGAAAATTATTATTATTTGGCTCAACTAGCCAAGAAAAAGGATCAAAAAGAAAAGTTTTTTGCTTTTATAACCCAAACTTTTAATTCTTCATCATATCAGAAAAATAATTTAAACCAAGTTGTCGCTCCTTTTCAGGCCTTAGACGCTATAGTATTGGCTGGTGATTGGTATACAGAGGCTTATAACAAATCTAATGATCTTGATTTTTTAATTAAAAAGTTTGAATTAATTGATCAAGAAGTGGCTCTTATAAAATTTTCTCAAAGAAATTTTACATCCGATTATTCACAGATTCATTTTGCGAATGAATATCGTATTGTTTTTGAAAAAGGGTTAAATACTTGTTGGAGGTTATACAATAAAACAAACGATCAAAAATATTTAGAAAAAGCATTTGCTCTTTCAGAAACAAATAGAAACACAACCTTACTAAAAGGCTTACAAGATACTCAGTACAAGCTCTATGGTGATATTCCAAAAGACCTTATTGCACACGAAAAAAACGTCAAACAAGATTTAGAGTTGGTAAAACTTGACTTATATTATGAAAAAACGGCCAAGACTCCTGATAAAATATTTATAAGTGAATTACTTAACGCAAGAATCTTACATAGTAATAGATTGGATAGTTTACATAAAATATTTAAAACCAATTACCCAAGGTATGCAGATTTAAAATATAACAACAAACAAATAGAAATTAAAGATGTCCAAATTAATTTAGATGAAGACACACAATTAATAACTTATTTTTTAGGTAGTAAAAACTTATTTGCTTTTCATATTACCAAAGAAAAGATAACTTTTTTAAAAAATGAAATTGCACTTGATTTAATTGAAAAAACTGAAAAACTGAAAAATAATTTAATTGCAAGAAACACTATTCATGAAATTAGTAAAAATTTATACCAATCATTATTAGCTAATCATTTAAACAAGCCCCAAAATATATTGATTATAATTCCAGATAATGTATTAAATTATATTCCTTTTGAAATTTTAATAAACGACGAAAATAAATACTTAATTGAAGATTTCACAATTAGTTATACAGGTTCTGTAAATTTATTTATGGAGTTAAAGAATGACTTCTTTAAATACGAATCACCAAATTACTGGGCTGGATTTTCTCCAAATTACAAACAAAATTATAAATTATCATCCAATCAAAATGAGGTTACCACTATCGCTAAAATTGTAAATGGTAAAAAATTTATTGGCGATTTGTCAAACAAAAAAAGCTTTTTAGAAAATAATAAAGAATATTCTATCTTACATTTGGCCTTACACGCTAAAATTGATAATGAAAACCCAATGTTTAATAAATTGCTTTTTAATGATGAAGAATTATCTGCGGCCGAAATTTATCTGAGTAAAAATAAAGCGAATTTAGCGGTTTTAAGTGCTTGTAATACTGGCTTTGGAAAACTTGAAAAGGGTGAAGGAATAATGAGTATGGCAAGAGCATTTCATTTTTCGGGAGTGCCATCAGTTATCATGAGTTTATGGAAAGTTCCAGATAAGGAAACAAAAAAAATAATGGTTTCCTTTTATAAACATTTAGAAAAAGGTGAAACAAAAAGCCTCGCTTTAAAGAATGCCAAATTAGATTATTTAAGTACTACCCAAGATATTAACCTAAAACACCCTTACTATTGGTCTGGTTTTGTTTTGAATGGCAATACAGAACCATTAAAGAACAAAAAGAAATACTATTATTTAATTAGTGGTGGACTGGTACTTTTTAGCCTTCTAATTTGGAGAAGAAAATCGAAATTAAATAAAAGGTATTAAACCTCAGGGCAAGCTCTGAATCCAATAATAGGAATCGACCCAAGGGTCCATGGTATCTGCCTGCAGGTTAACCAAGATCCCGCTGAAAAAAGCGGGATTAGTTCGACTAACTAAAAAATTGAAATTAATTTTTTAGAGTCTCACGAAAAAAAATTTAATTCAAATAATTTAATATTTTATTCGCTTCTTCTTTTTTAAAGTAATTATCTGGGTGATTTGCTATGAATGAAAATTGAGATATTGCTTTTTGTTTTTCTTCATTTTTCAAATAGGCCAATGCCAGGTACCAATTTGCAATTTCTTTAAAATTTATTTTTGAATCATTTTTGTTAGTTGAAGTTGCTATTGGTAATAACAAATTAATTGCGTTTGACGGTTTACTTAAAGATAAATAGCACATCGCCTTATAAAACTGAATATATTCTTCTTTTGAATTTACAGTAGAATTAAATAAGTTTAAAGCTTTATGACACTCTCTATTTTCATAAGCAACGAAAGCTTTATATTCAATGGTATTTACTTCACTACTCCTAACTACTGGTTGAATTATATTACGATAGGCCACAAAATTAGTTGCATAAATTTTTTGATTGGATGGGAAATAAGTATCGTTTACAAACCAAGTTCCCAATCCTAATAAAAGAATTATAGATGCTGCGGCAAACCATTTTTTTGGTAAAAATAATATTTTAACCTCCTTTTCAATTTTATTCTCAAACCCTTGAAGGGTTGATTTCAAATTCTCTCTTTGATCTAAAGCGATGATCTTTTTCAAATCTTTTTGAAAGAGAAACTCCTCTTTAAAATCTTCGTTATTATTTAACAATTCATTAAAAATTCGTTGCTCCTTAGGCGTCAAATTATTTTCAAAATATTTATCTATTAATTCAAAGTCGTTCATCATGTTTTATTAACCATCTTTTTAAGTTGCTTCATGCATCTGGATTTTTGACTTTTTAAAACTTTTTTATCACTATAATCCAAAATTTCCGTTATTTCATCTAAAGTATAACCCTGATAATAAAATAAGCTCAATACACTTTTACAACGTTCTCCCAATTTAATAAAATACTTTTTAAGTACCCTCTGTTTATTAGTTAATTCTGATTCTATAAAGTTAACATCTAAATTTAAACTTTTTTCTTCTAATTCAATATCATTATTATATTCAATTTTAGAATTTTTTCGATGGGAGTGAAAAATTTTGTATTTACCTATGGCAAATAAATAAGTTGAAATATTACTTTTTAAATCATTTAACTTACCACTTATAGCATTTTCTTGAAGGGCAATGATGGCATCCTGATAAATATCAGCAGCATCATATTTTTCAATATTGTATTTTTTCGCAAAATTGATAAAGGTTTCTCTATTTTCAATATAAATTTTTTCTAAAGTCGCTTTATCACTCTGCTTTAATAATTCAATAATATTATTTGAATCTTGTACCCCCATTTCAGCAAAGAAAAGAAATAAAATTAAAAACAATCTTATTTCTTTCATAAAAATTATACCTATAAGGACTTAAATCACAATTTAACATGCATAACTTAAAATTACACAAAGTGTTGTAAAAGGTTCAAAAATGTAATTAACGAATCTGACTTACAAAATTATCCAGTTATGTGGCTAAGAGGAAATAACTATAACTAATTGTTTCGTATCTCTGCAAAATATCCTAAAATCTTTGAAGCAAAAACTGTTCTTATCCACTTATTTTTCAAACAAAGTTTCCATTTCTTCCAAAGTTTTCCCTTTAGTTTCAGGGATAAATTTCCATACAAATAATATGATGATTACGATAAATCCTGAAAATAAAAAGTAAGGTAATGCATTGTTCCAAACCCCTCCATCTACTTGTAATTTATTAACATCACTATCTACAATCATAGGAAAAGTTTGTGATACAAAATAATTTGCCAACCATTGTACCGCTACTGCGATAGACATAGCCACACTACGTATTCTATTAGGAAATATTTCTGATAATATTACCCAAACAACTGGCCCCATTGACATTGCAAAGGCACCTATAAAAATTAAAACCCCTATCAAACTAATGATTCCTTCACTTTGTGATATGGCAGGCAAACCTGCTGCATTTAGATTTGAGTAATCACTTAAATACAAAGTAAAGCCCATCATTAAAAAACCAATTAACATACCAAAACCACCTATCATCAATAAGGGTTTTCTTCCCAATTTATCTACCATATACATGGCTATAAATGTGAAAAGTAAATTAACAGTCGCTAATAGTATTTGTTGCAATAAAATATCTTCTTTACCAAAGCCTAAAGCTTGTTCAAAAATATCTGCTCCATAATAAAGTACTGCATTGATACCTGTAAATTGTTGTAAGGCTGATAATACAGTTCCTATAATAATAATTGGTAATAAAGATTTACTAAAAATAGAAACTTTAGTAGAACTCTTATCTTTATGAATAGATTCTTGTATTTCAACAAATTCTTTATCGGCGATTTCTTTGCCATGAATTTGTGTTAATATCATCTTTGCTTCTGCTTCTTTTCCTTTGATCATTAACCAACGTGGACTCTTGGGTACAAAAAATAATAGTCCCAAAAATGCGATGGCTGGAATTAATTCTGACCAAAACATTCGTCTCCATCCAAATGCTATATTTTGCTCCTCACTTAAGTTGTTTCCAATAAAATAAGTAGCCAAAAAAACCACAAAAAACCCTATTACAACAGCCAATTGATAAAATGTAACGAGCGTTCCTCTCTTTTTAGCAGGTGCAATTTCCGCGATATACATCGGTGCATTCATAGAAGCAATACCTATTCCTATTCCTCCTATTATTCTAAAAATTACCAATATAGTGGTGCTCTCTGGTAAAAAATCTGGCATACCTGAACCCCATGCTGAAATTGTAAATAAGATTGCTGATATAATTAATGAATTTTTTCTACCTATACTTTTACTCAATACACCGGCACCAATCGCTCCAGCCAAAGCTCCTAAAAGGGCGCTACTAACTATAAATCCTTTTAGAAAACCACTTAGTTCAAAATATTTTGAAAAATAATATTGTGTGCCATTGATTACTCCAGTATCAAAACCAAATAACAAACCTCCCAAGGTAATTACAATGGTAATAAAATAAATATTAATTCGCTTGGTTGGTGTATGGGTCATAATTTTTTATTTAATGAATTATATCGATGATTTCTTTATTAGAAAAGTTTCGCTAATGTAAACTTTTTTTTAATTTTATTATGGTTTATTGATTATTTAATAGAAAATTCTGTAAAATTGTAGCAGTTTTAACCGATTAGATATGAAAAACATAATATCCCTTCTTTTAAGCATGTTGTTTATTGCAACAGTATATGCGCAAAAACCTAAATATAAAGGGCAAGCTCCTATAAAACAGGTTTTAACAAAATCTAAACCAGTACAAAAACAATGGAAAGGAACTTATTCTTTTGATAATGACAAAGTGTATTTTTCGAATAATTTTGAAGGAGGTAGATTAAATGGAATTATTAAAGAAAACGACAGTATTTATACCGTGCTAATAACTTCTGAAAATACACTCATAAATATTAGTCCGTGGTATGCTTTTAAAATCTGGTCTAAAGAGAAAAAACAAATTTATGTAAACCTTACTTATGGTAATGGTTACCGACATAGATATTATCCGAAATTGAGTAAAAATGGTTTACAATGGACTGCTTTAGATTCTATCAATTTTACGGAAATTGAAAAAGGAGATAAAAATTTTGGTCTGGAATCGCTTGCATTGATAGTGCAAATGAAATTAGAAATAAGCTCTGATACTTTATGGGTTAGTGCGCAAGAACTTCAAACTTCAAAACATGTTAAAAAGTGGATTGAAAATTTGTCAAAAAAAACTTTTATTTCAAGTAAAACCATTGGTTTTAGTAGAGAAGGAAGACCATTAACCGCATTGACCATTGGCAAAAAAAATAGCAAAAGAATGCTTTTGGTTATATCTCGACAACATCCACCAGAGGTTACAGGATATTTGGCCATGAAAGCTTTTGTAAAAACTATAAGTTCTGATACAAAACTAGCGAAAAAGTTTAGAAAAAAATATACAACCTATGTCGTTCCACTAATGAACCCCGATGGCGTTGACAACGGGTTTTGGAGGCATAACTCTGGAGGAATTGATTTGAATAGAGATTGGACTATATTTAATCAACCCGAAACATTAGCTGTGAGCCAATTTATAAAAGAAAAAGAGCATGAAACAAATGGTGCGTTTTACTTTGGAATTGATTTTCATTCTACATGGGATGATATTTATTATACAATAGACGACAGTTACCAAGGCAATATGCCTGGATTAGTACCAGAATGGTTAGACAATATTAAAAAAGAGATTCCTAATTACAATCCAAATATTCGACCAAGTAAAAAAATGGAACCGGCAATTATATCGCGTAATTATTTTTATTCTGCTCATGGTATGGAAGCATTAGTTTTTGAAATTGGTGATAATACTGCTAGAGAATTTATAAAAGAAAAAGGAAGGGTAAGCGCCATTGAATTAATGAAGCTAATGCTTTTGAAAATTTAATCCATTTTTATTGTGTATTTGAAATAATTACGAATTAAACTAGAACATACAAGGTGAATTAATTTGTAGTTCTTAAATGTTTTTTATTGTTTAATTGCAATTTATTATGCAGTTTGCCATTTTTATCGGATTTAATTTCTAAATATATTTTTTTATTGGTGTCATCAAAAGTTTTTTTATTGGGTATTTTGGTTAAGTCTCTTCTTTTAATATTCGATAAAGGAATAGAAATCCAAAGGTCTGTATGAATTGAGTTCTCTATATCACCTTCAATAAAAAAATCAAAGGCAGTAGACTGCACATTGGTTTGGGGTAAGTTTATAATGTTATTTTTAACATTTAAAGAGCTGTTAATGTTAACAAACCTCACATCCTCAAACCTTTCTTTTCTAAAAATTAAATTAGCGGCTTCAATAAGCGGTTTAAAATTTTTAACCCTTAATTGCTTAATATTATAATCTAAATCGGCTTCTATCGTGTTGTATAACACTCCATTAGTATCATCTATTACTCCTTTAAAAAAGGCATTGGCATTTACAACTCCTGTTATTTCTGTTGGTGGGTTCAATTGGGTGTAACCAAAATTATTAAAAGTTTTTAGCATGTTTTCTATAGCAATATCATCTAAAGATAAGTTTGTGTTAAAATTAGTTTGTGTTGGGTGGTTTAAATTAAATTGTGCTTCTAATGTCACTTTTTTGTTAAAGTAATAGAAATATACATTGTTAAAACTTAATGTGCTTAATCCTTTAAAATTTAAATTAGCATTTACTTTTTCTAAACTCACATTCTTATAACTAAGGTTATCTATTTTTAAGGAAACCGTAGGGTTAAATTTTGCATATAAATCTTTTAAAATAATTTTTACATTATTCTGTTGAGAATTCTTTTTATGGTTAGGATTAAATGCATTTACAAAGTTACTAAATTCTATATTTTTAGAAGAAATTGTTATTGAAGATTTAACATTTTTAGTTGCATCGGTATTGTTAAATAAATCGATAAAATTGTCCAGTTGTCCTTTTAAATGTACAGTTTGGTTGTTTGGTAATTTTAATTCAAAATCTTTTAAATATGCATTTTTATTTTGCATACTTAATGATATGTTTTTAAATGGCAGGGTTAAACCAGTTGGCTTATACAACATGCTCCCTTCTTGTACATGAAACTCTATTTTTGATTTTTCAACAAGATCTTTTAGTGCTTTGGCCTCATTTGAAAAATTTACAATTAAGTTATAATTCGCATGTTTAAAAAAGAAATTCTCACTTTGTAAGATTTCTGCCCAGTGCTCAATTTTTCCATTTACATTTAAAAGTAAATTTAGGTATAATGTTTCTTCATTATTACTGTCTTTTCTAGGGCTCAATTCAATATCAAGTGTAGCTTTTGCTTTACCATCTTTGTAATTGCCGCTTATTTCTTGAATGTTTAATCTATTTTTTTGATAATGGGCTATAAGTTTAATGTTTTTAAATTGGGTGTCCGAAAAATCTAGTTTCTGTACAGAAAAGTTAAGATTAGGGTTGAATTTTTTTGCCAAGGTATTTATAGAGTGTTTAACATCCTTAAGGTTTTTACTTTGTGTTTGCTTTTTATGTGCTCCAAAAGATTGTAACAAAGAGTTAAAGTTTATATAATCAGAAGAAATATTTAATGTCGAAATTACTGGTTTGTTATAATCCTCATCTAAAAATAATGTGCTGAAATTTTTTATAATTCCGTTTATTCGTAGGCTTTCATTGGTATTCATTTTAACTATTAGCTCTTTTATTTCTGCATTATTGATGTTCATCTCTAATGCCAAATGGGGAATGTTAAATTGATTGGAATTATGCCTGCTTTTTACAATCAAATTAGAGCTTTCCATGTTGATTTTAGACAATTTAAAAATTTCAGATAAAGAATTAAAATAATTATTAAAAGTCCCGTTTATAAAAAATTTCCCATTGGCAAATTTATAATCTCCACTTGAAATTATATCATTCAAGAACTTTACTTTGCCCTCTAATTTATAATCTACCCTTAGAAATTTAGGCTTTGAAAATTCGTTTATTAATGTTAAATTATTAATTTGAAATGGAATATTTTTATAGAAACCATTGAAGTCATTAAGAATATTGGTAAAATTCTTACGGTTTTCTGTTTTAATACTATCACCTTGATAAATGCTGTTTTTAAAAGTACCGTTAAGCGACACATTTTTTAAATATATGCTATCTTCGTGATAAATAATTTCATTATTTTGGATAGAATATTCTATTTCTATTTTAGGCTTACTTCTATATTTAAAGATTCCTGAAATCTCTGCTTTTGCTTCAAAGGGTTTTGACAAACTAAAATTTGCTAATTTGCTTTCAATATTTCCAGATAATAAACGTATGGTTTTATTATAATTGGCTTCTTTTATAGACAAGTGAAACTTATATTTATTCTCTTTGGTGTTGATAAATGATGATATTTCAAATTTCTGATCACCAATACTCATCTGAAAATTAGGAATTTCTATAGTTTTTTTATCTGTATCTATTATAGGTTGCATACTCCCTACACATCTTACATTATTAAAAAAAGTTCCCTTGTCTAAATTAAAACCCATTTCTTTCATGAAAATGTCTATCTCTAATCTAGGAATAACCAGTTTTTCGAAATCAATGTCTTCTATAAATACATCAACATCATTACCGATAATTTTTAAATCTGATTCTGAATCATCATTTACTGTATTTGCACCAAAAACATAAGTGTTGGTATAATGGTCTTCATCTACAAAAATATTTAATTGACCTTTTTTAACCGAAACAGATTTTATTTTAATTTTATTATTGAGTATGTCAACTAATGAAATGGTTGCATTAACTTCTTGAAAAAAAGCAGTTTTTCTATGGTGTTGAGAATATAATGAATCTAATAATGACAGGTTTAAAATTTGTATTTCAATACTAGAGAGATCTTTATGAGAGTTTATATTAATAGCATCAAATATTATTTTACCCTTTCGGTTTTCATTAATAACATTTTCTATTATAGCAATTATTTCTTTTTTATTGTTATTGACATAATACCTTATTCCAATTAAAAAAATTAGAATTAAGAGCAATAAAACACTTATAATAATGAGATATTTTTTAATTTTCTTTTTAATAGCTTCTGGTTTTGATAAAAATATTAAAAATAACCTAAGTACAGTCAATTATAACCAAAATTTAATAAACACCAGGTATTATGAACATTCCCATATCCTAGAAACTATCGAGAGGAACAAGTTTTTCAAAAGAACCTTGTGAATTGCAGGGCAATATGAAGAAATACTGTGAATGTAATTAATATTCTCATTAAGTATGCGGAGAATAAATGGATTTTAAGCGAAACTCAAATCATCTTTTCACAAAAAAAATGCGCAAGTAAACTTGGCATTTTTTAGTGAAAATCTGTTATTCCATATCTTATTTGATTGTGGAGATGGAGGGACTCGAACCCTCGTCCAAACAAGTAACTAAATTACTTTCTACATGCTTAGTTTTTATTTAATTTTAATCCTAAAGCCGATTAAAAACAATCTACTTTAAGCTTAGCTTCTTTAATTTCAAAAAACAACCAAAGCTTTTGTTTTTCTAGGTTTATTTTTACGATGCCCCTAATCAGAACGCCATGAACCAAGGCTTTCAAGAGACATAAAGCTTTCCCGCCTGGCGGGACTAGGCTAATCCTACTAAAATTCAGATTATGCAGCTAAAGCGTAGTTATTCTCGCCGTTTAAAAAAGTGAAATCGTGATTTACGAGTACTATTTCATGACTCGACATGCTTATAATCTAACTAATCTTGCTGTCAAAACCAGTCATCCCCATATTTTAAAGAACTATTAATCATTATAGTATTTGCAAAAATATAAAAAAACAATAACAAAACTTTGTTCAAACGTGTAAAACAAAATACTTTTACATAAAAAACACCCTTTTGGTTTTTAATACATACCATTACGAAATTTTTAAACCTTCTTTTATTCATGAAAATAGCAATTATTAAAGAACGTAAAAACCCACCAGATAAAAGAGTGGTATTATCACCTGATGCATGTGAAAACTTATTGCACTCCTTTTCTAATTTAGAAATAAAAGTAGAAAGTTCAGATAATCGTACTTTTTCTGATGAAGAATATCAAAAAAAAGATGTTATTGTTACTGATGATGTTTCAGGTTGCGATGTAATGTTAGGAGTAAAAGAAGTACCAATTAATGCCCTAGTTTCAAATAAAAAGTATTTTTTCTTTTCACACACCATTAAAAAACAATCTTATAATCGAGATCTTTTGAATGCAGTTTTAGATAAAAATATTGAGCTTTATGATCACGAAGTGATTACCGATAAAAATGACGTTAGATTGGTTGCTTTTGGCAGGTATGCCGGTATTGTTGGGGCTTATAATGGTATTCGTACTTATGGCAAAAAATCTATTTCCTTTAATTTGCCCAAAGCGCAAACATTGCACAATCAAAAAGAATTGGTTAAAGAATTAAAAAAAATACTGCTGCCTAATATCAAAATTGTTTTAACCGGTAAGGGGCGTGTTAGTAACGGGGCAAAAGAAATTTTAGACGCAATGGGAATTAAAGAAGTTGGTGTTGAAGATTATTTAAACAATAATTTTAATGAAGCCGTATATACCCAACTCGATGTTTTAGATTATAACACTCGAAAAGATAATCGTGTAATTGATATATACGATTTTTTCGATAATCCATCCGAATATAAAAGTAATTTTATGCGTTTTGCCATGATAAGCGACATCTATATTGCAGGCCATTTTTACGCCAATGGATCTCCTTTTATTTTTACACGTAATGACGCTAAATCAAATGATTTCCATATTCAGGTAGTAGCAGATATTAGTTGTGATATTGACGGCCCGGTAGCCTCAACAATTAGGTCTTCAACCATAGCAGATCCTATTTATGGCTATGACCCTGTTACCGAAAAAGAAGCCAACTATTTAACTAAAGGTGTTATAGCAGTTATGGCTGTAGATAATCTCCCCAACGAAATACCAAAAGATGCTTCCTTGGCTTTTGGAGAAAGTTTTGTAAAATACGTCATTCCTTCTTTTTTTAATGAGGATAAGGACGGAATTTTACGAAGAGGAAGAATGACTCAAAATGGAAAATTAACGCCGCGTTATTCTTATTTGCAAGATTATATTGACGGTAAAGATTAAATTATTTATTTTGCTCCAACCAGACCCAAATTTTCTAATACAACTAGCCAATACCAAAATGCCCTTTGGTAAATACAAAGGTGTGTTTCTAATTGATTTACCTGAACATTATTTGATTTGGTACAGAAATAAAGGTTTCCCGAAAGGGAAATTGGGTCAGTTTATGGAATCCGCTTTTGAAATAAGAAGAAATGGCTTAGAAGACCTTATTTTTAAACTCAAAAAATAATCAATCATTATTGTTAACAACAAACGCAATTATACTTATAGATAATTCCGCGAAAACGAAATATACAAAATAATTTGAAAAATAAATTATTAATAAGTCATACCATCCTGTAAATAAAATATAAAGCCTATAGTTTTTGTATTTAATTTCAAGTGTCTCTATTTTAATTTTTATAGGTGACACATGCTGTTCGCTATTTGCCATTCCTTTGCATACAAAATTTGGTATGCTCGTTTCATATTGGTTGAATAAATATAATTTTTTTAACAATAAATTTTATGTAACAGGCTTATTTAAAGGGATGCCAATTACAAAATAAATATTAACCGCAAATTGTTAATAATTTCTTAAATTAAATCTTAAAAGACAGTAGTTTTATTTTAATTTTAAAATCGGGGAATAAACAACAAAATTCAAAAAATATTCATGGTAGGAGAAAAAATTACAGCGGAAAATTACACGTATAAAGAAGTTTTAAAAAGTTCATTATCATACTTTAACGGAGATGAACTAGCAGCAACAACTTGGATAAATAAATATGCTGTTAAAAATAGTGCTGGCGTTTATTTGGAGAAAACACCAGATGAAATGCACAAACGGATGGCAAAGGAGTTTGGTAAGGTCGAAACCAAATATGAGCAGAAAAAAACCGCAATTGATAATTTTTCAAGCTATGGTAAAAAGAGAAAACCTTTAACCGAAAAAGCAATTTACAATTTATTTAAAGATTTTAAATACGTAATTCCTCAAGGGAGTGTAATGTTTGGTTTGGGCAATAAAGAAGTTATAGCTTCTTTATCAAATTGTATTGTTGTGCCTCCAGTTTATGATTCATATGGTGGTATTTTTCATACCGACCAGCAAATGGCGCAATTGTTTAAAAGAAGATGCGGTGTCGGTGTTGACCTTTCGGGATTAAGGCCTAAAGACGCCAAAGTGTCTAATGCCGCAGGGAGCACAACGGGTGCTGTTTCATTTATGAATCGTTTTTCGGGTACTACCCGTGAAGTTGCTCAAAATGGCCGCCGTGGTGCCTTGATGTTAACCATGGATATAGCACATCCAGATATTGAAGAATTTATAACTATCAAACAAGATCTTACCAAGGTTACAGGTGCTAATATTTCGATTCGCCTTTCTGATGAATTTATGCAAGCTGTTGCAGGTAAAGAGGCCTATACTTTACGTTGGCCTATTGATTCAAAAACACCAAAATATACCAAGGAAATTGATGCAGAGACTTTGTGGAAAACAATTATTAAAAGTGCTCACAATACCGCTGAGCCAGGTTTAATTTTTTGGGATCGACAACATAATTACTCCACATCCTCTCTTTATCCAGGGTTTAAAAATTCTTCTACAAACCCTTGTTCAGAAATTGCTATGCAGGGCGGTGATAGTTGTAGGTTAATTGCGGTTAATTTATATAGTTTTGTAGATAATCCTTTTACGGAAAAAGCAAAGTTTAATCAAAAAAAGTTTTATGAAGTGGTTTATGAGTCACAAAGGTTAATGGATGACTTGGTAGATTTAGAGTTAGAAGCTGTTGATAAAATATTGCATAAAATAAAAGCTGATCCAGAACCAAATGAGATCAAAAAGAATGAAATTGATACCTGGGAATTACTTCGTGAAACTGGAAGAAAAGGACGTCGTACGGGATTAGGTTTTACTGCCTTAGGAGATGCCGTTGCTGCTTTAGGATTAAAATTTGATACAGATGACGCTTTACAAATTATCGATGAAATTATGAAAACGAAAATTACTGCTGAATTTGACAGTAGTATTGATATGGCCATTGAAAGAGATCCGTTTGAAGTATTTAACCGAAACATTGAAGATAAATCGGAATTTGTACAAATGCTTAAAAATGAATTTCCTGAATTGTATCAAAGAATGATGGAACATGGAAGAAGAAATATTTCTATCAGTACGGTTGCTCCAACAGGCTCATTAAGTATGCTAGCTCAAGTATCTTCGGGTATTGAACCTGTGTTTTTAATGTCGTATAAACGCAGAAGAAAAATAAACCAAAATGATAAAAACGCAAAAATTGATTTTGTTGATGATCTTGGTGATGCTTTTGAAGAGTTTATTGTTTATCATAAAAAATTAAAAACCTGGATGGAAGTTACTGGTGAAACAGATATGGATAAAAGTCCTTATGCTGGAGCAACTGCCGCTGAAATTAATTGGGAAAAACGTGTTGAAATGCAAGCCTTGGTTCAAAAATATACTACACATTCAATAAGTTCTACTATCAATTTGGCTTCAGATGTTTCTGAAGAAATGGTTGGTGACATTTACATGGAATCATGGAAACAAGGTTTAAAAGGGATTACAGTATATCGTGATGGTTCAAGAAGTGGTATTTTAATTGCTGAAGACCAAGAAAAGAAAAAAGAAGAGAAAAAAGAATTTAATAACGGTGTTAAAGTTACTAAACGGCCTAAAAAAATAGAAGCTGAAATTGTTCGTTTCCATAACGAATCTGAAAAATGGCTGGCAGTAGTTGGTTTGATTGGCAATCAACCTTATGAAATTTTTACTGGTAAAATGGAAGACTCTTTTGATTTACCACAATGGCTTCAAAAAGGCTGGGTAATTAAAAATAGAGACGAATTTGGCGAAGCTAGGTATGATTTTCAATATGTTGATAAAGAAGGTTATAAAACAACGATAGAAGGCTTATCAAGATCGTTTGATAAAGAGTTTTGGAATTACGCCAAATTAATATCGGGTATTTTACGTCACGGAATGCCTATGCCCTATGTTGTAGATTTGATTCAAAATTTAAATATGTATGATGAACACATCAATACCTGGAAAAATGGTGTTGCTCGTGCTTTAAAAAGATTTGTTCCTGAAGGCTCAGCTGCTGCAGATAAAAAATGTACAGAATGTGGAGACCCTGAAGGGTTAATTTATTCTGAAGGCTGTTTAAAATGTGTTAGTTGTGGGCATTCGAAATGCGGATAAAGTTTCTTAGTTATTTATAATCAATACGCTGTTTTAAAATATTAAAACAGCATATTTTTTTTTGAACCTATTGAAATGAACCCCTTTTTTTTAAAATCAGATGGTGATTATAGCCAAAAAGTAACTAAAGGGTTTTCTTTTTAATGATTTTTCGTTTAAAAATTACTACAAGTATCCCACCTCTAAAAATCATCCATATTGTAAAAGCAATCCAAATGGCATACAATTTTAAGTCGAAATAATCTCCTATTAAAAGAGCAGGAATAAAACCAATAAAAGTCGCAATTATCAAAGTATTTCTTAAAGTAACTGCCTCCGCCATACCTTTAAATATTCCATCAAAAACAAAGGTAACAGCATTGATGGGTTGCATGATTAATACTATCCAAAAAATAGAATAGAACAAATGTAAAACTTCTTTTTCACGTGTAAATAATTTGCCAATTGGCAAGTATAACATAAAACAAATCACACCTAGTATCACAGATGTTATCAAGGTATATTTACTAAGTTGTTTACTTAAACTCCATATTTTTGTGTAGTTTTCCTCTCCTAAAAGTCTTCCTGACATGATATTACCAACGCTAGAATAGCCATCGATAAAAAAGGCAAAGAACAACCATATTTGAAATGCAATGGTTTGCGCTGCGATATAATTTGTACCGTATTTTGTAGCATAAGCATTGGCCATATAAAGAGCAATATTTAAAGCAAGGGTTCTAATAATTAAATTTAAACTAAGAGATAGTAATCGCTTAATTTCTGGATGAAAAGAAAAAGATATATGTAAATTAAAAGGTGTTTTTTTTAGCATCAATGCCAATGCCAAAATCGCCATTACGGCTTGGGCTATTACGCTCGCCCAGGCGGCTCCTTCTACATGAAGTGGCGGAATTAACCCTTCAATTCCAAAAATTAAAACAAAGTCCAAACCAACATTAACAATAGCACCAATAATACTAATAATCATGGGCCAGAAGGTATTTTGCATACCCCTAAAAACACCAAATACTGAGAAAATAAATAGTGTTAATGGCAGTCCAAAGGCTCTTATTTTATAATACGAAATAGATTGTTGCAATACAAGGTCCGTAGCATTATACAGTTTAAAAATTTCTTCAACAAAAAATATTGTAGCGAAATAAATAAAAATGCTTAATAATAAGTTGATAAAAATTATTTGGGCTGGCAATTTTAAAATATCATTTATTTTATTGGCTCCAAAATACTGCGCTATAATTGCTGATATAGCCGACCTTGTTTGTGCTAAAATCCATACAATTGCCGAAATAAATGACCCTGCAATACCAACCGCTGCGAGTGCTTCTGTAGGATTGATTTTAATATTTCCAACGATGGCTGTATCGGTAATGGATAAAAGTGGTTCGGCAATTCCAGAAATAATAGCAGGTATTGCTAATTTGTTTATTTCTTTAAATGAAATTTTACTGGATCTATTCAATTTTACTCGCATGTTTACAATTGCAAAAATAAAACATAAAAATTGAAAACAATCCCCCGTTTTGCATATTAGATCCCTACCCGTTCAGTTTTTATTATTTTTATTGCTGGGAATTGTTATGGGATTTGTTTTTCAAATTACTTTAACTACCATTATAATCTTATCTGTTTTAGCATATGTGGGACTAATTCTTTTCTATTTTAAAGCTAAAAAGGATTTTAAATTCCCTATTTACTTTTCTATTCTTACTGCAATTCTGTTCGTATTAATAGGTATTTTGAGTATAAATTTGCAAAAGCCTAAATACCAAACAAACAATTATTCAGCGTATTATTTTTCGGGAAACAATTTATTTATAAAAGTTGATAAAGTATTGAAACCCAACTCATTTTACAAAAAATTTATTGGAGAAATAATTCGGGTAGACAGTGTAAAAACCAATGGTAAAATACTGATAAACATACCTATATTTTCGAAAAACAAACCATTAGTAGTTGATGATGTTTTATGGACAAACACTTCTCTAAAAAAAATTAATAAAACACTAAATCCGAATACATTCAACTATAAGGCGTATCTACAAAAACAAGAAGTCTATCATCAAATTAGTTTAAAACCAGACAATTATAAAAGGTTATCGTTAAAGAAGCAAACACTAAAAGGTATCGCATTTAATTATAGAGAAAAAATAATTAGATCTCTTAAAAAAAGTAATTTTTCAAATGAAGAGTTATCCATAATTAATGCTCTTTTATTAGGGCAAAGAAATGATATATCTAAAGAAATCTATGAAGATTATAAAAATGCCGGTGCCATTCACATCTTAGCGGTTTCAGGTTTACACATAGGTATTATACTCATTTTTTTGAACCTTATATTTCAACCTCTTGAAAGATTCAAGCATGGAAAAATTATTAAATTACTAATAGTTGTTATTTGCTTATGGATGTATGCTTTTTTAGCAGGCTTGTCTGCATCGGTTGTTCGAGCTGTTACAATGTTTACAGCTATTGCAATAGGAATGCTTTCAAATCGACCCTCGGGTATAAAAAATAATCTTGTAATTTCTTTATTCTTTTTATTGATGATACATCCATTATATTTTTTGGATGTTGGATTTCAATTGAGTTATACCGCCGTTTTTTCCATTGTTTGGTTACAGCCACATTTTAAAAAATTATGGCAACCGAAAATTAAAATTATCAATTATATATGGCAACTACTCAGTATTTCTTTTGCGGCCCAAATAGGATTGTTACCTCTGAGTTTATATTATTTTCATCAGTTTCCGGGGTTGTTTTTTATTTCAAGTTTGGTGATTATTCCTTTTTTAGGGTTTATTTTAGGGTTTGGAATCATTATTATAATATTATCCTTAATAGGAATACTCCCTTTCTTTTTAGCTCATTTTTATGGCTTGGTTATCCAATATATGAATGATTTTGTAGCTATTATTGCTCAACAAAAAAGTTTTGTTTTTAAAGATATCCCTTTTTCTTTCTTGTGGCTGATCGCAGCATATTTAATTTTGATAAGCTGTTTATTGTGGCTACATAAAAAATCATTTTGGAATTTAGCTTTTTTATTTAGCGCAATAATTTTTGTTCAAATAACAATGATCTACGAGAAATTACAAATTGAAAAAACCAATGAATTTATTGTCTTTCATCAAGTAAAAAATACATTAATTGCAAACAGACAAGGTCATGATGTGATTGTTTATCAAAAAGAAAATATGCTAAATGCATCTGGAAACAATATTTTAAAATCATATGCTTTAAAGTTTAAAAACTTAGATTTAAAAACCAACCTCACTCGATCCAATGTTTTGCAAATAGATAGCAAAAAAATATTGATAATTGATAGTAAGGGTATTTACAAAGACTTGTTGTTTGTACCCGAAGTTGTAATATTAACACAATCTCCTAAAATAAATTTAGAACGTTTGATACATCAAATGCATCCTAGAATAATAATTGCTGATGGATCTAATTATAAGAATTATGTAAACCTTTGGAAAAAGACATGCGAAAATGAAAATACAGACTTTTTTAATACCTCTGTTCAAGGGGCTTTCCAATACCCATATTAGCCGAGCTCCACTACAATTTTATGTATATTTGCTCGTTAAAAAGATTAAAATCTAAAAAATATTTTATGAAAATTATTGTGCCAATGGCCGGAATAGGGTCTCGCCTGAGACCACATACTTTAACCATACCCAAGCCATTAACTATATTAGCAGGTAAACCAATAGTGCAAAGGTTGGTTGAAGATATTGTAAAAGTTGTTGACCAAAATGTAGAAGAAATTGCCTTTGTCATTGGACCTTCTTTTCCAAAAGATACAGAAAAAAAATTAATGCAAATTGCAAAGAGTTTAAATGCTGTAGGTAAGGTATTTGTTCAAGAGGAAGCACTTGGTACGGCACATGCAATTCAATGTGCCAAAGAATCTCTTGACGGACCTTGTGTAGTTGCTTTTGCTGACACTTTATTTAAAGCTGATTTTACGCTTGATGCAAACACTGATGGAGCCATTTGGGTAAAACAAGTAGATGACCCTAGTGCCTACGGTGTAGTTAAGTTACATGAGGGTGTCATTACTGATTTTGTTGAAAAACCACAAGAACTTGTATCGGATTTGGCAATAATTGGAATTTATTACTTTAAAAAAGGAGAAGCTCTTAGAGATGAAATTCAGTATTTATTAGACAATAATATCACAGAAAAAGGAGAGTTTCAATTGACTAATGCTTTAGAGAATATGAAACAAAAAGGATTGAAATTTGTACCTGGTACCGTAAATGCTTGGATGGATTGTGGCAATAAAGATATTACCGTTGAAACCAATAGTAGGGTATTACAATTTGCCCATCAAGACGGGCAAAATTTGGTTTCTAAAAATATTGTTTTAGAAAATTCGAAAATTATTGAGCCCTGTTATATTGGGGATAATGTAGTTTTAAAAAATAGCACCATTGGCCCTAATGTTTCTTTAGGAGCTAATAGCTTGGTTAAAGACTCTATTATTAAAAACTCATTAATACAAACCAACGTAACTATAAAAAATGCTGAATTAAACAATGCCATGATTGGAAATCATGCTTTTTATGATGGTAATTTCACTTCTATTAGTATAGGTGATTATTCCATATTAAATTAAAATTTGATTAAAAAAACAGCACATATTATAATTTGTATTGGTGTTTTGATAATACCGATATTCATGCAGGCTCAGGAAGATGTAGCTTCAAGAGAGGCGATGCTTATTGAACAACAAGAAATAAATTTTCAAACTTTCTTTTTTGAATCCCTTCAGCAAAAAGCAATTGGCAATTATGACAAAGCAATTTATGCTTTAGAAGCTTGTAATAATATTGATAAAGAAAATGTTGCGGTATTGTTTGAACTATCCAAAAACTATTATTTTTTATTTAAATATACAGAAGCCGAATATTATGTTTTAAAAGGCTTAGAAATTGAAACAAAAAATTTATATCTGTTAAGGCATTTAAAAGAAATAAAGGCCAAGCAAAATGATTTTAAGGGAGCTATTAAAATTCAACAAAAAATTATTCTGATAAAACCACGGGAAGAGTCGGATCTGGTTATTTTATACATCAAATCTGGAGAAATGAACAAAGCCATCGAATTGATGAAAAAATTAGATGAAAATAACAACTTACCTACACATTTAGCACCATTAAAAGAGTCATTGATACAACCACTTCCAAAAATTTCGGAAAAAGGGAACAACGATGCATTTAGAGAGCAACCGAAAAACAAAACCGAATTATTAAAAGAACAATACTTCTTAAAAAAGGATTATAGTTCTTTAAAATTATTATTAGAAAGAGAGTTTAAAACAAAACAGTTTTTAGATTTATTAAACGATAGTGAAAAGGCTATCAATTTATATCCAGTACAACCTTTTGTTTATTTAATGCATGGTGTCGCACTTAATAATATTCGGAAATATAAGAATGCGATTGCAACTTTAGAAACTGGCTTAGAATATTTAATTGAAGATAATGATCTTGAGGCACAATTTATGGAACAATTAAGTTTAAGCTACAAAGGGTTAGGAGAAAATAAAATGGCATCTATCTATTATAAAAAAGCATTAGATTTGCGTAATAAAGAATAGTTTGTATGTTGAAAAAGGGAATTGTTTTCTTTGTTGTTATAATTTTATTGTTTTCGTGTAAAAGTACTAAGGTTACAGATAAGAATCTTAAAAGCTTATCGGCTAAGAACATTATCAAAAAAAATAATAAAACTACTATTGATAAAAAAACTATTAAGGCTAGCTTAATTGTAAAGTATATAGGTAAGTCCAATTTACCTAACTTAAAAGCTTCTTTAAGAATGGAAAAAGACTCCATAATTTGGTTGAGTTTTTCTAAATTAGGCTTTCCTGTAGCCAAACTAATGGTTACCCAAAATAAGGTTCAATTTTATGAAAAAATAACAAAAACCTATTTTGATGGTGATTTTGAATGGATTAGTAAAACCTTAGGATATGATTTTGACTTTGAAATGGTACAAAATTTATTTTTAGGAAATCCGCTATTAAATTTAAAGGAAGGTAAATATGAAGTTGATATAGTTGAAAATTTATATGAAATAAGTCCAAAAAACAAAAAACAATTGTTTGATATTACCTTTTGGATCAATCCATATAATTTTAAACTGATGAAAGAACAGATACAACATCAAAAAAGTAATCAAAAATTAAGTATAGTATATAAGGGTTATACCAATATTGATGAAGATTTGTTTCCAACCGGATTTGAAATTAGAGCCGTTAATAAAAAAAGAAAAACGACTATTGCTGTTAATTTTAAAAATGTAATCTTTGACACAAGTTTAAAATACCCTTTTAAAATACCAAAATCATATAAAAAGATTGAATTGAAATGAGTTTTTCTCAAAAAACAAATAGTTGTCAAAAGTGTTATTTAAAATTTTCGTATGTTTTTCGAAGTTTTAATATTGTTCTTTTGATGCTATTTTTAATTTCTTTTTCAAGCTATGGACAAAGCAGGAAAGAATTAGAAAAACAACGTATTGAAATTCAAAAAGAAATAAAAAAAATTAATAATTTATTATTTCAATCACAAACAAAAGAAAAAAATATTCTCTCGGATCTATCTGATTTAAATATGAAAATTGGTGTAAGAACCAAATTAATTGAAACAATCAATCAAGAAACAAAACAACTTACTAAAGAAATAAAAGAGAATGAAAAAGAAGTTGATCAATTACAAAATAGATTAAAGGCGTTAAAAGACGATTATGCCAATATGGTTATTCAATCTTATAAAAGTAAAACCAAACAAAGCCGACTCATGTTTGTACTTTCTTCAGAAAATTTTTTACAAGCCTATAAGCGTATTCAATATATCCAACAATATGCTGATTATCGAGCCAAACAAGGAGAAGAAATAAAAATAGAAACGCTAAAGCTTAAAAATTTAAATGATTATTTAAAAGAAACAAAGGCTGAAAAAGAAATGCTTCTAATAGTAAATCAACAAGAAAAAGGAAGGATTGATAAAGAAAAAAAGTCGCAAGAAGGTTTAGTAAACTCATTAAAGAAGAAAGAGAAAAAATATATTTCTCAAATCAAACAAAAGCAAAAAGCTGAAAAGGCAATTGATAAAAAAATTGAAAAGTTAATAAAAGAAGCAATTGCTATATCCAATAAAAAAAGTAATAGAACAAATATTAAAAGCTCGGGCTTTGCCTTAACTCCCGAAGCTAAACTTCTTGAAAAAGATTTTATTTCCAATAAAGGAAAATTACCCTCACCAGTAGAAAGGGGCGTTGTAGTTAGGCATTTTGGTAAGCAAAAACATCCTACTCTAAAGGGAATTACAATAGAAAGTAATGGTGTTTTTTATGCTACTGAAAAAAATGCCAATGCAAGAGTTATTTTTAATGGCAGGGTACTGGCAATACAAGTTTTACCTGGTAAAAAGAAGGCTGTTTTGGTACAACATGGTAATTATATATCCGTTTATAAAAATTTGGATAATGTAACCGTTAAAAAAGGTGATTTAGTTACCACAAAACAGGAAATTGGAAAAATCCATACCAATAAAACCACAGGTAAGACCATATTGGCCTTTGTGCTTTTTAAAGAGGTTCAGCGACAAAACCCAGAAGAATGGGTGTATAAGATCTAAACATTTCTTATGTTTTTTAAACCCTTAGTTGAAGAAAAGTTAACGGAAAAAATTAAGACTATTTCTTCAATTTCTGGAGGAGATATCAATGATGTTTATAAAATTAAAACAGAACAAAATACTTATGTTTTAAAAGTAAACCGTAACGATATTTTCCCTCAAATGTTTGTAAAAGAAAAATTGGGGCTCGAAATACTTTCCAATACTGGAATAAAATCACCAAAAGTAATACAATGTTTTTCGGCTAATGATTATCAATTTTTATTGCTAGAGTTTATTAAGGAGGGATCGATAACCAATCTTTTTTGGAGAAATTTTGCATCTAATTTAGTTACATTACATCGAACTAATAGGAATTACTTTGGTTTAAATCATAATAATTATATTGGTTCTTTAAAACAAAATAATCTTAAAAAAACCTCATGGGAATCTTTTTTTATTGATTGTAGAATTGCGCCTTTGATAAAACTAGCCTTTGGAAGTAATTTACTAAACAAGAGCCATTTAAAATACTTTGAAAAATTATACCTTCGATTAAATGAACTTCTTCCTATAGAAAATTCATCATTGGTTCATGGTGACCTTTGGTCTGGGAATTTAATGAAAGGAAAAGATCAGGTTCCTATTTTTATTGATCCTGCAGTATATTATGGTCATCGTGAAATGGATATTGCCATGACTCGAATGTTTGGCGGTTTTGATTGTTCTTTTATAAATTATTACAATGATTTATTTCCTCTAGAAAAAAATTGGGAAGATAGAATTGAAATACACAATCTATACCCAAACCTAGTTCATTTAAATTTGTTTGGGAAATCGTATTTAAATGGAATAGAAAGCGTTATAAAAAAATTCTAAAAACCTTTATTAAAGTCTATTTGGTCTAGGTTCTAAATCAGTCAATTCAGCAATTTTTATCGGTTTGCCACTTTCAATACTTTTTCTTGCAGCAACACCAATTAGAATTGACATGGCGCCATCTCTAACTCCAGCAGCTCTTTCATAAGGATCTTTCTCTTCAGGGTTTATAAAAATTTTATTATGAAGCCTTTCATCACCACCTCCATGTCCTCCTCTTGTATAGGGAACTTGTATGGTTTTATGATCTTCCCATAATTTATGTTCAATTATCGGTTTATAATTTTCAATTTCCTTACCATCCTGCTTCATTTCTAATGCATGCAATTCTTCCTGACTCAATTTTTCTTGTTTGTTATAAGGTATGTCAAGCCATGCCTCAATTCTACCTTTTTGTCCATTAAAGGCAATTCTCCATCCCTCAAAGGGAGAATAAGTAGTCAAAGAATAATTTACAACAACATTATTTGCGTATTTTATTTGGGCCGACATTTTATCATAGATATTTATTTCTTTTCTAAAAACACAATTATCTCTAATATAGCCATCGTGCTTTTCATTTTTTAAATAAAGGTCAACATCTCTTTGTTTTTTTGTGATATCCCAATAATAATCACAAGATTTTGTATACTCACAGTCTCTACAGTTGTTGCCTCTAAATGAGTTCGCACTACCGTAATGTTCTAAATCTCCATAGGCAAATACCTCCTCTGGATCAGAATCAAGCCACCAATTTAAAAGATCAAAATGATGTGTGGCTTTGTGTACCCATAAAGTGCCTCCAGTTTGTCTCAACCCGTGCCATCTTCTAAAATACGAAGCGCCATGGTGTGTATTGAGATACCAGTTGAAATCAACTGAGGTTATTTTACCAATACTATTATTCATTAATAACTCTTTCACCTTAGTGGTATAAGGTGTCCACCTGTAATTAAAACCTACAATTAAATTCTTTTTAGATTTTCTTTCTGCATCTAATATTTGTTGACATTTATCCTCATCTGTAGTTAATGGTTTTTCCGTTAAAACATCACATCCTAATCCCAAACCTTTTATAATAAATTCATGATGCGTGGCATCTGTGGTAGTAACAATTACAAGATCTGGTTTGTTTTCATTAACCATCAATTCAAAATCACTGTAGGTATTACATTGTACTTTCATATACTTTTTGGCATAAGCCAACCTACCTGGGTTGATATCACAGATACCTACAAATTCTAATATATCAGAATAATTTTCAACAAGCCTTCTACCCCAAAAAGATGTTCCTCTAACTCCGGTACCTACAAGTGCAATTTTTAATTTTTTCTTACCAAGACCAAAACCAAAAGTTGATGCATTAAGTGTTGTTCCTATCGCGAGCATAGATACGGAGGTGATAAAAGACCTTCTGGAGTAATTAGTTTTCATAAATATTTTGTGTTAAATACATTTAAAAACTAAAAGTAATAATAAATCTTGAAAAGATAATCGTTATAATTATAATTATTAATCGATTATAATAATTACTATAGGAATATTTCAAAATAATTTACTTAAATAGAGCCTTTAATTCGGTAGCATCACTTGGTTTCATTTTGTTTGATAAAACCAAACTCAATTGTTTTCTTCGTAGTGCCCCTTCATATCTGTCTTTTTCTAAATCCGTTTCCGGAATTAATTTTGGAACCTTTATTGGTGTTCCTGTTTCATCAACAGCAACGAAAGTATATATGCCTTCATTGACTTTGGTTTTTTCACCAGATTCTCTATCTTCTATCCAAACATCTACAAAAATCTCCATGGAGGATTTAAATGCTCTTGAAACTTTTGCTTCAATGGTCAATACGCTCCCTACAGGTACCGCTTTAGAAAATGCAACATGATTCACCGATGCTGTTACTACAATTCTTTTACAATGTCTGCGAGCAGCAATACTAGATGCTCTGTCCATTCTTGCTAGTAATTCCCCTCCAAACAGATTGTCCAAAGGATTTGTTTCACCTGGTAAAACCAAATCCGTTAAAATAGTTAATGAGTTTTTTGCGGGTCTTGAATCCATCAATTGCAGCTTTAAATTGTTTTAAAAAATATTTGTGTGAAGAAGTGTGTAGGTTAAAATTCTTGAATTAACATCCAGGCATCTTTTTCTACATTGTTTTTAATTTTTGCAAGATTTTCATAAGCTTCTTCTCTTGTCGAAAAACTACCATAAGAAACTACAGACAAATCCCATTTGTTTATACCTAAAATTCTTGCATCATACCCTACCCTTAAAAGCTGATTTACCTTTCTGTCAGCATTTTCAGGAAAACGAAATGCTCCGGCTATAACATGAAAATTTTTCTTTTGTTTATCAATTTCAAGCTGTAAGGTTGGTAATGGTTTTGTAATAACAAAAGTGGCGCTCTCAATTTTTCGTTCTATATCTTTTTGCTGTTGTTGTGCGGCAATTATAATTTGTTGGTTTTTATTATCCTTATAAAATTTTCTTCCAAAACCTATAGCAGATAAACCAATAATAAAAATGGCAGCATATTTTAAATAATTTGGTGCTTTTTTGCGCTCAGGACTAAATATTATAGGTGCTTTCTCTTCAAGTTTTTCTACTTGTTTTTTATAAATTTCGCGTTTTATTTCATGACCAGCAATAGTGCTCAGACCAAATGAAGAAGTTAAATAATTATTTTTTAACTGAGGTTCAAATATTAGTTGTTTTTCTACAATAGAAATAGTACCGATATGTTCTAAATCTAAATCCTCGTTCGTTAATTTTTTTTGCCATGCTTCAATTTCAAATTTTATATAATTCAGTGCACATGCATAAGAAATTTTATCAACAGAAGCTATATAATTTGCCAAAAGGCCATCATTATTTATTAGATGTGCATTAAAAGTAATTTGTTTATATGGAGCTTGTATAGAATTTCTTGCAAAATCTATTTTAGCAGATTTATTGTTGGTAACAAAGCCCCCAAAATCAGGTACAATTACGCACTCATATCGATATAATAAATCACTTATATAGTTTGCTAAATTCAAAGACTCAGAGTTTATATTTAGTTATAACAAAACTAAAAAAAATCAAAAGCGAATAGCAAATTGTTTTACATTTTTATTAACAAATGTTTTGTATATTGAATTTCATTGTTTTAGTATGAAAAATAAGCAAATTTTATACCATTTAGCCTTACAAGCTGTTACCGGTATTGGAGATATAAATGCAAAAAAATTAATTTCACATTGCGGAAGTGCCCAAGCCGTATTTGAAGAAAAACCAGGAAATTTAGAAAAAATAATTGGTATTGGCTCTTATATTATTCGGAGTCTTAAAAATTCATCTGCACTCCAAAAAGCCGAAAAAGAACTTACTTTTATTAACAAAAATAATATAACAGTTACCTCATTTTTAGATGAAGACTATCCTGAAAAGCTAAAACACTGTGTTGATGGACCCATTTTATTATTTCAAAAAGGAAAAATTAATTTAAAAAACAAAAGAATTATTAGTATTGTCGGTACAAGAATGATTACAAATTATGGAAAATCTTTTTTGACAGAATTTATTAAAGATGTTAAAAAATATGATCCTGTAATTATTAGTGGATTGGCTTATGGAATTGACATTTACGCACATCAATTGGCCTTAAAAAACAATCTGCAAACCATTGCTGTTTTAGCACACGGTTTAAATAATATATACCCAAAGTCTCATCATAAAGAAGCCTTTAAAATGCAAGAAAATGGAGGTTTAATAACTGAGTTTTGGTCAAACACCAATCCAGATAAAGAAAATTTTGTAAAAAGAAATCGTATCGTTGCTGGATTGTCTGAAGCTACCATTGTCGTTGAATCTGCATCCAAAGGAGGTTCATTAATTACTGCGGATATTGCAAATTCATATAATCGTGATGTTTTTGCTGTACCAGGAAGAACTTCCGATATTTATAGCAATGGTTGTAATCAATTGATAAAGAGCAATAAAGCAGCAATGATTACCTCCGTTAAGGATTTAGAGTATATTTTAAATTGGGAAACCCAAAAAAAACCGAAGGTTATTCAAAGGCAATTATTTATTGACCTAGATGAACAAGAGCAAAATATATATGATTATTTGCTTCAAAAAGGCAAACAAAATTTGGATGTTATTGCTCTAGATTGTCAGTACCCAATATATAAAACAGCAACAGTTTTATTACATTTAGAATTAAAAGGTGTTGCAAAACCTTTACCAGGAAAAATGTTTGAGGCGGTTTAAATTTATAGTATAGTTATTACAATGCTACCAGAAAAAACTTCTACAGGTTAAATAGATATCTCTTTTTCTCTATTCTCAAAATACATCACAATGGCTTCCTTCATTAAAACCGATTGTTCTCCAGGCTTTAAATTAGGTAATTCGTCAATTATTTTATAGTGTGGCCAACCATCTTCATCAAAAAAATCAAACTCATAAAACCCAAAAGGTTCTAACAATTTGCATATGGCAATATGCATGATATTAATTTTATCGTCTTTGCCAATTTTTTGAAAACCTTTTCCTAATTCTTGAATACCAATTAGATAAATTATGGCGTCTACATCCATGATTTCTCCTCCTCCAAACTTTTCAGAAATTTCCTTTTGAATATTTTCCCAGCCTTGTTTTGTTTTTTCGTCTCTTGACATAGTTTTTTGCGTATTAAATACCAAGTAGCAAACTTAAAGTATAATTTTCTTGGCGTTTGCAAAAATACCAAATAAAAATCTCAAATTTTGCATCCTAAATCTTAATTTATAATTCTTACTTTTGTATTTTCTAAGAAAAGGGTATTAAATCCTAGGGTTCGACCAGTATGGACGGGCAAGCCCTAAACCCAATAATAGGAATCGATCCAAGGGTCAAGGTAACTGCCTCGTCGGCAAGGCAGATTAACCAAGATCCCGCTTGATGCTGAAACAAGTTCAGCACAGGCAGCGGGATTAGTTCGATTAACTAAAATATTAAAAATAATTTTTTAGAGTCTCACTAAGAAAACAAACTATGTACGGTAATATAAAACAACAATTAAAAAAAGAACTAGAGTCAATAAATGAGGCCGGATTGTATAAAAACGAACGAATTATAACTAGCTCACAAGATGCAATTATTAAAATAGCAACAGGTGAAGAAGTAATTAATTTTTGTGCCAATAATTATTTAGGGTTATCCAATAATACCGAAGTGATCCAAGCTGCCAAAGATGCTATGGATACACACGGGTATGGTATGTCATCCGTACGGTTTATTTGTGGAACACAGGATATTCATAAAGATTTAGAACAGAAAATAGCCGATTTTTATCAAACCGAAGACACCATTTTATATGCCGCTGCATTTGATGCCAATGGAGGTGTTTTTGAACCGTTATTAGGTAAAGAAGATGCGATTATTTCTGATGCTTTAAATCACGCATCTATTATTGATGGTGTAAGACTCTGTAAGGCAGCTCGTTATCGATATGCAAATAATGATATGGCTGACTTGGAACAGCAACTTATTGAAGCGAATAAACAAAATCATCGATTTAAAATTATTGTAACCGATGGTGTGTTTTCTATGGACGGTATAGTTGCCCAATTGGATAAAATTTGTGATTTGGCTGATAAATATGACGCCATGGTAATGGTTGATGAATGTCATGCTGCTGGTTTTATAGGTAAAACCGGAAGAGGTACCGTAGAGCTTAAAAATGTGATGGGTCGTGTAGATATTGTTACTGGTACTTTAGGTAAAGCCCTTGGCGGAGCAATGGGTGGATATACTACTGGCAAAAAGGAAATCATTGCAATTTTACGCCAGAGATCAAGACCGTATTTATTTTCAAATTCACTAGCACCCGCTATTGTTGGCGCTTCTTTAAAAGTATTTGAAATGATTGATTCAGATACCTCATTAAGAGATAAACTAGAAGAAAACACCAATTATTTTCGCAGAAATATGGAGGCAGCTGGGTTTGATTTGGTTGGAGCCGATGCTGCAATTGTACCAGTAATGTTGTACAATGCAAGGCTTTCACAAGATATGGCGAATGCATTATTAAAAGAAGGAATATATGTTATTGGGTTTTTCTTCCCGGTTGTACCTAAGGAGAAGGCTCGAATAAGAGTACAGCTTAGTGCTGCGCATACAAAAGAACATTTAGATAAGGCCATTGCGGCTTTTATTAAAGTAGGAAAAAAATTAAAAATTATATAATCAAAACCGTTCACTTTATGTTCTCCTCTTAAGAGGGGTTAGGGGTGTATTTTAATGAAAAAAATAAGAATTACTAAACATTTCGATTTTGAAACGGCTCATGCCTTGTATGGTTATGATGGTAAATGTAAAAATATTCATGGTCATAGTTATCATTTGTATGTCACCGTAATTGGTGTACCAATTGAAAATATGGAACATCCCAAAAACGGAATGGTAATGGATTTTGGCGATTTAAAACGTATTGTAAAAAAAGAAATAGTTGATGTATTTGACCATGCAATTGTATTAAATAAAAATTCGCCACATATTGAATTGGCCAAAACAATTGAAGATCATTCTCATAAAATAGTATTGGTTCCTTACCAACCTACCAGTGAAAATATGTTGTTTGATTTTGCCAATAAAATTAAAGCGCAATTACCTCAAAATGTTTCCTTACATTCGTTAAAGTTAAATGAGACCGCAAATTCATATGCAGAATGGTTTGCGAGTGATCAAGAATAGATTTTAATAATAAAAAGCTGTCATTTCAAGGTCTTATTCCCACGAAAGTGGAAAACTTGCAAAACCAAGGAAAACATTTCAATGAACAATAATAAAAAAATATATTTTGCTTCTGATCAGCATTTTGGAATACCAGATCATAAAAATAGTCTGCTTCGCGAAAAGAAATTTGTGCTTTGGTTAGATCAAATTAAAAAAGATGCCGAAACTATTTTTTTACTTGGTGATTTATTTGATTTTTGGTTTGAGTACAAACATGTAATCCCTAAAGGTTATGTTAGAGTATTAGGGAAGCTTGCAGAAATTCGCGACAGCGGTATACCGATCTATTTTTTTGTAGGCAATCACGATTTATGGATGAATGACTATTTTGAAAAGGAGTTAAATATACCTATTTACCACAAACCTCAGGAATTCACGTTTAATAATAAAAAATTTTTAATAGGCCATGGCGATGGATTAGGCCCAGGAGACAAAGGGTACAAACGAATGAAAAAAGTATTTACCAACCCGGCTTCAAAGTGGTTCTATAAATGGTTACACCCTGATATTGGTGTTGGTATAGCTCAATATTTATCTACAAAAAACAAATTAATTTCTGGCGATGAGGATGTTCATTTTTTAGGGGAAGAAAATGAATGGTTGGTACAATATGCTAAAAGAAAATTAGAAACAAAACATTTTGACTTTTTTCTATTTGGTCATCGTCATTTACCTATGGAAATTCAAGTGGGTAAAAATAGTAAATACATCAATACTGGTGATTGGATTACACATTTTACCTATGCTGTTTTTGATGGTAATCATTTAGAATTGTTAAAATTTGAAAACTAAAACTATTTTCGACCAGACACTAGATAAAAATTATCGTTAAAACATGTATTAAATGGCTAAAACAAAAACCACTTTCTTTTGTCAAAATTGTGGCACTCAATTTCCGAAATGGATTGGAAAATGTAACTCTTGTAATGCATGGAATACTATTGTTGAAGAAGTAGTACAAAAAGAAGAGAAAAGAAACTGGAAACAATCAACCACAACAAAGAAGCTTTCTAAAGCACTAAAAATTAAAGAAATATCAATTTCTCAAGAAGATAGGATTCCAGCAAATAATGATGAATTAAACAGAGTTTTAGGAGGTGGTATTGTAAAAGGGTCTGTGATATTATTAGGAGGTGAACCCGGTATTGGTAAATCAACCTTGCTTTTACAGATTGCATTATTAATGCAAAGTAAGGTACTCTATGTTTCTGGTGAAGAAAGTCAGTCACAAATTAAATTACGTGCAGAAAGACTGGAAGGAAAAAATGAAAATTGTTTGATTTTAACGGAAACAAAAACTCAAAATATTTTTAAAATTATTGAAGAAACCATTCCTGATGTGGTGGTAATTGACTCTATTCAAACCTTGCATACAGAATATATAGAAGCATCTCCAGGAAGTATTTCACAAATAAGAGAAACCACTGCTGAGTTGATCAAATTTGCAAAAGAAACCAATACTCCAGTAATTTTAATTGGTCATATTACTAAAGAAGGTACTATTGCCGGGCCAAAAATTTTGGAGCATATGGTAGATGTAGTTTTGCAGTTTGAAGGGGATAGAAATCATACCTATAGAATTTTGCGTGCACAAAAAAATAGGTTTGGCTCTACGGCCGAATTGGGGATTTATGAAATGCTAAATACGGGTTTACGAGAAGTAAGCAACCCGTCAGAAATATTGATCTCTGAAAAAGATTCAGACCTTACTGGAACGGCTATTTCGGCTACCTTAGAAGGTATGCGCCCTTTAATGATTGAAGTGCAAGCTTTGGTGAGTACTGCAGTTTACGGCACACCACAACGATCATCAACTGGCTATAATATCAAACGTTTAAATATGCTTTTAGCGGTTTTAGAAAAACGTGCAGGATTTAGATTAGGAGCAAAAGATGTTTTTTTGAATATTGCTGGCGGATTAAAAGTAGAAGACCCTGCAATAGATCTAGCCGTTGTTTGTGCCATTTTATCCTCTAATGAGGATGACCCTATTGCTCAAAATATATGTTTTTCGGCAGAAGTTGGTTTGGCAGGAGAAATAAGAGCTGTAAATCGAATTGATCAGCGAATTATCGAGGCTGAAAAATTAGGTTTTGAAAAAATAATTCTATCAAAATTTAATAAAATAGCAAATAAAAATTATCATATTGAAATTATAAGAGTATCAAAAATTGAAGAAGTGGTTCATGTGCTTTTTTAGTCTTGAATTATTCTTTCGGTTCCCCAACCTTCATAAATACCATTGTATTTTTCAATAAGAAGCTGAAGCAATTGCGTTACTTGATTAATTGTTTTGGGGTTTACAGAATCTTTTCTTGAGACAACTAGAGTGTAAGGAGCTTTTCTTTCTTTTTTAAATTGGATAGAATCAATAACAAAATCTAATGGTTTAATTTGGTTGATAAATTTTAATCTTTTTTTTGTGTTTTTAAAAGAAACCCAATGATTTATTTTTCTCAAACCAGTTAAATTATCCCCCTGTACTAATAAATCAAAAAGATATTGGTGATTGGCTAATAAGTTATTATCTGCATTTTCAGGGAATAAATTATCGAAATAATATTTCCAATTTTTATCTTTTTTAAGGTAAATATAACTTGATGAATTGCTAAAATTTTTCTCAAGACCCTTTTTCAAATTTTCGCGTATCTGTATTGTATCTTTCACATAAAATACATCAAAGGCAGTACCATGATATGTTATTATTCCAACAATCTGATTCTTAGTATAACGATCTATAATCATTGCTGTAGTATCTGAATACGCGTAGAGTTTTGCCAATCCTTTTTCATTGGGAAAGCCGTTTTTATAATGGTTTTTATAATCTGTACCAACAATTAACAGGTTTTTGTAATTGGGTTTATAGTCATTGAAATCTAAATCGATTGTTATGGCCATAAATCCTTTTTCTTTTTTTATCAAATAGTTTACCCAATCGGTTTGTGAGTAGGCCGAAATATTTACGGTAATAAGGATAATCAAAAGTAGTTTGACATTATACCTTATCGTATAATTTATGTTTAAATAAAATTTCAATTTATTATTGATTGTCATTAAAATTAACATTTATACTCAAATAGTAAGGAAGTAATTTATTTATACCATGCTCATACCTTAGGTTGCAGTCCATTAAATCCCCCTTGTATTCAATTTCTTTTGGAACAGCAATAGAAAACGGACCCTTACCTTTAGCCATTCTTTCCAGTTTTTTAAAGGCTTTAGCAGATAATTTTTTATATAGAGGATTAAGAACCTGACATTGCTCTTCAAGTCCATATTTACGATCCCATTTTTCAGCTTCCAATCCTTTTATTATTTTTTTAGAATAATAAACTTCCTTTAAATGCGGAAAAGCAAAATCAAACACCTTATTAGAACCATTATTCAAAAACAGAACTACTTCATTATTTCTAACTATAAAAAAACGAATAAATTTCATGTCTGCTTTTGAGAGTTGTTTAGCAGCAACATAAGCAATACCAATCAATTTTATTTCGTGATGTTTGCTCTTTATTTCTTTATCAAACCACAAATAAAAATCTCTTTTTTGACTTATTGAGATATATTTTGGCTCTAGTTTAAAACTGCGTTGAAATTAATTTTTGATACCTCAATTCAATATTTTGATAGTTTTGAGATGCGTTAATATCTTCTGATATTTTAGTTACAAACACATTTAGCTTGTCATTACTGTT
>JAKITQ010000026.1 GCA_021647985.1 Flavobacteriaceae bacterium | reverse complement strand
CTAATATTACTTTTAATAATTCAATGCGAAGTACAGCATTTAGTAACAATCAGTTTTATAGATCAAGTAACTCTGAAGCAAATCAAAATAATAATCCTATAAATCGTCATAGAATCTGGTTAGATTTAATTTCTTCAAACAATATGGCATCATCTTTATTAATTGGGTATATAGAAGGTGCAACTAATAATATAGATAAACAATTTGATGGAAATGAGCTTAATGGAAATGAATCATTAATTAATTTTTATTCTTTAATTGATGAAAATAAATTTTCTATTCAAGGTAGATCAATTCCTTTTTCTGATGAAGACACTGTGCCTTTAGGCTTCTATACTCCTCAAAATGGAAGTTTCTCTATTGCAATAAATTCTCTCGATGGTTTATTTGATGGAGAGAATGCCCAAAATATATTTTTAGAAGACACCTATACTAACACAATCCATAATCTGCGCACAATTCCTTATTCATTCACTTCCGAGAATGTTACTTTTAATGATCGGTTTATATTAAGATATTCAGATAATGCTTTGAGTATAAATCCTTTTGAAACTGATCTTTTTGTCATTACAGCGCCAAATAATAAGTTCATTAAAGTAAGATCAGGTAACAGTCCTATTAGCACAATAACTGTATATGATCTTTTGGGTCGTGTATTAATAGACAAAAAAGACATTAATACATTAGAATTTACAGTCAATAAAGTATCTCAATCTGATGGTGTTTATATTGTTAAAGCTACTTTATTAAATGGAAAACAAAAAATTGAAAAAGTAGTTTTAAAGCTTTAATAATAAGAAATTAAAAACCTGAAAAAGATCTTACCTTTAAATAGTTAAGGTCTTTTTTTTATTAAATCTTAAAAAATCCTTCCAAGATTAACAATCATATCTCAAGCTTTCTAATAGTCAAACCTATTTATATTACCTTTGTAATAAATGAAGAAATTTGTCCCAATCGAAGAAGGAGATTATTACTTAACACCTGAAGGCTATCGTTGTTTTACACAACAGTATCATATAAAACGTGGCTACTGTTGTGAAAGCAATTGCAGACATTGTCCTTATGGTTTTAATAAAAACACAGCTAAAAAAAAGTAATGCAAACATTAAATACAACATTTAAAGAGCAAATATTAGAAGGAATTCCAAATGTTTTACCAGCATCACAACCTTACGACACATCAATAAATCATGCTCCAAATCGAAAAGCAATTTTATCTACGGAAGAAAAAATATTAGCCTTAAAAAACGCATTACGATATTTTAACAAAAAACATCACGTAGAGCTTATTGAAGAATTTAATAATGAATTAGAAACTTATGGTCGTATTTACATGTATCGTTTTCGTCCAGATTACAAAATATATGCAAGACCAATTAATAAATACCCTTCAAAATCAAAACAAGCAGCAGCAATAATGCTAATGATTCAGAATAATTTAGATAATGCAGTTGCGCAACATCCTCATGAACTTATTACTTATGGAGGAAATGGTGCAGTTTTTCAAAATTGGGCACAATATTTATTAACCATGAAATATCTTGCTGAGATGAATGATGAACAAACTTTGGTAATGTATTCTGGTCATCCAATGGGATTGTTTCCTTCACACAAAAATGCACCAAGAGCTGTAGTTACAAATGGTATGATGGTTCCTAATTACTCAAAACCAGATGATTGGGAAAAATTTAATGCACTTGGTGTTACGCAATACGGACAAATGACAGCGGGTTCTTTTATGTATATTGGCCCTCAGGGTATTGTACATGGTACAACAATAACGCTAATGAATGCTTTCCGTAAATTTTTACCAAAAGGAGAAACTTGTTTGGGTAAAATATTCCTAACCTCCGGTTTGGGAGGTATGAGTGGTGCACAACCCAAAGCTGGAAATATTACTGGCTGCATCACTATTTGTGCAGAAGTGAATCCAAAAGCTGCAACAAAACGCCATAAGCAGGGCTGGGTAGATGTTTTGGTAGATAATTTAAATAGTCTTGTAAGTCGTGTTCTAGAAGCCCAAGATAATAAGGAGGTTGTTTCGATTGCGTATATTGGAAATGTTGTTGACGTTTGGGAACGCTTTGATAAAGAAAATTTATTTATCCATGTAGGATCAGATCAAACATCATTACATATTCCTTGGACAGGAGGATATTATCCCGTAGGCATTTCTTATGATGAAGCCAACCGCTTGATTAGAGAAGAACCAAATGTGTTTAAAGAAAAAGTGCAAGAATCTTTGCACCGACATGTAAACGCAATTAATAAGCATACTGCCAAAGGTACCTACTTTTTCGAT
Organism: Flavobacteriaceae bacterium; assembly: GCA_021647985.1. Lineage (GTDB taxonomy): Bacteria > Bacteroidota > Bacteroidia > Flavobacteriales > Flavobacteriaceae > Lutimonas. Next base: position 39,332 of record JAKITQ010000026.1, on the reverse strand, counting down.
TACGGTAATGCATTTTTATTGGAAGCATCACGCGCTGGTGCTGATGTAATGGCCGAGAATAATATCGATTTTAAATATCCATCCTATGTACAAGATATTTTAGGACCTATGTGTTTTGACTATGGATTTGGACCATTTAGATGGGTCTGTACTTCTGGTAAACCCGAAGATCTAGATCAAACAGACCAGATTGCACAAGATGTTCTGCAAGAAATTATGGATAATAACGCTCCCAAAGAAATTAAAATGCAGTTGCAGGACAATATCACTTGGATTAAAGATGCTAAAAAGAACAAAATGGTAGTTGGTTCACAGGCGCGAATCCTATATGCAGATGCCGAAGGGCGTTCTAAAATTGCTGAAGCCTTTAATAATGCCATTGCCGCTGGAAAGATAGGTCCCGTTGTTTTAGGTAGAGATCATCATGATGTAAGTGGTACAGATTCACCATATAGAGAAACTTCTAATATTTATGACGGAAGTAAATTTACTGCCGATATGGCCATACATAATGTTATTGGAGATAGCTTTAGAGGCGCTACCTGGGTTTCTATTCACAATGGTGGCGGCGTTGGTTGGGGCGAAGTGATAAATGGAGGATTTGGATTGGTACTTGACGGATCGCCTGAGGCGAGTAAACGCCTAAAAAATATGTTATTTTACGATGTAAACAATGGAATTGCAAGACGTAGTTGGGCAAGAAATGATGAAGCATTATTTGCTATAAAAAGAGAAATGGAGCGTACACCAAGTTTAAAAGTAACCCTTCCTAATTTGGTGAATAACGATTTGCTCAAAACACTTTTTTAATAAGCATTCGGTATAAAAATTAATTGATTCATGTTAATGAATTAATTTAGGACGAATTGTTTAGAACAAGGACCAAGAGTTCTTAGAGAACGATTGGCGAAATTAGCTGTTCATATTGAGATAAAATGTATTGTGAATGGGGTTTTATAAAAAAAAATCGTTAAACTTAAAAAAAACTCCACAACGAACAGTTCTATCTGCTATTTGGGATAAAAATAATACAAACCCAACATTAGGTAACTTTTTAGAATATCTCTGATTATTACTAGGCTATGCTGTAGTTTAGAGCTTTGCTTTAGAAGTAATAATATACCGGAAAACCCTTTTATTACACCATCTTTCCCAAAGAAAAATAGAGTGCAAACTTATTTTATATCAATTAAAAAAGGCAATCTTGTTTGAATACCTTTGTATTCAGATATTGCTTTAAAACTTTTAATTCGGTTATAAAATTCTTTACCAATTTCTTCTTTTATCAAAGAAGCTTTAGCACTTCCAAAAGGCCCTTTGAATAAGTCTTTAAAATCTTTTTCAAAATCCGGATAATTTCTAACCCTATAATCTTCTAATTCAGCTAAATCTGCAGCAATTCTAATGGCATCTTCCAAACTTCCAAGCTCATCTACCAAGCCATTTTCAAAGGCCTCTTTACCCGTCCAAACTCTTCCTTGTGCTAAGCTATCTACCTGAGCTATAGTCATATTTCTGCCATTAGCAACTTTTTCAACAAAACCCTTGTAAACAAATTCAATACTTTCCATGGTTACATTATAAAACCCTTCTTGCATGGGCTCAAATAAACTATAACCTACAGATTGTTTGTTGGTACCAATTTGTTCGGCATTAATTCCTATTCTATTTGCAAATTCACTAATGTTTGGCACAATTGCAAAAACACCTATGCTTCCAGTAATTGTAGTGGGTTCTGCAATGATCTTATCTGCATTACAAGCAATATAATACCCTCCAGAAGCAGCCATGTTACCCATAGAAACTACAAATGGTTTTTCCTTTTTTGTAAGTTCAATTTCTCGCCAAATAATGTCAGAAGGTAAGGTATTACCTCCAGGCGAATTTACCCTTAATACTATGGCTTTAACATTTTTAGCTTTTCGAGCTTTTCTTAGTGCTTTTACAATAGACTCTTGACCAATATAATTTTCATCTCCTTTACCATATCTAATTTCTCCTTGGGCATAAATAACTGCTATTCTATTTTTTGAAGTCGATTTAATTCTTCCCTTACCAGCTCCTATATAGTCTTTCAAACTTATCGAATTTACCTTATCAATTGTTTCGCTATTGGTTAATTCATTAATGATATTTTCATACTCATCTCTATAAAGTTGTGAAGTTATCATTTTGTTTTCTTCGGCAAGAATTGGACTTCTCGCGTTCAATGCATCGGCAATAAGGTTAATTTCTTCCTTAGATTTGTTTCTGCTTTCACTTATATCATCAACAAGTTCATCCCAAATTGAATTTAAAAATGACTTGACTTGCTCTTTGTTTGCGTCACTTATTTCATTGGCAATAAAAGGCTCAACAGCACTTTTATATTTTCCATGGCGAATAACTTCCATTTTTACACCATACTTATCTTGAAAATCTTTAAAAAACAAAATTTCTCCAGACAAGCCTTTAAATTCAAGCATGCCCGCCGGGTTTACATATATTGAATCGGCTACTGAGCTTAAATAATAATTCTTTTGATCGTAAGCATCTGCATAAGCAACTATAAATTTACCCGATTCTTTAAACTCTAAAAGTTTATCTCTAATGGCTTGTGTTTGCGCTATACCCATCCTTAACCACAATGTTTCAATACTTATGCCTAAAATATTATCATCATATTTTGCATTTTCTATCGCATTAATAATATCATTAAGTCCCATTTTTTTATCATCAAAATCAAATATTTCGCCAAAAGGATCACTGCTTTTTGGAGCGTAATCTTTAACAACATCTTTTAATTTTATGGTTAATACCGTGTTTTTTTTAACAGTAATCTGTTCATCCTCACTAAATGCAGATCCAATAACTACCAATACCATTAGCATAATAAAAAATGAAATGAATACGCCAAGTATAACTGCCAATAATTCTCTTAAAAAAGTCATATAAAATATTTTACAATAAGTCGCTAAACAACCCAGATTGTTACAATTGTTAAAAAATAAAAATCAAATATAAACTTTTATCCTATTCTTTTATTTTCTTTGCATTTATATTCTTAAAATAGTCCATTATTTTTCAAATGGGTAAATAATGAAAATAGTTCGAACCACATATTTGTCTTTGGGTAGTAACCAAGGTGATAAACTAATCACTTTGCAAAAGGCTGTTGACCTAATTAGCCAAAAGGTTGGTCATGTTAAAAAAGTTTCGGCTATTTACAAAACCAAATCTTGGGGTTTTGAAGGAGGAGATTTTTACAATCTCTGTTTGGAAGTTTCTAGCAATTTAAACCCTGAAAATCTCATCGAAACTGTACTTCAAATTGAACAAGAATTAGGCAGAGAAAGAAATGAATCCTTAAATTATCAAGATCGTATTATTGATATTGATGTTTTACTTTTTGATAATGATATTATTTTTTACAACAATTTAAAAGTTCCGCATCCAAAAATGCTGGAAAGGAAATTTGTTTTGGTTCCCTTAACGGAAATTGCTCCAAATATTATTCATCCTATTGTTAAAAAACCAATTTTAATTTGCTTACAAAATTGTGCAGATACTACTGCAATTGAAATGACGCACAATCAAATCAAGCGCCCTATTTCATTGGTGGAAAAATACAACTATATTGCTATTGAAGGGAATATAGGTTCTGGAAAAACATCTTTAGCTAAAAAAATTGGCGATGATTTTAATGCCAAATTGGTTTTAGAGCGCTTTGCCGACAATCCGTTTTTACCAAAATTCTATCAAGACAAGGAACGGTATGCCTTTCCATTGGAAATGAGTTTTTTAGCAGACCGATACCACCAATTAACAGAAGATCTTGCACAATTTGATTTGTTTAAAAATTTTATTGTTTCAGATTATTTTATTTTTAAATCACTCATTTTTGCACAAATTACCTTATCCAAAGAAGAATATAATTTGTACCGAAAAATGTTTGATATTATGTACAAAGAAATTGCAAAACCCGATGTATATGTTTATTTATATCAAAATACAGATAGGTTGATTGAAAATATTAAAAAAAGAGGAAGAAGTTACGAGCAAAATATCGAGGCCAACTATTTGGACAAGATACACAAAGGCTATTTAAATTTTATAAAAACCAAAGCGCATTTAAACACACTAATTATTGATGTAACTGCATTAGATTTTGTTAATAATGATAATGATTACCAAATTATATTAAAGCAAATATTAGATTATTAGTTTTTGTATTTATAAAGATGCTTAGTGTGTGTTTCATTACTAAGTTCGGCTAAAATATTTAATTTAAACGGTTCGCTATTCGTCTGATTATACTGTTATTTTTATATTCACTTGCTCTTTTGTGTAAATTAAGGATGGAGCGTATAATTTGTTAACAATCAAGTATAAGCCTTTATTATTAACACCTCTTAATATATTGTTGTCGCCAGTTTTATTTATAGGAATATTCTATAATTATTGTAACAATAATTTTTATCATAGATGTAGTTCTTTTTCTACGAACCATTTAGGTAAAGATGATACTCTAAAAATATTAATCTAAAATTTCCTCTAAAGAAATAAGATTGTCATCCGGAATTCGGTCTATCATTTTATTATAAGGGTCTATACCTGCTTTAATCGGCAGTTTCTCTGTGATATATGTAAAGGTTGATTTTCCTGGTTTCACCCAAACTTTTTCCAATACTAAAGGCGACTTTATAGTCATACCTTGTTCGTTTATAATATCACTATCAAAAATTGCAATTTCAAGTAGGTTGGCTTTATCTCCTGTTACTAATAATTTACCATTACCATCAAAATAGTTTTTTGAGCTTTCAACTTTAATAGTTACTTTATATTTGTCGTCTGTAATTTTTTTATAAGTAGCTTCAGTAACCTTATTAGAATAGAGGGTGATTTTTTCAAAACTATCTTCTAAATAATACTTTAGAGAATCTGGAGTTACAGACTTCATATAGTCATACCATTCAACAGTAGTTGTAAATGGGGCTTCTTGTCTGAAGCGCGCTGCTTCTGCATATGATTTAAAACCTTTGTTTAAATTTGCTTCTCCAATTAAATCTTGAAGTGCGTAGAGTATAAGTCCACCTTTTCGATACCAAACATAAGCCTGATTATCATTATCAAGTAATGTTTTTTCAAATTTACTTTCGTTAGCTCTACTTCTTAAATAACGGTCTAATTCTTCTTTAAGAAATTTTTGCATGGCATCGACACCATATTCTTTTTTCATTACCATTAGTGAAGAATACTCAGCCATAGATTCGGAAATTTGATTGGAACCTCTTGTTGCGGAAGGCGAAATTTGATGACCCCACCATTGATGTGCTACTTCGTGAGCCGTAACAGTATAAACATAATCTAAATCATTAGGGTCGCTAAAATCTCCTACCCAACCAAAACTTTCAGAAAATGGAACGGTATTCGGAAATGATTGCGCAAATGTAGAATATCTTGGGAATTCAATAATTCGCATTTGACGATACTGATAAGGACCATAATTTTCAGAGAAATAATCCATAGCATGTTTCACTCCTTTTACAAAACGATCAATATTATAGGTGTGAGTAGGATGGTGAAATATCTCAATATTCACTTTTTCACCAGATTTACCAGTCCAAACTTCACGATGGACTTTATATTCGGCTGAGGAAATATTATAGAAAAAATCTAATTCACCTTCCATTTTGTAAGTGTAATATTTTCTTCCATTTTCTTCCCATTCTTTCTGTAAATATCCTGGCATTATAGCTATCTGATTGAGAGCTGTACTTACAGTTCCTTCAAAAGTTATATAATCCGCATCATCGTTGAACAATAAATTACTCAAGCCCCATTCGTCCGTTTGTTCAGGTAACTGATAATCTTTAATTGGCAAGTCGTATTTTTTTCGATCCTGGTCACTAGTTAACTCGCCTTGAGCGCTATAGCCAAATGATGGAAAGAAGTTGTTATTTAAAAATGTTCCATTATAAACTAGTCCAGAACCTGAACCTTCGTTAGGAAACCCTTTATATGAACCAGTTACTTCTAAAGTCATACTAATGGTGTCATTTGGTTGTAAAGGTTGTTCAAAAGCATAAATTTCATAACCAAAATCGTCATAACGTTTACCCAATTTAGGGACTTTACCTTCAATAGTAAATGTATTCACTTCTTTTTTCAACAAACCTTCTGCTCCCCAATTTAAATGTAATGAATCTATTACTTCATTAGATTTATTAACCATTATAAAGGTTGTCTTAATTTTTGCTGTTCGATTTTCAGGAATTAAATCGGCATTAATTTTTACATCAATAACTTTTGGCTGTGCTATTTTATCGTATTTACTCAATTGTTTTTCATATTCAGCGGAGCCAATAGTTCCTTGTTTTACTGTTCTGTAATTGTTTAAAGTTTTCGTGTTATGATTAATAAATAAACCAGAGCCAATAAATACAGTTAACAAAATAATAAGAGATGTGATTGTTTTTATGTTTAGTCGTTCTTTAGCTATTTGCCATCTGGCTTTTCTACCTGAATCTGTTCCTCGTTTCCAAAAGAGGTAACCGATAACTAATAGGACGCCTCCACATGCCAACCAATAAGTTCTAAACCAGAATAGCGCTTCGCCAAAATGCCCGAATCCATTCATATCAGATAAGGTATAGCCTGGTGCATAACTATAGAGATATAAATTGTTATTTATATCTGCTAAACTACTCAATCCAAAAAGCAATACCCAAATAGCTATTGAGATTACATGTCCCATAAATTTTTTGGAGACTAAAGAGTGTACAAAAAAGGCTAATAAAACGAAAATGATGTACTTAGGAAATTCAATTAAATATAAATCAGTGAAGTATTTTTCAAATTCAAAATTGTAATAACCTTTAATAATTTGATTTAGTACACCACTAACTAAAACCATGTTTACTAAAACAAAACTTATCATTACTAATGCTAAAAATTTTGATCCATAAACTATGTGATTCGGTAATGGCAGTGAGCCAAAAATTTGATCATAATTTACACTACGCTCTCTATGCAATACTTCACCTGTCATAAATACAATAAGAATAAATATGAGAATGATATAGGTGGCGCCTTTTACTTCAAGCATATAATAAGTGAGTGGGAGCGAAGGTGTTCCATAAATAGGGAAACCAAACCAAGCATCAAAAAACAGGAATAGAACTGCTGCAATTAGTATCGCTATAAAGAAATTATCTCTAATAATGTTTTTAAATTCCATGACAGCCAATCCAAACAATAGTTTAATATTTAAGCTTTTAGAGAATACTTTTGTAACACTTGGTATTTTAGTCAATGTTGCTGATACATTGCTTTTATCCAAGTTGTCATTTTTCTTTTTCGAACTGTAATTTCTGTTTAAGAATCTTTGAAAGTCAAATCTAAATAAGGTATAAAGAAAAGCCAGTAGACCAAGGCCGACCCATATAATACGATTCCAGATTAGCATACCTTGGAACGGAACCGTTAAGGTATTTTGTTCTTCGGGTGTCCAATATTGAATAATGTTTTGATACGTACCCAAACCAAATGGGTCCAAAAGACTAACCAAGTTTTTATTCTCAATGTCTTGAGTAAGAGTTAGAGTAATTAAATAGGTAATAAAAAGAATAGCACCTCCTGCATAGGCTAACATTACTTTTTTGGTCAAACTTACTAATGCAAAGAAAATACAACCAGCAAAGAAAAAATTGGTCCAATATAGTGTTAAAGTTGGTTGAATATAATACCAAAGATTCAGTGTTGTAAAACGTTCTGGCTCTTCGTAGCCTGCAAATGGTCCAATAGCAAAGCCAATGATTAAACCAATATGTAAGCCTAGACTTACAAAAAACAATATTGATAAAGAACCAAAAAATCGCCCTAATAAATAGCCTTTTTCACTAATGGGATATGAGAAATAATAGTTCTCTGTTTTATGTTCAATGTCTCTGTATACAGGAACTCCCATAATAGCGCTTGAGAGCATTATACCAAAAATACTGATGGTAGACAATATGGAGGCGATAGCTACCGGAGAGTTCACAAATACCTTTTCTGAGGCAGGTCCATTACCGCCAATACCAATTATTAGCCCAAACAGGAATAGAATACCAAAATATGACCAGGTTGCTGGTCGTTTTAATCTGTATTTAATTTCGAATAAGAATATTTCTTTAAACATAATTGAATGATTTTAAATGAATTAATTAAACAATTATACTAAAGTAGTATCCATACGAGATGTGATTTCAGCAAAATACACATCTTCTAAATCTGCCGCAGTTGCTTCAAAAGAAGCGTCAGGTTGGTTATCACTTAATACGTGAATAACAGTTTTTCCGGCTTTTAAATACGTAGAAATAACTTGTAAATCTGATTGGTAATTTACTAATTCTTCTTTTTCAATGGCTTTTGTCCATATTCTACCTTTAACTCCATCTGTTAAATCATTAGGGTTTCCTTTAACCACTACTTCACCTAGGCAAATAATTGCCATATTATTACATAAATTAGAAATATCATCAACAATATGTGTAGATAAAATTACAATAGTATTTTCTCCAATTTCACACAATAAATTATGAAAACGATTCCGTTCAGCGGGATCAAGACCAGCTGTGGGTTCATCTACAATTATTAATTTCGGGTCACCAATTAAAGCCTGTGCAATACCAAAGCGCTGTTTCATTCCGCCAGAATACGTTCCTAAACTTTTATTTCGAACATGCCATAAATTGGTTTTATGCAATAAGGATTCAACCAAATCTTTACGTTCTGCTTTGTTCGATATTCCCTTTAATGAAGCAATATGATTTAACATATTATATGCACTTACTTTAGGGTATACACCAAACTCTTGAGGCAGGTAACCCAGAATTTTTCGTACTTCGGCTTTCTCTTTTAAAATATCCAAATCATCTAACATTGCCGAGCCAGAATCGGCTTGTTGGAGAGTAGCCAAAGTACGCATTAATGAAGATTTTCCAGCTCCGTTTGGCCCTAATAGACCAAACATTCCTTGTGGAATGTTGAGTGTGACGTCTTTTAAAGCTTGAACACCGTTTGAGTAGGTCTTGTTTAGATTTTTTATTTTTAATTCCATAATTTAAAATGAATTTTTCGGTTAGTTAGTTTTTAAAGGTAGTTAAATTATTGTGAAAACTGTTTTTTTGAATTTTATCTGCCATCTGGAGGATAGTGTAGTTTTAAGCAATTTGTGTATAACGTTGACAAACGTCAAAACTCTTTAATCATTTATTCATTTTCAAAGCTTTCTTTACTTGTTAATCTCAGCAATATATAACCCACTATTCCAGATATTAATGAGCCAATTATAATTCCAATTTTTGCAGAAACTATACTCCTTTCACTTCCCGCAAAAGCCAAATGATCTATAAAAATTGACATTGTAAATCCTACTCCTGCAATGGCTGCAATGCCAAGAATATGTTTAAAGTTTAATCCCTTTGGAAGTTCTGTAAGTTTTAGTTTTATACCTGCATAAGAAAATAATACAACACCTATAAATTTCCCTACAAATAAGCTAATAACAATATTTCTCATCAAAGCAAAATCATAGTTGTAACCTGCACTTATTGCAACGCCAGCATTGGCAAAAGCAAAAACTGGTAAAATAAAATAAGCCGTTATACTATGTAGTTTATTTTCAAGATGTTGCAAAGGTGAAATTACTTCTGAAATTAAATCATCTAAATTATTTATGCAATTCACCTCATCCTTTGTTAGTAAATGTTTGTCACTATCATCTGTATTGGTTTTAATTTTATTGGAAATTAAACCAAGGTTTTCAGCAAAAACTTTAACATTTAGTCTTTTTTTGATTGGAATAGTAAAGGCTAATAATACACCTGCAATGGTTGGATGTATGCCTGATTTTAGAAATAGAAACCAAATGATAACAGCCAAAATCATACCAATTTCAAAGTTGTAATTTTTAAACCTATAGAGCAAGGCTAAAAAAGCAATTAAAAGAACACCATATATCAATAAGGTTATATCTACATTGGAACTATAAAAAACGGCAATTACAATTACTGCTGCAATATCATCGATAATAGCAAATGCAGTTAAAAATACTTTAAGGCTTAAAGGCACTCTTTTACCCAATAAACTTAAAATAGCCAAAGCAAAAGCAATGTCGGTTGCCATTGTTATTCCCCAACCTTTTGTTGTTTCAGGATTATCATTTAATACTAAATACAAAGCTATAGGTACGATCACACCACCTAATGCCGCAAATAGAGGGAATGTTGCTTTTTTTAATGTATTTATTTCTCCCACGAGCAATTCTCTTTTTAGCTCTAATCCAATTAGGAAAAAGAAAATTGCCATTAAGCCATCATTAATCCATAGAATTAGTGGTTTTTTAAGTTCAAAATTTTCAAAAGAAAATCCTAACTTGTATTGTAAAAGCGATTCGTAATAAGGTGCGTAAGTTGAATTTGCCCAAATTAATGCTATAATAGTCGTGCCAAAAAGTAACATTCCTGCGATACTTCCTGTTTTAACAAATTTCTGAAATGGTGTTAGTAATATCTTCTTAATCATTTATAATCGAATGAATTTTGCTTTGGTTTATACCAAAACGTTGTGTCTAAACCGTAGCGTGATTAAATATACTGCATTTTTAGTTTAACGCAGAGTTGAATTTCAATTTTTTGTTTTTAACTTATTAATTGCATGGCCTTTTTTATTTCAATTCTTATTCGAATGAATTTGAAACGATTGGAAATAAAAAAGCCCACCACTACGTGGTAAGCTTTAACTCTTAGTGACCTCGACAAGATTCAAACTTGTAACCTCTTGAGCCGTAATCAAGTGCGCTATTCAGTTGCGCCACGAGGCCTTTTTTATTGGGCTGCAAATATATTTCTTTTTTTGATAATAGAAAATATATTCTTAAGAAATTTACAAGTTTAAATCTGCTTTAAAAGCTTCTAAAATGGGTGATGCTTTTTCTTTATCTTCTTCAAAAATAAATAATTCCACCAATGATGGCGACCCTCCATAAAAGCCCGATCGAATACCCGATTGAAAATTATTTTTAATCAAGGAAGGGATTTCATTGTCGTTTAAATCTAACTGCAATCTCTGAATTTGAATCAGCGATCCTACAAAAAATTTAATGTGTTTTGATTGATCATCCATAATATTAGGTTTTAAGTTAAAGTTACGAAAATATTTAACACCAAATTAATCCAAACTGTTTTTAGTAATAAAATATCGCCAACCAATTATTGCCATTTGCCACTTTTTAGCCTTACTCATATCCACATGCCTTTTTGCCATGCTTGGCAATATTATTCTATTTAAATTTGCAAGTACTTTAAATATTTGTTTTTTCATAAACCTGTTTTGAGTAATTCAAAAAACTTCAAAATCTATTAATTCAATTCTTTATAATCTTTAAAAGGAGTAAGTTTTAAACTTTCAACTTGTTTTCTATAATCTAGCCACTCCGATTTATAAAAATTATTGATATCCTCTATAACTTTGTCGACCTTCATATTTGCATTTTTTATTAATTGCTTTTCCGTTATACCTGGCATTTCCCCCAACGAACTTACATACCGCCTAGCCGAGTATAAATAAGAAATATTACTTGGGTTTTTAGTTGCAGTAATACCTTGTCTTTTATCTTCTTTGCCCAACATTGCATCAATCAAACCATCTATTTTTTTTATGATACTGTCGCTCGATTTTATCAAAGATTCATAGGTTTTTTTATCAATTTCTGAAGCTTGTTTTTTATAGTTTTTTGCAATTTTTTTGGATTCATTTAATTGTTCAATTGCGCGATAGCTTAAATCCATTTTATTCTCTAACTGTTTTTGCAAATTGTATTTACTTTTTAAAACCTCTGTAGATAATGTAATTCTTGGGTCGTATTTTACGGTAATTTGTGTTGAATCTTTTTTATCCTTAAAGTGTAAAACCAATTTATATACTCCTGGTAAAACTGTTACACCTCTAGGTTCATTTGTACTTTTATTGGCTTTTCTAGATGGTGTTTTAACGCCTTTTTCTCCTAATGACCAATACATTCTATGCAAACCATTTTCCTTTGGTGCCTTTTTCTTAATCGTTCTAATCAATTTATTTTGATTGTTATATATATTCAAAACCAATGAATCCTTATTAGAAGATTTATCTTTATCTTTTTTATTCTTTGCCAGATCATCACTTGATTCCTCATTGGATTTATTCAACTTTTCTGGTTTATTTATACTGTAACTTATCATTGCTCCTTGTTGCCTGTTATCACCATTAAACATGGCATTTCCACCAAAGCGTGTTCCACTGGCTTGTTGGGTTTGACTAATATATGCAGTAGGTGGATTAAAAACATGAATGGTTTCATTCATAATATCTTTTCCATTTTTAGCCAATTCCCGCAAGGGTCTGATATCATCAAATACATAAAATGATCTACCAAAGGTCGCAATGTCCAAATCGTGTTCTGTTGGGTGAATTACCATATCCATAGTAGGAACACTTGGGTAATTTTCTGTCCATTTTGTCCAATTTTTCCCTTCATCTATACTAATATACAAGCCATTTTCTGTACCGAGAAAAATTAATTTCTTTTCTACAGGATCTTGCACAAATGAAAGTGCATATCCAAAAGTTTCGGGTTTATCATTTAACAGGTTTTCCCATGTTTTACCGTAATTTTTGGTTCTTAACAAATAAGGTTTAAAGTCAAAATTTCTATAATTATTTACAACCGCATATGCCTCACCCTTGTTAAATAACGAAGGTTTAATTTGTGCAACCCACGCTCCCTTTGGAAGGGCTTTAATTTTCGGACTTATATCTACCCAACTGGTACCACCATTTTTGGTAATTTGAATTTTACCATCATCTGTTCCCACCCAAATCACATCTTTTTCAAGATTACTAGGGCTGATAACCAAGATGGTATTAAAATTTTCTGCACCTGTAGCATCCATAGTCAAACCACCACTTTCATACTGTTTTTGCTGTTCCGGATTATTGGTAGTCAAATCTGGTGAAATGATTTCCCATTCATGGCCTTTATTTATTGATTTATGCACGAATTGAGATCCAAAATAAATTGTATGCTTATCAAACGGGTTCATGGCAATGGCTGAATTCCAATTGAATCGTAATTTAATTTCTGGGTTAGGGTGGGTTGGTTTAATCATTTTAGTCAACCCGGTTTCTCTATCATAACGACGCACATTACCTTGTTGTGACATGGCATAACCATAACGCGAATTCTTAGGATCTGGAATTACATCAAAACCATCACCAAACATCAATTCCTGCCAATATGAATTTCTAATACCTTGAGCTTTTAAAACATAAGCCGGCCCTGCCCATGAACCATTGTCCTGCATACCTCCATAAAGATTGTAAGGAAAATCATTATCTACATTAATATGGTAAAATTGGCCAACCGGAAGGTTCTCAACAAATCGCCAAGTTTTCCCTTGGTCTTTAGTAATATTCAAACCACCATCATTACCATCAATCATAAAATTTGGATTACTTGGGTGAATCCACCAAGCGTGATGATCTGGATGTACGCCTACATCTGTACCATAAGCAGGCATCAATTGTTTGAATGTTTTTCCGCCATCAATACTGTAATTTATATAAGTAAAAACCGAATAAATTCTATTTTCATTTAAAGGATCTACAAAAATATCTGAATAATAAAAAGGTCGGTTTCCTATTCCCTCTGGACCTCTACCGCTCGATTTATCATTGATCATTTTCCATTTAAAACCACCGTCCTCAGATTTGTACAAGGCATTTTTCTTGGCTTCAATTAAAGCATAAACCACTTTTGGATTACTCGCCGAAATTGCAATACCTATACGACCCAAATTGCCTTTTGGCAACCCATCTTTATCGGTTTTCTTTTCCCAGTTTTCTCCACCATCATAAGTTATGTATAATCCAGATCCTTTACCCCCTGAATTAAATGTATAGGGCTTACGGCGATGTTCCCACATGGCAGCAATCAACTTATTCGGATTATTAGCATCTACCACCAAATCTGCAGCGCCAGTTTTGTTATTTACAAAAAGTATATTTCTCCAAGTAAGCCCACCATCTGTGCTTTTAAAAACGCCTCTTTCGGGGTGTTCTCCCCAAGGGGACCCGATTGCAGCAACATATATGGTATTCGGATTATCTTTATCAATAATAATTCGATGTATATTTCGAGTTTTTTCCAAACCCATTAACTTCCAGTTTTTACCACCATCAATACTTTTATATATACCATAACCCCCATTCAAACTATTCCGAGGATTTCCTTCACCTGTACCCACCCAAATAACATCAGGATTACTTTGTTGAATGGTTATTGCTCCAATGGCTTGGATGTTTTCTTTATCAAAAATAGGTTCCCATGCAATACCTTCACTTTCTGATTTCCATACGCCACCCGATGCTGCCCCAACATAAATAATATTTGGTTTATCATTAACCACATCAATAGCTGTTATTCTACCACTCATTCCTGCCGGCCCCACAGCTCTGGGTTTTATTCCTTTTAATTTTTTTATATCGATTTCTTGCGCTTGAATTATTAGTGCTGGCATTAAAAGTAGAAGTAAAAATAATTTTTTCATATGTCTAAATTTTAATTATTATAGGTGACACATGCTGTTCGCTAATAATCATTTCCTTGAGTGATAAGCTTTTTAACATGCTCGTTTCATAATTTAATATACGTTATTCTGTTAAAAACAGAAGTTAAAATTTTGGTATATTGCGATTCAATATTACGAATAAGTTTTTAATTGATATGCAAAGAAAATATAAATATATTAGTTTGCTTTTTCTTCTACTTTTATGTGGTGTTTCTTCCCTAAAGGCACAAGATTATTTACCGGCAATACCAAAAGAACAAACCAGTGTTTACGATTATGCCAATATGATGAGCCCTGCGGAATCAAAAACATTGGAACAAAAATTAATCCGTTACAACGATACTACCTCAACGCAAATTGTTGTGATTACAGTAAAGTCTTTGCAAGACAATGAAGTTAGTATTTATGCAACTGAATTGGCGCATAAATGGGGTATCGGTCAAGCCGAAAAAGATAATGGTATTTTAATATTGGTATCGAAAGACGATAGAAAAATGACGATTAGAACAGGTTACGGTGTTGAGCATTTATTAACCGATGCTTTGTCTAGAAGAATTATTGAAAACATCATGAAACCCGAGTTTAGACAAGGAAATTTTTATGGTGGAATTGATAAAGCAACCTCTGCAATCATACAGGTTATGAATGGCGAATACCAAGGAGAACCCGCGCGAAAAACTAAAAATAAAGGGTTCCCACCCATCTTAATCTTTGTAATTTTTATGATTATTATGATGTTTTTATCTCGTAAAAACAAACGAGGTGGAGGTAAAAATGGTGGTAAAAGATCTGGTGGATTTTCACTGTTGGATGCCATTATTCTTAGTAGCGCAGGCAGAGGTGGTTTTGGTGGCGGTGGCTTTGGTGGCGGTTCTTCAGGAGGAAGTTTCGGAGGTGGCGGTGGCTTTGGTGGTGGTTTCGGAGGCGGAGGCTTTGGCGGCGGCGGTGCCAGCGGTGGATGGTAAAGTTGAATTGCGATTGCATATGATTAAAATTTACAATCGCAATTCGAAGATAAATTATTAATTTCTATAATCTAATGCTGGTGGTCTGTCACCCAACAGCGGTATATATTTAAAATCTGCTCCTCTTTTTTCAATAAACTCTTTTTGCGCTTTATCAATTAAGGTGGTGTTATTAAAAAGGTCTACCGCTGTTAATGCTATAGTTTTAGCCGCGACCATCATGCCTTTATTACCAATTTCTGTACCTCCAGCGGCAACAGCCTGCCAACTATGTGCTGGCGTTCCTGGTACCCAAGTGGCACTTCTCAAACCAACTGTTGGTACTGTAAAACTCACATCTCCTACATCAGTAGATCCATAGGCTCTTCCAACAGTTTTATATGGCTGAATTTTACTGGCAACCTCAATGTCTGCTTTTTTATATCCTAAACTCACCGCTATTTTATTTGCGAATATTTTTTCTTCATCAGTATATGTTATACCCCCAACCTTAACCAAATTATCATACATTATTTTTTGAAGTGTAAGGTTTGGTAACAATTCATGGGTTCCGCCAATCATTTCATAATCCGTTTTTGTACCAGTTCCTAAAGCAGCTCCTTCTGCCGCTTTCACTATTCGGTCAAAAACTTCGATAACTGTTTTTCGGTTATTATGCCTAGCATAATAATACACTTCTGCAAAATCAGGAACTACATTGGGTGCTTTACCTCCATCAGTAATTACATAATGAATTCTCACTTCTTGCGGAACATGCTCTCTCATCATATTTACCATCATATTCATAGCTTCAACTCCATCTAAAGCAGACCTACCTTTTTCCGGAGCACCTGCGGCATGTGCAGAAACACCATAAAAACGAAATTTTGCAGATTTATTTGCCAATGCAGCACCTGCATTGGCTGAATTTAGTGAACCTGGATGCCAATGCAATACGGCATCAACATCATTAAATAATCCTTCTCTAACTAAATATACTTTTCCTGAACCGCCTTCTTCGGCTGGAGTACCATAAAATCTTAATGTTCCTTTTATCTTATTTTCTTTCATCCAATTTTTAACTGCAATTGCAGCAGCTGTTGAGGCAGTACCAAATAAATGATGTCCACAAGCGTGACCAGCAACTTTATTATCTGAAATTTTTTCAGCTTCCGCTTTTTGAGAAAGACCAGGAAGGGCATCATACTCGCCCAAAATTGCTATAACAGGTTTGCCACTTCCATATTCGGCAGTAAATGCAGTAGGCATACCAGCCACTCCATCAGTAATATTAAAACCTTCATCTTTTAAAGTTTTTTGAAGTAATGCAACTGATTTTACTTCTTGGTATCCCATCTCTGCGTAATTCCATATGGTTTGCGCGATTACACCATAAGCTTCTGATTTTTTATTCAATTCTTTGAGAATTGAATTTTTTTCCTTTTGACTAAATACCACGAAAGTATTTAAGAACAACAATAGTCCAATTATAGTTTTATTCATTTTGTAAAATTTAAATTTTATCGGAATAAACTTACTAAAATAATACTACAATAATGAAGCAATACTAAATAATTATAATGGTTATTTTTTTCTAAAATATATTACAATAGGAACGCCCGTAAAATCATATATTTCACGCAACTTGTTTTCAATATACCTTTTATAAGGGTCTCTTATATATTGAGGTAAATTAGCGAAAAACACAAATTGCGGTGTGGCAGTAGGCAGCTGCATACAATATTTTATTTTTACATATTTACCTTTATAAGCCGGAGGAGAATTTTGCTTGATAATTTCAAGCATCGTTTCATTCAACTTACTCGTAGTAATTTTTTTCTTTCTGTTTTCAAAAACTTCAACTGCAGTTTCAATGGCTTTAAAAATTCTTTGTTTTGTCAATGCCGAAACAAAAATGATGGGCACATCAGTAAAAGGAGCTGTTTCTTTTCTAATATTAGCTTCAAATTCTTTGGTAGTATGGGTGTCTTTTTCAACAAGATCCCACTTATTGACCAAAATTACAACACCCTTTTTATTTTTTTCTGCTAGCCAAAATATATTTTGATCTTGTCCTTCAAAACCTCTGGTTGCATCAATAATAAGAATACAAACATCACTATATTCAATAGCTCTTACCGAGCGCATTACTGAATAGAACTCTAAATCATCTTTTACTTTTGATTTTTTTCTAATTCCCGCAGTATCTACCAAATTAAAATCAAAACCAAACCTATTGTATTTGGTATGGTTAGAATCTCGAGTTGTTCCTGCTATATCGGTTACAATATATCTTTCTTCGCCTATCAAGGCGTTTATAAAAGAAGATTTACCTGCATTTGGCCTACCAACTACTGCAAACCTAGGTAATTCATCCATTTCTTCTTCCTCTATTTTTGGTAACGCTTTAATAATAGCATCTAATAAATCACCCGTACCACTACCATTAATGCTCGCAATGGTGTAATATTCACCTAAACCTAGAGCATAAAACTCAACGGCATTGGTCGCTCTATCTGCATTATCAACTTTGTTAATGACTAAAAAAATTGGTTTTTTAACTTTACGGAGTAAATTTGCAACAGCTTCATCCATACCTGTCACACCAGATTCAACATCAACCATAAAAATAATAGCATCGGCCTCGTCAATGGCTAACTCAACTTGTTTGTCAATTTCAGCTTCAAAAACATCGTCACTCCCTACTACATATCCACCAGTATCAATTACCGAAAACTCACGACCATTCCAGTCTGTTTTTCCATAATGCCTATCTCTGGTAACACCACTTACCGCATCAACTATAGCTTCTCTTCGTTGCACTAAACGATTAAAAAGCGTTGATTTTCCAACATTAGGCCTACCAACAATTGCAACTATATTTCCCATTTTGCTTCAAATAAATTCGCTGCAAAGATAAGCAATGCAATCAAAATTTATGAAACTTAAAGTACTGAATTCATTATATGATTATTTTATATATTTAAGCGCTAGTAATAAAACTAAAAAATGAAAAAACCAATTCATGATAATCAGGTTAACAGGGTATTGTTAAAGCCTAGATTTAAGATGGCTTTTAAAGAAAATGAGGAAGATATTCTAAATAAATTTAAAGATAATTTACAAGACAATAATTGCAAATATTGTAGTAAAATTATTGATTATCATGTAGTTATTGATGTTCCAATTGAAGAAGATCATTTTTGGTCACCTCAATTACAGGTAGAAATTGAAAAAGAGAAAAACAAAACTATTGTTAAATGTGTATTAGGTCCCAAACCCATTGTTTGGACCTTATTCATATTTTTGCACTTTGTAATTGCCATTGCTTTTTTTGTATTTTTTGTAATGTTTTACTCCAAATGGAGTTTAAATCAAGATTATAGCTTTTCAATGGTAATGACTTTTATAATGCCATTACTCTCTATAATATTATATTTTTTTGGGCAGCTAGGCAAGAGGTTTGGCTACGATCAAATGGTGGAACTTCATGATTTTTTAATGAATACTCTTGAAAAAAAATAATTTAGACTATTTCGTGAATTATCTGTTACTCATAAATGATTCCATTGCTTATCTTTGCAGCGAATTCTTTATCTTACATAAAGGATTTAAATATTAATTTTATGTAAGTTATTTGTATTTTACTGATTTAATTTTTAGTATCCTAAACACAATAATACTGAATTATATATGAGAAAGTATTACATTATTCTACTTATTTTATTCGTTATTTATTTACCAAATGTTTTTTCACAAAACACTATCGGAACAATTTTAAATAACGAAAGTGCATATGATGGTTACTCATTATTTACAATTAAAAACAACACATACCTTATTAACAATTGTGGTCAGGTAATCAACAAGTGGGTTAGTGACGAATCACCTGGTTTTTCAGTCTACATTTTACCCGACGGCTCTTTGTTAAGACCCGAATTTTTAGATGAACCAAGTCCATTTATACCTGGGCAGGGTGGAAAGGTTGTGATTAGAGATTGGGATAATAATATTACATGGCAACAAAAATTTTTGAATAAAAATGAAGTACAACATCATGATGTTTATCCTATGCCTAACGGAAATATATTAATTTTAATTGCTGAAGTTAAAACAAAAGATGAAGCCATACTTGCTGGTAGAGATCCTTTAAATTTGGTAGACGATGAATTATTTAATGAAAAAATAATTGAAATTAAACCAATTGGGTCAAGCGAATATGAAATAGTTTGGGAATGGAGTTTTTGGGATCACTTGATACAAGACTTTGACAATACCAAAAATAATTTTGGTGATGTTTTAAACAACCCGCAATTGGTAGATATTAATTATTTGGGTTTTTCTGAAAAGAAAGCGAATTGGTTGCATGTAAATTCCATACAATATAATGCTACATTAGATCAAATTATATTGAGTTCGAGGCAGTTAAATGAGATTTACATTATTGATCATGCAACAACAACCGAAGAATCTGCATCAAATTCGGGTGGGGCAAGAGGTAAGGGTGGTGATTTTTTATACCGTTGGGGCAATCCAATAGCTTATAAGGCAGGAACCGTTGACGACCAAAAACTTTATGGTCAGCATTTACCTTATTGGATCCCTAAAGGACTTACAGATGAAGATAAAATAATGATTTTTAACAATGGATTTAACAGAAATATCGATTTTTCGAGTGTTGATATAATATCTGCTCCGCAATCACAACCAGGGGATTATATTATTACTTCAGGAGAAAAAATTGGGCCAGATAATGTAGATTGGTCATATACAGATCCCGTTGATCAAACATTATTTTTTTCAAAAATAATGTCAAATGCACAAAGATTACCCAATGGTAACACATTGATTTCAGAGGGTACCAAAGGTCAGTTTTTTGAAATTGATAGTGATAATAATATCATTTGGAAATATATCATTCCAATTTCACCTTCAGGAATTTTAAGTCAGGGAGACGCCCCAGATCCAAGTCGCGTTTTTAGAGTTACTAAATACAGTATAGATGATGTCGCTTTTACCGAGAAAGATATGAGTCCGGGAAACCCTATTGAGCTTAATTTTAATTTAGATAATTGTATTGTATTGTATTGGATGTAGACGAACCCGTATTAAGTGGTTTTACTATTTTTCCGAATCCAGTAAATAAAATATTACAAATTAAATCACCTGTGGAAATTGAAAAAATTGAAATTTTTAATATCCAAGGAGCTTTGGTTGATAAAAAGTTAAATCAAAATTTTATTAATGTAGAAAAATTAAAGGCAGGAATTTATATCTTGAAAATTTATACGGGAAATACTTTAATTGTAAAAAAAATAATAGTGAATTAATTTACGTTATTCTTTTTACAAACCTGATAAAATAATTTGTTCCATTTCTTTTTGCATTTCCATGGCTTTGGCTTTCGCTTTTTCTACAAAATCTTTATTATCAGAAGCGTAAATTATTCCTCTAGAAGAATTGATCAATAACCCAATTTCATCGGTTAAACCATATTTACACACCTCCATTAAATCACCTCCTTGCGCACCTACTCCTGGTACGAGAATAAAATTATTTGGTATGATTTTTCTAATTTTTTTAAAATAATCAGGTCGAGTTGCTCCTACAACATACATTAACCGTTCACTGTTTTTCCATGACTGTGATTCTTTTAATACCTTTTCATAAAGTGTGGTTCCATTTTCATCTTTTAATATTTGAAAATCAAGTCCGCCCTTGTTTGAGGTTAAGGCTAAAAGAATAGTGAATTTATCCGCGAAAGCGAGAAAAGGTTCCACAGAATCGCTACCCATATATGGTGCTACTGTTACAGAATCAAAATTAAGATCATCAAAAAATGCTTTGGCATATCGGGTTGATGTATTACCAATATCACCTCTTTTAGCATCGGCAATAGTGAAGATTTCAGGATAATTTTTATTGATATAATGAATTGTTTTTTCTAAAGATTTCCAACCCTTAATGCCATACGCCTCATAAAAAGCTGTGTTGGGTTTATAAGCAACTGTTAAATGATGAGTGGCGTCAATTATTCGTTTATTAAATTCAAATATTGGATCTTTTAAAACCAACAAATGTTTGGGTATCTTTTCTAAATCAACATCTAAACCAATACATAAAAAAGATCTTTTAATTTTAATTTGATCAATAAGTTGCTGTTTATTCATTTTTTATAAAATAAAGTTCTTCAAAAGTAAACAATTTAACTGTTTGAGTTATCTTTGTCATTCAATTAATTTCAATATAAAAAAGACAACGATGAGAAGTAAAATAGTGGCTGGTAACTGGAAAATGAATAAGACTTACCAAGAATCAAAAACATTGGTTAAAGAATTAAAAAAAGCAATAAAAGAAATTAAATTGGACAATACCCGTGTAATTATTGCTCCTACTTTTACTAATTTACAAAAGGCATCAAAAAAAACAAAAGATACTGTAATTGAAGTTGCTGCGCAAAACATGTGTGCTATGGAAAGCGGTGCCTATACTGGTGAAATCTCAGCAAGTATGATTAAAAGTATTCATGTTGATTTGGTTATTTTAGGGCATTCTGAAAGAAGAGCGTATTTTGGTGAAACCGATGAGTCATTGGCTAAAAAAGTAGATACTGCTTTAAAAAATAATTTGGAAATAATATTTTGTTTTGGTGAAGTTTTAGAAGAGAGAAAAAATGGTAATCATTTTAAAGTTGTTGAAGAACAGATAAAGAAGGCTTTATTTCACTTAACATCAGAAGATTGGAAACATATTATTTTGGCCTACGAACCTGTTTGGGCAATTGGTACTGGTGAAACTGCAAGCCCAGAACAAGCACAAGAAATGCATGCTTTTATTCGTGAATTGGTTGCCGAAAGATATATTAGTGATGTAGTCGAAAAAGTTTCAATTCTGTATGGCGGTAGTGTAAAACCGGCAAATGCAAAAGAGATATTTTCAAAAGAAGATGTTGATGGTGGTTTAATTGGAGGAGCAGCACTAAATGCAGAAGATTTTATGGCTTTGGTTAAAGCGATATAATCCTTATATCATTCCTATGTAGGTAGGAACCTTACCGTTTTTATTAAAAAAATGATCCTAAGGGTATTCCCTGAGTTATTAAAATTCAGGGAATACCCTTACTTTTTTTAGATAATGTGATGTTAGCTTGCAGTCGTTAAAATTTGTTTCTACAAAAAAAAGTAAAACCTTGATATTACTAATCTTTAAAAAATAAATATGAAAAATTTAATTACAATTGCTTTATTAGTCTTTTTAACTTTATCATCAACTTCATGTGCTTCACTTTCTGATGCACAAAAAGAAAAAATGCTAGCATCTATACGAGCTGGTGTGGGAAAAGCCTTGAGTGATTATGATAGCCTTGCCGATGATCCAAATAGTCCAGATTTGCCCAATAACGATACAGATCTCGCAAAAAATAGCGTTAACAAAGCTGAGGCTATAAAACCATATACGGGCTCTTCTAACGAAACAGGCTTTTATATAGGTATTGCTTTTCCAAGTCTCTATTTTTCAGAAAAATTTGGCGTACAACCAGAAGTTAATTATGTAGGAGTAAAAGATTTTAATCAAATTCAAGTGCCAATTTTATTAAAATATAATTTTGCTAATAAATTTAATGCTTATGGTGGTCCAAACTTAGGGTTTTTATTAGATGCACCTAGCGGGTTAAATACTTTTAATTTTGCATTAGATCTTGGACTTTCTTATGACATTAGTAATAAAATATTGGTAGAAGCAAGATATGGTTGGGGACTTACAAATTTATTAGATGGTGGAAATAGTGATAATTATGTAAAACTTAATAATTTTCAATTAGGTTTGGCCTATAAGTTTGGTTCTAAAAAGTAACTTACGATGAATTTAAAAATCACAATACCATTTATTTTTGGGTTTATTTTTTTAAGTCAAGCTCAACAAATAATACCAGCTTCTGGAGGTAATATCTCAAGTGGTGAAGGGTCGGTAAGTTTTACAGTCGCTCAATTGGTTTATACCACAAATAGTGGTGACAATTATACTGTTTCACAAGGCGTGCAACAAGTGTATGAAATTTCAACTTTAGAAGTTGACCAATTTGCAGGTATCAACCTTGAATACTCTATCTATCCCAACCCTATGGTAGATAATTTAACCTTAAAAATTATAAATTATAATCAAGAAGATTTATCCTATCAGCTGTATGATATGCATGGCAGAATGATTAAAGAAGGTAAATTAGAAGATATTAATACTTCTATTTCTATGCAAAAACTATCCTCATCCATCTACTTTTTAAGAGTAAATAGCGGTTCAAAAGCATTAAAAATATTTAAAATCATTAAAAATTAAAAGTAAATAAAGCTATAGTGAAATTTAAATATGAAAAAAATGAATAGACTATATATATTATTGGTGGTAATATTGTTAACGGTTAGGGCAAATGCTCAAACACCAAATCAAATGACTTACCAGGCGGTTGTACGCGATGCAAGTAATATTTTAGTTGCAAGTACCGAAGTGGGAATTCAAATAAGTATTTTAAAGGGCTCAGAAAGTGGGTCTGTGGTTTATAGTGAAACACAACAACCTACTACAAATACAAACGGATTGATAAGTATTATCATAGGCACACCTCCTAACTCAGATTTAGGTCCCGGATTGTCACAAATAGATTGGAGTAACGATATCTATTTTATCAAAACAGAAATAGACCCAACAGGTGGTTCAAATTATACCATAACAGGTACTACACAATTATTGAGTGTGCCTTATGCTTTGTATGCAAAAAGCTCTGGTGATAAAGTTTTTTCTACAACCAAAAATATAACAAGTAATGCCAATGGCGATATGGGCAATGATGATTTTGTTTTTGGAGCTACCCAATTAGAGGGTGCAGGTACAAAAATGTTTTTTGACAAGAGTAAAAGAGCTTTTAGAGCAGGAAGTATAACCAGTACAGAATGGGATGATGTAAATATTGGATTTTCTTCTATTGCAACAGGCGAAAATACAATCGCAGAATCGTATGCACAAATCAGTTTGGGTATAAACAATACAGAAGCTGTTGGTAAACCTGCTTCATTTGAGCCTTCAGATCGCCTTTTTGTTATTGGCAACGGAGTAGATTCTTCTAGCAGAAGTGATGCGATGGTGGTATTAAAAGACGGAACGATTACTGCACCATCATTAACAAATGAGTTGATTAATAAGGCAGGTAGTAAGGCATTAACAACCAAAGAATATATAGATAATATGCTTCAGCCAAAAACATATGCTATTGGTGATTTTGCTCTGGGTGGGGTTGTATTTTGGGTAGATGAGACCGGACAGCATGGTTTGGTATGTTCATTAGAAGATATCGACAATGGAGCAGTTTGGATGAATCATGATGATATAAATAGCTTTAATGTCAATTTTACAAGTGGCAACGGTATTGGGGCAGGGAAATTAAATACGGCTATGATTTTATCTTCTATAGATGTTCAAAAACTGTCAAATACTACCTTTGCTGCTTTATTGTGTGCAACCTATAGTAAATCAGATATAAATATTAATAATTTATACGATGATGGAGGTGGGACCATTAATATTTCTTATGGCGATTGGTATTTGCCCTCTGTTTACGAATTGTCGATGATTTACCCTAATAAAGATTTAATTAGTTCAGTATGCCAAGCCAATGGAGGGGAAGGTTTGTCTGATAAATCGTATTGGAGTTCAAATCAATATTCGCAAACAGCAGCATGGGTTTATGTTATGTCGGGTAACTCACCAAGCCCTGATGCTAAAAATTATAATTATTTGGTACGGGCAGTTCGTTCTTTTTAACTCATTTTTTTTATCTATTTTTAAACATAATAAAAAATGTAATATTGAAAATAAAATTAGCAATCTTAGTATTACTTTTTGTAATCATAAAACTAAATGCACAGAACGATTCTATTTACCTAAAGAATCTTTTTGATAGAGCATATAATTATGAGCAAACCAAGCCAGATAGTGCTTTGTTTTTGTATAATAAGATTATAAAACTTGCGAATAAAACACAAATTCCAATTTTTGAAGCCAAAGCGAATAACTATAAAGGCATTGTTTTTAGTGATATAGGTAAATATGATTCGGCAGTATTCTATTATAACAAATCTATTGCTATTTTTAAAATAATTAATAATGAAAAAGGAATTGCAGCAAACCTTATAAATATAGGCAATACATTTCAGCTTCAAGGAGAATTAAAAAATTCTGTAAGTTATTATTTAGATGGTATTGCAATTTATGAAAATCTAAAAGATGACTTTAGACTAAGTATTAGTTATGGTAATTTAGCTACTATTTTTGATGATATTAATCAAAAAGAAGATGCGAAAAACAGTTTATGGAAGTCTAATAAATTTGCTAAAAAAGTAAATGATTCGGTACAATTAGTTTACAATCACTATAACTTAACCGATTTGTATTTTGATGAGGGTATAATTGATAGTGCTTTTGTTAATTTAGAAAAAGCGAAAAAATATCTTAATAATTCTTCAAATAATCATTTAAAATATTTAGTTAGTTATGGTGAGGCAAGATACTTTATTGAAGTCAATAAGTTAGAGCAAGCTTTAATAATATCAAAAAAAGCGTTGGGCTATGTTGAGCAAACTAAAAACCCTTATTATTTAGCATTAACATATTCGCTTGTAGGTAAAGTTTATTTTAAGCAAAAAAAATATTCCGAAGCCTTAAAGGAAACTCATAAAGGATTAGAAATTGCAAAAAAATATAATAGCAAAGCCAATTTAATCAAAATCAACAGCCAACTATCTAGTATTTATAGCCAAATAAATGAAAACAAAAAAGCTTTATTTTATAAAAATTTACAATATAAATATAAAGATACTGTATTAAATGAAAAGCAGAAAAAGAACATTAATTTTTTCAATATTAAATACCAAACCGAAAAGAAAGACAAAGAAATTATTCAGCAACAATTACAATTAGAAAAAAAAGAGAGTGAACTACAAATAAAGAAAACACAAACCAATTATTTAATAGGTTTATCAATTTTTTTGATTGTAGCATCAATTCTTGCTTGGTTTTTGTTTCAGCAACGACAAAAACGTAAAAATCAAGAAATTGTTACCTTAAAAAGAGAACATCAAATAAAAACGCTTGAGTCATTAATAGAAGGAGAAGAAAAAGAACGATTTAGAATAGCAAAAGAATTACATGACGGTGTAAATGGAGATTTGTCTGCTATAAAGTATAAGCTATCTACTTTATTAGAAATGAATAATACTGTGATAAAAGAAGCGATAACGATGATTGATAATTCATGCAGCCAAGTAAGAGCTATTTCACATAATCTAGTACCACCTTCATTAGATAATTTTAATTTGATTGAGGCGGTTGAAGAATACTGTGAGAAATCAGATTCATCTCATACTCAAAAAATTACTTTTCAGCATCTTGGTAATCATTTAGAAATGTCTAAAAAGGAAGAAATTAATGTTTTTAGAATTATTCAAGAACTAGTTACCAACAGTATAAAACATGCAAAGGCTACAGAAATTAATGTGCAAATTAGTTGTAGAAATAAAATCGTGCAAATTACAGTAGAGGATAATGGTGTTGGCTTTGATGTGCATAATGCTGATAATAAAGGTGTTGGCTTAAATAATATTCAGTCACGAGTTGGCTATTTACATGCAAAATTAGACGTGATTTCAAATAGGCTAGGAACCTCAACAACTATAGAAATAGATAAAAACAAGGATGATAGTAATTAAACTAGCCATAACAGATGACCATAAAATGGTATTGAGAGGTATAGAATCTATGCTCAAAAACACTACTGAAATTGAAGTGGTTGGTACTTTTGAAAATGCTAATGAAACACTTAAAAATTTAGACAAAACTAACCCCGATGTATTGTTGTTAGATATTAATTTACCCGACATCAATGGTATAGATCTATGTAAACTTCTCTTAAAAAAATATCCATATTTAAAGATAATCGCTTTAACGAATTTTGATGACATTTCATTTACTAAACGAATGCTAAAAAATGGAGCTCATGGTTATTTGTTGAAAAACACAGATAAATTAGAAATATTAGAAGCCCTTAAAACTGTTCTATCTGGGGATTTATATATTCAAAAAAATATTCAAAAAAAATTATTAAATCAAAGTATTCAAAAAACTAATGACAATGGTTTGAAACCTTACTTAACGAGAAGAGAGCAGGATGTGCTTATTGCAATTTCAGAAGAATTGACTACAAAACAAATTTCTGAAAAACTTTTTATAAACACAAAAACAGTAGAAACTCATAGAATGAATATTATGAGTAAGTTAGGTGCTAAAAACAGTGTGGGTATCATAAAAATAGCCATGGAAAAAGAATTGTTATAATATTTACCCTTAACTTTGTCTAGTTTATTAATTTCTCCATCTTGTCAATTCTCAAGAGAGAACGTTCTAATTGAATTCTTGTTATGAATTATATATCATATACTTTTATTATTAAATCAGAAGCATTATCAAACCAAGTTGCTTCAGAAATTCTTATTGCCGAATTGGGTGCTGTTGGTTTTGAAAGCTTTACAGAAAACGAAAATGGTATAACTGCTTATATTCAAAAAAAGGATTGGCATGATACCATTTTAAATGATATTAAGTTACTCCAATCTGAGGAAGTTACAATTAACTATGATCTTAAAGAGATTGAACAAGTAAATTGGAACAGTGAATGGGAAAAGAATTTTAAGCCAATTCAAGTGGATAAATTGGTTAGTATAAGAGCTCCGTTTCACGAAGACCCGCATTTAAAATACGATTTAATTATCGAACCAAAAATGAGTTTTGGTACCGGACATCATGAAACTACACATTTGATGATTCAACAATTAATCCACCTCAATTTAAATGGCAAAACGGTTCTTGATATGGGTTGCGGAACTGGAATTTTAGCAATTTTTGCTGAAAAGAAAGGTGCTATAAAATTAGATGCCATTGATATTGATGCATGGTGTATTGATAACACCTTGGATAATATTGAAAGAAATAATGCACATAATATCGATGTCTACCAAGGCGATGCTTCTTTTTTAGGCTTTAGAAAATACGATGTGATTATTGCAAATATTAACCGTAATATTTTATTACAAGATTTAAAGGTTTATGTAAAAAATTTAAATCAAAATGGTACAATTTTACTTAGTGGATTTTATACTGAAAATTTACCATTAATAGAAAAAGAGGCAAACAAGTATAGCTTGAAATTAGAAAAAAAACTAGTAAGAAATAATTGGGTTAGCGCAAAATTTGTAATTTTGTAAAAAATTTGGTTGATGATGCAAGAAATATTTATGACTAAAGAAAAAACTCAAGAAGATATTGATGTTTTAGAGCAAGAGGTAAATCAACATGAAATTGTTTTATTTAATGATGATGTTAACACCTTTGAATTTGTAATAAACTCACTAATTGATATTTGTGATCATACTTTAGAACAAGCCGAACAATGTACATTTTTAGTGCATTACAAAGGTAAGTGTGCTGTAAAAACAGGTGAATATGATAGCTTAAAATCACCTTGCACCCAATTATTGAATCTTGGCCTTAGTGCAGAAATTGTTTAAAGTTCACAAAAGTGATTTGAAGTCACCCCGTGAGTAAAAAACTTACAGTGGAATATTTCCATGCTTTCTTTT
This sequence comes from Flavobacteriaceae bacterium, assembly GCA_021647985.1. Taxonomy (GTDB): domain Bacteria; phylum Bacteroidota; class Bacteroidia; order Flavobacteriales; family Flavobacteriaceae; genus Lutimonas. Next base: position 10,076 of record JAKITQ010000026.1, on the reverse strand, counting down.
TGGACCATCCACTTTTTTATTTTCTAGCATAGCAAAAGCTTTTATTAATTTTCTTCTTGTGTTCTTTGGTAGAATCACTTCATCAATAAAACCTCTACGGACAGCACGATATGGATGGGCAAATTTTTCAGCATATTCAACTTCTTTCTCTTTCCATTTTAATTCAGGATCCTTAGCAGCCATAATTTCTTTTCTGAAAATTATTTCAGCAGCACCCTTTGCTCCCATAACAGCAATTTCAGCTGTTGGCCAAGCAAAATTCATATCAGCACCTATATGTTTTGAATTCATCACATCATAAGCGCCACCATAAGCCTTACGAGTAATAACGGTTATTCGGGGAACCGTTGCCTCGCTAAAAGCGTAGAGTAATTTTGCGCCGTGAATTATTATTCCTCGCCATTCTTGATCTGTGCCTGGTAAAAACCCTGGAACATCTTCTAATACTAATAAAGGAATATTAAATGCATCACAAAAACGGACGAACCTAGCCGCTTTTTTTGAACTATTCACATCTAAAACTCCGGCCAAACTCATGGGTTGATTTGCAACTATTCCAATGCTTTTTCCTGCCAAACGAGCAAATCCAACAACAATATTCTCTGCATAATTCTTATGAATTTCAAAAAATGATGCGTTGTCACATATACCCTGAATCACAAGCCGAATATCATAAGATTTGTTGGCATCTATTGGCATTATATTTTCCAATTCATTTCTAATTTCCGTATCTAGTTTATACGGTAAATCAGGGGCTTTTTCTTGATTGTTTTGTGGCAAATAGCTTAATAACTTTTTAATATCTAATAATCCCTGAACATCATTGGTCGAAGTTAAATGTGTAACTCCTGATTTTGTAGAATGGGTGCTTGCCCCTCCCAAATCTTCTGAACTTACTTCTTCATTGGTAACCGTTTTTACCACATTTGGCCCAGTAACAAACATATAACTAGTTTCCTCTATCATCAAAGTGAAATCGGTCATTGCCGGAGAGTAAACCGCACCACCCGCACAAGGCCCCATAATTGCCGATATTTGAGGAATAACTCCTGATGCCTGAACATTTCTATAAAAAATATCGGCATAACCACCTAGAGATCTTACGCCTTCCTGAATACGTGCCCCGCCGGAATCATTTAATCCAATTACAGGCGCACCAACTTTTAACGCATGATCCATTATTTTACATATTTTCTCTGCATGTGTTTCTGACAAGGAACCTCCAAAAACCGTAAAATCCTGCGCAAAAACATAAACCAGCCTGTTGTTAATAGTACCATAACCTGTTATTACTCCATCACCAAAAAACAATTGCTTATCCATACCAAAATCGGTTGTGCGATGCGTAACCATCATGCCCATTTCTTCAAAAGAACCTTCATCCATTAAAATTTCTATCCGCTCACGAGCGGTTAATTTTTTCTTTTGATGTTGTTTTTTTATTCGTTCAATACCTCCACCGAGTTTGGCTTCGGCGATTCGTTGTGATAATTTTTTTTGGTTTGCATTCATAAATTAATCTGTTTCGAGTTTGTGGTTTCGTGTTTCCTAAATTAACAGTAACAAAATAACTTTTTTGACTTTTAGACTTTCGACTTAATTCGGTGCTCTTAATTTTTTTCGTTCTTCTAAATATAATTTCAATGCCAATAAAGCAGCTACTTTTGCTTCTTCATCCTGTTCTGTTTTTAAATTCTCTAAAGTGTAATACTTTTTTACAAAATGAGTATCAAAATTTCCGGATCGGAAAGCAGGGTGTTCGCAAACAAATTTACCGAACGACAAAGTAGTTTTTACTCCTTCAATTTTATAGTTCTCGATAGCGCCAATCATGGTTTGCATAGCCTCCATACGGTTTTTACCAAAAACAACTAACTTTGAGATCATGGGGTCATAATAAATTGGTATTTCCATACCTTCTTCATAGCCATCATCTAACCGTATATTTTTCCCTTTTGGAGTTTTATAGGTTAATAATTTACCCACATTGGGCATAAAATCATTCCGTGAATCTTCAGCATAAACTCTAAGCTCAATGGCGTGACCGTTTATTTTAATATCCTCTTGTTGCATTGCTAAAATTTCACCTCTAGCCACTTTAATTTGCTGTTCAACCAAATCAATTCCAGTAATGTATTCCGTTACCGGATGTTCAACCTGTAAGCGTGTATTCATTTCTAAAAAATAAAAATTCATATTACTATCTAGCAAAAATTCAACGGTACCTGCACTAACATAATCGCAAGATTTGGCAACATTAATGGCCGCTTCACCCATTTTCTGTCTTAACTCAGGTGTTAAAATAGAAGAAGGAGCCTCTTCTACTACTTTTTGATATCTACGTTGCACGCTGCATTCTCTTTCAAAGAGATGAATTACATTGCCATGTGAATCGGCTAAAATTTGGATTTCAACATGACGTGGAGAAGTAACATATTTTTCTATAAAAACGGATCCATCACCAAATGCAGATGTTGCTTCACTTACAGCTCTTTTCATTTGAGAAACAAATTCTTCAGGATTTTTTACAATTCTCATACCTTTTCCCCCTCCGCCAGCAGCTGCTTTTATCAAAATGGGAAAGCCAATCTCCTTAGCAGTCATTTTTGCTTCTTCAATATCAATAATAGCGTGACCTACCCCTGGAACCATAGGAATATTATAATTTTTAACCGCTTCTTTAGCAGCTAATTTATCGCCCATCATTTTTATAGATTTTGATTTCGGACCGATAAAAATAATATTATTGCGCTCTACTGCTTCCGCAAAAGCGGCATTTTCACTCAAAAAACCATAACCAGGATGGATACCATCCACATGCAAATTTTTAGCGACTTTAATTATTTTATCCCCTAACAAGTAAGATTGATTTGATGGATTCTCTCCAATATTTACAGCTTCATCAGCAAATTTTACATGAGGAGCATTTCGATCAATATTCGAAAAAACGGCAACTGTTTTAATGCCCATTTTTTTTGCAGTCCTCATTATTCGCAACGCAATTTCACCACGATTGGCAACTAGTATTTTTTTCATATATAACGATTTGAATTATTCAAATTCAATTAACAACTTACTTTTTTCAACAGTTTCGCCAATTTTTACTGAAACAGATTTAATAACAGCATCCTTAGGGCTGATCAATGCATTTTCCATTTTCATCGCTTCCAGCACCAATAATATATCGCCTTCTTTTACTTTATCTCCTTGCTTCACAACTACGTCTATAATTATTCCAGGCATGGGTGCTTTTACAAAATTCATTTTTTTTGCAAGCCCTAAAGTATAGCCCATATCTTGAATCAACTTATCTAATTCATTTTCAATTTTAATTTGGTAAGTATTCGCATTTATTTTTATTATATAGCTCTTATCCAAAAAACTAGCCTCTACCAGTTCTGCATTAAAAGATTTATTATTTTGTAGGATATGGAAATTTTTCCCGCTTTTCGAAGTTACATCTAATTGAATGGCTTGTTCTTGGTTTAAACCAAATATTAAAGATTTATTTACCTTAACATTAAACTTATTTCCCATTTAATTTCTATTAAAATTTAGCTAAAGATAAATAATATTAATTGAAAATAAATGATGTAAATCATATCAAAATTAATTTATAATTCATTGACTTATATTAACAGCACGAAGTTGAATTATAAATTATATTTTTTGCATATTATTGAGTTAGCGCATCTAAGTGCTTCAGTATAACTAATTTTATATCAGCATTACACAAAAATATAACGACTATTAATTAAGGTGAATATTTTAAAAAGCTTTTTATTCTTTTACTTCAAAAGTTATATTTGCCGAAATAGATACGTAATCCGCATCCTTTTCTAAACTCTTAATAAAGTGTACGGTACGAAAATACCAGTGACCAGTTTTTATAATTTTAATTTTAACCTCACCTTTTTCGTTTGTAAGTACTTTGTAGATATCGAGAGGTGTACCGTCTTTTGCATTTCCGAATTTATCGTTATAACTGGCGTATACCGTCTCTCCTGTAACCGGTTTACCATCAATTAACAGTTTCATTGATAATTCATCTCCTACTTTAAGTGCATAAGGATTGGTTAATGGTACGAACTCTATTGGGTAACCCAATACTGTTTTATAATCATCCGAAAGTTTTTCTCCTACCTGAAAAATAGCTTTTACATGATTCGAATATTTTTTCTTTACCGGATTTAATTCCTCTCCTGATTTTTTACGTGCTGCGATTACATCTAATAAACCTTCATGTTTCATATTATCAATAAAGCGTTCGGGAGTAAAGCTGTTTATTCTGGGCATAGTAGAAACACCAAAGATACCAGTGCCTTCTTTACCTGTTTTAATTTTTAAAATTGTCTGATTATTTTCTTCAACCCATGATTCTTTATTTGGGTGTATAATTTTTTCACCCGGATTGATTAGTGATACATCTATCATTCTATTTCTGTCAAGAGTAGCTTCACTTTTACCAAATGTTCCATTGTACAAATAGATTAAAGTTGTTGCGTTCGGCTCTAGGTAATAACTTTTTAATTTAATAAAAAGATTATGCGAGCTAAGTACTGTCAAACTAATTATAGCAACAACATACCAGGTTTTTTTTTGAATCATTTACAATAACTTATAATATTTATACTAATTTATCTATATCAAAAATATCTATAAGCAGCATCTAAAAACTGATTGGCCTCGTCTTCAGAAAATTTTGCTTTCTTATTATCCCAATGCAATGTTTTGTTCGGAAAACGCCCTGCAATAACACCTAACAATATTGTTTCTGTAAGTCTTGCTGCATAAGAGAACGGGGCAGTTGTGGTATCTTTTCCTAAACAGGCATCTACAAACTGATGATAATGCTTATTCCCTTCTTTATTATAACTCTCTGTTGGTGTACCTAATTGATCTGATTCTTTAACCAATGACATATCTAACGCTACATATTTTCCATCAATAATATGTTTTGGAAGTTGCATAAAATGCGGTAATAACAACCTTCCTTTTTCACCAATAAACATGGCTCCTTGGCCTGGTAGTTTTTCCCCATTTGGTAGTTTCAAATCTTCGTGATTTGCTGGAGCTCCCTTACCGTCTGACCAAATCCATGTTAATGTATCTGCCGTATACTGAGTTCCAGGGAATTCATAGGTTACGATATTATTTTCAGGAAATCCAAAACCGTTAGGTTCTCTACAACTATTCTTTATAGTTCTTGGAACGTCTAAGTCCAAGGCATTATATGGCGTATCAAAAATATGTACGCCCATATCACCTAAGGTTCCACAACCATAATCTAAAAGTTTTCTCCAATTACCTGGATGATACACTTTCTCTTTGTATGCTCTTTTTTTAGCCGTTCCAAGCCATAAGTTCCAATCTAAATTATCAGGTACAGGATCTTTACCTTGCGGCTCTGGTCCGTCATAACCCCAATTTTTTGGTGACCATGCCCTAACTCTTTTTACCTTGCCAATAATACCTGCTTGAATCAATATGGTGGCCAATTTATAATCATAAAAAGAATGTACTTGGATACCCATTTGGGTTACCAAATTTTTATCTTTTGCCATCTTTCTCATAGCTCTTGCTTCTACAACATGGTGTGTCAAAGGCTTTTGGCAATACACCGGTTTATCCATTTCCATGGCCAACATAGAAGCTGGAGCATGCGTATGATCAGGAGTTGATACGATTACAGCATCAATGTCGTTCTTCATTTCTTTCAAAAGAACTCTATAATCTTTGTAAACTTCAGCGTTTGGATGTAATTTTTTTGCTGCCGCCAAGGCATTGGAATCCACATCACAAAGGGCAACAACGTCTACCAATTTATGAGAGGAAATAGAAGCTAAATCTTCTCCTCCCATATTACTTACCCCAATATGGGCAGTTCTTAAGCGGCCATTTTTTGATAATGCCCAAATAGATGAAGGTAAAAGTGATGCTAATGCTAAAGCTCCAGTAGTTTTAAGGAAGTCTCTTTTTTTCATGTGTCTAAATTTTAATTTTTAAAGGTGACACATGTTGTTCGCTATTAGTCATTACCTTGTGTGTCAAAATTTGGCATGCTCGTTTCATAATAATATTTTATAATTTTTTAATTTTAATATTTCTAAACCATATTGGACTAGAATGATCTTGAAAACCTATATAGCCTGTTTTAAAAGTACCATAATGTTCGCTGGTTTTCCATTTATCTGAGTTCTTTTTTTCATACCATTCTTCAGACCAAGGCACAAAAGATAATACCATTTTACCATTTAACCAATGTTCCACTTTTTCAGGAGTGAATATTATTTTAGAAGAGTTCCATTCACCAACAGGGTGTAGAGTTTTTTCGTTGGGATTAGCAGCATGCATGGCATAATCTGAAGCTGTTTGTTGAAGAGGTTTTAGTTCTTCTGGGTTTTCTGTATAACCAAGACCGGTATTATATTCAGTAAGGTCATGAATATCAGCATAATTTTCATCGTCAATGAGTTGATATTCTGGTGAAATATTTGGTGGACTTGCATTGGGAATATTTTCCTTTAAATGATAAAAAATACCGCTATTTCCACCTTTGGGTAACTTCCATTCCACATAAAGCTCAAAATTATCAAATTCTTCAAGTCCATAAATAATATCTTTCCCTCCTTTATAATCCTGTTCAAGCCCTAGTTGGGTATCAAAAGTTAAGGTGCTGTCTTTTACAACCCACCCAGGTGGTAAGGCATCTCCATTATAAGCCCTCCAGCCTTTCGTACTGGTTCCATCGAAGAGGTAAATCCAATCATTTGTTTCATTTTTAGTTTCCTTTGATGAAACATTTGATTCAGATGGCAATTTGGCTTTTTGTTTGGTATCTGTTTTACATGCGTTTACCATTAACATGATAATTATTAGTGAAATAAATTGTTTCATTTTAAATTGAATAAATTCTCTGGTTTATGGAGATATGTAGGGTTAAAAATTGTTTTTGATAAAAGTAGTTATAATTTTTTAAACTTATTTATTGTTAGGGTATCACTTTTATTATTTTTCTTATTGACTTAATGACCTCCCTCCTCATTTAATATATTTAGTCAAATTTGAATTCAGTATTTTATTTAACTCTTCTTCATTACCTAAACTTGTTTCAATAAATAAAAACCCAAAAACGGGATCCTTTTTTATATCTAATTGTCGAACAACCAATACATTTTCTAAATCTTTCTCAATCCTATCAAAATCAAAAAATGAAATTTCTGACACCTTATAACCTGAATTATTGTTTAATACAATAATGCTATAAATTTTATCTTTTCTATTGCCAAAAATATGTTCCCAATTAGGTTTTTTGTTTTTTATATAATATTCGTAAGCATTAAAACCATACGAATACCAAGTTAAATCTGCAGTGGTACACCAACCTCCAAATCGCAATGGATTCACTTCAATGGGTTTCATATTACCAATTGAATCTATTCTTATTTCAATGTGTAATGGAAAGTTTTTTAGGTTTGCTTTTTTGCCGATAGGCTTTAAAAAATCTTCAATTGCTTCTTTATAATTAAGAATTATGCTTTTGGATGTAGAATAAACTCGATCGCTTACATCTGTACCTGATGAGAACTTATGATGAAGTATGTTTAAAATTACCGCATCACCATTATTATCAAAATAGCAATCAATTGCATACTCTTCTCCTTCTATATATTCTTCTATAATAAAAGTAGATATATCCATTACATCTTTTGGGTAAATGTTATGTAAGTTTTTATTGTTTAATTCTTTTTTTGCCTTATTCCAGTCAGATTTATTATGTATTATTTTAACACCTATGCTAAAGAAACCTAAAGATGGTTTAATAACAAATGGAAAAGTTATCTCCTTTAAATTCAAATCTTGAATTTCTTCAAATTTTACAATTTTGAAAAAGAATTCAGGATAAATATCTTTTACTAATTCTCTAAACTTAAACTTATCTTTAAATAGTTGTATTTGCTTGGGTAGATTAGTTTCTTTTAAGTTATCAAAAACCCAGGAAAGTGAATTCTCTGAATTAGTATAAACACGATTCCTACTGTCTTTTTTTATAGTAGAAATAGCTTTTTCTTCGGAAACCCAATTTAATGAATCATCTTTAATTAATTCTTTTGCTGATTTTGTTGCAACAATTTCAAAATTATTTTCTTTAATTGTTTTTATTAAAAAGTCTGAAATATATGGTTTGTCAATAAGTATCATTTATCAATTTTATGTTTGTAAATACCATAGTTCGCCTAGTTAAATGTATGTGTTTTATAGATACACTTGTTCTTTTGCACCCATATCTCAAGAGGTAGTATCATTAATTGTTAACGAATTGGCTTTTCTGATAGTAAATACGATTTATTGTATAAGCGTAATAGCGGGTTTTAATTATATTTTCAACATTAAAAACGCTATTACGACTATACTTTATTAGTGGCGATGATAATTAATCATCATGTTCATCATGTTCTTTTTCACGATTATCATAATTTCCATTATCGCTTTGACTATTATTACTATCCGTTCGTATTTCAGAGTGGCGAATTTGCCCACCTAAATTACCTACTTGTGCAAAAAGACCAAAAGTTATCAATGATACAATAAGTGTAATTGAGCTAATTGTTTTTGTAAAAGATAACTTTTTAATGATGGCATAAAAGCTAATTAATGACAACCCCCCTAACAAACCCATAAGCCAAATTGCTTTTTCCGCAAGTTCTTCGTGATTCTCAATTAATTGCTCAGAAACGCCTGCAATATTTTCAACGGTTTCTTCTGCTTCTTCTCCTGTTAGAAAAACAGGAATTGTAAAAAGTGCCATTAGAACGAAAGTTGCTAATGCTACTTTTCTTATTTCATCATTCTTTGCAAATTGACCATAGGCCAAAATTCCAATTCCGATTATTGTTCCCACAATTGGGAAATGTGTTAATAATAAATGCAAATGTGTTGCGTCCATATTTTTAATTTTTAATTTTTGTTATATTATATTTAATTTTCCTGAAATGATTAGGCTAATTCAGGTGGACCTCTTAATCTATTCAGTTTAACAAAAAGTAATCTGTTAAAATTATTTGTATTCCATTTTGCTATTATTTTAGTTTCTCTTTTTTCAATTATAGATTGTGTACTATTGAAAATAGAATCTATTGGATACTTACACTTGCTATCAAATTTGTTGTCATTTTCAAATTCAGCGAAAATAAGATTGTCTAAATTTTCATCATCATTCTCGTGAAAGACAAGTCTTATAATTCCAATAAATGAATTTGAATCTTTATGAAGTTCAATATGTTTTTCAATTGTTAATTCCTCTGAATGAGGATGAGAAATCACTGCATGAAGCGTAACTACCACTAAAACAATTCTAAATAATATGTATGTTAATATTTTACGCATGCATTTTGTTTAATTCTACCATGTTGGATAAGATACCTTGATTACACCTTGTTTTTACTTTACCTTATTAGATACTTGTTTATGTATATTAAGACCGTTGCAAAACTGTTTTTTTACTTATTTAAGGTCATCTTTTGCCCAACTTCTTCGTTGTCCTAAAAAATAACTTACTCATTACCAAAAGGTAACTCAAAAATTATTTTTTACTCTAGCCTCAAATTTGAACAAAATATAACCTTTTGCAACGGTCTTATATTATTATTGTTTAAGAGTCATAAAAATACCTTTCTATAAAACAATTTCCAAATTTACTTTATCATTTATTGTAGTTTATAATGATTTGGAATAAATTTCAAAGATTTGTATCCGTATTCCTTAAACTGGAGACAAAAAATATTATAAATTATTACTGGATATACCAAACATGATATGCCACGTTTTCCAGTGATGATATACCACTAAAAAAGAGTTTTGTTTTTCTTTCTTGCACTGGTTGTAGGTTTAAAATTATTTTCTCAATTTGATTAAAATCACTTTCCAAGTCACATACAAAAGTTATTCGAATTAGGGCTTGCTGATTTGCTATTGGGTAAATCTATTAAAATTTCACAAGATTAAAAGCAATTTGTCTGTCGCTACGATTATTTTTAAAAAAGGGTAGGCATTTTTCAATTAATTTTTGTAAAAAC
>JAKITQ010000025.1 GCA_021647985.1 Flavobacteriaceae bacterium | reverse complement strand
GTGAGACTCTAAAAAATTAATTTCAATTTTTTAGTTAGTCGAACTAATCCCGCTTTTTGTACTGAACTTGTTTCAGTATCTAGCGGGATCTTGGTTAATACCTCGACCCTTGGGTCGATTCCTATTATTGGGTCCAGTCCATCAGCTGACGGATGGATTTTAATTCATTTTGTTTTTTTCGATACTTGCAATTATTTCTTTTAATTCTTCAATACTTATTTTTTCTTCTTTTGCAAAAAATGATACCACATTTTTATAAGAATTCTCAAAGTAATTTTGAATGGTTTTATGCATGTATTTTTTTCTATAGGTCTCTATGGATACATTCGGTATATATTGGTAGGTATTACCAAAAGAAACATGCTTAACAAAACCTTTCTCTTCCATATTTCGAATAATAGTAGAAATTGTATTGTAATGTGGTTTAGGGTCTGGTAATTCAGCAACAACTTCTTTGACAAAAGCTTTTTGCAGTTTCCACAATACCCTTAAAATTTCTTCTTCTTTGTTTGTTAGTTTTTCCATAGGTTATAAAATATAATTCAAAGATAAACTATATCTATAGTTAAACAACTAGAAATATAGTTTTTAACACAGTTTTAATATTTTTATTTTAGAATTGCTTATTTCACGAACAAATTAATTCATTTATATTTACAAAAAATCTTATATGGATTATCTGTTACTACTTGCGGGATTTGTTATTTTAATCTTAGGAGGTAATTGGTTGCTTAAAGCGGCTGTAGGAATATCACTGAAGATGCGTATTCCAAAAACAGTAATAGGCATGACTGTAGTGTCATTTGCAACATCAATGCCTGAATTGATTGTTAGTTTGAATTCAGCTTTAAATGGCCACGCTGATATAGCAATAGGAAATGTTATTGGTTCTAATATTGCAAACTTGGGATTAGTACTCGGTATTGTCATCATTATTTCAAGCGTAAAAGTAGAGAAAAGCTTTTATAAAATGAATTGGCCGGTCATGATGTTGTCATCCATTATATTCTACATTTTTATTGCTTTTGATGGCGTGTTGCAAAGATATGAAGGGGCTATTTTATTTGCATTATTAATTGCGTTTTTATTTTATATATTAAAGTTGCAAAAAATATTAGAAATTGACGAAACTCCTGATGATATTAAAGAATTAACAATTGGTAAAGGACTTATGTTTCTAATTATAGGTGGAGTAGGCTTGTGGCTAGGTTCAGAATTATTAATAAAAGGAGCAGTGAATTTAGCGAATCAATTTGGAGTAAGCGAACGTATAATTGGAGTAACCATTATTTCCATTGGAACCAGTGTTCCTGAATTAGCAGCTTCGATAATAGCTGTTATTAAGAAAGAAAAAGCGATATCTCTTGGAAATTTAATTGGGTCTAACGTGTTTAATATATTAGCGGTGCTAGGTATCACCTCTATGATAACGCCAATAACCGTTCAAGATTCGGGTCTATTAACTAGTGATATTATTTGGATGTTAGTATTTGCGTTAGTAATTTTTCCATTGGTTCTTTTGCCTATTAAAATGAAATTAACTTGGAAAGAAGGCTTGATTCTACTAGGAGGCTATGTTATTTTTATTACTTTGATGTTGTAATATTAATTTTTCATAAATTTTTAACTTTAAATTATCAAACCTGTAAAAAGCAGGGTTGATTATTGTTTGAGTTGTAATAACAAAGGTTTATCCCTAAAAAAATGGGGTAAATTCGTTTTTAATTGTAAAAATTTATATTTTTGTGCTTTCAATTAAAAAAAATTAAATATGACAACTTTTCGATTTCAAGCACTAAGAGAAACCTTTAACCGTAAACCGATTAAATTTACGGAACCAACAAAGCATTCAGAAGCTTTTGGTATCAATGTATTTAGCGAAAATTCTATGCGTCAATATTTAACCAAAGAAGCATATAATGGAGTTATGAGTGCCATGACCAAAGGCACAAAAATAGATAGAAAGATTGCAGATCAAGTTGCCTCTGCAATGAAAGAATGGGCCATGTCAAAAGGCGTAAGCCATTACACACACTGGTTCCAACCATTAACTGGAGGTACTGCAGAAAAACATGATGCCTTTTTTGAACCAACAAGCGGTGGAAATGCCATCGAAAGATTTGGAGGAAATGAATTGGTACAACAAGAACCAGATGCATCTAGTTTTCCAAACGGAGGAATAAGAAATACATTTGAAGCAAGAGGCTATACAGCCTGGGATCCAACATCTCCAGCATTTGTTTATGGGACAACCCTGTGTATTCCAACAATTTTTGTGGCATATACTGGTGAGGCCTTAGATAATAAAACACCTTTACTAAGAGCTTTACAAGCGATTGACAAACATGCAACAGCTGTAGCAAAATATTTTGATAGAAATGTAAACAAAGTAAATGCATCTTTGGGTTGGGAACAAGAATATTTTTTAATTGATAAAGCATTGGCTACTTCTCGTCCAGATTTAATTATGACAGGCCGTACCTTACTAGGTCATTCCTCTGCTAAAGGGCAACAATTAGACGATCATTATTTTGGTAGTATCCCGCAAAGAGCATTGAATTTTATGCGTGAACTGGAATACGAAAGTATGAAATTGGGTATTCCTGTAAAAACCAGACATAACGAAGTGGCTCCAAATCAATTTGAATTGGCACCAATTTATGAAGAAGCAAATTTAGCAGTTGACCACAACTCCTTATTGATGGACGTGATGGGTAAAATTGCTTCAAAGCATAATTTTAAATTATTATTGCATGAAAAACCATTTGCAGGAATTAACGGTTCGGGTAAACACAATAACTGGTCATTGAGTACCAATACAGGTGTAAATTTATTAGGACCTGGTAAAACGCCAATGCGTAATTTAGAATTTTTAACTTTTTTCATCAATACCATCAAAGCAATTCATGAATATGAAGAGTTGATGCGCGCGGGAATAGCTTCTGCTAGTAATGATCATCGCTTGGGCGCAAATGAAGCCCCTCCAGCAATTATTTCTGTATTTATTGGTGAGCAATTGACCAATGTTCTAAAAGAACTAGAAGGTGTTACCAATGGTAAGCTATCACCTCAAGAAAAAACAGATTTAAAATTAAATGTAGTTGGAAAAATTCCTGAAATTTTATTAGACAATACAGATAGAAACCGAACTTCTCCTTTTGCCTTTACAGGAAATAAATTTGAATACAGAGCCGTCGGATCCATGGCAAATTGTGCAAACCCAATGACAATTTTAAATACCATTGTTGCAAAACAATTAAAAGATTTTAAAATTGAAGTAGATAAATTAATTGCAAATAAAGAATTGAAAAAAGATGAAGCTATATTCAATGTATTACGTGAATATATTAAATCATCAAAAAATATTTTATTTGAAGGTAATGGTTACGGACAAGAATGGGAAGATGAGGCTGCTAGAAGAGGTTTAAGTAATAATAAAACCACACCAGTTGCTTTAAGAGCCAAAGTAAGTAAAAAGACGATTGATCTTTATGACGAAATGGAGGTAATGAGCAAGGTTGAGATTGAAGCCCGTCATGAAATTGAATTGGATGAATACTCTTTACGTATTCAAATTGAAGGAAGAGTTTTGGGAGATATTTCAATGAATCACGTAATTCCAGCTGCAGTAAATTATCAAAATGTATTGATTAAAAATGTTACAGGTTTAAAAGATGTATTTGGTTCAGAATTTGAGTCTATTGCGAAAGAGCAATTGGAATTGATCAAATCTATATCTGAACATATAAGCGGTATCACAATTAAAGTTAAATTGATGATTGACGAACGTAAAAAAGCAAATGTAATGGAAGATGTAGAAGCTAAATCGATTACTTACTGCGAAAAAGTAAGACCGTATTTTGAAGAAATAAGATACCATTGTGATAAACTAGAATTAATGGTTGACGATAATCTTTGGCCATTAGCCAAATATCGTGAGATGTTATTTACAAGATAGTTTTAACCCGTATTATTCACGGGTTTTAGTAATGAAAAGTCAAAATGCCAATAAAATTGGGAAGCGCAGATATTTTTTGGAGAAAGAATTGTAACCCAATTTTGAGCTAAACAAATTTCGAGCATTTTCAATTGTAGCAGGTAGTTTGGCTTTGGAATAGAAAAGCTGTGGATAATTCGGGTTAAGAATGGTTAAATATATTAGAGATCTCGCAGACAAGTTATTTCGTTTGCGAGATTTTTTTTTCATTAATTCATAACTCAGAATTACACGAAGTGTTAGAAACAGCATAATTCCTAAAGAAGTGGAAATGATTGGAACTATTAGAACTCTGGATCCTGATATGCAAAAAAAAAGAAATTCCAGGTTTGTATTTCTTTGTTGGAGGAAGACCACTAGATGTTAAGCTAGAAGATTCAGCATCATATCATACTCCTGATTTTTTTATTGATGAAAGTGGAATGAAATTAGGTGTAAAAGCTAAGGTAAATTTCACCTTAGACTATATGCAAACTGCAAAGAAATAACAAATGTAACACTGGTTACATATTTTGTTTTACTTTTGTACGTAATTTGCAAATTATTAAACTAAAAAAATAATTAATATATGGGTTTTTTCAATTTATTTGGTGGGAGTACAAGTACCGTATCTGTAGAAGAGTATTTAGAAAATGGAGCGGTTGTTATTGATGTAAGAACAGAGCAAGAGTTTGCTGAAGGCCATGTACAAGGATCAAAAAACATTCCTTTACAAACAATAGGTTTTCATATTGATGAAATAAAAAAAATTGGAAAACCAATAATTACTTGTTGTAGAAGTGGTGCTAGAAGTGGTTCAGCAGCTAACATTCTAAAACAAAATAACGTAGATGCAATTAATGGAGGCCCGTGGGGTAATGTTGTTAATTGTATAAAATAACTATTAAAAAATAGATTTATAAATGACAGTGTTTTTTACACTGTCTTTTTTTTGAAATTAATTCGAGGGTATTTATCCGTAATTAATTTAATTTTTGTGTCTAATTTTTCTAAAAATTCTTGATGCATTTCTGAATTTTCATTAAATGCTTTGTGATTCAAAGATTTTTGAATTTTGTCTATTTTCTTCATCATGGGATATGCACTTTTACTAATCCAGGTTTTTTTAAAAATTGCCCAAATATAATCCATCGCAATTTCGTTAGGATGTAACAAATCCTTATTGTAAAATCTATAATCTCTTAGGTCGTCCATCATAATTTCGAATGCAGGAAAATAAAAGGTATTCTTATTATCAATAACTTGATGAATTGCAGCTTGCAAATATGCTTTACTCAATGTATTTTCAACAAAACCATCTTTTACATGTCTAACCGGACTTACAGTAAAAATAATGTTTGCTTTGGTATTTATTTTTCCGATCAAAGCTATAATTTGATCTAAACTTTCTTTAATTTGATCGATTTGCAATAATTCTCTATGAAACTCTTTTTGAGGAACTTTATGGCAATTGGCAACTAGATTTTCGGTTTTCTTGTATCGGTAAACCCATGATGTTCCAAGAGTGATGACGATATGTGAAGCATTTATTAGAGATTCATGTGTTTGAGTGATGTTTTTATTAATCATTTCGAGAATTTTCGCTAAATAAATAGATGAAAATTTACTGTGATGATTAAAACTTAACCAAAGTTTATCAAAATAACCTAAATCATGTTGGTTGTATTCCCTGTTACTTACACAATCGTGAATTGCATACTCAATGGATTTTGGGTTGAATAAAATACCATGAGAATTTATATTCGTTTGGAATTTATAATAATTAAAATGTTTTCTTATATTTTCAGTAAAACAAGATCCAAATAGTACGGTTTTTGAATCGTAATCTATAGAGTTTATTCCTTGCGGGATTTTTAATTCAGTTCTAAATTTCATCTTTTTAATTTAATAATTCTACTTAAATGTAATTCCTGCATAAGCAACCCAATGATTACTATTTGCCGGAGCGGTTGTTCCCATATTTAGATTATTATCCGTATCTATATTTCTACTAGTTACTTCACTACTAACTGCTCTTTTTTTATAAAGATTTAAATAATTTAAAAAACTCCCAACCAAGGAATTGAATAAACACATTTTAATCCAAAAAGGTCTTAGCTTTTTCTAAGGCATCAATTATACCGCCTGGGTTCTTACCTCCTGCAGTTGCAAAGAAAGCTTGTCCGCCACCGCCACCTTGTATATATTTGCCGAGTTCTCTAACTATCGTTCCGGCATTTAAGCCTTTTTCTTGTGTAAGATTTTTTGAAATATAAATAGTGAGTAATGCTTTGTTATTTATAGATGATCCGGCAATAAAAAATAAATTTTCTACTTTGTTTGCAAGATCAAAAGCTAAAGTTTTCAATGTATTTGCATCCATGTTGATTTGACTGCCAATAAAATTAATACCATTTATAGCGCTTATATTTTTAAGTAAATCATCTGTTAAAAAAGAGGCTTTATCTTTTAAAAGTTGTTCAATTTCTTTTTTTAATTTGGAATTTTCATCAATTAAACCTCCTACTGCTTTTAACGTGTTAGTAGGGTTTTTAAGTGTGGCTTTTAAATTAGATAACTCTTGATCTTGTGCCAAATAATAATCTCTTAATGCGTCGTTAGTAATGGCCTCAATTCTCCTAACTCCAGAAGCTATGGCAGTTTCTGTCATAATCTTAAAATGCCAAATATCACCTGTGCTCTTTACATGTGTACCACCACAAAGCTCAACAGATTGTCCGTATTTTATGGTTCTAACCGTGTCTCCATATTTTTCACCAAATAACATTAATGCACCTGTTTTTTTAGCTTCAACAATAGGTGTGTTTCTATTTTCTTCTAAGTGTAGTTTTTCATCTATTCGTGCATTAACAAAACTTTCAACTGCAACAATTTCTTCGGCAGTTAATTTAGAAAAATGTGAAAAATCAAAACGCAAGTTTTTTGCGTGAACCGCAGAACCTTTTTGTTCCACATGAGTTCCTAAAACTGTTCTTAAAGCCTGATGTAATAAATGTGTGGCTGTATGGTTACTCGTGGTTCTATTACGCTGTTTTTCATCAACAACAGCTTTAAATGTTTCTTTGGGATTTTGAGGTAGGTTTTTGGTATAATGTAAAATTAAATTATTTTCTTTTTTGGTATCAACAATATAAATCACATTGCCATTGGAAATTTCTAAATAACCTTTGTCACCAACCTGACCACCTCCTTCGGGGTAAAAAGGGCTTAGATTAAATACCAATTGATACATGTTACCATCTTTTTTAGAAGTAACTTTTCTGTATCGTGTAATTTTTACTTGGGCTTCTAAATAATCATAACCAATAAATTCTTCCTCGTTGTCTTCCTGTAAAATCACCCAATCATCAGTGTCCATGGCTGCCGCTGCTCTAGATCTTGATTTTTGTTTTTCCATTTCAATATCAAAGGTGCTTTCATCAAAATCGAGTCCTTTTTCGCGAAGAATTAAAGCGGTAAGATCTTTAGGAAATCCATAAGTGTCATACAATTCAAAGGCTTTTGCACCAGAAACAGTTTGGGTCTTGTTGTTTTTAATAATATTATCTAATAATACTAACCCTTGATCCAACGTGCGTAAAAATGAATTTTCTTCTTCTTTAATTACGTTTTCAATCAGATGTTTTTGAGCAATTATTTCCGGAAAGGTATTTCCCATTTGTTCACCCAAAATATGAGTTAGTTTATAAATAAATGGTTCTTTTTTGTTTAGAAATGTAAAACCATAACGAATTGCTCTACGCAAGATACGCCTAATCACATAGCCTGCACCATTGTTTGAAGGAAGTTGCCCGTCTGCTATGGTAAAAGCAACGGCTCTAATATGATCGGCAATTACCCGAATGGCAATATCAATTTTCTCATTTTTACCATAGGTGGTATCGGTAATGGTTTCAATTTCTCTAATTATGGGTGTAAATACATCAGTGTCGTAATTGGATTGTACCTTTTGAATCACCATACACAACCTTTCAAAACCCAAGCCAGTATCTACATGTTTTGCAGGTAATTTTTCTAGGTTACCATCCGCTTTTCTATTGAATTCCATAAAAACAAGATTCCAAATTTCAATAACTTGAGGATGATCTTTGTTTACAAGGTCTTTACCCGAAATTTTTTTCTTATCCTCTTCAGATCTTATATCAATATGTATTTCACTACAAGGTCCACAAGGCCCTTGGGCTCCCATTTCCCAAAAATTATCTTTTTTATTACCGTTTAAAATACGGTCTTTATCAATAAATTTTGCCCAATAGTCATATGCTTCTTGGTCAAATGCAAGGTTTTCACTTTTATCCCCTTCAAAAACTGTAACGTATAAACTATTCTTATCAATTTTATAAACTTCGGTAAGTAATTCCCATGACCAGGTAATGGCTTCTTTTTTAAAATAGTCGCCAAAACTCCAATTGCCAAGCATTTCAAATAAAGTATGGTGGTAGGTGTCCATACCAACTTCTTCCAAATCATTATGTTTTCCGGAAACTCTTAGGCATTTTTGTGTATCAGAAATTCGATTATGCTCTATTTTTTTTTGTCCTAAAAAAAACTCCTTAAAAGGATTCATACCTGCATTGATAAACATTAGGGTAGGGTCATTTTTAACAACAATGGGAGCCGATTGTACAATTTTGTGATTTTTTGATGCAAAAAAGTCTAAAAATTGCTGTCTGATTTCTTGTGAAGTCATAATTCTAGGGTTGTACTAAAAATTTTGTTTTTAAAGAGTAACAAAAAAATTGTAAATTTGTTTCCTTACAGTAGAATTGATTTAAATTCTGTTGCAAAAATAGTATAATTAAACGTTATGGCGAAGGTAAAATATTATTACGATTCTGAAACGCTATCCTATAGAAAAATAGAGTTAAGAAAGCGTGATAAAATTAGAAAATCAATGATTTTTTTATTGGCATCGGTCATGTTAGGTGCATTGATGGTTTTGGTAATGTATCAGTTTATAGAGTCACCAAAACAAAAGGTGTTAAATAGAGAATTGGAGAACATGAAACTTCATTATGAGTTGCTTGAAAAAAAAATAGGACAGGCAGAAGATGTTTTGGCAGGAATACAAAAAAGAGATAATAACATTTATCGTACTTATTTTGAGGCAAACCCAATACCTGAAGAACAAAGAAAAGCTGGTTTTGGGGGTGTTAACAGATACAAATCATTAGAAGGGTTTAATAACTCAGAAATGATTATTGACGCTACAAAAAATATTGATATTTTATCCAAGCAATTATATGTGCAATCCAAATCATTAGATGAGATAATTATTTTGGCAGAAGGAAAAGAAAAAATGTTGGCTTCAATACCTGCTATTCAGCCAATTAGTAGAGAAGATTTGACAAGAATGGCTTCTGGGTTTGGATGGAGATCAGATCCTTTTACAAAAGCGAGAAAAAGACATAAAGGAATGGATTTTACTTCCCCAAAGGGAACACCTATCTACGCTACTGGTAATGGTAAAATTACTAGAGCCGATAGTGGCTCTACTGGTTTTGGTAAACATATTAGAATTGATCACGGGTTTGGATATGTTACTTTATATGCACATTTATCAAAATATAACGTAAAAAGAGGTCAAAAAGTAAAAAGAGGCGATTTGATTGGATATGTTGGTAGCACGGGAAGATCTCAAGCACCACACTTACATTATGAAGTGCGATATAATAGAAATGCAGTTAACCCTATTAATTTTTATTATGGAGATTTATCACCAGAAGAATTTAAAGAAATGTTAAAAATAGCTTCTCAGGAAGGACAATCGTACGACTAATGCATATAGAATTACCAGAAAAAAGATATTATAAAATTGGCGAAGTTGCCAAAGCTTTTGATGTAAATACTTCTTTGATTAGATTTTGGGAGAATGAATTTGAGGTGTTAAAACCCAAAAAAAATAAAAAAGGAAATAGATTATTTACACCAGAGGATTTGAAAAATTTAAAGCTCATCTATTTTTTAGTAAAAGAAAAAGGTTTTACCTTAGAAGGAGCGAAAAACAAATTAAAAGAAAATCCCGATAAAATAAAATCCAATCATCATATTATTTTGAGATTAGAAGAAATTAAAAACGAATTAACACAAATTAAAAACCAACTTTAAAAAATTTATTATGAAAAAATGGATTCCCTTAATTATTATATTAGTAATCGCATTTGGAATTTACAATTGGGCAGTGGGATTTAATAATTCCGCAGTAGAAAAGCAGGAAACTGCTAAAACACAATGGGCAAATGTAGAAAGTGCTTACCAAAGAAGAGCAGATCTTATACCTAACTTAGTAAATACCGTAAAAGGATATGCAAGTCACGAAAAAGAAACTTTAGAAGGTGTTATTCAGGCTAGAGCTAATGCAACAAAAACAACTATTGACCCTACTAATATTACTCCTGAGCAAATGGCGGCTTTTCAAAAAGCACAATCTGGTTTAAGTGGTGCATTGAGTAAGTTAATGGTTGTGGTTGAAAAATACCCCGACTTAAAAGCCAATCAGAACTTTTTAGAATTACAAAGTCAGTTGGAAGGAACTGAAAACAGAATTAATGTAGAAAGAAACAGATATAATAATGTCGTTAAAGATTATAATGTATTTACCAGAAAATTCCCAGCCAAATTATTGGCAGGTATGTTTGGTTTTGACCCCATGGTACTTTTTCAGGCTGCGGAAGGAAGTGAAAATGCGCCTACGGTTGACTTTAATTAATAAAGAAAATTAATAATATCAAATAGCCAAAGTACCTGCTTTGGCTATTTATTTATATAAAATAATAAATATGACAGAGGCAGAAGAGTTTTTAACCAAGGAAGACGAGCAAAAAATTGTCAAAGCCATACAAGAAGCAGAAACCGAAACATCGGGTGAAATTAGAGTACATCTGGAAAACGATTTAAAAGAAGATTGTTTAGAACATGCAAAAGAGATTTTTCACTTGTTACATATGGATGAAACCAAAGATAAAAATGGCGTTTTATTTTATGTTGCAGTTAAAGCGAAACAATTTGCCATTGTAGGTGATTCGGAAATAGATAAGGTTGTACCTGATGATTTTTGGGAAAGTGTAAAGAATACAGTTACAAGTGAATTTACTAAAGGAAATAAAGTTAATGGTTTGAGACTTGGAATTTTAGAGGCAGGTAAAAAATTAAAACGATTTTTTCCGTATCAAAAAGAAGATGAAAATGAGCTTTCAGATGAAATTTCAAAGGGGTAGAGGGTAAGAATTTGTAAAATCTTATCGTATTTTTGCACGCTAAATATATATAAATGTCAGTATTTTATAATCTTCCAATAAAAGAAGTTACAAAAGAAACCGAAAATGCTGTTTCGATAGTATTTGATATTCCCGATAAAGCAAAAAGTGAATTTAACTTTATTCCTGGCCAGTATATTACCATTCAAAAAGAGTTTGACGGAAAAGCCTTACGAAGGGCATATTCTATTTGTTCCTCGCCAAACAGTAAAGAATTAAGAGTAGCAATAAAAGAAGTAAAAAAAGGTATTTTTTCGATTTATGCGAATAATCTGCTTAAAGTAGGTGATGTGCTGAAGGTTGCCGCACCAGAGGGTCAATTTGTATTGAACACCTCGGTTAATAACAAAAAAAAATATTTGGCTTTTGTTGCTGGAAGCGGAATTACCCCGGTTTTATCTATGATAAAAACGGTATTGGAAACCGAAAAAGAGAGTCAATTTGTTTTGATTTATGGAAGTAAATCATCCGATGAAACAATATTTAAAAGTGAAATTGATGCCTTGGCTATTTCTTATAAAGATCAGTTTGAGGTACATTATGTATTTAGCCAAAAAATAAGTGATAAAGCTTATTTTGGTAGAATTAATTTAAAGGTAGTCAATGACATTTTAAAACATAAATACAATAGGGTTAAATTCGATGAATTCTTTCTTTGTGGCCCTGAAGAAATGATTGACTTGGTTAAGGAGACGCTACTAAAAAAAGGAGTGGATAAAGAGGTGATTCATTTTGAGTTGTTTTCCAGCACATCCGTTAAAAAAGAGGTTAATTCAGATTTAAGTGGTAATGCTCAAATTACCATCATTTTAGATGAGGAGGAAACAACCTTAGAGATGCGACGCGATGAAATTATTTTAAATGTTGCCTTAGCTCACGATCTGGATGCTCCCTATTCTTGTCAGGGAGGCATATGTAGTAGCTGTTTGGCTAAGGTTGTAGAAGGTGAGGCGGTTATGGAAAAGAATACAATTCTCGATGAAGATGATATTGAAGAAGGGTTGATTTTAACTTGTCAAGCACATCCAACCACTGCTACCATTAAAATTGATTTTGATGATGTTTAAAATAAATAGAGGCAATGATTAACGAATATGTCAATGCTGTTTTATTAGGTTTGGCATTGGCCTTTATGGTTGGGCCTGTTTTTTTTACATTAATTGAGACCAGTATTACTAAGGGGTTTAGGGCAGCTATTATTTTTGATTTTGGAGTGGTACTTGCCGATATTATTTTTATTATAATTGCTTATTTTGGTAGTGTTACACTATTAGGAAAAATTAAAGACGACCCTAGAATATTTTTAATTGGAGGTTTGTTATTGATTGTTTTTGGATTGTTTACGGTGTTCTATAAAAAGTCTAAAAAAGTTGTCACAGATAAAGACTTGGTAATTGTAGAAAATATTAATTATTTTGGACTATTTATAAAAGGTTTTTTTTTAAATTTTATCAATATTGGCGTCTTGATTTTTTGGTTGGCCATTGTTATTGCGGTAAGTTCAAATTTTCAAATGGAAGCCTTTAAGATATTTCGATATTTTGCGATTGTTATTGCTAGTTATTTAATTATTGATACAATAAAAATTATTGCAGCAAAACAATTAAAATCAAAACTGACACCAGTTGTTCTAAGAAAGATACATCAGCTTTTAGGAATATTTTTTATTGTTTTTGGTATGATTTTAGCCGCAAAAAGATTTGTTCCAAATGAAACTATGCAAAAAATTGATAGAATTTTTGAAATAGAAAACAAATAAATAATCCGGGTTAATCCGGGTTAATTTTTATCAATTAATAATTTGGGTGAGCTAGTTGTTTTGTATTTGTAAATTGTATTTACTTGCCACTTTATTAAAGACCTCCATTTTATTTTGATTTTTTAGATCGTTATACATGTATCCAATTTTTTTTGCAGCATCGGCTCTGTAAGGTGAATTTTGTTTGGCATAAATAGTATATGCATGAATTAAATTGTCAAGTCCAGCTTCTTGCTGATTATTGGTATATAAAATAAGACCTAAACCATAATATCCTTCAGGATCGTCTTTGTAGATATTTATAAATTTATTATAATATAAAATTGCAGCATCAAATTCTTTATTCAAATTGTAAGTAACAGCAATATTCATCAATGGTAATCTACCATTAGGATTTATTTGCAAAGATTTTTTATAGGCTTTTATAGCTTCTTGATATTGATTGGTTTTTCTGTAAGAAACGCCTAAATTATCCCATGCAAAGGCAAATTTAGGATCTATCTCAATAGCTTTGGTGAATTTTGTAATAGCCATTTCATAATTATTCTCATCTAAATATTCCAAACCATCGTCATAGGCTAATTGTGCCAAAACATTTCCTGAATTTGCATGATTAAAATCTTTATTCTCAGTAAATGATAATTGTTTTAAGGCGTCACAATTTTCAACCAAATACGCTTCTATTTTTCTATAACCTTTATTTTCTAATTGAATTTCAGAGATATCTTTTTCAGTTTTATTTACATCTGTTTTCAAATTACTTACAATGGAAGAAGCTATACAATTTTTAATCGCCTTGTTCTTTGTATTCGTTTCTGTATTAATTTGTGCAATACAATCACAAGCATCATCTGCTATGTTTTGTACATAGTCTATATTTTCATTTTGACTATACCCGTAAAAAAAAGTAAAAAAAAGTATTAAGCTAATTATTTTCATGTGTCTAATTTTTAATCTTTATAGGTGACACATGCTGTTCGCCAATAATCATTTCCTTGGGTATCACAATTTGAGATACTCGTCATATGTCATTGTTAAATTCCTGTGCTTCCGAAACCGCCTTTTCCGCGTTTAGTTTCATCTAAAACGTTTACTTCATGCCATTTAGTATGTTCGTGTTTTGCAATTACCATTTGAGCCACTCTATCGCCGTTATTTATTGAGAAATTATCGTTAGATAAATTCACCAATATCACACCAATTTCACCTCTGTAATCTGCATCAATTGTTCCTGGTGCATTTAAAACTGTAATGCCGTGTTTTGCAGCCAAACCGCTTCTAGGTCTAATTTGAGCCTCAAACCCTTCAGGTAGAGCAATGTATAAACCTGTTTTTACAATGGCTCTTTCCAGAGGTTTTAATGTAATAGATACTGATAAATTTGCTCGTAAATCCATTCCTGCAGATGCCGTGGTTTCATAACTTGGAGTAGGGTGATTGGACTTATTAATTATTTTAATTTCCATTTTTTAAAATTTGTTTAATTTCATTTTTTTCATTCCATAAAGTAAAACCTACAAACCCAAATACAAATACAATTGACAATATTATATTGCCTCTAAAGATTGTAAAAGAGAAATAAGACAAACCAATGGAAAGCATTATGTATGTAAATATTTTTTTGATGTTATAAGGAATAGTATAATGTTTTTTGCCGTAATAATAGGATGCTATAGTCATAAAAAAATATGCTGATAAGGTTGCTATTGCCGATGCCATAAATCCAATTTTTGGGATAAATACAATATTAATCCAAATGGTAATAATTGCGCCAACCAGAGAAAAATACATACCGTATTTGGTTTTATCCGTCAACTTAAACCATACCGATAAATTATAATAGATGCCTAAAAATAAATTGGCCAATAAAATTATTGGAACAATAAATAAAGCTTGAAAATATTCTTCTTTACCCAATAAAATATTGGCGAAATTGTCAATAAAAACAATAATAATTAGCATAAAGAAAGTGCCAATAATGGTAAACCAAACCAGTATTTTCGCATAGATTTCTTTGGCATTTTTATCATTGGCTTTATTAAAGAAAAAGGGTTCAGCTCCTAATCTGAACGCCAAGATAAAAAGCGTCATAAATACACCTAATTTATAGCTTGCGGCATAAATACCCATTTGTTCTTTTCCTAAATATTTATCTATTAGTAGTTTGTCTAGGTTTTCATTTGTAACATATGCTATACTGCTGATTAATATAGGCAATCCATAATTTAACATTTTATAGAGTAATTTTTTATCAAATGACCATTTGAGTTTTAGTACTATTGGCAGTAACAGTATAAAGGTGGTTGCACTGGCAATTAAACTGGCAATAAATATATAAACAACCAAAACGTTTTGATCAAAATGATCTAAAATTAATTGTGGTACATATTTTTTATTTTTTAAGGCATATGGTATATAAGCCAAAAAATATAAATTAAAAAAGGCGTAAATTGAAATATTGAGAATTTTAAAAAATGCAAACTTTATCGGCCTGTTACTTACCCTTAAATAAGCATAGGGTATAACGACTAAAGTGTCAAAAACGGTGACCAAAATTAGAATTTGAAAGTATAAGGGGTTAGTAAAACCTAAAAATGATGCTATTGACTCACTGTAATACAGTGTGATTATCAAAAATAATAAGGTCGTGAATAATATGCTAATAAAGGAGGTGGAGATTACTTTGCCTTTATTTTTTTCTTTGGTAAAAAACCTAAAAAAAGCAGTTTCCATACCATAGGTGAGTAATGCATTGAAATACGCTGCATATACAAAATATATAGTATTTTCGGCGTATTTATCTGAGCTTAAAGAATTGGTGTGTAGTTTTACTAAAATGATGTTGATTGCCCTGGGTAAAACGGCAGCAATTCCGTAAATGATTGTGTCTTTTAAAAACCGTTTTAATGTGCTCAAGGTTATGGATTAAATTTTTACGAATGTAAAGAAAAATGAATTAAGTATTTAAAAAAACGTCATCTCATAAAAAAACCCTTACAAATTTTGTAAGGGTTCTACTTATTATAAGAATAAATATTAAGCTTCTATTGGTTCAATAGAAACGTAAGATCTATTATCTTTTTTCTTAGTAAATTTTACAATACCATTAACTTGTGCGTGTAATGTATGGTCTTTTCCCATATATACATTTTCACCTGGATGATGTTTTGTACCTCTTTGACGAACTAAAATGTTACCAGCGATAGCACCTTGACCTCCAAATATTTTAACACCTAATCTTTTCGATTCGGATTCTCTACCGTTCTTAGAACTACCTACTCCTTTTTTATGAGCCATGATCTAAATTTTTAAATGATTAAATTATTTTTTTGTGCTTTCTTTTTTTGCGGCCGTCTTTTTAGGAGCTGCTTTTTTAGGAGCTGTAGCTTTTTTTACTACTGGTTTTTTAACATCTTCAGCTGGCTTTACCTCTTTTTTAGGAGCTGCCTTTTTTGCCGGAGCTTTCACTGAAATACCTTCTATTTGAATTTCAGTTAAAAATTGACGATGGCCATTTTTTACTCTGTATCCTTTTCTTCGTTTCTTTTTAAAAACGATTACTTTATCACCTTTTAGGTGACTAAGTATTTTTGCAGTTACTACTGCACCTTTTATAGCTGGGGCGCCAACAGTGATTTTTCCATCATTCATTAAAAGAACATTGTCAAAAGAAACTTTTGAACCTTCTTCATTTTGCAAACGATGTACAAATACCTTTTGGTCTTTTGCTACTTTAAATTGCTGCCCTGCTATCTCTACAATTGCATACATAAATTTATGTTTTTCGCTTTATTAATTTTATTAATAGGTTGCCTGTCAAAATAGGCGGGTGCAAATATACATCTTTTTATTAAATTCAAAAAACTTTTTTAAGCCATAAATTGTGATAAAATTTTCTTGATTTGAAATAGGTTAAACACATTTATTCGTGAGACTCTAAAAAATTAATTTCAATTTTTTAGTTAGTCGAACTAATCCCGCTTTTTGTACTGAACTTGTTTCAGTATCTAGCGGGATCTTGGTTAATACCTCGACCCTTGGGTCGATTCCTATTAATGGGTCCAGGGCTTGCCCTGGGGTTTAATACCTTTTATTCACAAAAGAATTAATATAGGGTAAAAACGACATAAAGATAACTCTTAAATGTAATTTTATGCATTGATTTTTCTGTAAGTTGGCAAATAAGATTTAAAATCTGACCATAAAAAGCATTGAATAAATTTTCCAATCAGATATTAGTTTAGAAAGAAATACATTACAATAACTACATTATTTTTGCGATGTATGTAATTATAGATAGAAATTGTTGTAAAAAATTAAATTAATACGTTACTTTGCAAAAGTTCATTTAATTTATGAAATTGTTATTAAGAAAGGCCGAGGGATTAGACCCATTGAAGCCTTAGCAACCCTTTACTTCTTTAAAGAAGGTGCTAAATTCTACCGATTTGGGAAGATAACTCACAATTAATTACTCAAGTAATTAAAATCTTTTTTATATCAATTTCTTTATTAATAGTTCAATTGCAATAAATATCTAATTATTTAATGTAGAGGTAATTAAAAAAAGAAAAATTGAAAAACAAATTAGAATATATCAATTTAAAAAATTTCACGACAGAATCAGGATATTTTTATTCGAATTTTGAATTGTCTTATCAATTATTCGGTCAGAAATTGCATACAGCACCAATAGTGTTGGTAAACCATGCCTTAACAGGTAATTCAAATGTTGCTGGAGAAACAGGTTGGTGGAACTCTTTGATAGGTTTGGGTAAATTAATAGACACCAATAAATTTACAATAATCGCTTTTAATATTCCAGGGAACGGTTATGATGAAAAACCAGAGAATTTTATTGAAAATTATGAAGATTTTACAGCGAGAGATATTGCAAAACTATTTGGGTTAAGCCTTCAACTTATAGATGTAAATAGATTGTATGCGGCCATTGGAGGCTCATTAGGTGGTGGAATAGCATGGGAAATGGCAGTATTATTTCCTGAACTAATTCAAAATTTGATTCCTGTTGCTTCCGATTGGAAAGCATCGGATTGGATTTTGGCACACAACAAAACCCAACAGCAAATCTTAGTAAATTCGAGTAAACCAGTACATGATGCGAGAATGATGGCTATGCTCTTTTATAGAACAGCAGATTCCTTTAAAGAGAAATTTAATCGCACGAAGAATAAAGAACAGGGAAATTTCAATACAGAAAGCTGGTTGCTATATCACGGTGAAAAATTAGAGAATAGATTTACTTTACAAACCTATAAAATGATGAACCATTTATTGAGTTCTATTGATATAACAAGAAATAGAGGTTCATTTAATGAAGTTGCAAGTTTGATTAAAGCGAATATTTTTCAGGTTGGGGTTGATTCTGACTTCTTTTTTGTTCCCAGTGAAAATAAAGAAACACAAAAATTATTAACCGAAGCTGGAGTGCCAAATAGTTATCAAGAGATAAAATCTATTCATGGACATGATGCTTTTTTAATCGAATTTGACCAATTGACCAATATTTTACACGCTGTTTTTGAACAGCCGAAAACCAAACACTTCCAAAACGAAAAAATTAAAATTGTAAAATTTGGTGGAAAATCCTTGGCAAATGGAAACGGTTTACAAAGTGTTTTAGATATTATTGAGGATAAAGTAGCATCACAAGAAAAATTTGCTTTGGTACTATCAGCAAGAGGAAATTCTACTGATATTTTAGAACAAATATTAGAGAATGCTAAAAATAATAAACCTTATCATGATAATTTTGAAACATTTAAAAAGTATCAAGTTGAACCATATGCAAAAATTAATTTTGAAAAAGAATTCAAACTTTTAAAAAATATTTTTGAAGGCGTACAACTTTTGGGAGATTACAGTCAGAAAATTAAAGACCAAGTATTGGCCCAAGGGGAGATATTATCTATTAAAACTATTACAAAATTACTAAACAAAAGAGGTATTGATGCAGATTTTGTAGATTCGAGAAAGTTGATCAAAACAGATAATGCCTTTGGTGAAGCAACACCATTATTGGATGTTTCTAAAGAAAATGTAATAAAACACTTTAGCTTAAATTCAAATAAATTGCAGGTAATATCAGGTTTTATAGCTTCAAATGTTTATGGTGAAACCACAACCTTAGGTAGAAACGGCAGTAATTATTCAGCTGCATTAATTGCTAGTTTTTTAGATGCATCAGAATTACAAAACTACACCCATGTAAATGGTATTTACACGGCAAACCCTGATTTGGTTTCTAATGCACAAAAAATTGAAGAACTCACTTATCAAGAAGCCAATGAACTCGCAAATTTTGGAGCGAATATATTACATGCCAAAACAATTATCCCCTTAGTAGAAAAGAATATTCCTTTAAGATTATTAAATACATTTGATAAGAACAGTACAGGAACATTGATAAAATCACATGCAACAACCAAAGGTATTCGTTCGGTTACGGTGCAAAATAAAGTATCCTTAATCAATTTAGAAGGTCGTGGTTTATTGGGGAGAGTTGGGGTTGATGCACGTATCTTTTCCGCATTAAGCAAAGAAAATATTAATGTAAGTATAATCTCACAAGGCTCTTCAGAAAGAGGGATTGGCTTTGTTGTAGAATCGACCGATGCAAAAAATGCAAAAGCTATATTAGAACAAGAGTTTGCGATAGATTTAAAAACAAAAGATGTAAATAGGATTTATATAAAAGATAACCTATCGATTGTTTCTATTATCGGTCAAAACTTAAGTAATTTTCATAAATCGTATAATGCATTAACAGTCAATAAAATAAAGCCAATATTAATTAATAATACCATAACAGGTGATAATATATGCTTGGTTTTGGAAGAGAGAGACCTACACAAAGCGGTGAATGTAATTCACGGTCAAATCTTTGGGGTTTCTACAAATATCAATATTGCTATTTTTGGTGTTGGTTTGGTTGGCGGTACATTAATTGATCAAATCTTAAAAAGCAAAAAAGATATATTAAAAAGAAAAAATATCAACTTGAATATTTTTGCTCTTAGCAATTCCAAACAACTACTTTTGAATAAAAATGGTATATCCAAAAATTGGCAAAATGACTTAAGTCATGTAACTAATCAAGAATTCACAATAAATGATGTGGTTGGTTATGCCAAAGAGAATCATTTGGAAAACTTAATAGCTGTTGATAATACAGCAAGTAATACGTTTATTCAAAACTATATACCATTGGTGAACAATGGTTTTGATTTGGTGTCTTCGAATAAAATTGCAAATACCATAGATTTTTCTTTCTATAAAGACTTAAGAGTTACCTTAAAAGAAAATGAAAAAAATTATTTATATGAAACTAATGTAGGTGCAGGATTACCTTTGGTTGATACCATAAAATTATTGCACCATTCCGGTGAAAATATCACAAAAATTAATGGTGTGTTTTCAGGGTCATTAAGTTATTTATTTAATCATTATTCTGTAGAAGATAAAGATTTTAGTGAAATTTTATCTGAAGCCGTTGAAAAAGGATTTACAGAACCAGACCCAAGAGAAGACCTAAGCGGTAATGACGTGGCTAGAAAATTACTAATTTTGGCGAGAGAATTAGACTTGGAAAATGAAATTGAAGATGTGGTAATTCAGAATTTAATTCCTGAAAATTTGAGAGAAGGAACAGCTTCAGAATTTTTAAATCGTTTACAAGATTTAAATGCAGAATATAAATTAATCAAAGAACAACAAAAAGAGGGATATGTATTGAGATATGTTGGAGAATTGTCGGGTGACTTATCAAAATCTAAGGGTAATTTAGAAGTTAAATTAGTTTCTGTACCTCAAAATAGTTCTTTAGGCCAGGTACAAGGTTCAGATTCTATTTTTGAAATATATACAGAATCTTATGGCGAAAGACCTTTGGTAATCCAAGGAGCTGGAGCAGGCGCAAAAGTTACTGCGAGAGGTGTTTTTGGAGATATATTAAGATTGACCGAGAAAGCTGTTTAATTTCTTACAAGGTTTTCAAAAAACCCTGTAAGTATTTATGCAAATAATCATTTTCACGAAAGTGAGAATTTTATGATTTTAACAATACTATTAACAAATAGAGGATGAGTGATAAAAAACATTTTGAAACACAAGCGATAAGAATGCAAACCAAACGTTCGCAATTTAGCGAACATACAAGCCCTTTATACTTAACATCGAGCTTTGTATTTGATGACGCCGAAGATATGCGCGCCTCTTTTGCAGAAGAAAAAGAGAAGAATTTATACAGTCGTTTTTCCAATCCAAATACCACAGAATTCGTAGATAAAATGGTAGCCATGGAAGGTGCAGAAAGTGGTTATGCCTTTGCAACGGGTATGGCGGCAATATTTTCAACTTTTGGAGCATTACTAAAAAGTGGAGATCATATTGTTTCTGCAAGATCAGTTTTTGGTTCAACACATACTTTATTTACTAAGTATTTGCCTAAGTGGAATATTGAAACTTCGTATTTTAAAGTAGATGAGGTGGATAAAATTGAAAGTATAATCCAACCAAATACAAAAATGTTGTATGCAGAAACGCCTACAAATCCAGCTGTTGATATTATTGATTTGGAATTATTAGGAAAAATAGCAAAAAAACACAATTTATTATTGGTGATTGATAATTGCTTTGCCACTCCATATTTACAGCAGCCAATTAAATTTGGTGCTGATATTGTAGTGCATTCGGCAACAAAATTAATTGATGGACAAGGAAGGGTTTTAGGTGGAGTTGCCGTTGGGAAAAAAGATTTAATTCGTGAAATTTATTTGTTCTCTCGTAATACAGGCCCGGCAATGTCTCCTTTTAATGCATGGATATTATCAAAAAGTTTAGAAACTTTGGCAGTAAGGGTTGATAAACATTGTGAAAATGCAATAAAAGTTGCTGAGTTTTTAGAAAACCACTCCAATGTGAATTGGGTAAGACATCCGTTTTTAAGGTCACACCCACAATATGATGTTGCAAAAAAACAGATGAAGTTAGGGGGTAACATTGTAGCTTTTGAAGTAAAAGGAGGTATTGAGTCGGGGAGAACTTTTTTAGACCGAATTAAAATGTGTTCCTTATCAGCCAATTTAGGAGATACCCGTACTATAGTGACACACCCAGCATCAACAACCCATAATAAGCTAAGTGAAAATGATAGACTGGAGGTAAGTATTACCGATGGTTTGGTAAGAGTTTCTGTTGGCTTAGAACATATTGAAGATATTATTAACGATATAAATCAAGCGTTGAACAATTAGGAAATGAAAAAAGAAATTAAAGATATTTTAAAAGAAAGAATATTGGTGTTAGATGGTGCAATGGGTACGATGATTCAGCAACATAATTTTTTAGAAGAAGATTATAGAGGTGAACGTTTTAAAGATTATAAATCGTCTTTAAAAGGGAATAATGACTTATTAACCTTAACTCAGCCAGAGGCTATAAAAGAAATTCACAGAAAATATTTTGATGCAGGAGCTGATATTATTGAAACCAATACATTTTCAGGAACAACCATCGCTATGGCAGACTATAACATGGAAAATTTGGTTTATGAGCTAAATTATGAATCGGCTAAAATTGCAAAAGAAGTTGCTGATAAATTTAATGCCAAAGAACCAAATAAACCAAGATTTGTTGCGGGCTCCATAGGCCCAACAAACCGTACAGCAAGTATGTCTCCAGATGTGGATGACCCTGGTTTTAGAGCAGTAACTTTTGAAGATTTACGAATCGCTTATAAGCAACAAGTAGAAGCCTTAATTGATGGAGGTGTTGATTTGTTACTTGTTGAAACTGTTTTTGATACCTTAAATGCAAAAGCGGCATTATTTGCTATTGAAGAGGTAAAGGCAGAGAGAAGTATTGATATTCCAATCATGTTGAGTGGTACGATAACCGATGCTAGTGGCAGAACTTTATCAGGGCAAACAGCAGAGGCTTTTTTAATATCGGTATCTCATATTCCACTTTTAACAATTGGATTTAATTGTGCCTTGGGAGCGAATCTTTTGCAGCCTCATTTAGAAGCAATTGCAAATAAAACCGAGTTTGCAATCTCTGCACACCCTAATGCAGGATTACCAAATGCTTTTGGCGAGTACGATGAAACTGCCGAACAAATGGCAGCTCAAATTGAGGAGTATTTAAAAAGAGATCTAATCAATATTATAGGAGGATGTTGCGGTACTACACCAGATCATATTACTGCTATTGCAGAATTGACAAAGAAATATAAACCAAGAAAGATTGGTACTTATGCCTAAATGAGAGAATAATTATGAGAAATAAAGCTAACCTTAATTAACACTAGAAAAGTGAGTAATAAAAGAAAATACATGAAATTATCTGGTTTAGAGCCATTGGTAGTTGATGATAATGTTAATTTTATAAATGTTGGTGAACGTACAAATGTTGCAGGATCTCGAAAATTTCTTCGATTGATTAAAGAAGAAAAATTCGATGAAGCCTTGGCAATTGCAAGACATCAGGTAGATGGAGGAGCGCAAATTATCGATATTAATATGGATGACGGTTTGCTTGATGGAAAAGAAGCCATGGTTCGTTTTTTAAATTTAATTGCCGCTGAGCCAGATATTTGCAGAGTGCCTTTAATGATTGATAGTTCAAAATGGGATATCATAGAAGCAGGATTACAAGTAGTGCAAGGTAAATCGGTTGTGAATTCAATATCCTTAAAAGAAGGAGAAGATAATTTTATTAATCAAGCTATAAAAATAAAACGATATGGTGCTGCTGTAATTATAATGGCTTTTGATGAAGTTGGACAGGCCGATAATTTTAATCGCCGTATTGAAATAGCCAAAAGATCGTATGATATTTTGGTTGAAAAAGTTGGTTTCCCTTCCGAAGATATTATTTTCGATTTAAATATATTTCCTGTTGCAACAGGAATGGACGAACATAAAAAAAATGCCATTGATTTTATTGAAGCCACACGTTGGGTGCGTAAAAATTTACCAAATGTTAGTGTAAGTGGTGGAGTTAGTAATGTATCTTTTTCATTTAGAGGGAATAATACAGTACGTGAAGCCATGCATTCTGTTTTTCTTTATCACGCCATACAAGCTGGTATGAATATGGGTATAGTAAATCCAGCTATGCTTGAAATATATGATGATATACCTAAAGATTTATTAGAGCGTGTTGAAGATGTAATTTTAAACAAAAGAGACGATGCAACGGAACGATTATTAGATTTCTCAGAAACAGTTAAAGGAACTAAAAAAGAGAAAATTTTAGATGAAACTTGGCGAAAAGGAACTGTACAAGAAAGAATAACACATGCTTTGGTTAAAGGCGTTGATGCCTATATTGTTGAAGATGCAGAGGAGGCTAGATTGGCTTCAAAAGAACCTATAGAAGTGATTGAAGGGCATTTGATGGTTGGTATGAATGTTGTTGGAGATTTATTTGGGGCTGGTAAAATGTTTTTACCTCAGGTAGTGAAATCGGCAAGAGTAATGAAAAAAGCTGTGGCCTATTTAAATCCGTTTATTGAAGCAGAGAAAGGAGAAAAACAAAAAGCTCTTGGAAAAATTTTAATGGCAACTGTAAAAGGTGATGTACATGATATAGGTAAAAATATCGTAAGTGTAGTTTTGGGATGTAACAATTATGAAATTGTAGATTTGGGTGTAATGGTGCCTCCAGAAAAGATTATAGCATCTGCAAAAGAGAAGAATGTTGACATTATTGGCCTTTCAGGTTTGATAACACCATCATTAGATGAGATGGTGTATTTAGCCAAAGAGATGGAAAGACAAAACTTTAAGGTACCATTGTTAATTGGTGGAGCAACAACTTCAAAAGCACATACTGCAGTAAAAATAAACCCTGAATATCAAAATGCAGTGGTTCATGTTAACGATGCGTCAAAGGCAGTAACTGTTGTTAGTGATTTGTTGAATAAGAAAACGGGTAACGAGTATGTCGTAAATTTAAAAAAGGATTATGATGCGTTTCGTGAAAAATTTTTAAAGAGAGGTAAGACAAAGTCGTATGTAGCCATAGGCAGGGCTCGAGAAAATAAATTTAAGATAAACTGGAACGAAAACACCATTGTTAAACCTAAAGAATTGGGTGTGCAAATGTTAAAGCAATTAACTTTAAAAGATTTGATACCATTTATAGATTGGCAACCATTCTTTATTTCATGGGATCTACACGGTAAATTTCCTAATATTTTAACAGATGAAAAAGTAGGGGAACAGGCAACTCAATTGTATGATGATGCTCAAAAATTAATTGCTTTGATTGTTGCAAAACAATTGTTAAAACCAAAAGCAGTTTTTGGTTTGTTTGAAGCAAACACGGTTAATGATGATGATATTTCAGTTCGTAAAAACGGAAAAGAAATAGCTGTATTTAGAACTTTACGTCAGCAATTACAAAAAAAACAAGGTGTGCCTAATATTGCCTTGGCAGATTTTTTAGCGCCAAATGATTCCGGTTTAACCGATTATATGGGAGCTTTTTGTGTGGCAATTTTTGGAGTTGATACTTTGGCAAAAAGTTATAAAGACAAAGAAGATGACTATAGTGCAATAATGGTACAGGCTATAGCCGATAGGTTTGCGGAAGCTTTTGCAGAATATTTGCACAAGCAAATTAGAATAAAACATTGGGGTTACGCCGTTGAAGAAGGTTTAAAAAATGAAGATCTGATCAAAGAAAAATATAAAGGAATTAGACCCGCACCAGGATATCCGGCATGTCCCGATCATTTAGAAAAAGAAACTATTTGGGAATTATTGGAAGTAGAAAAAATTATTGGATCAACACTTACTGAAAGTATGGCTATGTGGCCTGCTGCAGCCGTTTCCGGGTATTATTTTGCTAATGAGCACTCTAAATATTTTGGTTTGGGTAAAATTAAAAGTGATCAGGTAATTGATTATGCATCCCGTAAAGGAATAAGTTTAGAAAAAGCTAAAAAATGGTTACAACCTAATTTAGCAGATTAAAAGAATTTCCTGTTTGTTTATAAAGATCATATCAGGATTTAATATAAAAAAATGAAAATAACAGAACACATAAATAAAGCCAAAGGAAAAACTTTGTTTTCTTTTGAGATCGTACCTCCACTAAAAGGTCAGAATATTCAAAAATTATATGACAATATAGACCCTTTAATGGAGTTTAACCCACCATTTATTGATGTTACAACTTCTAGAGAAGAACGAGTATATATCAAAAAAGAAGGAGGCTTATTAGAGCAAAAGGTTACCAGAATGCGACCGGGTACAGTTGGTATTTGCGCTAGTTTGATGCATAAATATGATATAGATCCGGTGCCGCATGTTTTGTGTGGTGGTTTTACCAAAGAAGAAACAGAATATGTATTGGTAGATTGTCACTATTTGGGTATTGAAAATGTAATGGCCTTACGTGGCGATGCCATGAAACATGAATCGTATTTTATTCCGCAAAAGGAAGGAAATAACTATGCAAGTAACTTGGTAAGCCAGATTAATGATTTGAATCAAGGAAAGTATTTGCATGAAATTATTGAAACTACGTACAATTCAAATTTTTGTATTGGGGTAGCTGGGTATCCTGAAAAGCATTTAGAATCCCCTAGTATGGCATCCGATTTACGAAAGCTAAAGGAAAAAGTAGATGCTGGTGCAGATTATATAGTAACACAAATGTTTTTTGATAATAAAAAATATTTTGATTTTGTAAAGGCGGCTAAAGAAATTGGTATTGATGTACCAATAATTCCGGGAATTAAACCCATTGCTATAAAAAGACATTTAAACATCTTACCACAGGTTTTTAGGTTGAATTTGCCAGATATGCTTGTAAACGAAGTTGAAAAATGTGTAGATAATAAAGCGATAAGGCAGGTTGGTATAGAATGGGCCATTGCACAATCGAAAGAATTAAAAGGTGCGGGTGTTCCGGTGGTGCATTATTATTCTATGGGTAAATCCGATAATATAAAAGCCATAGCTTCTCAAGTTTTTTAGAAGAATTGTAAGTAATATAGTGTCTGGTTGGAAATAGACAAAATCTAAATTGTTTTTTATTGCAATCTTTCCATTATTTTTTAATCGCTTGATGCTAAGGCATCAACTCATAAAAAACAATAAAAATATCACTAATAAAAATTCAATTTCTGAAATTCGTCTATTTTCGACCATACACTAAATAGTTCGTTTAGATACTACTATAAGAAAAAGAAATTTTAATTATCCAAAATGGCAAAATAATTTTTTACTTTTGCCTTAATTAAACTTAATAAAGAATAGATTATGGCAATAGAAGTAAGCGATGCTACTTTTGAAGAAGTAGTATTAAAATCAGACAAACCAGTTTTAGTTGATTTTTGGGCTGCATGGTGTGGACCTTGTAGAATGTTAGCTCCGATAGTTGAAGAGTTATCCAATGATTTTGGAGATAAAGTAACCGTAGCCAAAGTTGATGTTGATGCAAATCAAGAATTCGCTGCTAAATATGGTGTTAGAAATATACCAACAGTATTGTTGTTTAAAGGAGGTGAAGTTGCTGATAAACAGGTTGGTGTAGCTCCTAAAAACGTATATACAGATAAATTGAATGCACTTTTATAATAAAAAGTGGTTTTAAAATATTTAAGGGTTTGGTTCTATAGAGTGAATCAAACCCTTTCTTTATAGAATGCTTATTTTCGAACATACATTAGTTATAAAAAGATAGATTTGAAATTATTTCTATAATTTCATTCTTAGTAGTCTTTGTAGTATTAATTGAACGATTTTTTCGTCCATATGGCTCATAAATATTTGTGTCGGTTATATCAAAAAGACCTATAGTATTGGTGTTTGTAGCAGCTGATAAATGCATCATTCCGCTGTCGGCACCAATAAACACATCTGAATTTTCCATTATAGCTGCGATTTCTCTAAGATCTCTACCATAAAAATGTTCGCTTTTGAAGTCAATTTGTGAAACATTTTCCATAGGTAAAATTTCTAAGATATTAGATTCTGGAAATTTAGTTTTTAGCATATTATAAAACTCACTCCACCAGTCTTTAGAGTAACATTTTGAACCTGTTGCAAATGTAAAAATACTAATCACTGTTTTTTTATTATTAAAAAAGCTATTGATTATTTCTGCTCCTTTTTCTTTTTCTTCTTTAGATAGTTTAATGGAGAGCCTTGCATAATCATAGTTGATTAAATCGTCATTTTGGTTCAAAGCTTTTTTGAAATTATAAATAGGATATTTAGCTATATGCAAAGGTTTATTGATATTGTTTGTATTATCTGAATTTATGATTTTGAACTTAGCTCTCGATAGTTTGGCAAATATCTTACCTGAAGAAGAGTCTTCACATCCAACAATAGCGATATCATATTTTTTGGATAATAGTTGCATGCACTTAGATGTATAACTCAAAAGGTGTTTGAAAGGTTTTTTTGGAAGTGGAATTATATGGTCTATACATTCAAAGTTGGTAAATAACTGCTCGGAGAGAGTTCCATTAACAATTAAATCAATTTTACAGTTTGGGAATTCTAATTCAATTTCTTGAATTAGAGGTGTGATTAAGAGTTGGTTACCTAACCTATGATTTGGCCTAGTTATTAAAATTTTAAGCCTTGCATCTTTAGGAATACCTTTTAACAACTCTAGGTTATTCGAATTCTTCAATGGTTTTGTTAAGGCCGTAAAAAATCTTCTTTTTATTATATTTATTTTATTTAAAAAAGGCACAGTTTTTTATGTTTTAATTGGTTGGGAAAATATGTAAACGCTAAAAATTCTGTTTAGATTTTTTAGCGTTTACAAAGTTAATAAATAGGAATGAATTTTCAATAGGAAACGATGTTGTTAAAATTACTTACTTTTAAATACGACCACCGTTTAGAATTGTTCAGATTGCCATTGGGATTACGTTGTAAATTTGTGTTTCATAATTAAGTATTGGTCATAATTTAACCCAAATAGCTATTTCCCTTAAAGGAAAATATTTTACATTAAAGAGGATTGGCATTAAAGGTATCTCCTTGCTCAATATCTCCAGTAGCGAATCCTTTTTTAAACCATTTTACCCGTTGTTTAGAAGTGCCATGCGTAAATGAATCTGGCACTACTACTCCAGTTGATTGTTTCTGTAAACGATCATCTCCAATAGCAAATGCCGCGTTTAATGCTTCTTCTAAATCTCCCTCTTCCATCATTTTAGTCTTTTTTTGTGAGTGAAACGCCCATACTCCGGCAAAAAAATCAGCTTGTAACTCTAGTCTAACAGAGTATTTATTGTAATCGGTCTTACTCATTTTACCCATAAGGCTTTGTACTTTATTGGTAATACCCATAATATTTTGAATATGGTGACCAACTTCATGAGCAATTACATAGGCCTGAGCAAAGTCACCTGAAGCATTTAGTTTGCGTTCCATATCTTGAAAAAAACTCAAATCAAGATATAATTTTTCATCACCAGGACAATAAAAAGGCCCTGTAGCACTTGATGCAGTACCACATGCAGATACAACAGTTCCGGTAAAAATTACAAGAGTAGGCTCGCGATAATTATCTAAAATTTCATTCCACACATCTTCTGTACTTGCCAATATAGTAGCACTAAAATCGGCCATTTCATTTTCATTAGCATTGCCTTTATATGGTGAGGAAGCTTCAGATTGATTATTGTCTCCTACAAAAAATTGACCCAAAAACCGGAGTGGATTAGTGCTTGTTATAAGTGAAAATGCCAGAAATAAACCTACTATGATTAATCCTGTTTTTGAAAAAAGAATTCTAACCAACGGAACAATTAAATTAGGGTTAAATCCGCCACGCCCTGAACTAGACCCAGACCTCCCTCTTCGATCTTCTATATTTGAACTTTGTCGTTTGCCTTTCCATTTCATAATAAAAATTGATTATTTGGCACAATATGCAGATTCAATAGACCTAGAGAGATTAAAACAAACTCATCTAAAAGCAATACAATTATTTCATCTCTTGTGCATATTTATTTAGTATTAACGTGGTTATAAAAGTTTTATATTAATTCTCTTTTCCCCTTTTAGACCAACGATAAAAACATCATGATAACCATTCTTTTTTAATAGATTCATGTAATTTATTGCATCTAAACGCAATTCGAAAACACCAGAAAAATATCTATTAAGCCCGTCGTTATAAAGATGATTAAATAA
This sequence comes from Flavobacteriaceae bacterium, assembly GCA_021647985.1. Lineage (GTDB taxonomy): Bacteria > Bacteroidota > Bacteroidia > Flavobacteriales > Flavobacteriaceae > Lutimonas. The sequence continues at coordinate 11,438 of JAKITQ010000025.1, read as the reverse complement.
ACTTGATAATTCGATAAATTTACTTGTTTCTGCCTTTCCCTCAAACGCTCCAATTTGCACAGTGTATATTAGATTATCACTATTAAAATCGTAATAGGAACTAAGAATAGGACTGTTATTTGATTTAAAAACTTGAGTTTTTTCAACATCATTTTCATTTATAGCCACAGGTAAATCACGCTCTGTACTAGGATCTAAGCTCATGTGCATTACAACTTTTAAGGGCCTAGCATTTAAATCATTAACCGTTTTTATATTAAGTTCACCAATTAAATAACCTTCTAAGTAGCCTTTTAATTTATAGCTTGTATTACAAGACTGTTTAAAACTAAAAGAGGCATTTTTTTCGTTGGAAATTAAAGATGATAGTTTATTATTATTCTTATCGAATAATATAATTTTTACGTTAGGTAGCATTTTATTAGTATCAATATTTTTAACAATACCAAAGATTTCTTGTTCGCAGTTAATATGCAAAAGGGAAGGATCTACAATTGTATAAAGATCACTAATTTTATTAACCATTTGTTTGTTAGAAGAAAAATATCCTATATTTTTTCCGTCATCAATAATATAAGTAGTTTCACCTATTACAATATTTAATTGCTCTTTAGTTTTTAATGGTGTAGATATTGTATTTTCAAATATTTTACTTACAAAAACATCCAAATCTCCTTTCTTATTACTTATATCTGATGCATAGTACAGCAAATTATTTTTGTCAATAAATGGAAAAATTTCGCGATCTTTACTATTGATTTTTGGACCTAAATTTACAGGTTTACCATAGGTTCCATCTTTGTGTAAATCAACAACAAATATATCTGTTCTACCCAATGATTCAGGTCCGTCAGATACAAAATAGAGTTTTGTATCATCCTTGTTTAAAGCGGGTTGGCCGGTAGAAAAACGACTGCTATTAAAAGGTAACATTTCTATATTTACCCATGCACCGTTTTTATTTACACTTGCCTTAAATAATTGAAGGTTAATAGTTTTTTTTATTTTAATTTCAGTATCGTTTTTATTTTTACTATTCTTTATTTTTCTATTGACACTAAAGAAAACAGTCTTTCCATCCTTGGAATAAGAAACCATCCCATTATCGTTGAAAGAATTGACATCTTTAAGTAATATTTTTGCTGCTAAGAGTTCATTATCTTCAGTAAACTCATCTCCGTGTGATTCTAGAAAAGTTTTAATAGAAAATTTATTTTTATCTAAAGCTAAACCATTTGATGAAGTGAAAGCTACCTTATTGTCTGCTAAAAAAGTAGCTTGAGAATCATCATAAGTACTAAAATTTTTTACTTTGAAAACACTTGTAGATTCTTGAGCGAACAATCCTATTGAAATACATGCCAAGACTAAAATTAGTAATTTTTTCATCGATCTATTAGTTAAATAAATTAAAGCCAAAATGATAGACTAAAATCTCTACAATTTAATAATATTAATGACCTCTTTTGAAGTGCTGTTTATTATTTATCAAGATATTTATTAACTATAAAGTGAATAATAGAAAATTAAAAAAAGAGTTTGTTTTTCAAGTGTCTAAATTTTAATTTTTATAGGTAATACATGCTGCATGCTTGCCGTAGGCAGGTTCGATACCTGCAACGCCGGCAGGCGGGCTAGTCACCCAATTAAGTTGGGCGCAGGCTATTCCCTTAGGTGAGAAAACTTTTAACATGCTCGTGTCATGAGCTTATAAATTTTTTTTTCTTCTGTTTTGCATACACCCAAAATAAAATAGTAATACCTATAGTAATTAAGGTTCCTCCTAAATAAGCAATAGTACTGGACAATTGAAATCCTTCTGGGGATATTAAAATATAAGTACTACAAACCATTGTCATAAAAACAGCCGGTATCAATGTTACCCAGTAAGCCTTATTCTCATAAATTAAATATGCCGTAATGGTCCAGAGTACAACTGTGGCTAAGGTTTGGTTGCTCCAAGCAAAATAGCGCCAAATAATTCCAAAATCTATTTGTGTAAGCGCAAATGCTATCACAAATAATGGTAAGCTAATATAGAATCTATTTTTTATATTTCTTTGGTTGGATTTAAAAACATCTGCTAAAATCAATCGCGCTGATCTAAAAGCAGTATCCCCAGATGTAATTGGGGCTGCAACAATACCTAATAAAGCTAAAATACCTCCAAATTTACCCAACATATTAAGTGATATTTCATTTGCTGCCCAAGCTGCATTATTGTTATTGGCAATCATTGCCACATTTAATTCCTCTACATTACCAAAAAAAGTCATGGCAGCCGCTGCCCATATTAAAGCAACGATTCCTTCGGTTATCATTGCACCAAAAAATATTTTCCTACCAAGTTTTTCATTTTTAATACATCGAGCCATTAAAGGTGATTGTGTAGCATGGAAACCAGAAATGGCACCACAGGCAATGGTAACAAAAAGAATTGGAAAAATAGGGGTTGCATCTGGGTCTGTAGTCATATTTATTAAATTTGCTGGTACAATTTCAGGGATTTGATATTCTCCTGAAATCAATGCTAGGAACAATCCTATGGCCATTAGCAGCATAGCCATTCCAAATATTGGGTACAACTTACTAATTAGTTTGTCAATTGGAAGTAAAGTAGACAGTACATAATACACTAAAATAATTGACACCCAGCCCCAAACATTCCAAATATTTCCTGTCATTCCATCAATTATTTTTGCAGGGCCAACCAAAAAAACAGTTCCTACAAAAATTAATAGAATAACTGTAAAAAAACGCATGATGTTCTTTACATTATTACCTAGATAGATACCTACTACCTCGCTAATACTCAATCCTCCGTGGCGCATGGATAACATGCCCGAAAAATAATCATGTACTGCGCCTGCAAAAATACTACCCAATACAATCCAAAGAAAAGCAGCTGGGCCAAACATTGCACCTGCAATTGCTCCAAATATAGGGCCTAAGCCAGCAATATTTAAAAATTGAATCATAAAAACCTTCCAGGTAGGCAATGGTATAAAATCAATATCATCTCTTAATTCAATGGCAGGAGTTTTACGATCTGGATCCACTTTGAAAATTTTTTCAATAAATTTACCATAGGTAAAATAACCCGCAATCAAAACAATAATAGATAGTAAAAACGAAATCATTTCTTATTTTTTATTTTACCGTAATTTTTTATAGATTACTCTTCGGTCACTAAAAACTCCGGAACAAGATAGGTATACTTATTAGAATTCTAAAATTTTTGGAGATTCATTATTATCACGACATCTATACTAATTTTAGTGGTCTCAAAAATAGTTAAAACTATGCACTTTAGTGCATCTCGCTTTAGCTTCTAAAAATTTTTATCTTTGTGAGTATGTCAGACCAACGAACAAGTGGACTACTGAACTTCCCTGATTAGTGTTGACCGGATTTTATGGACTACCTAATAAATTTAGGACAAATTTGATCAAGCCGCTTTATTAAAAAAGCGGCTTAATAAAATAGCCCCAAATTTATTAGGTAGTCCAATATTTTTATTTTTTGGGATAGGTTATTTGGTACGTTTAAACACAAGCCTGTTGAAGATATTACATTTGGTTTAACCGAATTTGATTCGCCTAAAAAACAAAACTTTTGGTTTTTATTAATAAGTCCTTTTTTAAATCTAAAACAAGTACCTTCAAATAAAACAAATAAGAACAAACAATATGAAAAAAATTAAACTAATACTATTCGTTTTTACATTATTATTTATAGCTAATCTAAAAACAACCGCACAAACCCACGATACGAATGACCCCTATTTATGGCTTGAAGAAGTGGATGGGCAAAAAGCATTGGAGTTTGCAAAAACTCAAAGCAAAGCTACCCTCGAAGAATTAAGTAAAGAAAAAGATTATCAACAAATTTATGATAAGAGTTTGGAGATATACAATTCTTCTGAACGAATTGCATATCCTACTATTCATAGAGACTTCGTATATAATTTTTGGAAAGACAAAGACCATGTTAGAGGTATTTGGCGAAGAAGCTTATTAAGCAACTATACCAACGGCAACCCAGTTTGGGAAACGCTACTTGATATAGATGCACTTTCAAAAAAAGACAGTATTAAATGGGTGTATAAAGGAAGTAGTGGATTATATCCAGATTATAACCGTTTTTTAATTAAACTTTCCAAAGGCGGCGGCGACGCTGTAGTTACCAAAGAATTTGATGTAAATAAAAAGCAATTCATAGAAAATGGATTTTTTATTGAAGAATCAAAAGGTTCTGCTAGTTATGTAGATAAAAACACCTTGATTGTCTCTTCCAATTTTGGAGAAGGCACCATGACTACTTCTGGCTATCCAAGACAAGTCAAATTATGGAAACGTGGGACTGATTTAAAAGATGCACAACTTATTTATGAAGGAGAATCTACTGATGCAGGTAGTACCTCTGGTTATATTTTACGTGATGGTTCACAATCTTATATTATGGTTGGTCGATATTTGACAACTTTTTCAAGCCATTCATTGGTCTGGATAAATAACAAAATCATAAAATTAGACATTCCAGATGATGGTGATTTAAAAACTATTTTAAACAATCAATTGATTCTTCAATTAAAATCCGTTTGGAAAGTAAATAACAAAACCTATAAAACGGGCACACTATTAAGTCTCAATTTTAAAGAACTTTTAAAAGGGAATAAGAAAATTAAAGTGATTATAGAACCTGATGAATTTTCGAGTATTTCAGGGGTTTCAACTACCAAAAATAAGTTACTTCTCAATTTATTGACCAATGTTACTGGTCAATTACTCATCTATTCTTTCAATGATGGTAAATGGGTTAATGAAAAAGTAAAAGCACCTGATTTTGGCACTATTTTCATTGCAGCAACCAGTGATTTATCAGATAAGTATTTCTTTGGTTTTGCAAACTTTATAACACCAACCACTTTGTATTCAGCCGATGCAAGTAACAACACATCTAAAGTTTATAAATCATTGCCCGAATTTTTTGATGCCAGCAAATACGAAGTAAAACAACACAAAGCAAAATCGAAAGATGGCACCCTAGTTCCATATTTTATGGTGTCTGCAAAGGGCATGAAAAATGACGGCACCAACCCAACCTTGGTATATGCCTATGGTGGATTTGAAGTTTCGATCTCTCCTTTTTACGCGGCAACATATGGCGTATCGTGGCTAGAGAATGGCGGTGTTTTTGTATTGGCAAATATTAGAGGGGGCGGTGAATATGGCCCAAAATGGCACCAAGATGGCATAAAAGAAAAACGACAAAATGTGTTTGATGATTTATATGCCGTTTCCGAAGACCTCATCTCTAAAAAAGTTACGACATCAAAACATTTAGGTGTAATGGGAGGAAGTAATGGTGGTTTATTAGTTGGTGTTGCTTTTACACAACGACCTGAATTGTACAATGCAGTAGCATGTTTAGTACCTTTGTTAGATATGCAACGCTATAACAAACTATTGGCAGGCGCTAGTTGGATGGGCGAGTTCGGAAACCCTGATATCCCAGAAGAGTGGGAATACATTAAAAAATATTCACCTTATCATAATCTAAAAAAAGGTATGAACTATCCCGAGGTCTTCTTTTATTCTTCTACCCGTGATGACAGAGTACACCCCGGACATTCTCGAAAAATGGTAGCCAAAATGAATGATATGGGCTACAAAACATATTATTATGAAAATATAGAAGGGGGTCATGCAGGGTCATCTACTAACGACCAAAGGGCCAAAATGAATGCCATGATATTTTCCTATTTACTCATGAAGTTGAAGTGATACTAATAATATTTACTCAATTAATATAAAAATAAAAAGTATGAAAAAAATAGGCATCTTATTTTTACTCACTTGTTTTCTTTCTTACGGGCAGAAACCTAGAGCAAGAGAATTTGACACGGCATGTAATAGGATACAATCAATGTTATTTCAAAATCAACTAATCAAATTAATATGACATTATTAAAATCAACTAGAATAGAATCTATTGATCTATTACGAGGTGTCGTAATGGTTATAATGGCTTTAGATCATGTGCGAGATTATTTTCATTATGGTTCATTTTTTATTGACCCCACCAACTTAGAAACTACAACACCCTTTTTATTCTTTACCAGATTTATTACGCATTATTGTGCACCAGTATTTGTGTTTTTAGCCGGTACTTCGGCCATGTTGTACGGCAGTAAAAAAAAGAAACCCGAGCTTTTTAAATTCTTATTCACACGTGGTATTTGGCTTATTTTTTTAGAAATATTTGTTAATAATTTGATTTGGACCTTCGATCTAACTTATAGTTTTCCAATACTTCAGGTAATTTGGGCTATTGGTTTTAGTATGGTTTGTTTATCTTTTCTGATCTTTTTACCCAAAAAAGTGATATTAATTATTGGTATTCTGTTGGTTGCCACCCATAATTTATTAGATGATATTACCCTGCAGGGCACCAGTTTTACTTCTATTGTCTGGTATCTCTTACATCAACAACAAGTTTTACCAGTAAAAATATTTGCGCTATTTGGGTTTATGTATCCTGTAATTCCATGGGTAGGTTTGATGGCTTTAGGTTATGTTTTTGGCTCGCTCTATCAAAAAGATTTTGACATTACTCTACGTAAAAAATGGTTATTGCGATTGGGGTTTGGTTCTTTAGTTTTATTCTTTATTTTAAGAGGCACTAACATTTATGGTGATCTGGTTCCTTGGTCCACACAAAGAAATGGTATTTATACATTTTTATCTTTTTTCAATGTAACAAAGTACCCGCCTTCACTTGCCTTTTTGTTAATTACAATGGGGCCATCATTACTCTTTTTGTATTTTTTTGAAAATACAAAAAACAAATTGACATCTTTTTTCCTGGTTTTTGGAAGAGTCCCTCTCTTCTATTATTTTTTACATGTTTTTGTAATTCACATATTTGCAATTATTGGAATTTTAATTTTTGGAGGAAATTGGGAAAACATGATCTTAAGCGCCGATGTTTTTTCAAATGCCAAATTAATCGATTATGGTTATCCGCTTTATGTAGTTTATTTGGTTTGGGTAGGTGTAATTTTCCTACTGTTTCCATGGTGCAAAAAATATATGATTTACAAAACCAATAACAAAGATAAATGGTGGCTGAGTTACTTATAACCCTAAAAATTATGAAAAATTATAATTCACACCTTGAAGCCTTTTTATATTGGGAAAAAACAAGTCCTGATAAAGATTTTTTAATCCAACCGCTACAAGATAAGGTTGTTAAATACACTTACAAACAGGCTGGTGAAGAAATTAGAAAAATAGCCTCGGCTATTAAAAAATACAAGCTACCCAAGCAAAGCCATATCGCCTTATTATCTTTAAATTGTGCGCATTGGGTAATGAGCGATATTGCTATTATGATGACAGGGCATGTATCCATTCCTATATACCCCACCTTAAATGCCAGCACTGTCAAAACTATTTTAACGCATAGTGAATCGAAGTTAATTATTGTTGGTAAAGTTGCTAATTTCGACTCTGTTAAACCAGGAATCATTAATATACCTATAATAAGTGTCAAACCTCTATGGTATAAACGATGGGCTTAGCTGGGAAGAATTGGTGCGTACCAATGCCCCTTTACAGGAATTTTCTATGCCTAAAAAAGAAGATCTACTTACCATTATTTACACTTCTGGAACAACCGGAACTCCTAAAGGAGTAATGCATACGGTTGGTAATTTTGTAGAGAGTTCTACGGTTCTTCTTAATGTAATTGATGTGCCTAAAAATTCTAGATCATTTTCTTATCTTCCATTGGCACATGTGGCAGAACGTATAGGCGCAATGAACTCACTTTTTTTGGGCTCAAGTATTTCTTTTTTCCAATCTTTAGAAACTTTTGCTTCAGATCTTGAAAAAACCCAACCCCAAATTTTCTTTGCTGTACCCAGGATCTGGTGTAAATTTCAAGAAAATATTTTAGCTACTGTACCACAAAAAAAACTGGATTTTCTTTTAAAAATTCCCATAATTAATGGTATTCTAAAAAATAAATTCAAACAAAAACTCGGACTTAAAGAAGCCGTTTATATTTTATCTGGGGCAGCTCCTTTGGCAAAAAGTCTGGTGTTGTGGTTTGAGACTATTGGGATTACCATTCACCAGGTTTATGGTATGACAGAAGATAGTGTTATTTCACATTTTAATTTAGTTGGAAAAAATAAACCAGGTACGGTTGGTAGAGCTTTACCGGGTGTACAAACAAAACTATCGGAAGAAGGAGAAATATGTCTTAAAAATAATTGTTTGATGAAAGGATACTACAAGGCTCCAGAAATTACCGCAGCAGTTTTTGACAAAGAAGGCTATTTGCAAACAGGTGATATTGGTGAATATGATGATGAGGGCTATTTAACGATTACCGGAAGAGTAAAAGACCAGTTTAAAACCGATAAAGGAAAATATATATCGCCGGCACCAATCGAATTAGAAATCTCTAAAAATGAAAATATCGAACAAATTTGTATTGTAGGCACTGGAATTCCTCAACCCATTGCCTTGGTTACCTTATCGGAAATTGGTTTAGCTGTAAAGAAAAAATTGTTGACCAATTGGTGGAGTTTAGTGTTTAGCAAATAGATTACCGCGTCACTCCAAAAAAGGAGTTCCCTGCCTGCCGACCTTTAGATTAGCAAAGTAAAAAATATTAATTTTATTAAATTAAAATTTTTAATATCTTGTAGAACAGATAAGTACTACTAATAAATCTATTCAATTTCTACTATACATTAAGAAACAATATACCTGTATAGCTTAACAATTAATTCAAATATTGTGATGAAAAATTTATTTTACCTCAGCATTTTTATTTTATTATTTTCTTGTAAAAAAACACAAACTCCCAATCAGGATTATTTAGGTGTTGTAGATATTGTAATTACCGGTAATGAGGTAGCACAACCTTTTTTTGAAAAAGGACTTTTATTATTACACAGTTTTGAGTATGAAGATGCCCGTGATGAATTTCAAAAGGCAATAAACTCAGATAAAAATATGGCTATGGCATATTGGGGAAAAGCCATGACTTATAACCATGGTTTATGGTCGCAACAAAACTTTGAAGAGGCCACTGCTACTTTAAATAAATTAAAAAATATTGAAAATATCAATCCGCTAACCGAATTGGAACAAGACTTTATTAATGCAGTACGAATTTTATATAGTGCGAATAAAGCAAAAAAAAGAAAGAGATCAGGATTATGCAGATTATATGAAAAAATTAAATTTAAAATATCCTGACAATCATGAAGTTAAGGCTTTTTACGCACTTTCCTTACTAGGTTCTGTTTCGGATGGTAGAGATGATGAAATTTATGGTAAAGGGGCTAAAATCGCACAAGGAATTATTGAAGAAAACCCGAATCATCCCGGCGCTTTGCACTATCTTATACATTCTTATGATGACCCGAAACACGCAAACCTAGCATTAGATGCTGCCTATTCCTATGCCAAAGTTGCTCCCGATGCTAGCCATGCTCTGCATATGCCTTCTCATATATTTGTTGCCATGGGCATGTGGGATGAAGTTGTAAAAAGCAATGAAAATTCTTACCAGGCAAGTGTAAACAGAATGGAAAGAAAAAAATTGGATAATGATGCTAGAGGTTACCATGCTTTTCACTGGTTAGAATACGGGTATTTACAGCAAAATAGATTTGAGGATGCGAAAAAAACTGGTAGATGATTTGCTCATTTACAATAGTGAAAAAGCCTCTAAAAGATCTAGAACTTATTTGGTTTATTTAAAAGGTACCTATTTGGCCGAAACCAACCAGTGGGGTGGAGATATTGCTAACATCCAAGTAAATGTAGACGACCTAAATCTTTCTACACGTTCGCAATACGATTTTTTAGAAGGTATGAAAGCCTTTAAAAATAACGATACACTTATACTTTCAAAAAGCATTGCATCCATAAAGAAAGATTACGATAAAGAATCTTATTTGGTTACTTATGACAATGCTGCTTTTTGTTCGAGTGCTGATCGAGATGAAACTTCACCCTCTATGTTAACCGAAACAAAAGTTAGATTAAATCAACTTTTGGCATTGCAAGCCTGGTTGAAAAATGAAGGGAAACTTACCGAAAAATATTTAGTCCAATCCATCGAGTTAGACGAAAGTTTAAGTTATAGCTACGGTCCCCCGGTTATTAAAAAACCTAGCCATGAGTTATATGGTGATTGGTTAGTTTCACAAAATAGATTGGAAGAAGCCAATAAACAATATCATCTTACCCTAAAAAGAGCACCCAAAAGAAGATTGGCATTAGAGGGTGTTAAAGTGAGTCAACAAATATAGTTTATGTTTACTATGATTAACTTCTTTAGAAAAACAAGAGAAAAACTTACAGACGAAAATCAGGCACTAAAATCTTACTTGTTGGTAGGGTGTTATACTGTTGGCGAAATTGTATACTGTTCCGTTAGGAACAAAATATTGATAAAAACATTAATTAACAGAACAAATCGTGCCTTTAGGCCTGCCTGCTGGCAAGTCAGGTACAACATGTAAAATTTAACATATCTTGTACCTAAAGGCACAAAAAATAATTTAACTAAAAATATGCTAACAATATTTTGTCCTTAGCAGGACATATATAAATTATCAACAATGATTAACTTTTTCAGAAAAAAACGTAAAAAAATGGCAGACGATAATAAAGCACTAAAGTATGCACGATATGCCATTGGTGAAATTATACTTGTAGTAATTGGTATTTTGATTGCATTAAGCATTAATAATTGGAACTCAAAACGAATACAAAAACTAAAAGAGAATCTTCTTTTAAGCGAATTAAACAAAGAGTTTAAAGGTAATAAGGTGCAATTAGATACTGTATTGTTTTATCACAAAAGATCCATGAAATCGGTAGAGTATTTATTATCCAGATTACCTATAAAAAATATAAAAACCGAAAATCTTGATTCATTATCTTATCACCTTTGGTATTTAGGGTTTACTTATACGTTTAATCCTTCAAGTGGCGCAACTAATTCAATCATGAACAGCTCAACCATCGATATAATTTCTAATGATGAACTACGCCAATTACTTGTAGGTTGGAACGATGTGCTGTTAGATTATCAAGAAGAAGAAGTTTTAGCTCGTGATAATTATCAAACTCATCTAAAACCATTTGAAAAAAAACACTTTTATTACAGTCAAAATGAGAAAAATTGGTTAAACGATTCCAGAATAGATTTAACCCGAAAAATTCACTATAATATTAGTTAAATAGGGTGTAAAGTGTTATATTTGAAACAGTTAACAACAAAAACAACACTTTTAAGAACACCCAAATATGAGTGATAAAAATACAATTTTTTACCGAGGAAACACAGCAGTTTCAGTTGATTTTTCTTCATCAGAAATAAGCACTGACGGATCACTTATACTT
>JAKITQ010000005.1 GCA_021647985.1 Flavobacteriaceae bacterium | reverse complement strand
GCTTTTTTGTTCTTCCCCTTACTCTAAAGGGAGTCAAAAAAGTTAAGCATTCAATGATTTTCCCCTTTAGGGTTAGGGTAAAAAATCATTGAATGAGAATTTGGATTCCTTAACTTATTGACATTGGTCGGCGAGGCAGGTTCATCATGCATAATTCAACATTCATAATTCAAAACTACACGAAGTGTAGTAATGGAGAACATCAATATTAATTTTCTAGGCTAACGTTGATTATTATTCATTATGAGTTTGATATATTATAGTATTCAATAGAATAATAGAATAGTATTTTCTATATTTGTAATATGCATCATGTAGATTTTAAAGAAAATAGCTACCGGCTTATAGCAAACATAGCCAAAGCATTAGGTAATGCACATCGTTTAGAATTGCTTGAACTTGTTTCAAACGGACCTAAAAATGTGGAAGAACTAGCAAAAGAAGCAAGGCTTTCTTTTGCAAATACCTCCCAACACTTGCAAATTTTAAAGCAATTAAATTTGGTTAAAACCAAACGCGTATTTACAAGTATAATTTATTCCGTAGCGGATACCTCCATTCCTTTGCTTTTAAAATATTTACACAAAACAGCATACAACCAATCGTTAGAGTTAAAACATACCATTTTAGACTTCAGAAAGCAAACCGGTATAACTTCGGTTGAAATAAATGATATTTCTGACACAAATTATATTTTATTAGATGTAAGATCAGAATCAGAATTTAATTTTGGTCATAAAAAAGGAGCTATTAACATACCTTATGCTATAATCGATAAGTCTATGAATACCTTAGATAAGGATAAATTAATCGTTGCTTACTGCAGAGGTGAACTCTGTACTTTTGCAGACAAAGTGGTAAAACATTTACAGGAGGCTGGTTTTAATGCAGTACGTTTAAAAGAGATAATAATGACTAAAACGGGCTAAAGTGACAAAAACAATTGAACTCGGATTAAAGAATAATTGGAAACAGTTCTCCCTCTTGGTATTAATAAATGCATTTGTAGGAGGGATGGTAGGCTTAGAACGATCTATCTTGCCGCAATTGGCCGATGTTGATTTTGGAATTGCCGCTAAAACAGCAATACTTTCTTTTATCGTTGTATTTGGTTTTACCAAGGCCATTACAAATTATTTTACCGGAGCATTAGCCAATAAAATTGGTCGTAAAAATTTATTAGTAATTGGTTGGGTATTTGCATTGCCTATTCCATTTATCCTTATTCATGCAAGTAACTGGAACTGGATTATTTTTGCCAATGTGCTTTTGGGTATCAATCAAGGTCTTACCTGGTCAAGTACTGTGGTAATGAAAATAGATCTAGTTGGTGATAAAAATCGTGGACTCGCTATGGGCATCAATGAATCTGCAGGTTATTTGGCAGTTGGTGTGGTTACTTTCCTTACGGGATGGTTGGCTTCGGAATACGGCTTACGACCCTATCCTTTTTACATGGGATTTGGATTTGCAGGTTTGGGATTACTATTGTCATGGTTATTTGTAAAAGACACCATGCATCATGTAGTTAAAGAAACAAAGACAAGTAATGTGCAAAAATTAGAAAATATATTTTGGGAGACTTCTTGGAAAAACCCGAATCTAGGATCTATATCTCAGGCTGGTTTAGTGAACAATTTAAATGATGGAATGGTTTGGGGGCTCTTTCCTATTTTATTGGTGTCTAAAGGTTTTGGTCTAGATAAAATAGCAGTAATTGTTGCTGTTTATCCAATAGTTTGGGGTGCAGGTCAGTTGTTTACAGGAAAAATGGCTGATTATTTGAATAAAAAAAGTATGTTATTTTGGGGCATGTTTTTACAAGGCTTAACACTTTTACTTATGGTTTTTGCACAAACTTATTTTCATTATATATTTTTATCCGTTTTACTTGGTTTGGGTACAGCTATTGTATATCCAACTTTTTTAGCGGGTATGGCTGATTATACCCATCCGCAACAGCGGGCAGCCAGTATTGGTGTTTTTCGACTGTGGCGAGATTCAGGTTATGCATTTGGTGCAATCCTTACTGGAATAATTGCAGATACTTTTGGAATCTTACCTTCTGTTGTTGTGATAGCCATTTTAACAATTATATCTTCATTTATCATTTTAGTACGTATGACAAACCCTCTTAAAAAGTTTGGAACAAGCACATAATGCATATCTGATTTACAGAATTATTATAATGAAGTTTTTGTAGTTTTAAAAACAATAGTCCGTTATGGTTTTGTATTTGATTGAATTATAATCAGCTACATAACAAGGTTTAAATTTAATAACGCATTGATATTCATATATTTAATTTATAATTCAACATTTATAACTCAAAATTACTCGAAGTGTTGTAAAAAGTCTATCTAAAACCAATTTTAGATAGACTTTTAAGTTAAGCTATTCTAATATTTTTTTTGGCAAGTTTATTTTTATTTACCACTTAACTTCTTGTTATACTCCCAAATTTCATCCCAGGTGTTTGAATGAGAATCTTCCATTCCATCGATAAAAGCGCTCCAAGAATTTTTGCCATGTACTTTTAGAAAGGTGTCTTTAAATTTATTGTCATCATCTAGTTCTGCCCAGTTTTTTAAGAAACTAACCGTAGCTAAATGTCGGCCTGTGGTATATCCTTGTCGGAATTGATTATCGTAAACCCCCCAAGGATTTACACCGTCCATTGCTTTTATTGTTTCACTTACTTGTTTTAAAAGAGACTCAAGACTATATCCGTGATCTTTGGCTACTTCATGATATCTAATATAAAGTAAAGGATACTCAACCTCACCAGGTTTTAGCATACTAACATTAGATAATTTAGTGTCTTGTTTCCAATATTCACCATTGGTCATTTTTTTAACATACGGCATTATATTGTCTCTCCAATCTTCATCATGCCCCCCTTTAGATGGTCGGCCATCAATATCTGAAAATTTTAATGGTCCCATCATCCAAACCATTTTACCAATATTTGGCCCAGTGGCTATATTATAAACACTGGCATCATGTGGCCCTTCTTTGTGGTATTTCATGTTGTGTTTACGCATGTTTTCTCCCAATACTTTTAATTTTGTATTGTCAGGTGTTATTGTAATTTGTTCCCACATAGCGTAAGGTGCTTCATCTTGAGCATTAACCGTTAAAGTTGCTCCAAAAGCAATAGCGGTTATCATAAGTAATGAAATAGTTTTTTTAAACATAATTTTAGGTATTTAGTTAATATTAAAGAATTCGAAATTTTAGTTTTTTATGTAATAACATTTTAAGTTAACTTGGTATAATACTACTAAAGAATAAAATTTATATTTAGTGTACAAACCAAATAGGACGAAGCGTAGTATTTATATTCCGAAGGTATATTTTTATTTATCGAAGGAATTCCAATTATAATTATTGAGTTACCCTAAAGCTATTTTATCAAAACACTAGATAATTAATTTCTTTTAAAATATTTATGATAAAAATCAGTTTTTTTCGAACTATATTATTAAAACACCTTATTTTTGTCAATCATTTCTAAACGATAGTGATAATATAAAAAGAATGGATAGATTTTCCTTTTTAAACACAGTGCATTCTGAATTTATTGCAGACTTATACGAGCAATATCAAGAAAATCCGGATGGAATTGAGCCTAGCTGGAGAAGTTTTTTTCAGGGATATGATTTGGCAAATTCTGATTATGCAATTAACGGCGAAGAAAATACAGAAATTGAAATACCGAATCATGTACACAAAGAATTTAAAGTTATAGAATTGATTAATGGTTACCGAATTAGAGGGCATTTGTTTACTAAAACAAACCCCGTTCGAGATCGAAGAGCCTATACACCAACATTGGCCATTGAGAATTTTGGATTAAACAAAAATGATCTGAAAACTAAATTTAATGCAGGAAATATTTTAGGTGTTGCATCCAAATCATTAGAGGAAATTATTATTCATTTAGAAAGTATCTATTGTGATTCTATTGGAGTAGAGTATATGTACATCAGAAATCCAGAGGAAATAAAATGGTGGCAAGACAAACTTAATGAAAATGATAACCACCCCAATTATACTCCAGAAATAAAAAAGTATATACTTTCTAAATTAAACCAAGCTGTTACATTTGAACAGTTTTTACAAACCAAGTATGTTGGGCAAAAAAGGTTTTCTATTGAAGGTGGAGAAACTTTAATACCTGCTTTAGGGGCAATTGTTAGGATTGGTGCTGTAGATTATGATGTTGAAGAATTTGTATTAGGTATGGCCCATAGAGGTAGATTAAATACCTTAGTAAATATTTTTAGAAAGCCCATTCGCGAACTTTTTAATGAGTTTGAAGGTAAAGATTATAGTGAAGATGATTTTGATGGAGATGTAAAATATCATTTAGGGGCAACCTTAAATAAAACACTAAAAAATAATAAGAAAATCACCATGAATTTGGTGCCCAATCCTTCACATTTAGAAACAGTTGCTGCGGTTACTGAAGGTATTGTTAGAGCCAAAATAGAAGAAGATTACAAAGGAGATACATCTAAAATAATACCTATTATTGTGCATGGCGACGCTGCTATTGCAGGTCAAGGTTTGGTTTATGAGCTCATACAAATGAGTAAATTAAGTGGTTATTCCACAGGGGGTACTATTCATATTGTGGTGAATAATCAAATAGGATTTACAACAAATTATTTAGATACGCGATCTAGTACCTATTGTACAGATGTTGCTAAGGTAACATTGTCTCCAGTACTTCATGTAAATGCAGATGATGTTGAAGCAGTAACGCATGCAGCACTTTTGGCTCTTGATTTTAGAATGAAATTTAAACGAGATGTTTTTATTGATTTGTTAGGTTATCGAAAATATGGACATAATGAAGGAGATGAGCCTAGATTTACCCAACCAAATTTATACAAGGCTATTGCAAAACACCCCAACCCGAGAGATATTTACAATGCAAAATTGATTGCTGAAGGAGTAATAGACGAAGATTATGCTAAAAAAATAGAATTAGAATACAAGTTATTGCTTGAAGAGGAATACGGAAGTTCAAGAGATGATAAGGCCTCAATAGTTATTCCATTTATGGATAATGTATGGCATGGCTTTATGCGTCAAGATGTGGAAGGCATGTTGTTAAGTGTTGGTACTAAATATCCTGAAAAGAATTTGAAATCCATAGCTCGAATTGTATCAACTGTACCAGACAATTTGAAATTTTTGCGCAAGGCAGAAAAAATATTGAGAGATAGAGCAAAAATGACTTTTGAAACAGATCGACTGGATTGGAGTATGGGTGAAATTTTTGCTTTTGGCAGTTTATTGGAAGAAGGTTTTAATGTGAGAGTTTCAGGTCAAGACGTTGAAAGGGGGACTTTTTCGCATCGTCATGCTATTCTTAGAGATGAATTATCAGAGAAAAAAATTAACTTATTAAACACCAACGAAAAGAATAAGGGTGAAATGTTTATTTACAATTCCTCTTTATCAGAATATGGCGTTTTAGGATTTGATTATGGTTATGCTATGGCGAGTCCGAATACCTTGACCATTTGGGAGGCACAATTTGGTGATTTTAACAATGGAGCCCAAATCATGTTCGATCAATATATTTCGGCGGCCGAAGATAAATGGAAACAGCAAAATGGTATCGTTATTTTATTGCCTCATGGTTATGAAGGTCAGGGTGCCGAACATTCATCAGCAAGGGTTGAGCGTTTTTTACAACTTTGTGCCAATGATAATATGACGGTTGCCAATTGTACAACACCAGCAAATTTTTTCCATTTATTACGTAGACAAATGAAACGTAATTTTAGAAAACCTTTGATAGTTTTTACACCAAAAAGTTTACTAAGGCATCCATTGGCAGTTTCAAAAATAAAAGATTTTACAGAAGGCGAATTTAAAGAAGTTATAGATGATAATGTAAATCCTGATAAAGTAAAAAGAATGGTATTTGTTACGGGTAAGTTTTATTATGATTTATTGGCTGAAAGAGAAAAATTGCAAAGAGAAGATATTGCTTTAATTAGAATTGAGCAATTGTTTCCTTTGCACAAAGATAAAATTCAAAAAGTAATAGATAAATATAGTCATGTTGAAGATTATATTTGGGCGCAAGAGGAACCTCGAAATATGGGAGCCTGGAGTTATATGTTACAACGATTTGAATTGAAAGATTTAAAAGTTCGATCTCGTAAATTTTATTCGGTTCCAGCCACAGGATCTGCAACAAGATTTAAAAGACGACATCAAAGGGTTATTGAAAGTGTTTTTGATAATTTAAAGTAAGAAGTAAGAAGTAAGAAGTAAGAAGTAAGAAGTAAGAAGTAAGAAGAGAGAAGAGAGAAGAGAGAAGAGAGAAGAGAGAAGAGAGAAGAGAGAAGAGAGAAGAGAGAAGAGAGAAGAGAGAAGAGAGAAGAGAGAAGAGAGAAGAGAGAAGTGAGAAGTGAGAAGTGAAATGTAAGAACGTCCCTGATATAGGTTGTAGACGGATTACTTTAATTTATATGAATGTAAATATTAAATAAATCAAGAAAAGGTATCATTATTCATGGTGTATTTTGATGTTATTTTAGAAAATTTTCATAGTGATGGAATCCTGTCTGGAGAGTTAAGTCACAATGTACATGATAAAAAAAATAATCCAGATGCTTAGAGAAATAGGATAGGTCTCTTAATTAAACAATCTATCTGTGACCGGTGCGCAGCAAACACCTCAGACAGGAAAAGATTTTTTTCATTCTTTTTTTATCTAAAAAAAGAATAAGGAAGTTTATTGAATAAAAATCAGTAAAATCCGGTAAACACTTATCAGGGAAGTTCAGTGGAAGAAAGATGTGAGAACTGAGAAGTAAAAAGTAAAAAGTAAGGTAAATCCTGTAAGGGTTTTAACCTTGTAGGTATTTTAATAATTATAAGCTGTATAACAAATTTAATTTTGAAATAAGTTCAAGATAAATCTAAAAAGATATATAATGATTTTAGAAATGAAAGTTCCCTCTCCTGGAGAATCGATTACCGAAGTTGAAATTGCAAGTTGGTTGGTTGAAGATGGTGATTATGTTGAAAAAGATCAAGCTATTGCCGAAGTAGATTCTGATAAAGCTACTTTAGAATTACCAGCTGAAGAAAGTGGTTTTATTACTTTTAAAGCAGAAGAAGGGGATGCCGTTGCTGTTGGAGCCGTTGTTTGTTTGATAGATACAAGTGCTTCAAAACCATCAGGAAATGAATCAACAGCAAAGACTGAAGCTAAGGTTGAAAAACCGGAAGAAACCAAACAAGTGGAAACAAAAGCTACTTATGCTACGGGCACTGCTTCGCCAGCAGCAAGAAAAATATTAGTAGAAAAAGGAATAGACGCAGCACAAATTTCAGGTACAGGTAAAGATGGAAGAATTACAAAAGAAGATGCGGTAAAAGCTGTACCATCCATGGGAGAAGCTCTTGACGATAAAAATCGAAAGAGTACGACTAAAAAACTATCTATGCTACGACGTAAAGTAGCACAAAGACTTGTTTCCGTAAAGAATGAAACAGCTATGCTAACTACCTTTAACGAAGTAGATATGCAACCAATTTTTAATTTACGTAAAAAATACAAAGAAGATTTTAAAGCGAAACATGAAGTTGGCTTAGGTTTTATGAGCTTTTTTACCTTGGCAGTGGTAAGAGCATTAAAATTGTTTCCAGGAGTGAATTCAATGATAGATGGCGATTTTAAAATATCTTATGATTTTGCCGATATTTCTATTGCCGTTTCTGGCCCTAAAGGATTGATGGTTCCTGTAATTAGAAATGCGAATACTTTGACATTTAAAGGAGTGGAAAAAGAGGTTAAAAGGTTAGCAATTAGAGCTAGAGATGGTCAAATTACTGTTGATGAAATGACAGGTGGTACTTTTACAATAACTAATGGCGGTGTTTTTGGATCGATGTTGTCTACACCAATTATCAATCCACCTCAAAGTGCAATTTTAGGAATGCATAATATTGTTGAACGCCCTGTGGCGATTGATGGTAAAGTGGTGATCAGACCAATAATGTTTGTTGCCGTATCTTATGATCATAGAATTATTGATGGTAAAGAATCCGTAGGTTTTTTAGTTGCTGTAAAAGAAGCTTTAGAAAATCCAACTGAATTTTTAATGAATAATAATGAGAAAGATGCTTTAGAGCTATAATTAAAGCTAGTAATTATACCATAAAAATTAAATCCTTTCATTTTTTATGAAGAGTTTTTTCCTATAACTTTAAAAAAATGTAATCGAAAAAAAATAGATTTTATGAGTTTTGATTTGGAAGCCAAAGACTGGGACAATGATCCTAAAAAGGTAGATAGAGCTGAGTTATTTGCCAAAGAAATAATTGATTTTGTAAAGCCAAATAGTTCTGCCAAAGCCTTAGAGTTTGGTTGTGGCACAGGACTTTTAAGCTTTGCCTTAAAGCATAGTTTTGCATCTATTACATTGGTTGATAACTCAACTGGTATGATTGAGGTTTTAAAAGAAAAAATAGTAAAGCAAGATTTAAAAAATTTTATTCCGATTAATATTGACCTTCTAAAAGAAGATTTTAATCAGAACGACTTTGATGTAATATATACGCTAATGAGCCTGCATCATGTAGTTGATTTAGACGCTATTTTAAAAATATTTAACGCTATTTTGAAAACTGGAGGCATGTTATGTATTGCAGATCTCGACAAAGAAGATGGTTCTTTTCATGCAGATAAAACCAATTTTCAAGGTCATAATGGTTTTGATAAAGAAGAATTAACAGCAACCTTGTTAAAACATGGTTTCAAAACTGAATATTATAAAATATGTACTACAGCCGATAAAGAAGTAGATGGTAAAATTATTAAGTATCCCTTGTTTTTAATGATACTGAAAAAAATTAAGGATATATAGGCAATTATTATTCATTTTTGAATTTAATTATAAAAGGGTATTAGATTTTTCAAAAAAGATATGTAGTTCTTTTAAATAAAAAAACATCTTGAAATCAAGATGCTTTTTAATAAAATAAAGTTTTCTTTTTAATGATAAAAAGGAAAGTGTCTAACATGCCACATAACAGTATTTTTCCAACTATCAGGGGTGTCATCAATAAATATATTTCCTTTACTTTTTTCATAAACTACTTTTCCATTGGCTCTAAAAATACTTATATACACATCTGCATTATATTTTTTTGTTGTTGATCCAGCAGAGCCACCATAAACATTTGTTTTTTTCTTACTTTTATTATTGATAGTTCCAAAATCAGTTTCTAAATTATTCATACCTACAAATGATCTGTCAACGGATCCCATTAAAATATAATCGGCACCTCCAATAGCTTCTGAGATTTCATTAGTGGTGAAATTATCTATGGTCTCTGGAGTGATTCCTGCTTTATTCAAGGCAACAGAAATATTTCTTCCATTTAAGGTAGTTATATTAAAATGCTTAGATTTTTTATTTATATAATCAATGATGTATTGTTGGACTTGTTTGCCTTTCTGAACTGAAATTTGTCCGTCATCAGAAAAAGTAAAAGGTAAAATTGCTACAGTTTCTTGTGAAAATATAAATGATGAAAAAATAAGACAAAAAATCAGTGTAAGTTTATTTAAATGCTTCATAGGTTTGGTGTTTAAATTAAATGGTAAAATTAAATAAAATTAGAATAATAATCAATGTTTAATCTCTAAAATCCAAGAAGATTCTCCCATTTTTAATTGATACTCAATAATTTTATTACCACCTGTTGGTTTGGCATTGGAATCTTCTTTTTTGTAAATAGGATATTTTCTAAATAATCTATTTTCTTCCGTGTAAAATTTGTCATGCCCCATATACCCATTAAAGATTTTAACAAAATCATCATCAGATATTTCTGGTATATAAATTGGTGTAACACTTTTGTCTTTGTTTGAAGAGAAACCGTAAATGCTGGCATATGATCCAGATCCAGCGCCACGTGTAATAACATACAACTCATCAAATCCATCTCCGTTTACATCTGCTACTAGGGCATAATCAAAAGGGTCACTTTCTTTCATTTTTAAGGGGTTATTTACTTCAGTAAAGCCTTTTGGTGTTATAGTAATATTACTAAGGCTGGCACTTGGTTTTTCTTCGGTAATAATAAAAATTTTACCAGATTTGGTTTTAAATTGCTTAGAAGTGTTTGTTGTTTGAAAAGCCTCTTTTTTGGCCTTTATTTCTGTTTCTTTAGTTTCTGTCGCTTTTTTTTGTTCGCAAGAACTTAGTAGTAAAGCGATAAATGTCATAAATAATAGAATTTTTTTCATTAGTTTAATATTTAATATTTAAAAGCTAAAAGCTGGTATTGGAAATTTATCCCATAATAAACGATAAGCATCATCACTAGGAGTCTCATTAAATACTTTTGCTATACTTGGGTTAGAAGGATAGGTTTTACCATCAAATTGTAATAGTCGTAAAGAACCATTACTATTAACCAAAAGATCTCTCCAACCATTTGTTGTTAAAATTAAGGAGATAAATGGCGCATCAGAAACTGTAAAAATTGTAATTACCGCCCCATTATTTTGTAATAAATAATAGGTACATCCACCACTACCACAAAAATAGGAATTCTTGAAGCCAATTAAATATTCTTTTTTGCCATCATTATTTAGATCCACTTCTTCGTATTGAAATTTTCGTTGATTTTTAGTCATGACTTTCAAATCATCTTTTAATAGTTGGTTCATTAAAAAGCCTTTAATTTTTGCAGCGACTTCTATATTAGAATTATGTGGTGAATATCTTTCAGGTGGTATTCCGTCATCAGGATTGGGGTCAACCAACTCGCTTTTTATAGCATTGTTATCGGTTGTATCTTTTGTTTTTCGGGTTTCGATATTTAAATCCTCTTTATTTTTCGTCATTTTTTTCTGATCACATGCAATCAGAAAGGTTAATAAAATTAGTATTGTAGATATTTTTTTCATTATTTAGTAATTAATACTGTTATTCTTTGGGATTGTTTTTTGAATATATAGTATAGATTGACTCCATATTGTCAGAAGTACTACCAATTTTTGCATTAGATTTTTTTATATCCAGTTCGTCTTGATAAATTGCAGGAAGATCTATCCAATCATTTTCTGTATATACTTTTAAAGTATTTCCTCTAAAATAGAATATATTGATATTATCATTTTTAAGATCAATAAATAATTCATACCCATTACTTGGGCAAGCATGTGCTTTACAGCCACTTGCGTGAATAATTTGATTTTCAATACTAATAGGAGTTTCTGTATTCCAATTTGAAATAAATACATCAAAATTAAAGCGATCTAAATTTTTAAGTCGCTTGACCAAAAATTCATTGTCAAACAATTTGATTTGGGTAGGGTATTTCCCAACAAAATCATTAAATAAAAATACTTCTTTAAGGTTTTTTGGTTGAGGTGTTATAGCTGTAGGTTTTTTTTCTACGACAGGTTTAGTTTTTTCATTTACGACAGGTTCGACAATATTAATATCTAGTTTATCTTCTTTAGGTATATTGTTTTTGTCTTTTTGAATATAATCACAATTATAAAGGAAGATAACAACGAATAGGATGCTGTATTTTAACATTTTCACAAACTTATTTTTTAAAATATTGAAAGGCAGATACCAATATTAATACTAATAAAACTGGATAAATAATGATAAGATCTACTCTAATTATTGCGCCTCCTTCAGGTGGTTGTGATCTGGACCAATACCATACAGAGAGCTCCCAGAATAGATATGTAATAATTAAAAAAAGTGTTGCTTTTTGAATTTTGGTATATTTTTGCATAAGGGTTTAATTAAAAATCAAATTTACAAAATTTTACTTTAGTTAAAGAAATGAATTTTTAGAACCCACCTTAAGATTATCCATTTCTATTGAAAAGCTCTTTAACAGTTTAAATTGATTTTTTGCGCGATTTAAGTTGTGATGGATATATTTTATTTTATAATAGCGATCATTGTTTAAAAAATCTGTTAAAAACCTTATGGCCATTATAAATATCATTGTCTTTACACCTAATGGTAGGTATTTTAATTCAATTGGTGAGAGTGAGTCTCCTGCCTTCTCTAAAAATCCTTTTTTATATGCCTCATAATACGATAGGTTAAAATTTACAAGATCTAAATTCTTTTCATCTTCTGCGGCTGTATTGCAAATTGTTCGAATTGCATCTCCAAAATCGTAATGCACAATTCCTGGCATAACAGTGTCTGTATCAATTACACACAATCCTTTATTGTTTTTACTAAATAGAGCATTTGATATTTTAGTATCGTTATGTGTAACTCTGAGTTTTATTTCTCCAGATTCTTTTAACCTTTGTAATTTAAGCATTTCATTTTTTTGACTCTCAACAAATTTAATATATTCATTTGCCTTTTGTAGTCTGGATGAAGAAGCTAGTTTTAGGGCGTCTTCAAATTGAGAATACCTGTGAGAGATATCATGAAATTTTGGAATAACATCAATAAGTTGATTTGCATCAAAATCACTAGTAAGGTTTAAAAATTCACCAAATAATTTTCCACCCTCATAAGCAATTTCTTTATTGTTTACAGTTTCATAAGTTTTACTATTTCCAATATAAATCATCATATTCCAGTAATTACCATTACTGTCTAGGTAAAATGGAGTATTGTTTTTAGTGATAACAAAACTAAGCACCCTGTTTTGTAATTCTTTTTCAGTTAAGAAATCTAATTTTTTTCGTAAATGATTACTTATCTTAACTTTATTAGATACCAGGCCTGGAACATCTTTAAAAACCTCATGATTAATTCGTTGTAAAATATAGAAAGGCTTTGTTTTAGTTTTAATTAGGTATGTATCATTAATATGACCTGAAGATATCTCTTCACATAACTTAAATGAAGCATTATGATTAAAAAGATTAAATATATATTTTAATTGATCTATTTTCATATGTCTATTCTATTTTTTAATTTGGTCTACATGATGTTTGCTTTCCGTACAATGTCAATAAGTTAAGGAATCCATATTCTCATTCAATGATTTTTTACCCTAACCCTAAAGGGAAAATCATTGGATGCTTAACTTTTTTGACTCCCTTTAGGATAAGGGGAAGAACAAAAAAGCTTAACTTATTGACATTGGCTTGCAGCAGGCAGGTTCGCTAATAGGCATTTTAATAAGTGTCAACACCTGGTTCGTTTTATATTACCAAAGTTTAGATGGGTATATATTTTGACTTTTTAATTTTAAAATTTCTTTTTTTACTATTTCTTTGTCTTTTTTATACGTAACTCCAAACCAATTCGAATTCGATTTTAATACTTTTACAGATGCCTTACCCGAATTTATAATTTCATTTACAACTAGTGGAATAAAAAATTCAGCTTTGATATTGTTCTTATTTTTTTCGAGAAATTCTTCAAATAATTTGCTTCCAAATTCAAAATATTTTGGAGTAAACCCCCAGAAATTCATGGAGACTATGGTGTTTTTATTAATTGATATAAGATTTCCTTCTGTATCCTTACGCCATAGTTTATTATCAATTTTTTCAATATGAGTTCTTTCTGTAACATCAATTAAATAGCCTTGATCACTCACTTTACATTCACCTCTTGAGACATAGCCATATTCTGACACTGTATTTTCTAATAAATATGCCATGGTAATAAAATCAAAAGATTCTTTGTCAATATGCATCAGAGATTTAGCCATAACCTCGAAAGCCTCCTTACCATAGAAGTCATCGGCATTTATAACAGCAAAATTTTCTTTTACAACATCTTTAGCCATAAGTAAAGCATGTCCTGTTCCCCAAGGTTTTGTTCTTTTTTTGTTTTGGTATGCTAGCGGTACATTTTCTATTTCTTGAAAAACATAATCAACTTCTATTTTTGAATTTAATTTTTTATTAAATAAAGTTTTGAATTCTTCTTCTATTTCTTTCCTAATAATAAATACAATTTTGCCAAACCCAGCTCTTATGGCATCATACACCGAAAAATCTATTATTGTATCTCCTTCAGGTGTAAAAGAGTCTAATTGTTTTAAACCTCCATATCGGCTTCCAATTCCAGCGGCTAATATTACAAGTGTAGGTTTCATTTTATAATGTATATAGTTTGATTGCAAAACAGTGCTTATTTCTTCGCGAAGATAGAAAGTAATCATAAAATAAAAAAATGGAGTTAGTCGTTTAGTTTTCGTTTATTCAACTAATTAAAGCAAAGAGAAATGGAACAATTTGAAGGTCAAGATAAACTAAACTATATAAAAGAATTATATAAGCTATGTCATGGTTAAGAGCAATATCAACTCATGTAAGCAATGGTATATTCAAGCATATTTTAACTAATTGTTTTGGGATTATTCGTTTTCAATTTAAAACAAATATATTTCATAAAACAATTTGTAGAAAGGTAGAAAGTAAACCTATTTATCAAAATCAAATAAAACAGAAGCTAAGCGTGTAACTTATTTAAATTATTTAATTCATAAAATGTTTACTTAGAAATACTAAGCCATCACTAATATAGGTGCGCCAATAAATCCAATTATGACCACCATCAGCGACTCTATACTCATGCGAAATTTTTCGGTCTCTAAATATTTTATGCAAAGCACTGTTTCCATAAAAAAGGTAATCGTCATCACCGCAGGTAATATACCAATTTATCGATTTTAATTGTTCAACAGGTAGGCTTTTAGCAAGGTAAATAGGGTTATTACTATTCCAATGTTTTGATATTCTATTTTTCCCTTTAACTTCTTTACCATATACAGGAGCATAAAGTCGATCAAATTCTTCTTGAGATTTAGTTATGATTTCATCATCGGGTCTAATTGCAGCACTAAAGGCTACACAAGTTGAAAAGAGTTGAGGATGCCTCATCACGTAGCCTAATGCACCAAAACCACCCATAGAAAGTCCACCAATGGCTCTGTATTTTCGTTTGTTTTTTGTACGATATGTGTTATCAATAAAAGGGATAAACTCTGTTGTAAACATATTTTCATAATTAAAATTACCCTCCGGATGATTTACATACCAATTAAGACCGCCATCGGGCATTACAATTATCATTTCTTCAATATTGCCTAAAATAACTTCTTGGTCTGCGGCAATGTCAACCCATCCTTTTTCGATCCAAGCAGTTTCATTATCGGTGTATCCATGTAGTAAATAAAAAACTGGATATGTTTTTAACGAATCTACAAAGTAACCTTTTGGCAGATAAACAGCATAGTTTACACTTTCTTTTAATATGGAGCTTTCGTACTTTAATTGGGTTAAAACTTTGCCTCTTGATTGTGCAAAACTTAAAGACGAGACAAAAAGTAGTAGCAAAAAAATATTAATTTTGAAATTTAAAGGAGTATTAATTAATGAAAATATTATTTTCAACATTTGGTACTTAATTAGGTATTCTATAAAACAAAGTTAAGATAAAATTGTTCACGAACACAATTATCTTTTAAAGATTAGTGTTTGAATTAAAAATAGCGAAATATAAAGAAAGACTCCATCATATCTAGTGTCTGTTCTAAAATAAACGAATCTTATAAACCAATTTATTTTATTGTAAAATAGCCTTCCCGCAACCTGGCTCGTTCACTAAAAATATCCACTGGGTAGTTCAAGGAAGAATTTATTATATTGTGCTTGACGAAAACGTGTTGTAGTAAAAGAATTATCAATTATTTTTAGTTTTTTGTATAAAGAATTATCTCCTATGGAACGATTGGCGGCATTGGAAGGTGATATTAATGAAACAGTTTTAATAGTTCTATTACCGAGAGTTAATTGATGAATTTAAGGTGATTCAATTGAAGTTCTATCCAATTTTATATTGAAAATCATATCCAGAATCGGCCAAAGTAGTCCAAATTTACTTCCGTAACAAAAATTAACATCATCGATTAATAAATTTCCTATTGAAAATCGAGGAGGAGGTATGGTACCAACAATTAATTTAGTAGCATTTCTAGGAATAAAGGGCGGGTATGGGTGTATGTGAAGAAACAAATTAATATGCTTTATCTTCCCCTTTATATATATTGGTCACGGTTTGACCAATGATCTTTAAGTCTAATAAAAATGACCAATTTTCGATATAAAAAATATCAAGACGAATTCTATTCTCCATATCTTCATTTTTCTCAACTTCTCCTCTAAAACCTTTGACTTGAGCCAAGCCTGTAATACCGGGCTTTACAAAATGACGGACCATAAATTTATCAACAATTTTTGAATATTTTTTTGTCTGACTTAGCATATGAGGTCTTGGCCCTACAACACTCATGTCGCCAATAATAACATTAAAAAATTGAGGTAACTCATCTATACTTGTTTTTCTAATAAAGCGACCAATTTTGGTTACCCTCGAGTCCAATTTTGTTGCTTGAATATCATCAGATAAAGTATTAATATGCATTGACCTAAACTTGTAACATTGGAAAGTATCACCGTTTAAGCCATCTCTTGTTTGTTTAAAAAAAAGAGGCCCTTTAGATTCAATTTTAATTAAAAAAAACAGTAATGGAGTAAGCCAAGATAGAATAAATAGGATGACAAACAAAGCATAAAAAATGTCAAAAAAACGTTTAAAAAGCTGGTTAACAGGATCATCAATTGGGATTTTTCTCAAAGATAAAATAGGGATATAATCATAATATTCAACTATCATTTTGGTGGTGTAAACATCTTTTGTGTCTGTTATTAATTTTAATGCAATCAGATTATTATCGGCAAAATTAATAAATTTACGAATTTGCTCTTTTGATAGTTCTGATATAGAACAAAAAATTTCATCCACAGTATTGTTTAAAGAATAATCAAAACTGTTTTCAATTTTACCCAGGTTTTTAATATCGCCTTCTTTATCCGTAAAGCAACCCAAAATATGGTAACCCAATTCAGGGTGTTCCTCTATAAAATTAGCTATTTTATACACGCTATTATTAGAACCAATAAAAATAATGTTTCTAAAATTACCGCCTTCTATTCTGTATTTTTTTAAGGCAAATAAATAGAGAAGTCTGAATATAGAAATAGAAATGAAAATAAATAGTAAGATCTTAATATGTTCAATAGCATTTATTCCTTTGTTAGTTAAACTATAATAGGCAAAATAGACAAAAGTGAAAATTAGAAATTGTAAAAACAAACGAGAAAGAATATCAACGTTTTTATTATATCTTCTAAAATTGTAAAAATTAAGGTGATACGAAATAATTAACCAACTAAGATTTGTAAACACAATATGCCAAAATGCCGAATAAGCTTTCTCTAAAAAGAACCATAAAAAAAAATTAATAATAACAAGATTTGCTACTATAGAAATAGGTTTGATATATATAGAATATCGTTTGTTTTTACCAGACATTTTACTAATTACTAAATAATCATATTTTGTTTGATGTAATGGTCAACTTTAATTGCAATAAGAGGAAAAACAACAAAAAACATGATACCTTTTTGGCGTTCCAAAATTGATTCAGTAAACATAACAAGTATAAAAATAAAAATGACATAGAAAGCAAGAAAATATTTATTGTTTTTTGAAATACTAATAATATTATATAAAATGTAAATTAACAACAGAAACCCTATAACTCCCAGTTCAATTAAAGTCTGGCTGTATTGATTATGGAAATTATATTTCAAAAATCCACCTTTTTCTTCCCATGGTTTACCTGTATATAATTTATAATCCTTATATTTATTATTTAGAAGTTCCTGTCCATTACCAAGCCCTACACCTAAAAAAGCATTAAAATTACTATCTTTTTCGATATCATAAAATGCTCTGAGTTGTAATAATCTTAAATTAAGTCCATTCCAAAGGTAAGTATCTCCAAATTCACTTTTAGAAAAGACTTCTTTTATTTTTTCATACTTGAGAATCTCGTCAAATCTTTTGGAAATATTATTGTCTGATTTGAGTATGATAAAAAATAATATGCTTAAAACGGCTATTGCTATAATAACTAGTTTTCGATTCTTATGCTGAAATTTTAAAGAAGAATAAAACATTATTATTGTACTAATAAACAAAAGAACGGATATTAACTTTGAACTTAGTAAAAGAATATAAATGAAGATTATAATTAAAGTAACATAGTGGACTAGACTATTTTTTTGATTTATTCTTAGAATAAAGTATAAATTAAATAGAAATACCATTAAATATAAAATAGAAATGTAAATGGCATTTGTAGATAAAGGTGATGTTAAAGAATGATAGTAAAACTCTGATATTAGGTGCGTAGTATTATATCTAATTGATGCCATAAGAATTGTTATGGCAGAGATTGCTATAAAAAAATAACCAACATATTTTAGAATTACTTCATACCTAATTTTAGAGTTAAAACTTGAAACCCATACAGGTATGATTAAAAATGGTAGAAATCCTATTGATTTTGAAAGAGAATTTTCAACATTTACGGACCAAAATAAAGAAGTGAAAACGAAAAACAAAAAGAGTAAAAAACCATAAAAAGTAATTTTTTTTAGAACTATTTTTTTTCTGATTAATAAAAATATTGTATAGATCGCTATTAAAATTACAGTTTTACTAATCCAATGTTCTTTAAATAAAAGAGATATAATTAATAGAAAAAGGAGTATTGAATTAAAACTAGTTATGTTAGTTTTAAAATTTAATAGATAAATAAATAGCGCTGTAATTAAAAAAGAAAGAATTGTTAGAATTGTTGCAATCAGAAAAATTTCAGTAAATGTTAACTTATGTGTATAGATTGGAGTTTCAAGAAATATATAAGGGTTATAATTGATGTTTTTTTTAGGAGAAAGATTGATTGTAATAAAATTTGATTTTTGTTTTAGAATACGTACAGAAGGATGTGCTCGGAATTTTTCAAGGTTGAGATCTATTTTTTTATTACCCCTATAAATTATAATATTTTCAATGCCAATCGTATTTTTTAATGATCTATCAAAGTTAAAACGCAATAGTTTTGGAAAATTGTTTTTTGAGAATTTGAAATTAGCTACTTGCCCATTAACCAAGGTTTTTATCCTATCTTCTTCTGAAAATGGAGAAATGGAGTTAGTAGAATCACTATAATAAAGTTGAATTACTTTTTTGTCAAGGCTTGTATTATTTTTAAATTTAACTTGAACAAACAAAGAGTCATTAGATATTTGATCCATATTATAATAATCAAACTCTTTACTTAGGTTAGCAAATTTTATAAGCAAGGTTAACAATACAAATGATGCTAAAAAAACTGCTATTTTAATTTTTCTTGTACTCATATTAGCGCTTCGTATTTTCTGTTTATTGTATCCCAGTTAAATGTTTCAATTACATATTTATAGTTGTTTTTAACATAAGGTCTATATTCTTTTTTTCTTTCAGTTTCTAAAACCTTTGAAACATCGTCTTTGGTTTTGAAATATAAAGCATTCTCTTTAAGAATAGAGGCATTAAATATATTGTTATGTGCACAGATAAAAGCATGAGATGCCATTGCCTCTAATAAAGAGGGGTTGGTGCCTCCAACACTATGTCCATGAAAATAAATATTTGAATTTTTGCGAAGTGAATTCAATTTTGGTAAATTGTATAAAGAGCCTATAAATACTATTTGATCATATTTTTGATATTTAACCACCAAATATTTTCCAAAAGTATTATCTATACTACCAATTACTATGAAAACTTGACTACTACCAGAGTCTACAACACCGTCAAGAATGGTTTCAATATTATTTTCAGGTTCTATTCGGGCAATTAACATGTTGTATTTTTCCTTTTGTATATTTAGTTCGTTTAAAACGGAATCATCATAGGTGTTATCGGTCTCAACGCCATAGGCAATATAAACAGAATCAATGTTGTATTTATTTTTTAAATATTTTTGTATACCCAAAGAATCGGCAATTAAAACATCACTGTATTTTACGGCAAGTTTTTCTGCATATTTTAAAAATGTTTGTACTTTTTTTGAATACTTAGATCGTTGCCATTCCATTCCATCCATATTAGTTATTAGTTTGATATTTTTTGGAAGCAACCAATTCCAAATAGTACTACTGGTGTAGCCCAATTGAAATACAATATCTATTTTTCTTTTTCTAATATCTAAAATACAGTTGAGATCGTATATAAATTGTCCGGAAGTGCCAATAATTTCTTCAGGGTCATATTTATGAATAATATGTATACCATTCCAAGTTTGTTTTTTATATGGATGTAGAGAAGAACTATAAACATAAGTATCATATCCTTTATTGACCAAATGCTTTGCGAAAAATTCGGCAAATTGTTCATACCCTCCATGATTATTTGGAATACCTCTAGTTCCTAAAATTGCTATTCTCAATTTAATATTTTAATAATGAAAGTAATTCTTTTTCTTTATTTTTCCATGAATGATATTTTTCAGATAATTTTCTCAAAACCTTTGCAGATTTTATTTTTTTGCTAAAACCCTCTTTTGAGTCAGTCAAATAAATATATTCTCCCATATCTTGAAGACCATTACCTCGAGTGCCGATTACAGGTAATCCAGCAGCTAAATATTCATAAACCTTGATAGAATCACCTCCATGTTGATTTTTGCCAATGTTATAGGGAATAATGCCAATATCAAAATTACTTAAATAATTTGGATAGATTTTATAATTTTTATCTCCTAAATAAAAAACATTTTTTGTTAAGTCAATTTTAGAAAAAATTTTTTCATCTAATATTTGACCAACAATTATAAAATTGTAATTCTCGTTTTGTTTGGCAACATAATTAAATAAGTTGAAATCAAAAAGGTGTGTTATCTTACCACCAAAACCGACTATTGGTAAATTGTTTTTTTTGATATTTTTTAAGTCCTTAGGTATTGGAAGGTTCTTATTAAATTTATCAAAATCAACTCCGTTTTTAATAATGTTAATTTTATTTACACCAAATGTATTCTTAAAGAAAGACTTATTTTCTTGTGAGTTTGTCACCCATATATTTGCATTAACAGAAAATGTTTGGTAAGCATTGAATAATTCATTTTTAATAGAATTCAAACCAGGTATTAAATAGAAATTGTCCCATGCATCAAAAATCACAGATTGATGTTCTTTATCATTCGAAAAAAAATTGGCTGAAAAAACGCTTGCTGAAATGATAAAATAATTTTCAATCTTTAGAAATGCAATACATTGGTTATAAAAATGTTTAAAGCTTTCGTTGCTAAAAGCTTTAAAGTACCACTTCCTTCCTTCCTGTAAATGTTTAATATTTTGATCTAAGAAAGAATCAATAATATATGTTTTTTTATCAATTTTATAGAGAATAGATTGGTTTGATTTTAAAATAACCTCTCCTTTTAATTTTTTATTAATTTTCTTCTTTTTTAATAAAAGCTCTAAGCGTGTTATGGGCCTATTAAGTATAATTAATCTCTCAATGTCATTATTAGATCTGAATTTTTCGATGAAATGTGCATCTCTGGTGCGATTTCCTTCATCCAATATTTTGCGCCAATCATGAAAAGGAACATAGATAAGATTTTTAATTTTCATAATGATATCGATAAATAAAGTATGTTAGCATAAAACTGATATCAAAAGTAACAATAGTAAAGAAGGAGTAGAGCAATAAACCCAAAGTTAGATACAAACTATAAGCAGAACTATTTTTCATAAAAAGTTTATTTGTTTTGTAAATAAATATAAAAAACAAAGACAACCCTACTAAGCCTAAGTCGTAATAAAGCCAAATTAACTGGCTAAAATGTCTAAAGACACCCTTAAAATCTCCTTTTAATAGGTCAAAGTATGTATATGCTCCATGGCCAAAATAATTCAATCCATCTTTTAATAAAACGACTATTATTTGCTCTCTTCTGGCAATCCCGTCTTTATACCATTTTAAAGCAGATCTATAATCAAGACTATTGGATAATTTGTTTTGTAGATCTAAATAGAATTTTGGTTCGAATAAAACAACAAGAAAATACATTATTGATAAAAACATCAACAAGTAAAATACTTTCTTAATTGATATATCAAGAATAGACTTTCGTTTAATAAAAATTAAAATCGAGATAGCTCCAAATAAATATAAAATACTTGTATTTGAATTAGACAAGAGTAAATTGAGTATAAGAATTAGAGTAACAATATTTCGTTGATTTTTATTTTTTAAAATGGGATAAGTCCATATATATAAAATGTTGACAACAAGGAAAAAGCCTAATGCATGGTCATTTTTTAAAAAGAAACTACCAAAGGTAAAATCAACCTGAGCTATTTGCTGAGAGGAGTTGTTAAGTTCAATAAGAAAATCGTAAAAGTAATTTTGAATTAATAATATGGGTAATTGTAATATAGCAATATATAATAGTATTTTTTTTATTTTTAAGGATTTTAAAAAAGGCTTGCTATTATTTATTAAATAATAAATAACCAAAGGAATCAAAAAGAATAAACTATACAATATGGGTTTAATAATGCTCTCTCGATTAATAATTGAAATGATAAAAGTATAAACAATCATGATGACTATTAGCAAAAAATAATCGAATCCAATTTTTTTTACTTTTAATTTTGAATGAAAAAGGTATAGTAATAAGAATGAATACACCCCAAAGAAAGTTAGTATAGTATTTGAAAACCCTAAAAAATATTGGATAAAACCTCCAATAATAAAGGAGTATAGAATAAAAAGCACCAAATACAATTGAATGATAAAATTTCTTTCCCTATCCATTTTTTTTATTTAAAATTCCGAACATAACACCTTTGTAGAAAGTGAAAAATTTCTTTGGATTCAAGACTAACAAAATTCCAATTATTAAAGAATAAATAGATAAATTTAAATAGTATACTAGTTTATTATTTACCATGTGTTTTAATTCAAATATAATCCCATTTCTAACAGAATAAAAAATTCTATCTAAATTATCTGTATTGTGGTATCTTGTTTTTAAAATGGCGTTACTTTTATTATTCTTTAAATGAAATGAAGTTTCTAAATCATTGATTACACTGTCTTTAACAAGTTTAATATTACCGCCATTTTCTGATATCCTTATTGTAAAATCATAATCATCAGCATATAAGAAGTATTTTTCGTTAGGATATCCAATGCTGTCTATCAGTTTTTTATTAAAAAACAAGCCACCATATGGTGCTACTTTTAAACCTTTTTTTAGGTAGTTATTAAATTGTTTATTGCCAGCAAATAATGAATAACCAAGTGCTGAGTTTTTTCCTTTAAGCATCAGTGAACCATTATTTGATTTAAAAGCTTTTAAATAAATGGATCTGTCAGGTCTGTAAGATAATAAAGCATCTTTTTCACAATTGAATTGACAGTTTCTATAAAAGTATGTAATTTTTTCAAGAGCATTATTTTCAGGTAAATTATCGTCATCTAAAAGCCATAAAAAATTTATATCTGATTGTGTTTTTAAATAACTAATACCCTGTTTAAATCCTTTTGCCGACCCTAAATTACTAGGGTTAAAAATAAATTTTACTTTTTTTATCTTCAATAGATTTTCAAATAAATCTTTTGAACAACCATTCACTACAACACAAATTTTGTTGATACTTGCATTATTTTGACTCTGAATTAATTTTGTTATATATTTTATTCTGTCTCCATACGTAACAGTTACTATTCCTACTTTCATTTAAACAGATTTAAAATACTTTATTAATTTTAAAAATACTGTTATTTCGGCAAATAAAAGAGCTAAAGAGATTCCATATACTCCAAAATAATATCCACCTAATACACCAATAAAAATATTTATTAATGCTCCTGCAAAAATTGATTTAGTAAATAATTTATCTTTTCCAAAATTAATTAATCCTACAACACCTAACAAATAATTTAAGCCACCAAATATTATAACAGGACTTAAAATTAAAAATATAATAAGAAACAATTCATTAAACTCCTTAAAAAAGAATTTAGATGCTAGCGGGCTCAAAAACAATGTAATAATGTATATAAAAAGAAGAAAAATAAATAAGAATTTCAATAATTTTTGTATATATTTTTTACTTTCTTTTTTTGATAATTCATTAATTTTTATTGATGTATTAGGAAATAATGCCTGCATTATTGGTGTAACGATCATCTGTATTGATTTTAACAATTTTTCAGCTACACTATAAACCCCAGTAATAGAATTTGAAGTAAAAAACCCTACAAGTAATATATTCAAATTTCTATATAAATTAATTCCAAGAGTAGAAATGAAAATTGAATAACCATTTGTTAAATGAAATTTTAAATCTTCTTTAGAAATTTTACCAAATGAAAACCCATAAAGCTTAATAGAAACCAATCCCAAAAACCCAGTAATAAATGAGCCTATAGCGTAGATTAATAATACATAAATATAATCTTGTGGATTTTTAATAAGAATAAATATCATTAAAATAGTTATAATTTTCCCTATAAAATTTGCTATTGTAATGTGTTTTAATTTTTCAACGCCTTGATAAAGCCAAATAGGAAAAATAGCCATTCCAAATAATATTAGATACCCTGTTATGAACAAAAATGAATTGGTTTTTAAAGTTGGTATGGTGTTGATAACGATAAAATAAAAAATAAGAACTAAACAAAAAAACAAAAGTTTTAAAATTAAAATACTTGAAATAGTTTTGTTAATAATTTTTAAATCCCCCCTGTTTTTAGATATAAATTTAGTCGCAGAATAGTTAAAGCCATATTCAATCAAAACATTTAAGTAAAGTGCAACTGCTTGTGCTAAAGAGATTATACCAAATTTATCAATTCCTACAACTTTAATCAAATATGGAAATATAAGTATTGGTAATAAATAATTAGCCATTTGGAAAAAGGCTAAATAGGAAATATTCTTTAATAGGGACTGGTTATTCTTTATTAAACTAAATATCTCCATCTGTTAAATTACAATATATTGATAATTATATTTTTTGAGTAACCAAAATTTGTAAAAGAAAATTAATGTTTTACATTATGGTTTATACATTTAATGAACTTATATATTAAGATGATTTTCAAAAGTTGTTTATACCAATTAGAAGGTGTGTTTTTACTTTTTTTAGCCTCTATAATTTTTTAAATAATTGTTTAGTTGTTTAATTAATATCCACCCCAACATCAACCCACCAAATAACAATGCAAATTGTATGTACTTTTTATGAATTAAATTTTTATCTGGTACACCAATTTCATCAAAATCGGAAATTATATTTACAACGTTATTCTTTCTAATTAGAGCGTTATTCGTTAAGGAAATATTATCAAGTATATCTGTTGTAGTTTCAAAAAGTTTGATATCATTCTGCTCTTTATTTGTGTTTGTTTTAGCAATTTCAATGGTTGAAGCACCCGATTTGTTCTCCGCTTCTTTTAAAGCAACCTCTTTATAAGTTTTTCTTAATGAATCAATCTGGGTCAAATTCTTGTTAAGTACTTTGAGTTTTTGAAGGAGTTCATTTACCTTTAAATTCTTAACATTTTTGTAGTAATCATTTTCTACCAAACGAATTAGTGAAGGAGATAATTTTGCAAAAACTGTTTTTAATTTTGAATTAACTTGAATAGTATGGTATCGAAGATCATATTCAGCCAAACGTTTTACATAGTCATCAAACTCAAAACCCCTTGTAAAAACAGTATCTGTCTTTCGCATATATTCATCAAATGCTCTATATAAATTATTTTTCGACTGGTAGGCTGAGACTTGTATCTTGTTAATCTGAGCGGCATCATTAATTTCTATAGTTAAAATATGCGATAATGATAAAGAATCTTTTTTCTCGACTAAATCATTTAAATAGTTTATTTGTTTATACAATTGTATTCCGCTGCCATAATTGGTTTCAATAATCATATTAGAAACGTAGGTTTTTTTGTCTAATTTGTGAAGAATAAACCCAACAACAAACCCTAAAATAAGAGCAACCCCTAATTTTAAAGCATGACTCCTTAAAAAGATTAAGAATAAAATAAAATAATGAAAGATACTTTTAAAAATATTTCCAAAAAAGTTGAAAAAATTTCGAAAACCTTTTCCGATTACTATAAATAAATTTCCTAAATCAACTTCCTCTTCTTGTTGTGTTTGAGAGGTTTTGTCTATTTTATTTTTCTTCTCCATAAAGCTTGAGTTCGTATAGCAAAAATATACAAATTAAAATAGTATCAAATTTATTCTTGAAATATTTATTCGTGAGACTCTAAAAAATTAATTTCAATTTTTTAGTTAGTCGAACCTGCCTTTGCCGGCAGGCAGGCCTGCCTGCCGGCAAAGGCAGGCTAATCCCGCTGCCCGTGTTGAACTTGTTTCAGTATCTAGCGGATCAAGGTTCAGTCCGTCAGCTGATGTATGGGATTTAATATCTTTTATTTTCAAAAAAACTGTTCCGATAATTCGAAACAGTTTTAAGTGAATTGTTTATAAATTGTAAAGTTTTAAAAATTAAATACCAAAGATGAGGTAAAACGTTTTGTGTCAATTTCTAATTGTGCTGGTTCAACTTCATCAATTCCTATAAATTTATATTGATCGGTATAAGAAGTATTATCAAAAGCAAAATCAAATCGGAGGCGATTAGTGAACTTAATACCGAAGCCTAAAGAATATCCAGTAATATTGTCAGATAAATCAGGAGTTTCTAAATAGCGATAACCACCCCTTAAGCTAATAATATTTAAGCGCCATTCAGTACCTATTTTAAATGAAGAGGTATTGCTTAAATTTCTACTCAGATCTTCATTTTCATCAATAAAAAAACTGGATGGTTTTAATTTTAAATTGTTATAGTCACGATAGGTATAATCGAAACTTATAAGCCCTTTTTGTCCAAAAATGTATGATAAACTACCAGTAAGTTTACCAGGTGTATTTAAACTATAATCAAAATAGTTTGGTATTGTTTCGTTAAGATATGCCTGATTATTATTGCTTACAATTACATCAAGTTCTCCATCTACCCAAGGGTAGGGAGTATCAGGGTATATTGAATCGGGATCTGTTATGGTAAACCTTTCAGATATATTATACCAAATAGGAGATTGATATGAAATTCCAAGTCTTAAATTTTGATTGGCTTTGTAAATAGCACCCAATCCAAAATTAAACCCATTACCATTGGTTGAAAGGTATTGGTTGTTAAAAGCATCGAGCAAATTGCCGTTTCCATCATTGTTCAATTCTTCAGTATAAGCATTTTGATAAAAATTAATATTTTGAAATGCAACTGAGGCACCTAAATATAAATTGTCTTTGTATTGTGTACCGATGGTCATTGAAAACCTATCATTGTAGCCAGAAGTATAGTTCCTAAAAAATTGACTATCAACATTGGTATAGTATATATTATTGGTGTCATCATCATCAAAATTTAGATTTGGGTCATCTACATAATAAGCGATACCACTGTTTCCACGAACTGCATAATTTTGATTAAAATCTTTTATTAAATTATAATTGAAACCTAAGGTTACTTTTTTAAAATCTGAATTGCTGTAAGTTGGAAATACCATAACAGCTCCCGCTTGAGTTAAACGAAAATAATCATCGCTATTGTTTACAGAAGAGCCATAAAAAGTACTTCTAATACTAGTGTCGCGATAACCTAATGTTGTTGAGAAACCTGAATTGTTAAATACAGCTAATCCAGCCGGATTTACATCAGCTGCTGACATGTCACCTCCTAATGCTCCAAAAGCACCACTCATAGATGAAAACCTTGCCGTACCATAACCATCATCTGATGAGAAAAGTATGGCCTGATCTGTATAACTAAGAGATTGTGCATATAAACTAAAAGAGAAAATTAAAATTGGAAATAGTAATATTTTTTTCATAGTATTTATGTTATTTATCGAATTGATTTATGACTCGAAGATCTAGTAGAGGAAGATCTTGTTGAAGAAGATCTGGTTCCACCATTGTTAGTTGAAGATCTGCTATATCTGTTAGAATTACTAGTCACCGCATTGCTAGCTTTTCTTATTTGTTTATTATTCGTTCTTTTTACCGAATTAGAATTACCATACGATGTGCGTGTACTTCCTTGATTAGATCTGTTTATATAGGTTCTTGAAGGGTTATTGGCAACTTTATAATTGGTTCTTGCTCTGTTATTGGTTGACCTTTGTTTGTTGTATGAACCCGTATATTGGGCTCGGTTGTTGTAGCTGTTGTATGCCTGATGTCTACTCGATCCGCCCCTTCTAACGCCACTTGATCCACCACTTCTACCGCTAGGAGAAGAACTTCTCATATTAGAACTACCACGGTTGTAACTTCTTGTGTTACTTCTATTATAATTACTCCTATTATTTTTGGAGCTATTTTTATTATAGTTAGAATTTCTTGAACGAGATCTATTAGTAGAATTTTTACTATTGGTTCTAAATTGATTATTTTTAGATTTATAATCCCTTGACCCACTTCTATACTTACTATTATAAGCTTTAGTAGATCTTTTGTAATTACTCGCCAAATTTGTTCTTTTGTTGTAAATATTATTTGTACTCATTCTACTGGTGTTATATCTACCAGAAGAATTTCCATTGGTATTATAAGAATTTCTTTTTCCGTAGGTACTAGGTCCATGATAACCACCCCAGTATCCACCGCCATAACCGTAATGCGGATAGCCCCAGAAACCACCACCCCAATAAGGGTTGCCCCAGCCCCAGCCGCCACCCCAATAAGGATTGCCCCAGCCCCAGAAACCGCCACCCCAATAAGGATTGCCCCAGCCCATGCCCATGCCCCAGGCGCCACCAAAACCAACATTAACATTTACTTGCGTATCTGTATTGTAACCCCATGGAGGAGCACCGTTAGCATATTGTTCATCTACATAAACTGTATCTGTTTCTTGATATCCTTCATAATCATCTATATCAGTAAAAATTTCATCATCGCTATATTGTTGGTTTGCTGCGGAAAAATAAGATTGATAAAAATCTGATTTTGTATCCTTAACTAATACAACATCTTTTTTAGGAGATCCATAAATACCATCATTATCACTATAGGTATTTTGTGTGCTTCCGCAAGAAGTTAATGATAAAAGAAAAAGACTAAATATTATTATAAATAAGGGCGATTTTTTTATGTGAGTAAAGTATTTCATAGTGCGTGGTTTTTATTGTTGTAAGATAAAAAAAAGTTAGCTTTGCAACTTAATTTAGTATCTGACGTAATTATTACAATTTTTATGCCAAAAATTATTATACATGAGTAAAAAATTGACAAAAAGAGAAGAAGACTATTCAAAATGGTACAATGAATTGATTGTAAAAGCCGATCTTGCTGAAAATTCGGGAGTTCGGGGTATGATGGTTATAAAACCTTATGGATATGCTATCTGGGAGAAAATGCAAGCCGAGTTAGATAGAATGTTTAAAGAAACCGGACATGAAAATGCATATTTCCCTTTATTAATTCCAAAATCATACTTTAGTAAAGAAGCAAGCCATGTAGATGGTTTTGCAAAAGAATGTGCCGTAGTTACACATTATAGATTAAAAACTTCTGATGATGGTAAAAAAATAGTTGTAGATGAAAGTGCAAAACTTGAAGAAGAACTTATCATTAGACCAACTTCGGAAACTATAATTTGGGATTCTTATCGCAAATGGATTCAATCGTATAGAGATTTGCCTTTATTGATTAACCAGTGGGCAAATGTGGTTAGATGGGAAATGCGAACACGATTATTTTTAAGAACTGCCGAATTTTTATGGCAAGAAGGACATACGGCGCATGAAACCCAAGAGGAAGCAATAGAAGAAACAAAACAAATGCAGAGAGTTTACGCTGATTTTGCTGAAAACTTTATGGCTATGCCAGTAATAAAAGGATATAAAACAGAGAGTGAACGATTTGCAGGAGCTTTAGAAACTTATACTATTGAGGCATTAATGCAAGATGGTAAAGCATTACAGGCGGGTACTTCTCATTTTTTAGGTCAGAATTTTGCAAAGGCATTTGATGTTAAATTTACCACCAGAAAAGGTAAACAAGAATATGTTTGGGCTACTTCCTGGGGAGTGTCAACCAGATTGATGGGCGCCTTGGTTATGACCCATAGTGATGATCAAGGGCTAGTTTTACCACCTCGTTTGGCACCAATTCAATTGGTGATTATACCAATTTATAAAAATGATGAACAACTTGATGCGGTAAATACCAAGGTTGATAAAATGATTGTAGAACTAAGGGTAAAAGGGGTATCTGTTAAATATGATAAACGAACAACTTATAAACCTGGTTGGAAATTTGCTGAATATGAATTAAAAGGTGTGCCATTAAGAATAGCTATTGGCCCGAGAGATCTTGAAAATGGTACTGTAGAATTGGCGAGAAGAGATACTTTGACGAAAGAAATTATTAGTCAAGAGAATATTGCCGAAACAATTTCTAGTTTGTTAGATGAAATTCAAAATAATTTATTTGATAAAGCGCTTAGTTTTAGAGATAATTTAATTACTAAAGTGGAAAGTTTTGAAGAGTTTAAAGATGTTTTAGAAAGCAAAAGAGGCTTTGTTTCTGCCCATTGGGATGGCACTACTGAGACGGAAGAAAAAATTAAAAAATTAACCAAAGCGACGATTCGATGTATTGCCAATGATGCTAAAGAAGAAGAAGGTGCTTGTGTATTGACAGGTAAGATATCTTCTAAGAGAGTATTGTTTGCTAAGGCATATTAAAAAAAGTAAAAATAAATATAAAAGTGCTTGCAGAATTTAAAAATTGTATTATTTTTGCACTCGCTTTAACAAGGAATGTTGTTGAGTAAGTCTAGGCCCGTTCGTCTATCGGCTAGGACGCCAGGTTTTCATCCTGGTAAGAGGGGTTCGATTCCCCTACGGGCTACATTGTTTTAATAAACAACTAAATTTAATACTATGGCAAATCATAAGTCAGCTTTAAAGAGAATAAGAAGTAACGAAGCTAAACATTTAAGAAATAAATATCATCACAAAACTACACGTAATGCGATAAGAAATTTACGTGCAATTGAAGTGAAGAAAGATGCAGAGGCAATTTTGTCGAATGTAATTTCAATGATTGATAAATTAGCAAAGAACAATATTATTCATAATAATAAAGCAGCTAATATAAAATCTAATTTAACAAAGCACGTTGCTGCGTTATAGATAAAAATTTATTTTATAAAGAAAAGGCAGTCTGGTTAAGACTGTCTTTTTTTGTTGTATAATTATCTAAATTAGTACGTCTAAAAAGTTTTAACAAAACCCTAACATCTAAAAAATATTTTTGGCATAAAAATTGTAAATTGACATAATGAAACATGATTTCCCAAAATTTTGTTTTCATTATGATTAATTTTGAGTTAGTAAGATAAGAGCACCTATTTTGAGGTGCTTTTTCTTTTTAGTGACAATAATACGGGTTAAGAATTGTATTTACCATTCATAAATCCTGTCAGCGTCTAAGCGAATCAGTATAAATAATAATACTGTAAAACCCCATAGAGAAGAACCTCCATAGCTAAAAAATGACAATGGAATACCAATTGTAGGAAGTAGCCCGATAACCATTCCTATATTAATAGTAAAGTGAAAAAAGAAAATGGCAACAGTAGTATATCCATAAATTTTACTAAATTTTGATTTCTGCCTTTCTGCTATATATAGTAGCCTAATTAAAAAAGAGACAAATAAAATAATTACAAAAGCACTTCCTAAAAACCCCCATTCTTCACCAATAGTACTAAATATGTAGTCTGTTTGTTGTTCAGGAACAAATTTCCCTTGGGTTCTATCTCCTTGTAAAAATCCTTTGCCGTTTAAACCACCAGAACCTATGGTTAAAATAGATTGATCTGTATTGTACCCAATACCTTTAGTATCAACATCTTTTCCGAGTAAAATATTGAACCGATCTCTATGTCGTTGTTCAAAAACGTTATTAAATACAAAATCTACACTAAAAATAAATATACCAGTAAAAAGATAAAGTGCTATAAAATTAATCCAATTATGGCGAATAAACCTTTTGTTTTTGTGGTTCAAATAGATAAGGAATAATGTTATAAGAATAGCAGTAATTAAAAGTGTATAAGCAAAACCAAAATATAAAGTAATAATAAAAAGAGTTAATGCTAAAAATCCGATAAGCAAATAATATGGAGGTAATCCGAAACGATATAATACCAATATCAAAGATGCATAAACCAAAGCCGAACCTGGATCAGGTTGTAGTGTGATTAGTAGTGCAGGTAAAAATATAATTCCAAATGCTCTGAGTTGATTAGTTAATTTTTTTAGATCTCGATTTCTTTCATTTAAAAAATTAGCGATAGCAAGGGCTGTTGCGGTTTTGGCAAATTCCGAAGGTTGAAATGAAAAAGACCCAAAACCATACCATGATGTTGCACCGTTTATGTTTTTCCCAAAAAGAAATAATCCAATCAAGGATAAAATAGAAATGAGATAAAAAACTCCTGAAAACCGTTCATAAAACTTTTTATCAATTGCCAATATGACAATGATAATAACAAAACTTAATAAAATCCAAATAAATTGTTTGCCATATTTTGTTGAAAAATCAAAAATTTCGTACTGTGTATCAGAAAAGGTTGCTGCATAAATACTGAGCCAGCCTAAAAAAACAAACACCAGATACATAATTATTAATAGCCAGTCAACTCCTTTAAATATGTTATTTCTCCTCCTTCGCAACGTAATTTTCTATTTCAAGTTGTTTGTTGTATTCTTCTTCTATACTGCCTTCAAACATTCTTTTTTCTAAAGATTCTCTTTTAACAGTTCCATTGATATATTTTTCTATCATCAAACTTGCGATTGGGGCAGCCCATCTAGATCCCCAATAGCCATTTTCTACAAAAACTGCTATGGCAATTTTTGGATTTTCTTTGGGTGCAAATGCAATAAAAATTGAATGATCAGTAAATTGTACTCTTTCACCATTAACACGTTTAAAATTTTCGGCAGTACCAGTTTTACCTACAATTTCTATGTTATCTATTTTAGATCCTCTTGCAGTTCCTTTTTCAAATACATCAAACATACCTTGAATTACAGGTTCAAAATGTTTTGTGTTAATAGTAGTGTATTTTGGTTTGGTATATTTGATGTCTGTAACAATACTATCACCAATTTTTTTAATGATATGAGGCGTAAAATAAAAACCACGATTGGCTATTGCAGCCGTCATATTTGCCAATTGAATAGGTGTAGTTAAAATTTCACCTTGACCAATGGCATTGGATATGGTAGTTGTTGATCTCCAACCTCCGTTTGGATAAAATTTGTTGTAGTAATTACCATCGGGAACCAAACCTTTTTGGCCAGAGGGTAAATCATAGCCCAAAAAATTACCTAACCCAAAGCTTTTTACATGATTACTCCATACATTCATTCCTTTTTCAGGATCTT
The DNA here is from genome assembly GCA_021647985.1 of Flavobacteriaceae bacterium. GTDB lineage: Bacteria > Bacteroidota > Bacteroidia > Flavobacteriales > Flavobacteriaceae > Lutimonas. Next base: position 81,948 of record JAKITQ010000005.1, on the reverse strand, counting down.
CATATTTTTCAATTATCTTTCGGTAAACATTAGCAAAATACGTGTTGCATGAACGGTAAATACCAACATTTAATCTAATAGGAGCAGCAACAATACCACAATGACATTTCATAAAGCTGCTTCTACCATATCGATAACCATGGTAGCAATAAAAAGCAGTTTCGGTAGTGATGACATCTTCCTGTAAGCCTATTAAGGCATTAATTAATTTAAAAGGAGAACCTGGAGGGTATTGCGCTTGTAAAGATCTATCAAGCATAGGTTTTTTAATAGTATCGTTAAATAATAATACAGAGTTTTTTGATCGTTTTCTACCCACCATCATGTTTGGATTATAGCTGGGAGTTGAAATTAAGGAAAGGATTTCTCCCGTTGAGGGTTCGATTGCGACAATACCTCCACGTTTATTTGTCATTAACTTTTCAGCATACATTTGTAGGTCAATATCTAGAGTAAGAGATATATCTTTACCAGGTTGTGCCAGTGTATCATAGATGCCATTTTTATAGGCGCCAATTTCTTTGTTAAATCGATTCTTTTGAACAAAAGAAACGCCTTTTACACCTCGCAGTTCTGATTCATATTGTTTTTCTATCCCTTGAAAACCAATTAACTCACCCGGCTGGTAGTAATTGGTCTTTTGTAAAGTTCTTTCGTTTACCTCACTAATATAACCCAAAACATTTGCAGAACTATTTAATGGATACTGGCGAATAAATCTTTTTTGGATATAGAATCCTTTATACTTATACATCTTTTCTTGAAGGTATGCATAATCTTCTTTAGAAAGCTGACTTAAAAAAATAGAAGGAATCCTGGGAGAATAATTTCTTGCTCTATTATAATTTTTAATAAATTCTTTTTTTGTTATTTTTAATAAGTTGATAAATTCAATAGTGTCAAGTGGTTCAACATCTTTTGGAATGATCATCACATCATATGAACTTTGATTTGCAACTAATAATTTACCATTTCTATCATATACATAACCCCTGTCAGGATATGCATATTTGGTTGTAACTGCTGAATTGTTCAGTGGGTTTTTTCTAGATTCATCATCAATTATTTGCAAATAAAATAAACGAGCGATAAATATAGACCCCACAATGAGTATTAAAAAAAACAGCAAATATTTCCTTGACATTATTTATTTTTTTCTTGAAACAAGTGCAAAACTTATCATAATTAGAATAATAGTAAATATACTCGTTAAAAAAGTTTTAATCAGAATAATTCCAAAATTAATCCATTTAAAATATTCTAAAGCAAATACTATAAAATGATGTATAAATGTCAAAATAATTACATAGATAAATATTTTGGGATAGGGTAATTTATTGATACTTGTAATAGAGTAATCAATTTCTCTTTTACCTAAGACACTTTTTAAAACAGGAATTCGGATAAAGGCTATAAAAAGAGTGGCAGCCGCATTGATACCACCAGAATTAGAAAAAATATCTATAATTAAGCCTAAAAAAAATGCCAAGAATAAGAACTGACCATTCATTTTTTTAATGGGATAATAAAAAAGTAAAAGAATGTAAAGAAACGGATTGATATAGCCTAAAAAATTAATATTGTTCAATACTATTATTTGTAATAGTATCAATCCAATAATCAGTAAAGCTGTATTTAAATTATCTCTATTCATTAGAAGTTTTTTCTTCTAGATTTTTAATTTCTTTTTTGTCAAAATTATTGATAACTTCAACAAAACCAATGTTACTCATATCATTAAACAAAGTGATGTTTATAATTTCATAATTGTTATTCTTTGTTTTGAAGTCTTTAATTTTTCCTACCGGAATCCCAATAGGAAATATCGTTGACATACCTCCAGTTACAATCGTATCTCCTATTTTAACAAAGGCCTGAATTGGGAGATCTAATAATTGTACCGTATTATAATCTTTATTATTCCAGCTTAAACTACCAAAATAATTATTATTTAAGAGTTTGACATTGATACGCGAATTCACGTTTAAAATAGATAATACTGTAGCGTAATTATTGGAAACACTTTTTGTTATGCCAACAATACCTTTGCTGTTAATTACACCTAAATCCGAATGAATACTACTTGAGCTCCCTTTGTTGATTGTTAAATAATTGTTGTTTTTACGGAAATCATTATTGATTACTTTTGCTGCTGTATATTGGTATTTTTGGTTGAAATTAATAGTATCGATGCGCTTTTCGTTAATTTGTGGAACGGATTTATCTTTAAGGTTTAATATGTTTTTTAATTGGGAATTTTCTTCAGAAAGCCTTGTGTTTTCTTTTTTTAATAAGTAAAACTCTTTCAAATTGTTTATCCTATTATAAATTGCTCCTGAAAGGAAATTGGCAGAACTTACAAATTTACTTTTGTGATATGTATGACTTTGTATGGTAAAAAAGATGGCAATTCCTTCGAGCAACAAAAACAAGATGATAAATTTATTCTTGTAAAGAAATGAAATAATTTGTTGCATAATGTAATATTATATCTATTTCATTAAAACACTCTTGTATTTTTCAATATCTTTTAAAGCCGTGCCGGTTCCCCTAACAACAGCTCTTAAAGGATCTTCTGCAACATATACAGGTAAATCGGTTTTACGAGATAAACGCTTGTCTAATCCTCTTAACATAGACCCTCCACCGGCTAAATAAATACCAGTATTATAAATGTCGGCAGCCAATTCTGGAGGAGTTTGTGATAAGGTTTCCATAACAGCATCTTCAATTCGTATTATTGATTTTTCAAGTGCTTTAGCAATTTCTCTATATGATAATTTGATTTGTTTTGGTTTACCACTTAATAAATCTCTTCCTTGAATCAATATGTCATCTGGAGGTGTGTCGAGGTCTTCAGTTGCCGCACCAATTTGAATTTTTATTCTTTCTGCAGTCGTTTCACCTACAAATAAATTGTGTTGCGTTCGCATATACATTGCTATATCACTGGTAAACACATCTCCAGCTACTTTAACGGATTTGTCACAAACAATTCCGCTCAAAGCAATCACAGCAATTTCTGTTGTACCACCACCTATATCGATAATCATGTTACCTTTTGGTTGCATAATATCAATACCAATACCAATAGCTGCAGCCATTGGTTCGTAAATTAAATAAATTTCTTTAGCATTCATTTGTTCGGCAGAATCTCGAACAGCTCTTTTTTCTACTTCGGTTATGCCGGAAGGAATACAAATTACCATTCTTAATGATGGGCGAAAAAATCTGTTTTTAATGGTTGGAATTTCTCTGATAAATTCTCTAATCATTTGCTCTGATGCTTCAAAATCTGCAATAACACCATCTTTTAGAGGTCTAATTGTTTTGATGTTTTCATGGGTTTTACCTTGCATCAGGCTGGCTTTCTTGCCAATAGCAATAATTTTTTTGGTTGTGCGATCCATAGCAACGATTGATGGACTATCCACTACAACTTTACCTTTATGAATGATCAAAGTATTTGCAGTACCTAAGTCGATTGCAATATCTTCAGTCATAAAATCAAAAAACCCCATAAATATTTTATTGTTAGTTTGTATTCAGAATTTCACAAATGTAATAAAATTACCTTATTCATTATACGAATGATATAAAATAGTATAAAGTATTTTATATCATTTTAAAAATACGCTTATTAATAATTAAAAGAGGGGCTTAATTATGTTTGGTAAATATACAATTAATGTTTAAAATGCCTTGTTCCGGTAAAAATCATACTCATATTATTTGCATCACAGTAAGCAACAGATAATTTGTCTTTTATAGAGCCACCTGGTTGAATTACTGATGAAACACCCGCATTATCAGCAATTTCTACACAATCGGGAAAAGGGAAAAATGCATCGCTTGCCATTACGGCACCTTTTAAATCAAGGTTAAAAAAGTTTGCTTTTGTAATCGCTTGGTTTAAAGCATCAACTCTTGAAGTTTGTCCCGTTCCACTTGCACAAAGTTGTTTGTTTTTAACTAAAACGATGGTATTTGACTTGGTGTGTTTGCAAATTTTAGATGCAAATAATAAATCTTCCACCTCTTTATCGCTCGGGTGCAGTTTTGTTGCTTGCGTTAAATGTGATTTATCATCAGTAATATCGTCTTTTTCTTGTGATAAAACCCCATTCAAAGCAGTGCGGAAATTTGCCTTTGGAAGCACAATATCTTTTTGAATTAAAATAATTCTGTTTTTTTTCCCTTTTAAAATTTCTATAGCCTTTTCATCGTAAGCAGGTGCAATTACCACCTCACAAAATAATTTATGAATTTCTTCCGCTGTAGCGCTATCAATTTTTTTATTTGCAATTAAAACACCTCCAAATGCAGATTGAGGATCACCTGCCAAGGCATCAAGATAGGCTTGTACCAAAGTATTTCTTTGCGCCAAACCACAAGCATTATTGTGTTTTAATATAGCAAAAGTTGGTAGGCCTTCTTGAAATTCATTCATTAAATTAACCGCAGCATCTACATCCAAAAGATTGTTGTATGAAAGTTCTTTACCGTGTAATTTTTCAAATAAATCATCTAAGTTGCCATAAAAATATCCTTTTTGATGTGGGTTTTCTCCATATCGTAAAGTACTTGATTTATCAAAACTTTCTCTAAAGGTAGCAATTTTAAAATCTCTATTTAAATATTTAAAAATAGCGGTATCATAATTACTCGAAACACCAAAAGCTTTGGCTGCAAACGCCTTGCGGTTGTCTAAAGAGATAAGACCATTATTTTCTAATAAAATTTGTAAAAATTCATCATACTGATTCATATTGGAGACGCAAATCACATCTTTAAAGTTTTTCGCTGCCGCTCGAATTAATGAAATACCGCCTATGTCAATTTTTTCAATAATATCTTGTTCTTCAGCATCACTGGAAACTGTTTTTTCAAAAGGGTATAGGTCAACTATAACAATATCAATCTCTGGAATTTCAAATTCTGATAACTGTGCAATATCACCTGCATTGTCTCTTCTGCTTAATATGCCTCCAAAAACTTTTGGATGTAAGGTTTTTACTCTTCCGCCGAGTATAGATGGATAAGAAGTTAAATCTTCAACTGCAACTACGTCAATACCAAGATTTTTGATAAATTTTTCAGTACCACCTGTTGAATAGATGGTTACACCCAAATCATTTAGAGTTTTAATAATTTTGTCTAAGCCATCTTTGTGAAAGACAGAAATTAATGCTGATTTTACCTTTTTATTCGTGCTCATAAATTTGCTGTAAATATTTTTACAAAAATACTAAAACGAGTGAATTTGAACAACTTTAGAGGAGATTTAAATTTAAAAATTAATTTTTTTGGGTATCACAATTATTCGTGTCCGATAAAAGATATGAGACCGCTAAGCTTTAAGAACAAAGCAGATAGACTTGAATATAATTGTCACTCAAACAACGATTTAAATTATGTTTTAATACCAATGTAAATTTGAATAATAGAAAAGCAATGTAACTGTTTTTAAAACACACACAATCAATTGGCTTATATAGCCTTTAAGGGTTCTTGTAAATTTTAATCGGACAACAATGATAAAAAAACTCCATTTAAATAAATTTAGAAACCTTATCACAAACAAATTCTAACAATTGTTCATCTGTTTTGGTGAAAGGATTTATTGTATGTGAATCGATGTCTATTTGACCAATATTCATTCCATTCCTAAAAATGGGAATAACAATTTCGGATTTAACTTCAAATCCGCAAGAAATATAATTATCTTGTTCTGATATATTTTGAACAACAAAATTTTTATTGCTTAAAGCTACTTGTCCACAAATACCTTTCCCAAAGGGGATTATGGTGTGTTCGGTTGGTTTACCAGAAAATTGGCTGAGTTTTAACTCGTTTTTATTTTCGTTTTTAAAATAAAAACCAACCCAGTCATAATAACTTATTTCTCTTTTAAGTAAACTACATATTTCTTGTAATTTTTCATCACTTTTTACATCTTTATTTACGATGTCAATAATTTTGTTTTCTATTTTAGAAATATTCATTTCTTTCCTGTAAATTTGAAAGCGAAATTAAATACTTTTTCCTTGCAAAAAAATAGATCCATTATTATTTTTTTAGTAAAATTTTTTGCTACTTATTTTATTCTATTTGGAATTTATTCTTTCTACTTGAATAAAACCCAACAAAAAACAGATGTGTTTAGCTGTTCACCGATAACTAAAATCGTAGCAAATCACGTACAAAAGGTTTCAAAAATTATGGAATATGATACTTATGTTGAGCAGAATACAAATGAATTATCTATGAAATTCATGTTGAATGGGCATTATGTTTCAAGAATTATTGAGGGTTGTAGTTCCATAAGTATAATTATTCTTTTTTTGGCTTTTATCATTGCTTTTTCCGGTGGTATTAAAGCAACAATTCTTTTCGGATTATTTGGAAGTGCGTTGATTTATATTGTTAATGTTTTGCGTATAATTGCTTTAAGTGTAATGTATTATAGATTTCCAGAATATGAAATGGTATTGCATAATTTATTATTTCCAGCAGTAATTTATGGCTTGACGTTTGTTTTATGGATTACATGGGTTAAATTTTATTCAAAAATTAATAAGCTATGAAGCTACGTAAAAGATATCGAATTTTATTAATAGGATTTTTATTTATTCTATTGGTATTGGTGAGAGCTTTTGAACAGCAATTGTTTTACGATCCGTTTATCATGTATTTTAAAAATGATTATTTACAAAAACCAATTCCAATTTTTAGCGGTTCAAATTTATTAATTAGTTTAATTTTTAGATATGCATTAAATGCCATAATATCCTTTGCAATTATCTATTTGTCTTTTCAGAGAAAGAGTTTTGTAGAATTTTCTATTAGGTTTTATGCCATTGCCTTCATTTTATTGGGAATTATCTTTTTTATCATTTTAAAGGGAGAACTTAAACACGGTTATTTGTTTGCCTTTTATATACGTCGATTTTTAATTCACCCACTTTTTGTTTTACTTCTTTTGCCTGCATTTTATTATAAAAAATTAACATCTAAAAAAATATTTTAACATTTTATTAAAATAGTTAAAGATTTTTAAAGATTAATTTTGTTATCATGATACAGGCCTTACATAAAATACTTACAATTATTATAGCATTGGTAGTACTTTTATCATCTATGTGATTTATTATAATTTAATAGATTTACAAGAAATGATAATTGCTTGGGTTTAGACTCACCCAAATAGATTCTATAATAAAATTACTTTGGTAAAAAGTGTTAATAAATATGAATTGGTTTAAACAATATTTAATCATATAATGAGTTAGAGGATTAAATTAATTTATAACTAATAATCAATCATGAAAAAAATCGCAATCAAAGCAGTGTTAATTTTTACATTAGGCTTATTTCTAGCCTCTTGTAATGAAGCTAAAAAGGAAGAAGCACAAGAAGTAAAGAAAGAAGTTGAAGTACAAGAAGAAATTGTAAAAGAAGAAGTTCATGAGCAATCAGATGCAATGGCTATGGCAACATATCAATGTGAAATGAAATGTGAAGAAGATAAAACATATGACAAACTAGGTAAATGCCCTAAATGTAATATGGAATTAAAAAAAGCAGAGGCTTCTGCAGATGATGAAAAACCGACGGAAGAAGGTGGTGAAGAAGCTCATGGCGATCATGAACATTAAAAAAGTATATTTTATAAAAAGCGATTAACTTAATAGTTAATCGCTTTTTTTTTACTTATTTTCAATACTTGCTTTGATAAAATCTACAAATAAAGGATGCGGGTTTAAAACGGTACTTTTATATTCAGGATGATATTGTACGCCTACAAACCAAGGGTGATTTGGTAATTCAATAATTTCAACCAAATCGGTTTTAGGGTTTACACCTGTAGCAATTAATCCCGCATTCGTTAGTTGTTCAGAATACTCATTATTATATTCATAACGATGTCTATGACGTTCATTAATTAATGTAGTACCATAAGCTTTATATGCCTTTGTGTTCTTTTTTAATTTGCACTCCCATGCGCCTAATCTCATTGTGCCTCCTTTATCTGTTACCATTTTTTGGTCTTCCATCAAATCAATAACAGGATGTGATGTACTAAGGTTCATTTCGGTTGAATTGGCATTTTCGAGGTTTAAAATATTTCTTGCAAATTCAATAACTGCCATTTGCATTCCTAAACAAATTCCTAAAAAAGGAATATTGTTTTCGCGAGCAAATTTTACAGCTTCAATTTTTCCTTCAATACCTCTGTCACCAAATCCAGGAGCAACGATAATCCCACTAAGTCCTTTAAATTTTTCGGTAACATTTTCTTTGTTTAATTCTTCTGAGTGAATAGAATGAACATTTACCTTTATCTCGTTTTGTGCGCCGGCGTGGTTAATTGCTTCTAATATTGACTTGTAGGCATCTTGTAATTCAACATATTTACCTACCAAACCAATGTTAATTGTTCCTTTTGGGTTTTTATAATGCTCTAAAAACTTATTCCAAGCTATAAGGGTTGGTTCTTCTTTTGCTTTGAGATTTAATTTTTTTAATACAACTTTATCTAAACCTTCTTTACGCATTAAATTGGGTACATCGTATATTGTACTAGCATCAATAGATTCAATAATGGCTTCTTTTTCTACATTACAAAATAAAGCTAGTTTGCGTCTAATACCTTCGTTGATATGATGTTCTGTTCTGCAAACTAAAATATCTGGGCTAACACCACTTTGCATTAATTCTTTTACGGAATGTTGTGTAGGTTTTGTTTTTAATTCTTTTGCAGCAGCCAAGTATGGCACCAGTGTCAAATGAATTACTATGGCATTATGTTCACCTAATTCCCATTGTAATTGACGAACAGATTCTACATAAGGAAGCGACTCAATATCGCCAACGGTACCACCTATTTCAGTTATAACTATATCAAAATCACCTGTTTCACCTAATATTTTAATTCTTCTTTTAATCTCATTGGTAATATGTGGGATGATCTGTACGGTCTTTCCTAAATAATCACCTCTCCTTTCTTTATTGATAACGGTTTGGTAAATTCTTCCTGTTGTTACATTATTAGCTTGTGAGGTAGGCATATTTAAAAATCGTTCATAATGCCCTAAATCTAAGTCCGTTTCTGCACCATCATCGGTTACAAAACACTCACCATGTTCATAGGGGTTTAAGGTGCCCGGATCTACATTAATGTAAGGGTCTAATTTTTGAATGGTTACAGAAAATCCACTGGATTGTAATAATTTGGCTAAAGAAGCCGCAATAATTCCTTTTCCAAGAGATGAGGTTACACCTCCTGTTACGAAAATATACTTTGTTTTTGGCATTGTGAATAGGTTTGTGCAAAATTACAAAGTCTGAGAACTTGGACAAGAAAAAAGGTTTATTTTTTAGGTATTAAAAATTATAAAAAAAATCACTTTTTTAACGAATTAAAAAAGTGATTTTTTTATGTTGAAATAACTAATGGATATTTATTCCATATTATCATTAGTTACAATATAATCTGTTGGTTTAGTCTTTTCGGTTGTTGCAACCATTTCTGTTGGTACAACCATTTCATATGTTTCAAACATGCTGTTTTTAACCATTATAGTTTGTGTGGTTACACAACTTTGACTTGACGCTCCACAAGATGCTAAAAATGCCGTGGCAAATATAAACACAAATAAATAAGCTAACTTTTTCATAGATATTAGTTTTAAATATTATTTAAATTACTAGGGAGTATATACATATAACGTAATAGGAGTAGGTTTTATTATATCACTTCTCAATCTTTGTTTTTGAATTTTAAAAAAAGTATTGCGTATTTTTAAGAAAACGTTATTTATAAAGGGCTGAAGGTCATATTAATTAAAATTCAGGCTAGTTGATTATTTTAGTTTTTTAGATAATATTTTTTGATTTGGGTAACTTATTTTAATCAATATTAGTTACTTAGCCAATTTATTTAAAGTATAAACGATCAACTTTTCTACTGTTTTATACGGATCTTTACTAAAAGTTAAATTGGCTCTATTGGCTATAATGGCATTCATAGAAACAGCTTGATGTCCTAATAATTTTGCCAAGCCATAAATGGCAGAAGTTTCCATTTCAAGATTGGTTATTCTAACTCCATTAAAATTAAAGCTATCTATTTTATTATTTAAATTAGGGTCTTGTATAGCAAGTCTTAAAACACGACCTTGTGGGCCATAAAATCCTCCTGCAGTAGCAGTTATACCTGAATAAACTTCGCTTGAAATTAATTTAGATTCTATAACACTACTATTTTTTACAATATATGGTCTAGATTTGTGATTGGCATAATTTGTATGCTTGATAAAGGCATTTTCCATTTCTGTTTCAAGAATATTTTTGCAATCATAAGCGAGTAACATACCATCAAAACCTAAACCGTATTTAGCCAATACAAAGCTATCAACAGGAATATCACTTTGCAAAGAACCTGAAGTGCCAATACGCACAATATTTAATGAAGTAAGTTCTTTTTTAATGGTTCGGGTTTTAAAATCAATATTCACTAAAGCATCTAATTCATTTACAACGATATCAATATTATCAGGGCCAATACCTGTTGATATTACCGAAAATCGTTTATTTTTAAAGGTGCCAGTTATTGTTTTGAACTCTCTTTTTTGTATTTCAAATTCGATACTGTCAAAATGTTTCGCAACTTTTGCAACTCTATTTTGATCCCCTACAAATATGATATTTTGAGCGATATGTTCAGGTTTCAAATTTAAGTGGTAAATGCTTCCGTCAGGGTTTAATATTAATTCAGAAGGAGCTATTTTATTCATTTATATTAAATTTAAGAAAGTAAAGATAAATATTAATTGGAAGAATTCTCTATTTGAAAAATATGTTATTGTACACAATTAACTTAGCAACTAAATCATCCCCCAACCCTTTTAACTTGATACCCTTCTTTTTGTAATATTTGCATTATTTTATCGCGATAGTTGCCTTGAATAATAATGTCTCCATCTTTAACACTTCCTCCAACACCACATTTTTTTTTAAGGAGTTTTCCCAATGTTTTTAAATCGTATTCTATACCCTGAAATCCACTAATAACAGTTACTGTTTTTCCACCTCTACCTTTGTTAGAAAAATGTGCTTCCAAATATTGTTCCTTTGGTGATAAAGTTTTTTGATCTTTTTCCACGAAAGCAGAAAAATTTTCATTTTCATTGGTTGAAAAAACAAAACCACCCAAATCAGATAAACTATTTAATTTTTTTTTAGCCATTACTCTGCTTTATCAATTTATAAATTCCAAATATAAAAAACAACAATCCAGTTATCAATATTCCAAAATAGCAATAGTAACATGCTTCTTTAGCTTTTAACGATACAAGTACCAAAAATAAGGATGCAAGTATAAGTTTGGTAGGACTTGAATCATTCATCGCCCTTTATTTTAATCCATGCAAATAAGAGCACAGCCACAGTTTCAAAAACCAAGCCTGTTGCTAAAATTACATTGGCCTGATTCCATTTAAATATTTTACCAATAGCACCAATTACTATGAGTAAAAAACCAAAAGAAAAAAATGATATCACTTTTTTATTCATTTTTATCAGCTTTTATTTGAGTTATCACCTAAAAAAGGACCTTTTAACACAATAAATCCAATTTCTTCGTATGTTTTGCCAATGTCTTGGATGAATTCTTCTTTTCTTAACTTATCATTAAATAAAAAATTAGATATACCCAAACCATTTAGGTTTTCGGGAGTTTTGCCGAAAGTTATTTTTTTCTTTAAAAAGGCAAAAAATTCAACCATAGCCTTTGTTACGGTTTTGTTTTTTAACGCATTTAAAGGAAGAAAGAACGAGTCAAAAAACCGAAAGGCTGTGTGGTTTGGGTATAAATCTACACTTGGTATATTTTGTATCATTGTAAAAGTTTATTTTCTATACAAAGGTATTAAATAAGAAATGGTGTAATTAAAGCTGAAACCATTGTTGTTTAAGAATACTTTTTTAAACCCTGGTACATATAGGTTCTTAAAATTATCGGGTTCTTTTGAACTGATCATTTGATTTCCTCTAAAGGTAAACCCTAAAAAGATATTGTGTAAAACTTCTACTTTTAAGCCTAGTACAAATTCAATCCATTGGGCCGTTAATCCATTATATTGTGTCGAGTTTGTTACCGTTTGACTTGGTAGAAACGGATCTGCGTTTATAGTATATTCATTTAAAGTTTGGTTAAAGGTGCTAAAACCATATCGCAAACCAACAACTACCATATTTTCCATGCCAATCCAATTTTTATAAGCGTTAAAATCAGCACCTACTTTAATATATTGCCCGTTGGTATAAAAGTTAAAAAAATCCTCTTTTGTAACAGCTTCAGAAAACCCAAATTCTGTAGCGATATAAAAAAGTCTAGTAACTCGATAGTCTGCAACAAATTCTAAACCTTTTGTGTCTTCATCAATAAATGAATAAAGAGGTTGAAAAACATCTATTCCAACCCGTAAACCATACCTATCTTTATAAGCAATGGTGTCCTTCTTCTTTTTTTGCGAAAAAGAAGATAAAGAAATTAATAAAATGCTGATGCTAATGAAATATTTTAACATGATTTGATTGTTGGTTTAAAATATTTTGAGGATTTGCAACGGTTTCTATTTCTATAATCCAGTTATCGGAATCTGCATTGAGTTTTGTAGTTACTTCGTTAAAAATTGTTTTGTAACCACATGATCTTGAAATAAATATATCTTCTCGAATGTAATTTAGGTCAAAAACATCTGTATTGTCATTTGTATCATCACCATCATTTTGGTTTATGGTTAATTTAAATCTTGAAATATCTTCGGTTACTTTAATGGGTATGGCTATAGAGTCGGTTGTGGTACTTACATCAAAATAATCACCCTCAATTCCTTCAATTTGAACGTTGATTTTAGCCACTGGTTTAAATTCATTAGGGTTTTCAAAATCATAAAACCTTATAATAAGTTTAGGCGTTATTTCTTCTAAGCAAATTTCATCTTTTTCACAAGCCACAATTAATGAGCTTATTATCCACATTAAAGCAATATATAAAGTATTTTTTTTCATTAAACGTATTTAGTTCAGTTTCTTTATTTTATCTCGGAACAAGGTATTATCTTTTTTTTAATAGTACCACATTTTCTACATGATGTGTTTGTGGAAACATATCTACAGCCTGTGTTTTTACAATTTTATAATGCTCGTCCATCAAAGCCAAATCTCTAGCCTGTGTTGCCGAATTACAACTTACATATACAATTTTCTCTGGTAAAATTGTTAATATTTGTTCTACAACTTTTTTATGCATACCATCTCTTGGCGGATCTGTAATTATCACATCGGGTATACCATTTTTATGAATAAAATCTTGTGTAAACACTTTGGCCATATCCCCCACAAAAAAAGACACATTATCAATATTGTTAAGTTTTGCATTTTCTTTGGCATCGGCAATTGCTTCTGGTACCGATTCTACACCCACCACTTTTTTAGCGTTTTTGGCTATAAATTGTGCAATGGTTCCTGTTCCTGTATATAAATCATATACCAATTCACTACCGGTTAAATTGGCGAAATTTCTAGTAATTTTATATAGTTCGTACGCTTGCTCGGAATTGGTTTGGTAAAAAGATTTGGCATTTATTTTAAATTGCAAACCTTCCATATTTTCAAAAATATGATCTCTTCCTTTAAAAACAATAACCTTTTGATCGTAAATTGTGTCATTACCTTTATTATTGATCACATATTGGAGTGATGTTATTTGTGGAAATTTATCAGCAATAAATTGCATTAACAAATCACGTTTTTCTGCATGGTCTTCAAAAAATTGTACCACCACCATAATTTCACCAGTTTTAACAATACGAATCATTAAAGTGCGCAACATACCATGTTGATTTCTTGGATTGAAAAAACTTATTTTATTTGAAACGGCAAATTTTTTGATGGCATTTCTAATCTCGTTGGATGGATCTTCTTGTAAGTGGCATTTATCTATGTCTAATATTTTATCCCACATTCTGGGTATATGAAATCCACAGGCATTTTTATCATCAAAATCTTTTCCACTTTCAATTTCTTCATGGGTTAACCATCGAGAATCGGAAAAAGAAAATTCCATTTTATTTCGGTAAAAATAAATTTCTTTACAACCCGCAATAGGTGTAATTTCTGGCAATTCTAAATGACCAATTCTAATCAAATTATTAGTAACCTCTTTTTGCTTATAGGCCAATTGTTCTTCATATTTCATGTTTTGCCATTTACAGCCACCACAAACACCAAAATAATCGCAAACAGGTTCGGTTCTTTTATCTGATAATTTATGAAACTTAACGGCTTTCCCTTCATAATAAGATTTCCTTTTTCTACCAGTTTGAATATCCACAATATCTCCAGGAACTGTGTTGGGTAAAAAAATTACTCTACCATCGGGAGCCTTAGCCACAGACTTGCCTTTGGCTGCAGTATCAATCACTTCAATATTTTCAAATAAATGAAATTTTTTCTTTCTTGCCATGTTGCAAAAGTAAGTCATTTTTATGATTTTTTCAGGAAGCATTAAGTCTACATTTATCTTGATTTTCTTTTATAATTTTATGTAGTTTTACATGATTATGGATAGTCAACACATACAAAAAATAATACATATTGACATGGATGCTTTTTATGCATCTGTTGAACAAATGGACAATCCAGAGTTGCAAGGAAAACCTGTTGCTGTAGGTGGTGGAGGTGAAAGAGGTGTAGTTGCTGCAGCAAGTTATGAGGCTAGAAAATTTGGTGTTAGATCTGCTATGAGTGGGTTTATGGCAAGAAAAAATTGCCCGAATTTAATTTTTGTTAAACCAAGGTTTACTCGATATAAAGAAATATCTCAGAAAATAAGAAATATATTTTTTGAATATACAGATCTAGTCGAACCCCTTTCTTTAGATGAAGCATATTTAGATGTTACTTTAAATAAGAAAAATAATCCTTCGGCATCATTAATAGCGCAAGAAATAAGAAATAGAATTTACCATGAAGTTGGTTTAAAAGCCTCTGCAGGAATTTCTTCGAGTAAATTTGTTGCAAAAATTGCTTCAGACATTAATAAGCCAAACGGACAAAAAACAATTCCACCAGAAGAGATTATTTTATTTTTAGAAGATTTGCCAATAGAAAAATTCTTCGGCATAGGTAAAGTTACTGCTGCTAAAATGTTTCAATTGGGTATTTTTACTGGTATGGATCTTAAAGGAAAACCATTAGAGTTTTTAGCTACACATTTTAAAAATGCAGGTGCACATTATTACAATATTGTCAGAGGAATTCATAACAATGAAGTGCAACCCAACAGAATTCAAAAGTCTGTTGCTGCCGAACATACTTTCATAAAAAATTTAACTTCCGAAATATATATGCTAGAGCGATTAAATAAAATTGCGGCTGAGTTGGAAAGTCGTTTATTAAAATCGAAAATTGCCGGTAAAACAGTTACTTTAAAAATTAAATACAGCGATTTTACGCAACAAACCAGAAGTAAAACATTACCGTTTTTTGTAAAGGATAAAGCACTCTTATTGGCTACGGTAAAAGATTTATTGTTTCAGGAAAAAATAAAAGATTCGGTTAGATTATTGGGTATTTCGGTATCTAATTTAAATAACAATACAAAGAAAAATGAAAACATTATTGATGTTCAATTAAAATTTGAGTTTTAATGAAATATTGCTGATTTTATGATTTTAAAATCGTTAGGTATATAGTCAATAATCTATTTTATTTTTGGATACAGTTGAATTATAGCTAGTTGTGTATCGATGTTTAAATAAAGAAACTCCTTGATATTCATGTATTTATTGGTCTCAAAAATAGTTAAAACTATGCACTTTAGTGCATCTCGCTTTAGCTTCTAAAAATTTTTATCTTTGTGAGTATGTTAGACCAAAGAACAAATGGGTATACAGTATCAAGGTTAACGATTATTTAGAACATCATAGAAAGTCAACAAACGATAACGACAATTTTAACATTGAGTGATTACATACAGCTGACTTTAGTCAGATTTAAAAACCTATGGACTTTAAGTCCATAGTGGTTTAGTTATAACCTGCCTGCCTGAGCAATGTCAATAAGTTAAGCTTTTTTTGTTCTTCCCCTTTCCCTAAAGAGGGAGTCAAAAAAGTGAAGCATTCAATGATTTTTCCCTTTAGGGTTAGGGTAAAAAATTATTGAATGAGAATAAGGATTTCTTAACTTAGTGACATTGGCGGGCGAGGCAGGTTCAACATGCATAACTCCAAATTACTCGAAGTGTTGATTGGAATAATAAAAGCCTTACCATAAGAGGGTAGGGCTTTTATTATGCATGTGTTATTGCTCAAGATAATATTGAAGCAAATATTTTATTTCTTTATTTTTGGAGGTCCACCTGCAAGAATTTCGTCATTGGCATTCGCTGCAAATTTTTCGAAATTTTTTCTAAAAGAATCGGCTAAAATATGAGCTTTTTCATAGTACCCTTTGTCATTATTCCATGTTTTTCTAGATTGTAAAACTTCAGTTGGTACACCAGGAACCTCTCTTGGTTGAAATAGTCCAAAAACAGAATGTATATGATAAGTTTCATTGTTCACCTCATCAATTGCTCCGCTTAGGGCCGCATTAATCATTGCGCGAGTATATTTTAATTTAATTCTTGAACCAATTCCATATGGGCCACCTGTCCACCCAGTATTTATCAGCCATACGTTTACACCGGTTTCTTTCATTTTTGTGCTTAGCATTTCGGCATATTTTGTAGGATGTAAAGGCATAAATGGCGCTCCAAAACAGGCTGAAAAAGAAGGTACAGGTTCGTTAATTCCAGCTTCAGTACCAGCAACTTTTGCTGTATATCCTGATATAAAATGATATGCAGCTTGGCCAGGAGTTAACTTAGATATTGGTGGCAAAACACCAAATGCATCTGCTGTTAAAAAAAATATATTCTTAGGATTATTTGCATAAGAAGGCGTTTGAATATTATTTATATGAAATAAAGGATAGCTAACTCTAGTGTTTTGAGTTATCGAAACATCATTATAATCAACCTCATTGGAGTCGGCTTTAAAGACTACATTTTCTAATAGAGCACCTGGTTTTATAGCATCAAATATATCGGGTTCATTTTCTTTTGATAAGTCAATAACTTTAGCATAGCAGCCTCCTTCAAAATTAAAAATGGCATTATCATTAGTCCAACCATGCTCATCATCGCCAATTAATTTACGATTAGGATCTGCTGATAATGTTGTTTTGCCAGTGCCTGATAAGCCAAAGAAAATAGCAGTATCTCCATCATCGTCTACATTTGCAGAACAATGCATGGGTAAAGTATTTTTAAATACCGGTAAAATAAAATTTAAGGCAGAAAATACACCTTTTTTAACCTCACCTGTGTAACCAGTACCACCAATTAAAATAATTTTTCTTGTAAAATTTAAAATGGCAAAATTTTGTTGCCTTGTACCGTCGAGTTCAGCATCTGCTAAAAAGCCAGGTGCTTGAAGGATGATCCACTCCGGTGAGAAATTTTCTAACTCTTCTTGAGTTGGTCTTATAAACATATTATACGCAAATAAGTTCGCCCAAGGTATTTCAGTAATTACTCTAATATTCATTCGATAGCGGATATCTGCACAAGCGAAAGCATCTCGGGAGTACAATTCTTTACCCGATAAATAATGGGTTACTTTGTCATATAATTTGTCAAATTTATCAGCGTCAAAAGGAATATTTATATTGCCATCCCACCAAACAGTATCTTTCGATATCTCGTCTTTAACAATAAATCTATCTTTAGGAGATCTACCTGTAAACTTACCAGTATCAACAGCCAAAGCACCTGAGCTTGCAATTTTACCTAAATTTTTATCTGTGCAAATTTTTATTAAATCCTGTGGAGATAAATTCCAATGGGTAGTTGAATTCTTTATACCAAATTCTTCTAAAGAATTATTGGTGACTTGTTCTTTATTCATTTAAATTGAGTTATTTTGAGTAGAACAAAGTTATATTTTCTTGTTGAAACAAAGTTATAATTTAAATAAAAAAATTAATTATTTCAATTTTTGGCTTTTAAAAACGAGAATATCATAATTAACCATCCTAAAATCAAGAATATGCCACCCAAAGGTGTTATAAACCAAATTGACTTTGCCATTATACTTCCGGTGGAAATAGCGAAAATAGATCCTGAAAAAAACAGAATACCAATAAAGAATATCAAACTGATTTTCTTTTTTATTTTTTCAGTAAAGCCTGAATAGCTGTTGACGAATAAAATAATAATGCTGTGGTACATCATATAGCGAACACCTGTTTCAAAGCTACTTAATGCTTCGGGACTTAATAATTCTTTTAAGGCATGCGCTCCGAATGCTCCCAATACAACAGATAATAGTCCTAAAATAGAGGCAAGAGTGAAATTTATTTTCATGTGTTTGTATTTATTGTTTTTAATTGGTTACATGCTGTTCGCTATTATTCATTTCCTTGTGTGTCAAAATTTGGTATGCTCGTTTCATAATTTTAATTGTTTTTGATTAAATGAATACAGTAAAATACTCAATAATAAAGGATGTCAATATTTGTTGATAATAAATTAAGCAAAAAAATGGCATTATATACTTTTATTGATATGAAATATTTAAATTTGAATCCAAAATTACAAGAATAAATTAGAATGAGAAAGATATTAATTATTGGCGCAGGAAGATCAGCATCATCCTTAGTAAAGTATTTACTCGATAAATCGGTTGAAGAAAAAATACAAGTAATAATTGCTGATATATCTCTAGATAATTGTATTAAATTAGCTCAAAATCATCCAAATAGTAAAGTGTTGGAGCTTGATATTTTTAATGAATTAGATAGGAAAAAGATCATTCAAAATGCGGATATCGTAATTTCTATGTTACCCGCAAGGTTTCATATTGATGTTGCTAAAGATTGTGTTTTTTATGGTAAAAGCCTTGTAACGGCTTCCTATATTTCTGATGAATTAAAAGCCTTAGACAAAGAAGTTAGATCTAAGGGGCTAGTTTTTATGAATGAAATAGGGCTAGATCCGGGAGTTGATCATATGAGTGCTATGCAGGTTATAGATGCCATAAAAGACAAAGGTGGTAAAGTGATTTTATTTGAATCTTTTACAGGAGGTTTAGTCGCCCCTGAAAGTGATAATAATTTATGGAATTATAAGTTCACCTGGAACCCAAGAAATGTTGTTGTCGCAGGACAAGGAGGTGTTGCAAAATTTATACAAGAAGGGAAATACAAATACATTCCCTATCATAAATTATTTAGAAGAACAGAATTCTTAGAGGTAAAAGGTTTTGGTAAATTTGAGGCTCTGGCAAACAGAGATTCTTTAAGCTACAGAGAGATTTATGGATTAGAAGATGTACTTACATTATATCGAGGTACAATAAGAAGGGTTGGGTTTTCTCGTGCATGGAATGTTTTTGTTCAACTAGGCATGACCGATGATAGCTATGTTATGGAAGGTTCAGAAAATATGACCTATCGTGATTTTATTAACTCCTTTTTAGCTTATAGTCCATCAGATTCTGTAGAATTAAAATTACGTCACTATTTAAATATCGATCAAGATGATATTTTATGGGATAAGTTAATGGAATTAGATTTATTTAGTAAATCAAAAAAAGTAACCTTAAAAGATGCTACACCTGCACAGATATTACAAAAAATATTAATGGATAGTTGGAGCCTTGAAGAAGAAGATAAAGATATGATTGTAATGTATCATAAATTTGGTTACGAGTTAAACGGTAAGAAAAAACAAATTGAATCTAATATGGTTGTTATTGGAGATGATCAGGTGTATACCGCTATGGCAAAAACAGTTGGGTTGCCTGTTGCAATTGCAACTTTGAAAATTTTGAATAAAGAAATTACAAGCCCGGGTGTACAATTACCAATTACAAAAGAAGTGTATGAGCCTATATTAAAAGAATTGGAATCGTACGGTGTTCGCTTTAATGAAAAAGAGGTAGAATATTTAGGGTACAATCCTTTTAATTTAGGGGCTTAATTTAGTGAATAAAAACTCTCTTCCTGACGGCAGGCTCTAGGTTCAAGCTAGAAATTTTATAAAAAGTCGTACCAGTATACCCCAAAGGCCAATGTTAAAAAAGTTAAGGAATCCAAATTCTCATTCAATGATTTTTTACCCTAACCCTAAAGGGGAAAATCATTGAATGCTTACCTTTTTTGACTCCCTTTAAGGTAAGGGGAAGAACAAAAAAGCTTAACTTATTGACATTGGCCGGTGAGGCAGGTTCAACATGCATAACTCAAAATTACATGAAGGGTTGAGATAGGAGATTATTTTGAATTTTAAACAATTCATTTATTGTGAAAAAGGCTTAAAAATATTTTTTACTATCTTCGGCAACATACTAACTATTTTAATCTATATCTATGACTTCAGTAACCGGAATTGTTCTAGCACTTTCTTTAATAATTATCATGTTTGGAATGGGCTTGTCGTTAACAATAAATGACTTTAAACGTGTTGTTACTTATCCCAAAGCTGTTATAGTCGGACTGGTATGTCAGATATTAGTATTGCCTTTGATAGGATATTTGATTGCAACGGGATTAGATTTATCGCCAACCATTGCTATTGGAATTATGCTATTGTCAGCTTGCCCGGGCGGTGCAACATCAAATTTATTAACACATTTGGCTAAAGGAGATTTAGCACTTTCGGTTTCTCTTACAGCAATAAGCAGTATCCTATCTATTATTACAATACCTATAATAGTTCAATTTGCATTGCTAGAGTTTTTAAATGAAAGTCAAGTAGTTACCGTAGATTCGATTACGATGATAACACAGTTAATGGTTATTGTTATCATACCAGTAAGTATAGGAATGTTGATAAAATCTAACTTTCAGCAATTTGCAGAACGAATGGAAAAACCTGTAAAAAAAGCTTCGGCAATAATTTTTATTTTGGTAATAATTGGCGTTATTTTTAGTATAAAAGATGTATTTTTTTCATACCTGGGAGAAGCTGGTTTGCCATCCATTATATTAAATGTTAGTACTATGGTAATCGGGTTTTTATTGGCTATGTTGTTTAAGTTAACAAGACCTCAGGCAATCAGTATTTCGATTGAAGCAGGGGTTCAAAATGGTACATTGGCAATAACCTTAGCGACAATTGCTTTAAATAATGCCGAATATTCTATAGTACCTGCGGTTTATGGTTTGTTGATGTTTTTTACTAGTGCAATTATTATTTTTCTTCGAAAACCCCTTGGTGTTATGGAAGAACCCACCTTAAAGATTTAAATAGAATTCTCTCACTAAGTTTTTATATTCTTCAGTGTAAATATGACGCTCAATTTCAATAATTAGGGTATCCATATTTGGGAAGGTTTTTTTAAACCCCAATTGTATAAGAATTCTTTTTAAAGGAGATTCTTTATTGCCTTTTACCCGTAAAATGCTGTTGGGGTGCAAATTTAACTTTTCAGCTAGTATTAAGAATTTTTCTTCTTCATGAATTGGTAAAACAAAAGCGCAAGTTCCATTTGGTGTTAATAAATTCGCTGTCGCGGAAAGTAATTCTTCAAAAGACAAAGTTTTAGTATGCCTAGCCTTTGCACGTTTCGATTCTAATTTTTTATAGGTATCATTAAAATATGGTGGATTGGATATAATCAAATCATATTTTTCATCCATTTCATTTGCAAATTCCTGTATAGACGCATGATAGCAAAATAGGCGATTAGCCCAAGGTGAATTTTCAAAATTTTCTACAGCTTGTTCATAAGCATCAGGTTCAATTTCTACAGCGTCAATAATTTTACAATCACTTTTTTGTGCTACTTGTAAAGCAATAAGTCCGGTTCCTGTACCAATATCTAAAACTGATGTCACATCATTTGCAATAGTAACCCATGCGCCTAGTAAAACACCATCTGTACCCACTTTCATGGCAGTTTTATTTTGGTTGACACTAAATTCTTTAAATTGAAATGGTTTGTTGCTCATAATTTATTTAATATGTACCTGCTACCTCATACCCATCACCTAGTCATTATTCATTTCAATCAATCCTTCGGGAGTTTTTACCAGAACTATTTTATTTTTCCGATCTATTTTTTTAATAAAATCATCTATCATTGGTATTAAAATTTCAGAATTTTCTTTTTCTATTACAAACAAATCCTGGGCTGTTTTATCGTTAATAGAGGTAATTATTCCTACTTCACCATAATTAACATCTTTTAACATGAACCCAATAATTTCATGAAAATAAAATTGATCACCTTTCAATTTTGGCAGTAAATTTAAGGGTAAGTAAACGTCTGTTTTTAATATGGCATCTGCATCCTCTTCGTTTTTAACATCTTCAAACCTTATACGCAATTGATTGCCTTTTTGCAATAAGCTATTCTCTATAAAAAAGGGTAATAATTTTTTTCCCAAATCTAAAAACACGGCATCCAGATTCTCATAAATAGCAGGTTCGTCTGTATCTAATTTAAGAATAACTTCGCCTTTAAAGCTATATTTTTTAACAATTTTACCTAGGTAAAAACATTCTTTTTTTTGCATGGTACATATGTGTTAAAATAGTTTGTAAATTTATGCTTAAGGGCACCTCTATTAATAGGATTTCAAAACAAAAAAACCTGATAAATAAATATCAGGTTTTCGATTTTTATAGAAAATAGATTTATTATTTTCCTTCTTCTTTAGCTTCTTCTGCAGCACCTTCAATGGTTTGAGGAGCTTCTTCAACTACTTCAGGAGCATTTGCAGCTTCCTTAGCAGCTTTTGCATCGGCAGCAGCTTTAATCGCTTCATTTTCAGCTTCATTAGCGGCAGATTTACGTTTAGCATTTACTTCTTTTTCAGCTTCAAATGCTTTAGTATCAACTTCTTCTTGCGCTTTTGCTAGTGTATTTTCTCTTTCAGAAACTTTTGTATTTTTTTCATCTAACCAAGTTTGGAATTTTGCATCCGCTTGTTCTTCAGTTAAAGCACCTTTTTTAACACCACCTGCCAAATGATTTTTAAGTAATGCACCTTTGTAAGATAAAATAGCTCTCGCTGTATCTGTTGGTTGTGCACCATTTTGTAACCATTTTACCGCAGCATCAACATCCAATTCAATAGTTGCGGGGTTGGTGTTAGGATTGTAAGTTCCTATTTTTTCTAATGATCTACCATCACGTTTTGAACGAGCATCAGCAGCAACCACCCAATAAAATGGCTTACCTTTTCGTCCGTGTCTTTGTAATCTAATTTTTACTGACATAATTGTTTAAATTTTTAGGTACTCGACCTAAGTTATAATTAATATAAATTCTACTTTCTCGAAGTAGGGCGCAAAATTAGTAATATTTTTTTGATTGTAAGTTGTTTATCGAAAATTTGTTTTGTAATTATTTCAGAAAGGTATTCGAAAGAAAAAATCTTATTATTGATATACAAATCAAGCTAATAAAACATTTATCTTTGCCATTAAATAAAAGAAATAGAATGAATATTTTAGGAATTATTCCGGCGCGATTTGCTTCAGTAAGGTTAGAAGGAAAACCTTTGGTAGATTTATGTGGAAAAACTATGATTCAAAGAGTTTATGAACAAGCAAATAAGGCCTTGGAACATGTTTTGATCGCTACCGATGATGTGCGGATTGAAAATGCTGTTAAAAAATTTGGTGGCAATGTAGTAATGACTTCCCCAAATCATACAACAGGTACTAATAGATGTTTAGAAGCCTATGAAATTTTTAAAAGACAATTCGATATTAAATTTGATGTTATTTTAAATATTCAGGGAGACGAACCTTTATTAGCACCTAAGCAAATAAAAGCATTGGTATTTTGTTTTGAATCTCCAGAAACTAAAATGGCTACCTTGGTTATCCCTACCTTAAAAAATGAAGATTTGAATTCAGGAGTTTTTGTAGTTTTTGATAAAAATTATAATGCCTTATATTTTAGTAGATCTGTAATTCCTGCCCTTCGCGATGAAGAAAAAGAGGTTTGGAGTAAAGGTCATACATTTTATAAACATGTTGGTATGTACGGATTTACACCAGATACTTTAAAAGAATTCGCCAATTTGACACAAACAAATTTGGAAAATCATGAAAAATTAGAACAATTACGCTGGTTAGAAAATGGCAATAAAATAAAAGTAGCAATCACAAGAGATATTTCTGTGCCTGTGGATACTGCAGAAGATGTTGAAAAGGTTAGGGAGTTATTAAGCTAGATATTAAAAGCGCTTTATAAGTTTTAAAATCACTTTCTTTTTTAGATGGTTCCTACAGATTTCATTAGATTAATACCAGTTATTGATCGGGTAAGAATAAATAAAAAAACTATTTTTTGTATTTGATTTATTCCAATCATTTTGTTGATAAAAATAGTTTCCGTTAGCATATTTAAACTAGCTATTTCCCTATTTTTAAACTTTTAATTTTATTCAAATAAAGTCTATTCCATGTATTTGATTTTTGATACAGAAACTACAGGTTTACCCAAAAACTGGAAGGCACCAATTACTGATACAGATAATTGGCCCAGATGTATTCAAATTGCTTGGCAATTACATGATGATATGGGTCTACTTGTTGAAAATCAAGACTTTTTAATAAAACCTGAAGAATTTAATATACCCTATGATGCCGAGCAAATTCACGGTATTTCAACGCAATTAGCCGAAAAACAGGGAATACCATTGGTAGAGGCATTGGTTTTATTCAATGAAGCCTTATCAAAAACAAAATTTGTAGTTGGACAGAATGTCAAATTTGATTTGAATATTATGGGTTGTGAATTCCATAGATTGGATGTAGCAACGGAGTTAATTAACTTACCAATTTTAGATACCTGTACAGAAAAAACAGCGCTTTTATGCCAAATTCCGGGAGGCAGATATGGTAAATTTAAGTTGCCAACTTTAACGGAATTACATCAAAAATTATTTAACCAGCCTTTTGCAGAGGCGCACAATGCAACTGCTGATGTTGAAGCTACTTCACGTTGTTTTTTAGAATTAATAAGAATTCAAAATTATACAATAGGCGAATTACAGGTTAATGATACTTATTTTAGAGATTACTTATCAAAAAATTCGAGTCAGGTTAATTTACTGGGTTTAAAACATAAAAATTTAAAAAAGGAAAGTAAAAAATTAAAAGAACGCGATAAGAAATCCCAAGATGCAGTAGTTGAGGTTAGAAGCGCCAACAAATCTGTATTGGCAAAAGCGAATTTTGTTCATTTACACAACCATTCTCAATACTCTATATTACAATCTACTTCAAGTGTCGCCAACTTGGTAGAAGCTGCAATTAAAGATAAAATGCCCGCTGTAGCTCTAACCGATACTGGTAATATGATGGGAGCTTTTGTTTTTGTAAAAGAAATTTTAAATCACAACAAAAACAATGAAGACAATATTATAAAGCCTATTGTTGGTTGTGAATTTAATATATGTGAAAACCATTTAGACAAATCAACTAAAGACAATGGTTATCAGATGGTTTTACTGGCAAAGAATAAAAAAGGCTATCATAACTTGGCTAAAATGGCATCAATAGCCTATGTTGACGGTTTTTATTATATACCGAGAATTGATAAAGACCTTGTAAAGAAATATAAAGAAGGCATCCTTGTTTTAAGTGGTAATATAAATGGAGAAATTCCAAATAAAATATTAAACATTGGTGAAAAACAAGCAGAAGATGCATTGCTTTGGTGGAAAGAAGAATTTGGAGAAGATTTTTATTTAGAATTAAATGACCACCAACAGGAAAATGAACAACATGTTAATGAGGTAATTATAAATTTCGCAAATAAACATGATGTTAAATTAATTGCTACCAACAATACCTTTTATATAAATAAAAAAGACTCTATAGCACATGATATTTTACTATGCGTAAAAGATGGTGAAAAATTAGATACGCCTAAAGGACGCGGACGAGGTTTTAGATATGGCTTGCCAAATGACGAATATTATTTTAAGAGTCAGGATGAGATGAAAACTCTATTTCAAAATATTCCTGAATCGATTATAAATATTCAAGAAATTGTAGATAAAATAGAAATATATCAATTGGCTCGTGATGTGTTGTTACCTAAGTTTGATATGCCAAAAAGATTTTATGTTACTGAAGATGAAAAAGATGGTGGTAAAAGAGGGGAGAATGCTTATTTAAAATACTTGACCTTTGAAGGTGCAAAAAGTAGATACCCAGAATTATCAGAAGAAACCAAGGAACGTATTGATTTTGAGTTGATGATTATTGAAAAAACAGGGTATCCTGGTTATTTTTTGATTGTGGAAGATTTTATCAATGAAGCTCGAAAAATGGATGTTTCAGTAGGCCCTGGTAGAGGTTCCGCAGCAGGTTCGGCCGTTGCATATTGTTTGGGAATTACCAATATAGACCCCATAAAATACGATTTACTATTTGAACGTTTTTTAAATCCAGATAGGGTTTCTCTACCCGATATTGATATTGATTTTGATGATGAAGGCAGACAGCGAGTTATTGATTATGTTATCAATAAATACGGTGCAAGCCAAGTAGCTCAAATCATAACTTATGGTACTATGGCGGCAAAATCGTCTATAAGAGATACCGCGAGAGTTTTAGATTTACCCTTACCGGATGCCGATAGAATTGCCAAACTGATTCCATTAATAAAATTAAAAAATATTTTTGGCGATGATGATAAGAGTAAAGCCAAAGTAAAAGGACTGCGAAGTGAAGAGCTTGAAAATGTAAATATTTTAAAGGGAATTGCAGAAAGTAGTGGTTTAGAAGCTGAAACCATCAATCAGGCAAGAGCCTTAGAAGGTACGGTAAGAAATACAGGTACGCATGCCTGTGGTGTTATTATTACGCCTGAAGATATTACAAATCTAGTTCCGGTGGCAACCGCAAAAGGAACCGACATGTATGTTACCCAATTCGATAATGGTGTTGTAGAAGATGCCGGTTTATTGAAAATGGATTTTTTGGGTTTAAAAACGTTAACGCTCATTAAAGATACGGTTAAAATTGTAAAAGCATTACATGATGTAGAATTGGTTCCTGATGATTTTCCTTTGGATGATGAAAAAACGTATGGCCTGTTTCAAAGAGGTGAAACGGTAGGAATATTTCAATATGAATCTGCAGGAATGCAAAAACATATGAAGGCTTTAAAGCCAACTGAATTTGCAGATCTTATTGCCATGAATGCCTTGTATAGACCAGGGCCAATGGAGTATATACCTTCGTTTATTGATAGAAAACACGGGCGGGAAGATATAGAATATGACCTTCCGGACATGGAAGGCTATTTGAAAGAAACCTATGGTATCACGGTGTACCAAGAGCAAGTGATGCTTTTGTCGCAAAAGTTAGCAGGTTTTACCAAAGGTGAAGCCGATATGTTGCGTAAAGCAATGGGTAAAAAGATCTTTGCTTTACTTGAAAAATTAAAACCCCTTTTTATTGAAGGTGGTAAAAAGAATGGGCACCCCGAAGATGTTTTGGAGAAAATTTGGAAAGATTGGGAAGCATTTGCCGCCTATGCTTTTAACAAATCACATTCTACCTGTTATGCATTTATTGCTTATCAAACAGCTTATTTAAAAGCGCATTACCCTGCTGAATATATGGCTTCTGTTTTGAGTAATAATATGAACGATATCAAGCAAGTAAGCTTTTTTATGGAGGAGTGTAAGCGATCTGAAATTGAAGTTTTAGGTCCGGATATTAATGAATCATTTTATAAATTTTCGGTAAATAAAAAAGGCGCAATTCGGTTCGGTATGGGAGCTATAAGAGGTGTGGGTGGAAGTGCTGTAAAAGCCATTGTTGAGGAACGAAAAGAAAATGGTGATTATAAATCTATTTTTGATGTAACCAAACGCGTAGATTTAAGAGCGGCAAATAAGAGGGCTTTTGACGGCTTGGTTTTGGCTGGTGGATTTGACTCATTTCAAGATACACAAAGAGAACAATATTATGCTTTAGATGAAAAAGGGCTAACCTTTATAGAGAAAGCAATTCGTTTTGGAAATAAATTTCAGGAAAGTAAGAATTCAGCTCAAGTTTCTTTGTTTGGAGAAGCATCGGAGGTACAATTTGATGAACCTATAATTCCGCCTTGTCCACCGTGGAATGTCATGGAGAAATTATCAAAAGAAAAAGAGATGATTGGAATTTATATTTCTGGACATCCTTTGGACGATTTTAAAACGGAGATCAAATATTTTTGTAATGGTAAAATAGATATGTTACAAAATATAGATAAATTAGAAGGTGTTGAATTGACTTTCGCCGGAATTATTTCAGATGTGCAACATCGGGTGACAAAAAATGGTAAACCTTGGGGTTTATTTGTTTTTGAAGATTATACAGAATCGTATGAATTTAAATTATTCAATGAAGATTATTTAAAATTTCGACATTATTTAATTCCGAATACATTTTTATATTTAAAAACTGTTATGCGCAGGCCATGGCAAAATGGCGATGTGCGAATTTATATTACAGTTATTCAGCAGCTACAAGATGTATTGAGCAAAATGGCAAAAAAGATTACGATTAATTTGGATATTAAAACTTTAAATGAGGAAAAGATTAATAAAATTGAGAAAGTAATTAAAAATCATAAAGGGAAACATAATTTGAATTTTGTAGTTTTTGATGCCAAAGAAAAATTAAAACTAGAAATGCCAAGTAGATCAACAAAAATTGAAATTTGTAATGAATTGATTGACGCTTTGCATGAAAATGATTTGAATTTTAAATTAAATTGACAAATTACCCTGCAAGGCTTTTAAAACCTTGTTGGTATTTAAATGATGAATTAATTTTAGAGAGCATGAAAATTTAGATGGTTAAATTTGAATAAAATTAAATAAATGAACATACACTTTATATCCATTGGCGGTAGCGCCATGCACAATTTGGCTCTTGCCTTGCAAGCAAAAGGAGACATCATTACCGGAAGTGATGATGCTATTTTTGAGCCTTCAAAATCTCGCTTAGAAGTAAAAGGATTATTGCCTAATAATATGGGTTGGTGTCCTGAAAAGATAAATAAAGATATAGATGCTATTGTTTTAGGTATGCATGCCAAAGCAGATAATCCAGAATTGCTTAAAGCGCAAGAATTGGGGTTAAAAATTTATTCTTATCCTGAATTTCTATATGAACATGCGAAGAACAAAACCCGAGTTGTTATAGGCGGGTCACATGGTAAAACTACCATAACTTCTATGATATTACACGTATTAAGTTATCATGAGATAAATGTTGATTACATGGTTGGTGCTCAGCTAGATGGATTTGATCGCATGGTACATTTAACCAAAGAAAATGAGTTTATGATTATTGAAGGAGATGAATATTTATCATCGCCCATTGATCTGCGACCTAAATTTCATTTATACAAAGCAAATATAGCTTTGCTTAGCGGAATTGCCTGGGATCATATGAATGTTTTTCCAACCTATAAAAACTATGTAGATCAGTTTAGAATATTTTTAGATACGATGGTTGTTGGAGGTATTTTAATTTATAATGAAGAAGATAGTGAAGTGAAAATGATTGCTGAAACAACTGCGAATACCATCAAAAAACAGGCATATCAAACACCACAATATAAGATTGAAAGCGGTAAGGTAGTTTTAGAAACTTCAGAAGGAGGTATACCACTAGAGATTTTTGGGAAACACAATTTACAAAATCTTGCCGGAGCCAAATTGATCTGTTTGAGTATTGGTGTTTCTGAACAAGAATTTTATGAAGCTATTGCATCATTTAAAGGAGCGAGTAAAAGATTAGAAAAACTAGCAGAAGGTAAAACCTCGGTTATTTTTAAAGATTTTGCACATTCACCATCTAAAGTAAAAGCAACTACTAATGCTGTTAAAGAGCAATATACTAATAAACGGGTTTTGGCTTGTTTAGAGTTGCATACCTATAGCAGTTTGAATGCTGAATTTTTAAATTTATATCAAAATGCATTAGATGCTGCTGATGAGGCTGTTGTGTTTTATTCGCCTCATGCGGTCGCAATAAAAAAATTAAAATCCATTTCTAAAGAACAAATAGCCGAAGCTTTTCAACGAGATGATTTGATTATTTACACGGATCCAAAGGAGTTTAAAGACTTTTTATTTGCCCAAAAATTAGACAATACTGTTTTGCTATTTATGAGCTCGGGTGATTATGGAGGTTTGGACTTGGAAGAGGTAAAAGGCTTGGTTAAATAAATTATTTTATAATGGTAAGAAATAAAGTTATTCCATTAAATAGTAAGAACTATTCAGAGATGTTGAAGGATTTTTCTGATAAATTCCTTAAAGAGTTTCCTAAAGAAATTGACACATTGGGAATATTAGATTTTTCGTTAGAAGCATGGAATACAGCGAATTTAAATAAACTTATACCTAATTATGCTTTAGAGAATATTGGAAGTTCGTTTGATGATGCCGATGAGCTTAGTTTGCTTTTTGAAAAAATGCTTGCATATAAAGAAAAACATTATGGTATTTTTGAATAATTTAATAAGTTTAGATATATGAAATTTGAAAAGGAATTTAAAGAAGCATTAAGAAATTTACCAGTTAAGGAAAAAGATAAACTGATTTTGAGATTGCTAAAAAATGATTTGACTTTAGCAAATAGGTTGACTTTTGAATTGTTAAGTACAACATCTATTGATGATAGAAGAAGTGAAATGGAAGACAGGATTAAATTGCGGGTTGAAAGAATTACAGAATCCTTTTATAGACCGAGCTATTTAATGATGGAGATGAGAGATTTGAGTGGGGAAATCAATGAACATGTATCCGTAACCAGAGATAAATTGGGTGAGGCAAGTTTGAATACAATAATGCTCATTGAAGTTTTGAAAGGTAATAATACTAATATTGAAAAATTCACTTACGGTAATTCATATAAATTTTGTATTTATATCATAGCAAGAGCGTTTAAAATTCTTTTGATGATTGATAGATTACATAGTGACTATAGAATGGAATTTAATGAAGATTTAAAAAAGCTAGGCGTTTTAATAGGAAATAGTGAATATTTAATGAAAACGGCTATCAATAATGGCTTGGATGTAAATTGGCTGTTGACAGGTGAGACTCCAGAAGACATAAAAGAAATGCATAAAAGTATTAGAGCACAAGGCTTTTTAAAATAAAAAAACAATCATGTATTGGTATATTAAGGTTTTAAATAATTATTATGGATTTACAGGTAGAGCCAGAAGGAGTGAATATTGGTATTTTGTTCTGATTAACTTTTTTAATTCGGTTTTAACATCTTATATGGATGTTACTTTTGGAACATATTATGAATCATATGGTATTGGTTTATTCAATGGGGTATATGCCTTAGTAGTTTTAATTCCAAATATCGCTGTAAGTATTAGAAGAATGCACGATGTAGGGAAAAGTGGGTGGTATGTGCTAATCCCAATTTATAATATTGTTTTGGCTGCAACACCAGGCATTGTAGGAAGTAATGCATATGGCTCAGACCCTAAAAATGAAGATGTTGATTCTACCGATAAGATTGTAGGAAAATAGAATTTGTACGATAAAAGATATAAGACCGTTTCAAATTGTACGTCCCTGATATAGGCTTGCATATAATTTTTACTCAAACAACGATTTAAATTAAGTTTGTATTATTTTAATAATAGTAAAATACAATCGGACAGCAATGATAGGGTAGCATCCTATAAAGTGTATAAATAGAAAGTTATTCTGGAATATTTTGGATCTTTAAAACAAAAAACATTCTTGAAATAATTTTTGAAGTAATTATTTTTAACTTTTATAACACACTTTAATGACAAAAGAAGAATTATTAAACTGCAAGTTTTTAAAACAACCTGAATTATAATGAGAAAATAAGTAGAATAATGAAAACCAAGATTAGATTAAAAAAAGAATTTTCAGTTTTAGCACTGATATCATTGTTTTTTGTAATCTCATGTAACCCTCCTACAAAAGAAAATAACTCTCCAAACATTATTATTTTTTTGGTTGATGATATGGGGCTCATGGATACTTCGGTTCCATTTTTAACAGATGCAGATGGCAATCAAGTCAAATATCCGTTAAACAATTTTTATCAGACACCTAATATGGAGAAGTTGGCTGAACAAGGAGTTCGATTTACAAAATTTTATGCACATTCGGTTTGTTCTCCAACACGAGCTTCAATACTAACTGGACAAAACTCGGCTCGGCATAGAACGACCAACTGGATTAGATCAGAGTATGATAATCGAACAGAATTTGGACCATCAAATTGGAATTGGAAAGGGCTTAGCCAAGAATCGGTGACACTTCCTCGTATACTACAACAAGCTGGTTATAGAACCATTCATGTGGGGAAAGCTCATTTTGGACCCTTTGACAGTGAAGGTGAAGACCCGCTCAACCTTGGTTTCGACATAAACATTGCAGGAAGCTCTATCGGACATCCGGGTAGTTATTACGGGAAGGATGGTTTCGGACATATCAAAGGACAGAAAGAAAGAGCTGTTCCTGGTTTAGAAAAATATCATGGCAAAGATATATTTCTGACAGAGGCATTAACCCTTGAGGCCAAAAGAACCATATCTGAAGCCAAAGAAGAAAGCAAACCTTTTTTCCTTTACATGGCACATTATGCTGTGCATTCACCTTTTCAGTCGGATCGACGTTTTGCCGATCATTATAAAGATTCTGGTAAATCTGAAAAGGCGCAAGCTTATGCTACACTAGTAGAAGGCATTGATAAATCATTAGGGGATATTATGCAACACGTTAAAGATTTAGGATTGGGCGAGAATACACTCATACTATTTCTTGGAGATAATGGTTCTAATGCTCCTTTACCTATTAAAAATGACTACAGTAGTTCCTCACCGATAAAAGGCAAAAAAGGTAATCATTGGGAAGGTGGTATGCGTGTGCCATTTATTGCATCATGGATTTCGCCAAATAAAAAAACATCTTGTCAAGAAAAAACACCTATTGCTCCTAACGCAGTGCAACAACAGCAAGGTACAATTTTGGACATTTTGATAACACTGTGTCAAGTAGCAAATGTGAATTATCCTAAAGGTTATATTGTAGATGGTTTTAAGCTTCAAGAGCAGTTTAATGGTGGGAAAAATCTTGACAGAAATGAGATTTTCTTGAATCATTTCCCTCATAAACATCGTTCTAGTTATTTTACCAGTCTCGTTCAATCTGATTGGAAAATAATTTACCATTATCAGGTAGATAAAGAGCCAAGCTATGAACTATTCAACCTAAAAAAAGACCCGTTTGAAACGAATAATGTTGCGGAGAAAGAACCTCGACAGCTTAAAATTATGATGAAAGTACTATCTAATGAAATGAATAATAAAAAGGCACTCTATCCTGAAAAACAGAAACAGTCATTGGAACTGATTATGCCCAGATAAACAATAAATGTTTCTACTTTACGGAATTTGAAATAACATACTATAAAATATATTTTGCGTGAATTAGGAATCGAAATAAAGCACGAAAGCACATCAATGTATAAAAATAGTAGCCGAAACAGCAGTGAATTCAAGGGGTATATATCGGTTCAACTTTCTTGTAACTTGTCAAGAAATCGCAACGCAGTCGGCAACTGTTCTTATACAAACCATTATCACCAATTGGATGAACAAAAAAATGGACAATGCCCATTAGAAACTGGGGCGTAATTTTAAATCAGTTTTTGACTATATTTGAAAATAGGGTTCAACTATGAAAAGTCAACCCCTATGATTTTATGTTTACACACTTTACGGGATAGTGTCAATGAAAAGTAAAAATCTATTCTTCATTCACTTTTAGTACTAGTTTTCCTAGTTTATCACCAGAAAAGAGTCTTAAAAAAGTATCATAAAAATTTTCAATTCCATGGTAAATATCTTCTTTAGATTTTAGTTTGCCTTGCATCATCCATTGTCCCATTTGCATGGCTGCTTTTTCATAATCCTTCGCATAGTCAAAAACAACCATTCCTTTCATAGATGCTCTATTTACTAGAAGGGATAAATAATTAGAAGGTCCTTTTACATCAGTTTTGTTGTTGTATTGCGAAATAGCTCCGCAAATAACAATTCTTGCATGCATGGCTAATCTGCTTAAGGCAGCATCTAATATTTCTCCTCCCACATTATCAAAAAACACATCAATCCCTTTTGGGAAATATTCTTTTAGTTTTGCATTAATATCATCATTTTTATAATCTATCGCTCCATCAAATCCTAAAACATTAGTTAGATATTTGCATTTTTCTGCACCACCAGCAATACCAATTACATTTGCATTTTTAATTTTTGCGATTTGTCCAACCACACTACCAACAGCACCAGCAGCACCAGAAACTAATACGTTATCACCTTCTTTGAGTTCTCCAACCTCTAAAATTCCGAAATATGCGGTCATTCCGGTCATACCAAGAGTGCTTGTATAAACTGGAAGTGGTGCTAAGTTTGGATCTATTTTATGGTAACCCTTTCCATCAGAAATAACATATTGTTGCACCCCGGTAATTCCATAAACATAGTCGTTTACTTTAAAATATTTGTGATTAGAAGCAATTACTTTTCCAACCCCAATGGCTCTCATAACTTCATCAATTTGCACTGGTGGAATATAAGATTTAGCATCGTTCAACCAACCTCTCATTGCTGGGTCTAGTGAAAGGTAATGAGATTGTATTAAAAATTCACCATCATTAGGTTTAGGAATATCTGTTTCGATGAGTGCCCAGGTTTCTTTGTCTGGTAGACCAATAGGTCTTTTTTTAAAAATTAATTGTTTGTTTTGTTTCAAAATGTAAGTATTAGTTAGAGACCAAATTGTTTTAAATGATGATCTAAATGTTTGTATTGCATTTTACCCCATTGTTTCGCAGTAAATTCACCAAAAATAGGATGCTCATTCCAAACGGTTTTGTTTTTTCTTGATGCATTTGTTCGACCAATGATCTTAAGTTTTTTAATTCTATGTCAAAATTTTTATATTCAGAAATTTTGAATTGATCTGTTGTAGGTAAATTTTTTCTCCAAGGTGAATCATCATATAGTTTTTGTTTAAACAAGCCCATGATGAGCTTTTTAAAATAAGGTTCCTGGATAGAATTTTCCATACCCAAGGCAATTTTTAAAGGTTCACTACAATGCGCCAACATTTGAGACGCATTCATTGTTCCCCATTGTTTGTTGGAGTCTTTGTTTAGTTTATTTAAACGTGTGTTGATTTCATCAAAAGATTCTAGCGTAAAAACAGATTTCATAATTTAAATAAATTAGTAGCATATAAATATAAGCATACTAATCTTTATACCCAAAACGTTTTAATTGTTTGCTATTGCTTCTCCAGTTTTTGTTGACTTTTACATAGAGTTCAAGAAATATCTTTTTTCCAAAGAATTTTTCAAGATCTTTTCTCGCCTCGGTACCTACACGTTTTAATGCAGATCCTTTATGGCCAATAATAATGCCTTTTTGGGTTTCTCTTTCGACCATAATGATGGATCGAATTTTGATTATTTTATCATCTTCAAAAAATTCTTCGGTATCAATTTCAACTGCATAAGGAATTTCTTTTTTGTAATGCATTAATATTTTTTCGCGAATGGTTTCGTTTACAAAAAAACGTTCGGGTTTATCTGTCAATTGGTCTTTTGGGTAAAAAGCAGGTGATTCAGGAATCAATTCAATAATTTGATCCATCACGGTTTGCACATTAAAGTTTACCAAGGCAGATATGGGTAAAATCTTAGCATTGGGAACTTTTTCTTTCCAATAATTGAATTTTTCTTCAACTTCTTCTTGGGTTGATTTATCTACCTTATTAATAAGTAATAATACGGGAACTTTAGAATTTTTTATTTTCTGAAAAAAGTGTTCATCTTTTAAATCCTTTTCGCCAATCTCAACCATATAAATCAAAATATCGGCATCTTCAAATGCTGATTTTACAAAATCCATCATAGAGGTTTGTAGCTCGTATGCGGGTTTGATAATTCCTGGTGTATCTGAAAAAATAATTTGAAAATCATCTCCGTTAACAATACCTAATATTCTATGTCGTGTAGTTTGTGCTTTTGAAGTAATAATTGATATTCGTTCACCTACCAACGCATTCATTAAAGTTGATTTACCAACGTTTGGATTACCAATAATATTAACAAAACCTGCTTTGTGCTTCATAATTAATGCTTCAAATTTTATACAAAG
Source organism: Flavobacteriaceae bacterium (assembly GCA_021647985.1). Classification (GTDB taxonomy): domain Bacteria; phylum Bacteroidota; class Bacteroidia; order Flavobacteriales; family Flavobacteriaceae; genus Lutimonas. Next base: position 45,625 of record JAKITQ010000005.1, on the reverse strand, counting down.
GTAATACCATTTGCTAAGTAAACTGCTATTCTAAAATATGTATAAAATAAAAAGTTAATTAATTCATGGTAAAGCCCAAGATCAAATAAAGTACGGTAGTAATTACTCCTCCAATTAGAGCATAGGGTAACTGGGTTCGAACATGATCAATATGATCACTCGCTGATGCCATGGATGAAATTATCGATGTATCGGAAATTGGCGAGCAATGGTCACCAAATATACCTCCACCTAATGTAGCGGCAACAACCAAGGTTAGTTCTGAGCCGTGAATATTGGCCATAGGTATTGAAATGGCTAGCATAATGGCAAATGTACCCCATGATGTACCTGTAGAAAATGCTATAAATGAACTTATTAGAAATACAATGGCTGGTAAAAATTCTGGCGAAAGCCAATCTTTAGACCAATCGGCAATAAATTGCCCTGTTCCCAATTGGTTACATGCATCACTAATGGCAAAGGCCAATAACATTAAAAGAGCTAGAGGCATTAATTCGCTTATTCCTTTTAAAACAAGATCAACCATTTCTTTTAATTTCATAATGCCCTGCGCCCTGTATAAAATCATGGCAACAAATATAGATGCTAAAACAGAATAAAGCACTGAAGATGAACCAGATCCATTTCCAATTGCTTGTGATAAATGATCTGTAAATGAATTAGAAGATTCTACTTTAGCCCAGCCTGTATAAGCCAGATTAACAGGCATCATTACAACCATAGTTGCTAAAGGTATTACCATATTAAATGCTTTCGCCTTAATACCTTCTTTGGGTTTAAATGATGTTATGGCATCGGATATCATTGGTTTGGCATCATCACTTAAAAGCTTTCCTGTTTCTCTAGTTCTTTTTTCGGCTTTAGCCATAGCACCAAAATCCTTTTTTGATATAATGATAATAAATACTATAATAATTGCAATAATTGGATAGAAATTATATTTGATAGATGAGATCAACATAGAAAAAGGTTTATCTATGCCTTGTGTTAATAATAAACCCATAATAAAAGCTCCCCATGCATTAAATGGTATTAATATGGAAGAAGGGGCTGAACTAGAGTCGGCTATATAAGCTAATTTTTCTCGGGGTATTTTTAATTTGTCGAATACAGGTCTGTATAAAGTTCCAACAGTTAGTGAACTTATACTGGTTTCAACAAATAGTAACATACCAGTAAATAGTGCTAATAACTGAACAACAACTCTACTAAAGCCACTTTGTTTTTTTTCAAAATATGCAATCAGTACGTTTAATTTATTTACAAATCCTTCAACACCTTTTGAATATTGTATAAAAAGTAAAAGTGCCCCAACCAAGGCGCTAAACATAATGGTTCTTGTATTCCCTTCAGATTTAAATACGTTTACAAGTCCTTCAATAGTGGCTAAAGTACCATTTAAAAAATTCCATCCACTCATAATTACCCAGGCAAACCATATTCCAAATAGTAAGGCAATATAAACTTGTTTTGTTTTAAGCGCTAAAATAATAGCTATAACTGGTGGTAGTATTGAAAGGAAGCCATAATCGTTCATAAACTTATTGTTGATTTTTATAGAAGTAAAATTAAAATAGGCTTAAATATATAAAATTAATAGTAACAATATTAAATATTATGAAGTGTAATTACAGTTTTTAAATTGGACTTCAATAAACCAGTTAAATGAAGTAATTGTTTAATTAATGGAATCCAAAACAAATAACATTGTTGCATAAACAAAAAAAAGTCTCTAGAAAGAGACTTTTTAACTTTAGTAGCGGGAGCTGGACTCGAACCAGCGACCTTTGGGTTATGAGCCCAACGAGCTACCTACTGCTCTATCCCGCGATATCGGCTGCAAAGATACAATATATTTAATCATATAAACAAGTGTTTTAAAATAAAAAAAGTCAGATGCTATTTGCATCTGACTTTCAGTTTGGTATCGATTAAAGATTTTAACTACCCATTCATTGACATTAAAAATTCGTCGTTGTTTTTTGTGAATTTAATTTTTTCATTAACAAATTCCATGGCTTCGATAGGATTCATATCCGCAAGGTATTTACGCAATACCCACATGCGTTTTCTAGCAGTTTCATCAAGAAGAAGGTCGTCACGACGTGTACTTGATTTAACAAGATCAATAGCAGGATAAATTCTTCTATTAGAGATATTTCTATCCAATTGCAATTCCATATTACCTGTACCTTTAAATTCTTCAAAAATAACTTCATCCATTTTTGAGCCAGTATCGGTTAATGCAGTAGCAATTATTGAAAGTGATCCACCATTTTCTATATTACGAGCTGCACCAAAAAATCTTTTTGGTTTGTGTAGGGCATTGGCATCAATACCTCCCGATAAAATTTTACCCGAAGCAGGCGCTACTGTATTATATGCTCTTGCCAATCGTGTAAGAGAATCTAATAAAATAACCACATCATGACCACATTCAACAAGTCTTTTTGCTTTTTCTAAAACGATATTGGCAACTCTTACGTGCTTTTCAGCAGATTCATCAAAGGTGGAAGCGATTACTTCTCCTTTTACATTGCGTTGCATATCGGTAACTTCTTCTGGTCTTTCATCAATTAATAAAATAATTTGATAAACTTCAGGGTGATTTGCTGCAATAGAATTGGCAATATCTTTTAACAGAATTGTTTTACCAGTTTTTGGTTGTGCTACGATCATACCTCTTTGACCTTTTCCAATAGGGGAAAACAAATCAATAATTCTGGAAGAAATAGAAGCATTATTGCTAGCTATATCGTATTTTTCTGTAGGAAATAAAGGTGTTAAGTGTTCAAAGGAAACTCTATCACGAACAATACTTGGATTTAAACCATTAATAAAAGAAACTCTAATTAGTGGAAAGTATTTTTCACCTTCTTTAGGAGGACGTACTTTACCTTTAACAGTATCTCCTGTTTTTAATCCGAAAAGTTTAATTTGTGATTGTGAAACGTAAATATCATCAGGTGATGACAAGTAATTGTAATCAGAAGATCTTAAAAAGCCATAACCATCAGGCATTATTTCAAGAACACCTTCACTTTCAATAATACCATCAAATTCAAAATCAGGATCTCTATATTTTCCTTGCTTTTTAAAATCATTGCTTCTCGGTTTTTGAAACTTTTGATCTTTTTGTTGATTTTGTTTATGTTGTTTTGAAAATGGCTGGTCTTTTTTTTCTGAACTTTCTGTATTCGGATTCGTATTTTTCGGTTTTACGATTTCCTTTTGGTTTTCCTTGTTGTCACCTTGTTTAACAAGTGGTTTGGTGGTATTTTTTCTTTCTGGAGAGTTTTGCTGCCCCTTATTTGGTTGTGGATTATTTTGTTGAGGTTGGTTTTGTTCTGGCGCCTTTTGTTGCGGAGTATTTTGTTGTGGTGAGTTTTGTTGCGGTTTATTACTTTGTACTTTGTTTACTTTCTCACTTTTCTGTTCGGTTTGTTCAAATAAATCTTTTTGCACGTTTTGATTGTCGTTATTTTTAAAAAGATCTTGAGTTTTAACTTTTGTAATTCTTTTACGCTTAGGTTTGTTGGCTGAAGAAGTATCTTCTGTAATTTTTTTTGGATTTGCTGCCTGTACATCAAGAATTTGATAAACTAGGTCTAATTTTTTTAATTGGCGGAATTTTGGAACGCCAATTTTTTGAGCAATTTCTTGCAACTCTAAAAGTTTCTTTTCTTTGAGTTCTTCTATTTCGAACATCATAAATATATGTGGATTAAATGTTTAATTTCTATTGATTAAGAAATGTGAATTTTTAAATTGAATATGTTTTGTAATTATATTAATATACTGTAAATGAAGTGCTCTACAATATTTATTTCGATTTGATGGCACAATATTACAAAATAATATTTATATAATATGTTTATTTTAAAAAAAGATTAATGTATTTTTGCCATCGATTAAAAAAATATGCTACAAAGAACACAAACCTTATATTTATTATTTAGCACGATTTTATCGGGAGGTGTAGTGTTTTTGTTATCTTTTTGGAAAGATAATAATGACAAAGTATATTATTTATTAGACCTATTACAAGAAACTGACTGGAAACTTAATACATTAATGATAGTATTTGTGCTTTCTTCACTTATGTCATTCATATCTATTTTTAAATATAAAAATCGTAAACAACAAATTACAATCAATAGATTGAATATTGTTGTCAACTTCTATTTATTAGGAATTATTGTTTATCATTTACTAACTGTACCTGGAGAAAGTCAAATTTCAGAGAAGGGTATTGGGCTTTTAATCCCTGAATTGGTTATCGTTTTATTAGTATTTGCTAATAAAGCTATACTAAAGGATGAAAAACTCGTAAAATCTGTAGATAGATTACGGTAGGTCTTATAACTTAGTTATAGTGTGTGATGGCTGTTTAATATAATTTAAACAGCCATTTTTTATGAACTATCATTTCTAACGGTTTTCGGGTATATTTAAAAATCCTAAATTCCTCTATTGTGTATAACGTTATGTTGGCATATGTTTGTAGTGTAATTATGAATGAGATATTTGTAATTAAAAAAATAATCTTTTAACGAAGATTTAAAAAAAGGGGGGAAAGGAGAGAAGAAGATTTTGATTTTTATTGCTAAAACAAATTACTTCTCTCTTTCTTTAAAATTGAAAAGGAAAAAATTGCTATAAATTCCGAATTGACATTTTTGAAAATCAAATTTCTTTAAAAAAGAAATACTAATAATAGTATGGATACTATTATTAAAAGGAAGGAAAATTGCTATGAATTCCGCAAACATTTATAAAAAAACTCTTAATAAGAGGTGCGTTAAATTAACTATATAGTTGTTTAATGATAATATAGCTCCAAACATTGGAGATAAAGATAGGGGAGAAAGGAGAGAAGTGAAACATTATATTTTTTAGAAAGATATTAAACAATTAACTTTTCTCCTTACTATTATTAAACGGAAGGAAAATTGCTATGAATTCCGCAAACATTTATAAAAAAAACTCTTAATAAAGAGGTGCATTAAATTAACTATATAGTTGTTTAATGATAATATAGCTCCAAACATTGGAGATAAAGATAGGGGAGAAAGGAGAGAAGTGAAACATTGTATTTTTTAAAAAGATATTAAACAATTAACTTTTCTCCTTACTATTATTAAACGGAACGAAAATTGCTATGAATTCCGCAAACATTTATAAAAAAACTCTTAATAGAGGTACATTAAATTAACTTAATAGTTGTTTAATGACAATATAACTCCAAACATTGGAGATAAAGATAGGGGAGAAAGGAGAGAAGTGAAACATTGTATTTTATAAAAAGATATTAAACAATTAACTTTTCTCCTTACTATTATTAAACGGAAGGAAAATTGCTATGAATTCCGCAAACATTTATAAAAAAAACTCTTAATTGAGGAACATTAAATTAACTTCATAGTTATTTAATGATAATATAACTCCAAACATTGGAGATAAAGATAGGGGAGAAAGGAGAGAAGTGAAACATTAGATCTTTAACGAGATATAAACAATTAACTTTTCTCCTTACTATAAAACAAAAAAAATACCCAAATTTTTTAAAATGTGAGTATTTTTTTTAGAAGTTTTACTTCTATTAAAGGGGAAAAAGGAAAGGGAGTTAGGAGAGAAGCAAAACAATTTATTGATAAATAACAAATAACTTCTCTCCTTACTATAAGTATTTCAACTATTGAATTTTGTTCAATGTAAGGTGCAAGTTAATAAATTTCAGTTAAATATTCAAATAATAATGGCGTAAAATGCTATTTTAAATCATAAAAAGCACAAAAACAGATAATTGCATAATTATTTTGTTATAAAAATGAGATAGAAAAATAAATAATCACATAATAATATAATATATATCCTTGAAAATCGTTAAATAGTGGTTTTCAGGGATATATATGGTGGTATTTGGGTATATCAAAAAATCCCTATTTCCACTATTGTTTTGTATGTTAATTGCAAATACATTTGACCTGTTGACTTATTTGAGTTGACAATTAAAATACATACAAACAAATCTTTAAAATTTATTATTATGAAAAACTTTACAATTGCAATTGCCGTATTATTAGTTATGGCATCATTTACTTCTAATCTTACTAACAACACTACAAAGGTTTTAGCGGATATAGAAGGTACTTTATTAGAAACAACTCCAATAATGGAGGATAACGATGGAGACTTTTCTGTAACCTTTACAGTAGATCAAAACGTTATTGTTTCTTCTTCTTTAATTGGTTCTTCTAACGAGATATTTTTAGTTGAAAATGGTAATTCTAATCAATCTAAAACAATTACATTAGGCTTACAATCGGTTAACGGTAAAGTAGAAACAGCATTTAACAATATTTATACAAATAACTATGATGTTGCTGCTATGGATGCTTTGTTAAATGCACAAGATCCAGACAGAAGACCTAAAGGAATTATTATTTGGGAATAAAATTTTCTAAAGCAATATAACTAGTTATTAAACGTTTTTTTAGTAAACTATAAATGAATCCGGAAAATTAGTTTTTCGGATTTTTTTTAGTAATACTAGAATTATTTATCTTAATAATTGCATGTAAAATGGGGAGTAAGATTAAAGTACACATTGCTGATGACCATCAAATTTTGATTGATGGAGTAAAAGCTGTGTTAAATATTGAGCCTGATATTGAGGTGGTTGGATTTTCTTTAAATGGTATTGAAGTATTGGATTGGTTTAAAAATAACAATGCAGATGTTTTAATATTAGATATCAATATGCCTGAATTGGATGGCATAGAAGTATTGAAAAAAATTAAAAAAAATAAAAAGGTTCCTGAGATTATTATTTTGTCAAGCTATGATGATGTTAAATTGGTAAAAGAAGTACTTAATATGGGGGCAAAAGGTTTTGTACCCAAAAAATCTGCAGGAGAGCATATAGTAAATGCCGTGTATAAGGTTGCGGAAGGTAATCAATACTTTACCGATGATGTAAAAGAAAAAATGATGCAAACCCTGCTAAATGGGCAGGTTAAAAACGAAGGTAGCCAAGATGGTGTTTTAATTAGTTCTTTAACAAAAAGGGAAGTGCAAGTCTTAAAACTGGTTGCACAACAGTACAGTACAAGAGAAATTGCAGAAGAGTTGCACATTAGTGAAAGTACAGTTGAAACGCATCGAAAAAATCTAATGAAAAAAGTAAAAGTAAAAAACAGTGTAGGTTTGGCTATATTTGCCCTTAAAAATGAAGTCGTATAAACCATAAATACTTATTCTAATTTGATTTCAAATCCTTTTATTGATATTTTTAAAAAGTACCCTTATATATTATTTTTTATTTTAGGAGTGTTTGCTTATGGGCAAGAAAAAAATAATGAAAATAAATATATTGAAAGTAAACTTGAAAAAATAGATTCTTTGATCAAGGTTTATAATTTTGATGATGCAGAGAATCTAATCAAAAACACCAAAAATACTTTTTTATTTAGACTAAATAGCGAGCGTATGCTAGCTTTTGAATTTAGACGTGCTCAAATATATTTTGAAACGGATAAAAAAGAAAAGGCTCTTGAAATTTTATTGGATGGTTATGAAAAATTAAAGACGAATCCTTTTTCACCACTAAATATTGAATTCTCGAGTTATTTAGCAAAAGTATTTGTGAATTCTCAAAATTTTGACAAAGGAATCTTTTATAATAAAAAGGCGTTAAAAGGTGCGATCTTAATTAAAGACACCATCAATATTACTAAGTCATTGATTAGGTTGGGTAGTTTTTATTATGCAAAAAAAAATGCAGATAGTGCCAAATATTATTTTCGACAAGTAACGTATTTTCCGGTAACGGAAAAGACAGAACAAAGAATTTCTAATGCCTATAATAATTTAGGTGTTATAGCTCAAAATAATGATAATTTTGACCTAGCTAAAGCATATGCCAAAGAAGGTATTAAAATAAAGTTGCAACAAAGAGATACCGTCGGAATTGCTTCTTTGAAAGTTAACTTGGGCAACCTTTATCACTTTGAGCGTAATTTTAAAACTGCAATTAAAAAATATATTGAAGCAGAAACAAATGTTATTGAAGATACTTCTTCTAGGGCTTTGTATATAAAAAGGATTATTTATGAGAATTTATCTGTGTCCTATGATTCACTAAAAGATTATAAGAATGCATATAATTACTTGAATAAATCATTTAGAATAAAAGATAAATTATACGATACACGATTAACTGAAAGTTTGGCCGAAGTAGATGCCAAATATAATTTAGCTAAAGAAGAACAAAAAACAGAAGAAGAAAAAGGTAATGCATTTCGGGCTCAAGTATTGTTTTACGGTTTGGCATTTTTAACTTTAGTATTTGTTATTTTGACTTTAATATTTTATAAAAATTATAAATTAAAACAACAAAATAAAATTGAACAAGTAAATAACGATTTGCAAACCAGAATAATCAATGCTACTATTGACGCCAAAGAAAAAGAAAGAAAAACCATAGCCGAAATATTACACGATAGTGTAAGTGCCTTACTGTCTTCAGCTAACTTACACTTACAAGCATCAAAATCTATATTAAAAACTAAAGTTCCTGTAGAAATAACTAAGGCTCAAGATATTATAAATGAAGCCTCTATTAAAATACGAAATCTTTCACATGAGTTGATATCGTCTGTTTTACTTAAATTTGGGTTGGCCTTTGCCATTCATGACATTTGTGAAAAGTATTCAAATTCTCAATTAGAACTGATTAGTGATGATAATGGAGTTAAAAGATACAATCAGAAGTTTGAAATTAAAATTTATAGTATTATTGAAGAACTAATCAATAATATATTAAAACACAGTAAGGCTAAAAATGCTTCTATCACGTTAATTGAAAGGAATGGGGAAAAACTTTTAATTCAAATTATTGACGATGGTAAGGGCTTTGATGTGAAGAAAGAAAGAAAAAAAGATGGTTTAGGTTTAAGTCATATTGATGCACGAGTAAAAATAATGCATGGGGTTTTTAATATCAATTCTAAAAAAGGAGAGGGAACCAGTATTTTTATTTCTGTACCAATTTATAAAAAGAGTTAAGTAGTGTCTGGTTGGAAATACATGAGATTTAAAATCGTGTCTTTTTGCGATAATTTATTTTATTTTTAATCGCCTGATACTAAGGTATCACCTCATAAAAATAAATCAAATTCTCATCAAAAACACTTCAATTTATTATAAACCATCTATTTCCAACCAGACACTACGTATTTTTCTTAATTTCAATAACCTCTAGATTTTTTATTTCAGTTTTTTCAATTTCAAACCTGAGCATGGTTTTTACTTGGTGTATTCCGTAATTACCAATGGCACCCGGATTTAAATGCAATAAGTTAATTGTTTTATCGAATTGTACCTTTAAAATGTGTGAATGTCCAGAAATAAATAAATCAGGAGGGTTTTTAACCAACTGCTCTTTAATTCTTTGATTATATCGATTGGGGTAACCACCAATATGTGTTATCCAAACTTTTACATTTTCAATGCTAAATATATTGTCTAAAGGAAATTCAGATCTTATTATTTTATCATCAATATTACCATAAACAGCCCTTAATTTGGTTATTTTTTTAATTTGATCTACCACCAACATATTTCCAATGTCTCCAGCATGCCAAACTTCATCCGCTTGACGACAATAGTTTAAAACTTTATCATCTATAAATCCGTGAGTATCAGAAAGGAGTAATATTTTTCTCATTGAAAATTTAATGTATAATTATATTATCTTTGTTTTTCGTAAAAATACAAGTTTTTGAGATATTTTATTGAACTTTCTTACAATGGAAAAATGTATCACGGTTGGCAAATACAACCTAATGCTAATTCTGTTCAAGAAGAGATGGAAAAGGCATTATCGATTTTATTAGGCGAAAAAATTGCTGTAGTTGGCTGTGGTAGAACGGATGCAGGAGTCCATGCAGTTCAATTTTTTTTGCATTTTGATTGTGGTAGAATATTTGACGAAGGAAATTTACATTTTAAGTTGAATGCCTTTTTGCCAAAAGATATTGCAATAATAAAAATATTTAAGGTTAATAATAAGGCTCATGCTAGGTTCGATGCTGTTTGCCGGAGTTATGAGTATAAAATAAGTTTGCGTAAAGACCCTTTTGTAACCGATTTGGCATTACAGGTAAATGGTCTTGAATATGATATAGAAAAAATGAATAAGGCAGCAAAATTACTCTATGCATATGAAAATTTTAAATGTTTTTCTAGATCAAAAACAGATGTTAAAACATACAATTGTACAATTTCTAATGCCGTTTGGCAAAGAGAGGGTAATATTTTGATTTTTAAAATTAGTGCAAATCGGTTTTTGCGCAACATGGTAAGAGCCATTGTCGGTACCTTATTAGAAATAGGATTAGGAAAAATAAATTTAGATGATTTTAGAAAAATAATAGAAAGTCAAGATCGTACCAAGGCAGGAGCATCTGTTAAAGCACATGGTTTATTTTTGTGTAAAGTTGCATATGCTGAGGAAATATTGAATCATAATTTTGGAAAACAAAAAAAATAATAAAGTAACTGGTAAAGTATATGATTATAAGCTTTTTGTAAGGCTTATGACTTATGCTAAAGCATATAAAAAACAGTTTACAATATCTGTTATTTCAGTATTGTTACTGGCGATTTTTGCAGCAATAAGACCCATTTTATTAAAACAAATAATTGATGACTATATTGTAAATAGAGAAGCGCAACAATTATTGTTTTTTGCAGTACTAATGTTAATAGTATTGACAATTGAAGTGATTTTCCAATTCTTTTTTATTTACTTTGCCAATTGGCTAGGTCAAAATATTATAAAGGATATACGTACCCAGATTTTTAAACATTTATTGCATTTTAAAATGCAGTATTTTAACAATTCATCCGTTGGTAAATTGGTTACCAGAGTAGTCTCAGATATTGAAACAATTGCTAGTGTATTTGGACAGGGATTATTTATGATTATTAGTGATTTGTTAAAAATGCTAATTATTGCAATGGTTATGTTATGGATGAATTGGCAATTGGCTCTAATCGTATTTGCAATTTTACCCATATTAATTTTTGCTACAAAAATTTTTCAAAAGGCAATGAAATCTGCTTTTCAGGAAGTAAGAACTGAGGTTTCAAATTTGAATAGTTTTATTCAAGAACGTTTAACTGGTATGCGAATCATTCAATTGTTTACCAGAGAGAAAATAGAGTATGACAAATTCAAGGCAATAAATAACAAACATAAAAAAGCATGGATTAGAACAGTTTGGTATAATTCAGTATTTTTTCCGATTGCCGAATTATTGCCATCTATTGCTATTGGTTTGGTTGTATGGTATGGAGGTTTAAATGCGGCAATTGATAGTTCTATATCTGCCGGTGAGATTATTAGTTTTATTATGATGAACAACATGTTATTTAGACCATTAAGGCAAATCGCTGATAAATTCAATACTTTACAAATGGGAATGGTTGCAGCTGAAAGAGTCTTTAAAATCATGGATTCTAATCAAACCGAGACTGATAGTGGTGAAAAAATCACGACTTCCTTTGTGGGCAATATCTCTTTTAAAAACGTTTATTTTAGTTATATTAAAGGAGAAGAAGTTGTTAAAGGTATTTCATTTAATATTCAAGCAGGAGATACAGTTGCAATTGTTGGCGCAACCGGGGCAGGAAAATCAACAATTATTAATTTACTGAACCGATTTTATAATATAGATCAGGGTGAGATTTGTATTGATGGTATTGCTATTAGCAATTATACGTTACATGAATTACGTAACCAAATAGCAGTTGTATTACAAGATGTATTCTTATTTTCTGATACTATTTATAATAATATTACCTTAAAGAATGAAGCGATTACTTTAGATGAAGTTAAAGTTGCGGCAAAAGAAATAGGAATACATGATTTTATTATGTCTCTGCCAAATAATTATAATTACAATGTAAAAGAAAGAGGAGTAATGCTTTCTGTAGGGCAAAGACAATTAATTGCTTTTTTAAGAGCATCTGTTAGTAAACCAAGTATATTGATATTAGATGAGGCTACTTCCTCTATAGATTCTCAGTCAGAAAAATTGATTCAGAAGGCAACAGAGAAAATAACTAAAAATAGAACTTCAATTATCATTGCACATAGACTGGCTACAATTAAAAAGGCGGATAAGATTATTGTTATGGATGAAGGGAAAATAGTTGAGCAAGGTACACATAAAGAATTGTTGGATAGAAAAGGTTATTACAGTAAATTATATAATATCCAATTTATACAGAAAAAGGCTAGTTAATTTATGCTTTTAACCAATCTTTTTTATACAATTTATATCTTCTGTCAAGGCAGTTATCTTTTTCATTGAAAAATTCTTTGTTAAAAAACATGAATTTTTCTAATATTTTGATCGATTTTAAATTGTGAATATAGGCATCGCCTGTTATAAGGTCAAAATGCAGTTTTTTAAAACCATATTTTATTAAACCGGCGGCTATTTCAGTACCATAACCATGTTTCCAATATTTTTCTCTTAACCGATAGGCTATTTCATTTTCATTTTCGTTATTGATAATTAATCCAGATAGGCCTATCATTTCAAAATTACTTTTAAGATCTACTGCCCATATTTTCTTTTCAGATTTAATTTTATAAAGTGTTAATATTTCATGCAATTGTAAATCGCTTTCTCCTCTTGTTAATGTTGGTGAAGGTATGGGTTGCATTACTTTTGGATTGCCCATCATATCAAAAAAAGAGTCTTTATCAACAGGTGAAAATTGTCGGAAAACTAGTCGCTCTGTTTCAAAAATTAATTGCTTACTCATAAAAATAAGGTGAATTAAGAAAGGTCTTCTTTAATGATTTCAGTTAGTTCATTACTGTCTTCAAAAAGAATAAATGCACCATTATTAATGTATGAAATTTGGCCAGTTTCTTCAGAAACTACAATGGCAAGTGCATCAGATCTTGTAGTTATACCCAAAGCAGCTCTATGCCTTAAGCCAAAATGCGAAGGAATATCAATGGTGTTTTCTATTGGTAAAATAACTCTGGTAGCCGTGATTATATCTTTTTCAATTATAATAGCACCATCATGTAAGGGGCTATTTTTGTAAAAAATACTTTTTAATATAGGTTTGTTCACTTCAATATGCATTGGGTCACCGGTTAACTTTACAAATTCCAAACTGTTATTTCTTTCTAATACAATTAAAACACCAGTTTTTATTTTTGCCATCTCATCACAAAAAGCAACAATTTCATCAACATGATTATTTGGAACTTTTTCTGTTTTTAAAAAACTAAAATACCTAAGAAACCCTTTTTTCGAAGCAATATTCGTAGAGCCAACCATCAATAAAAACTTTCTTATTTCTTGTTGAAATACAATAATCAAAGCAATAAAACCACCACCCAAGAATTTACCAAGTATATCACTTAATAATTCCATTTCGAGGGCTTGCGTTAATTTCCAAATTAAGTAAATTATTGCAATTCCAATAAAAATATTAATTGCAGCAGTACCTCGTATAAGTTTAAAGATATAAAATAGAAGAACAGCAACTAAAACAATATCTAAAATGTCTAAAAAGCTGATATTTAAAAAATCTATGGCGTCCAATAGGTTGTTAGTTTTTGTAAATGTAAGAATTATTTTAAACTATAAATATATTCGGTTGAATCAATTTTAACTTTAGTATTGTTTAGTATAATTTTTGTTTTTAAGTAATTTTGATAACTGAGATTACCATTATATTTTACTATTAATTTCACGTTGTTTAAGCTATCTTTAAAATGGATATTATTAAGTGAATCACTTAATTTAGTCAAGTCTATTTTTTCTTCATCCAAAAATAATTGATCATTTTGAATGTTCAATTCAATTATTTTTTTGCTACCTTCTTTTGTTAATAGTTCTTGGTACGCTTTTTCTGTGTAGATATAGTTGGTTGGATGCATATAAATTAATGCATTTTTATTGTTAAGTATATCAGCATAACTAAAATAATTAAGCATACCTCCTTTTTTGTGCATAGAATCTTTGTTTTTATTTTCTTGCATTTCATGTAAAAAAGGGGTGATTTTTTGCATTGGTAGCCTTTTATCAATATTATAAATCCAGTCCGTGTTTATAATTTTATTGTTTTTATTTAATTTAGCTATGGTGTCTCCATCTTTTATTTCAAAAAATATCCAAATACTTGAATGGTTGTATATATCAGAAATTCCTTCAGATTCAATTTTAGGTAATTGAATTTTTTTATCCAGACAACTGGTAAAAAGTATTAATAATATAAAAACTGACAGCGAATGATGTTTTTGCATAATATTATTTTACTTTTTTTAATATTTTAATAGTTTCTACTGCCTCTTTGACATCATGAACTCTTAAAATGTTTGATCCTTGTTGTAAAGCGACGGTATTTACGACTGTTGTTGCATTTAAAGCTTCTTTGTTTGTGATATTTAAATAATTGTACAACATTGATTTTCTTGATAAACCGGAAAGAATAGGTAAATTCAAATTGGTAAATAAGTTCAAATTATGGAGTAATTCATAATTTTGATCTAGTGTTTTACTAAAACCAAAACCAACATCTAAAATCAAATCGTTTACTCCTAAATTTCTCAACTGATTAATTTTTTTCGAGAAGTAGTAGATAATATCTTGTATCAAATCATGATAAACAACCTTTTGTCGCATATTTTGTGGTGTACCCTGCATATGCATCATAATATATGGAACTTGCATTTCAGCAATGGTGGTAAACATATTAGTATCCATACTACCGGCTGAAATATCGTTAATCATACTGGCTCCAATAGCAATACATTGTTTGGCAACTTTACTTCTAAAAGTGTCAATAGAAATTAATATTTCAGGAAAATTATCAATAACAATTTTTAAAACAGGTATTATGCGTGACAATTCTGTTTCTTCACTAATATTTTTTGCTCCAGGCCTTGAAGAATAAGCACCAATATCTATAAAAGTAGCTCCATCTTTTAGCATTTTTTCAATTTGAAAAAGAATTTCCTTATCTGATTTGTATTTTCCGCCGTCGTAAAAAGAATCAGGAGTAAGGTTTAAAATACCCATAACTTTGGGCGAATTTAAATCAATTAAGGTCCCTTTACAATTTATACTTTTCATTTTTATTTGCTCGCTACAGTATTGACAATTTTACTCATTTTTGGGGCTTGATAACTGCTCATTTTCTCAATTAATTCCTCAATATTGTCACTTACCAAAACCATGTCTCGATTAATTTGTTTTAAAAACCCTTCTTTAACCATAAGGTCTAACTGATTTAAAGTATGTGTAAAAAAATTATTGGTATTTAAAATGCCAATTGGTTTGTTTTCGATACCTAATTGCCCCAATGTAAGTGCTTCAAATATTTCATCTAAGGTGCCAAAACCACCGGCCATAGCAATATATCCATCAACTAGTTTGCTAATTTTTACTTTTCTTTTTGACATTTTCTTAGTCACTATCATTCTTGTAATTTGGGTGTGTGCTACCTCTTCATGTCTTAAAAGCTCAGGAATTACACCAATAACTTCGCCTTTGTTTTCGAGTATAGCATCGGCAATAGCTCCCATCATGCCAATTTTACCACCACCATATACCAAACCTATATTTTTTTGAGCAAAATACGCACCTACTTTTTTGGCTTCATTTTCATAGACGCCATTAAAACCAATACTCGACCCGCAAAACACAGCTATCCTTTGCATAAATTTAATTTTAGAATTAATATCTTTTGTAAAAATAAACAAACCATGGATAATAATTCATTAGATTTTTATAAATTCGTTTTAATAATGCGAATAATCAAAATCTCTTATTTTATACAATTTACATGCAAAGAACTAAAGAAGAATATGATGGTGTAATTGAGAAATGCCGTTCTCTTTTTATAAACAAAATGACCGATTATGGAAGTGCCTGGCGCATTTTGCGTTTACCTTCATTAACCGATCAAATTTTTATAAAAGCGCAAAGAATAAGACAATTGCAAGAGAATATTGTAAGAAAGGTAGATGAAGATGAAATTTCTGAATTTATCGGAATAATCAATTATTCTGTTATGGCATTAATTCAAATTGAAAAAGGAATTGTTGATAAACCTGATACTAATGTTGATGAAGCCATTAGTTTATACGATAAACACGTAGCCGAAACAAAAACCTTAATGGAAAATAAGAACCATGATTATGGTGAGGCCTGGCGTGATATGCGTGTGAGTTCTTTAACAGATTTAATTTTACAGAAATTACTCCGCGTTAAGCAAATTGAGAATAATAAAGGAAAAACATTGGTTTCTGAAGGAATAGATGCCAATTATCAAGATATGATAAACTATGCTGTTTTTGCTTTAATTTTGATGCGTGAAGGAAATTAAATAAACTATTATAATAATTATAAATGAATATATTAACCCAAATTGCAAGAATTTTAGTTGCTGTTACTTTTATTTTTTCAGGATTTGTAAAGTTGGTAGACCCCTTAGGATCTGCTTATAAATTTGAAGAATATTTTGGAGCAGATGTTTTAAATTTAGATTTTTTAAGTCCTTATGCTTTACAGTTTTCAATTATTTTAATTTTGGCAGAAATAATGCTTGGTGTCATGCTATTGGTAGGTTTTAAAGCCAAACTAACTGTTTGGAGTTTGTTTTTTATAACCTTGCTCTTTTTATTTTTAACATGGTATTCTGCTTATTATAATAAAGTTACCGATTGCGGTTGTTTTGGCGATGCAATCACATTGACGCCATGGGAAACTTTTTATAAGAATATTATACTAATAGCTTTAATTTTAGTTTTAATTAAAGGTGTTTATGATATTCAGCCGATTATTTCAGAATTTTTTGTAAAAATTGTTACAATAGTCTCCCTTTTGTCTTTTATATTTATCACTTTTTTTGTATTAAAACATTTACCAATTGTTGATTTTAGAGCTTATGCAGTAGGTAAGAATATACCAGAAGGAATGGTGTCTCCAGAAGGAGCTGCAAAACCTATTTTTGAGGACACATGGATTTATAAAGTAGATGGAGTAGATAAAAAGTACACTACCGAAGAAAAACCTTGGAATATTGAAGGCGCAACTTTTGTAGATAGAAAAACGAAAACTATAGAAGAAGGATATGTTCCACCAATTCATGATTTTACCATGGAAATTGATGGTGAAGACATAACTGATATATTGATGCAAAAAGAGCGATTAATGCTTATCGTTGCTTATGACTTGCAAAAAGCAAAAGTTGAGGGCTTACAAAAAATTAAAGAGCTCAGTGAGAAAGCTTTGCAAAATGGATATACTGTTTATTTCTTTTCAGCTTCAACAAATAAAGATTATTTAAAGATAAAAGCAAAATATAATTTTGAATTTGATCTTCTTTTTTGCGATGAAACTACTTTAAAAACAATTGTAAGGGCGAATCCTGGAATTGTTATTTTAAATAAAGGTGTGGTTAAAGAAAAAAGGTCGTGGGTTGATGCAGATAAAGTAAAATTAGAATAAGCGTATGAAGCAGGTATTTTTAGTTTTTATTGGTGGTGGTTTAGGTAGTGTTGTCAGATATTGGTTAAGTTTAAAATTAAATAATTTTGAAAATGCCATACCTTACGGTACCATGTTATCTAATATTCTTGGAAGTTTGTTGATTGGTCTAATTTTTGGCTATTCTGCTAAATCAGGAGTATTAACTGAAAATCATTCTTTATTATTGGCAACAGGTTTTTGTGGGGGCTTTACAACTTTTTCAACATTCGCATATGAAAATCATTTATTTTTAAAGAGTGGTGATTTCTTCAGTATGATTCCTTATTTGATAATAACATTTGTTTTATCAATTTCAGCAGTTTTTTTTGGGATGTATTTGTCAAGATTAATCTAACGACTTACAAAAGCCTTAACCCCAGCCTTAATTTCAATGTTTAAATGATTTGTACTCGGTGGAATAGGGCACGAAAATTTACTGTTATAAGCACAATAAGGATTGTAAGCTTTGTTAAAGTTTATAATTATAGTATCATTTTCAGGTATATCTAAATCTATATATCGTCCTCCTCCATAGGTACTGTCACCATTCGTTTTATCAGTAAAGGGTAAAAATAATAGATCTTCAAAATTATCAGTTAAGAGTAATTTTTGACTTTGGTAAATATGTAAAACAAACTCTTTATCGTTAATTTTAAACGTGGCGCTTGCATATACTTTATAAATAGGCAGTCTGTTTGTTGTAGTTTGCATTTTAAAAGGTTTGCTATTTTTAAATAATTTTAGCTTAGCCTTCACAATAAAATTTGTATCAATTTTGAAAAAATCTAAAGATTTAAAACCCTTTAAATCAACCTCCATTAGTGGGCTTTTTTCTTTATCGGAAAATTCTTTATTTAGCTTGTTTTGAAACTTCTGCGCTTCTTTTATTTGTTTGTTTTGTTGTGCAAACATGTTCATGTTCATTAAAAATAAACTAAGTATTATCAGTCGTTTCATGGTGTGATTTTAACGAATCAAATATAAGTATATTTTATAGAGCTATATCATTAAATGATGATGATTAAATAATAAAGAACGCACTTTATTTACCTTTACAAAATGCTAACTAAGTTAATAACACCTTACAAAGGATTATCAAAGGAAGTTTGGCTTTTGGCTCTAACCACATTTGTTAATAGGGCTGGAGCCATGGTAATTCCGTTTTTATCTTTGTACCTAACTAAATATTTAGGATTTACTTTTGGTCAAGTTGGTTGGATTATGACTTTTTATGGTCTTGGTTCGGTTGTGGGTGTTTTTTTCGGAGGAAAACTAGCCGATAAAGTTGGCTATTATAAAGTGATGTATACCAGTTTATTTTTAACAGGTCTAGCCTTTTTTGCTTTGCAATTTATTGTTTCTTTTTATTTTCTTTGTATAGGTGTTTTTTTATTGACTGTGGTTGCAGATGCTTTTAGACCAGCTATTTGGGTTGCTTTGTCGGATTATAGCAAAGAAGAAAATAGAACCAGATCTGTTACACTAATTAGACTGGCCATTAACTTGGGGTTTTCTTTTGGACCTGCTATTGGTGGTTTGATTATTACCTATATTAGTTATCAAGCATTATTTTGGGTAGATGGAATTTCTTGTATTGCTGCAACGTTTTTAATTGTAAAGTTTTTATACCAAAAAAAATCTGTTATAGCGTTAAAAAGTGAAAATATTAAAAAGAGATTATCACCGTATCGTGATAAGCAATATTTAATTTTTTGGTTTGCCATGTTTTTAATTGGTTTTACTTTTATGCAATATTTTTCAACCATTCCATTGTTTTATAGTGAAAATTTGAGAATGAATGAAAAGCAGATAGGCTTATTGCTGGCTATGAATGGTTTTGTTATTTTTTTGTTTGAAATGCCAATGGTTCACGCCTTAGAAAAGAGTAAATTAGAAGGTTTAAAAATTGTTATTGTCGGGATATTTTTATTAGCAGTAAGTTTTTTAGTTTTAAATATTTCGAATTGGATTGGTATTGCAATCATTGGTATGTTGTTAATGTCCTTTGGAGAAATGTTAGGTTTTCCATTTTCAAATGCCTATGCCTTAAATCGTTCTAAAAGAGGCAAGCCAGGTGAATATATGGCTTTGTATAGCATGTCATTTTCGGTAGCACATATACTTGGGCCAAATATTGGTATGCAGCTATCAGATAAGTATGGCTTTGCTTTTACCTGGAATGTCATGGCTGTTTTGTTACTAGTTGCTTGTATTTTATTATTTGTACTTCTTAAAGTGATAAAACAGAACTAGGTGAACTAAGAGCTCTTTACCAGAGTTAATTTCGCTAAATATTCATAATGAAAACCTTGTTGGATTAATTCACAGTGTAAGCCAACATTATTGGCGTGAATGCATAAATTATTAAAATCAATAAAAAGCCAATCAAATTTTTCACTAAACTCATTTTTGTATTTGAACTCAAATACAACCTCACCATAATAATTTTGGTTTTCCGGAATAGATATGTCTCCAAAATCATCTTCAAACATGTAAATTATATCTGAAGAATCAATTAAAA
This sequence comes from Flavobacteriaceae bacterium, assembly GCA_021647985.1. Taxonomy (GTDB): domain Bacteria; phylum Bacteroidota; class Bacteroidia; order Flavobacteriales; family Flavobacteriaceae; genus Lutimonas. The sequence goes on along the minus strand of JAKITQ010000005.1, from coordinate 25,528 downwards.
TTTGTCCGTTTATGGTTAAAATAGATTTTAAATGCTTGAGAAATATTTCAAGATTTTCTAATTTTCCACATAAACCAGTACCGTTCATCAATGCAATAATGGTATCGAATTTTTCATTTTTTAATTCCATTATATCCTGCAAAATTGCATTTTCAACTCCTCGAAGCTTACAGGTTTTTATTGCGCCTTTTGAAATATCAATTGCCTTTGTTTTAAACCCTTTATCCTGTAAAAACAAGGTGTGACTTCCAGCTCCACAGCCTATATCTAAAATAGATCCTTTACACAATTGTAATGCAGTTTGTTCGATTAATGGCATTTCGTGAAATGTTCTAAAAAGCCAAGATAATTCCATCATATCTTTTCCGGAAACGGAAGAATAAGTAGTGATATTTTCGATAAAATTACCTAATTGATAATCAATCAAAGCTTTACCAAATATGTCATTTACTATTATTTTGCCCATAAAGGAAATGCATCAAGTTGTATATTAAAGATAAATGTACCTAAATAGTAGGTAGCAAGAGTAACAATAATTATTCCTGCAATATTTAAAAAGAAACCTGTTTTTGTCATATCAATAATTTGTAATCGATTTGTTCCAAAAACAATTGCGTTTGGCGGTGTGGCAACAGGTAACATAAAAGCTAAAGAACTAGCAATGGTAGCAGGTAACATAAATAATAATGGATTCATTTCAATACTCATAGCTAAACCAGCTAATACAGGTAGAAAAGTTTCAATGGTTGCGGTATTTGATGTTATTTCAGTTAAAAAGGTAATTATTATAGTAATAGCTAAAACTATTAAAAACGGATGAACATCTTTTAGCCAAATTAATTGCTCACCAAACCAATGTGATAAACCTGATTCTTTAAAGCCTGTAGCAAGGGCAAAACCACCTCCAAATAATAAAATAATTTCCCAAGGAATACCTTCGGCAGTTTTCCAATCCATTAAAAACTTTCCTTTTTGTTGCTTTGACGGAATTACAAATAAAATAGTTGCAATAAAAATTGCAACAGTACCATCATTAAAATAATTAGGATTTTTAAATAAATTTTGCCATCCGTAAAGTGTGGTTGAGCCAATAGTTATATCTGCTCTGAAAAACCAAAGCAATGCCATTGAAACAAAAACTATTAGCATTATTTTTTCTTCTTGAGACCATTTACCCAGTTCTTTATATATATTTAAAAGGTTTTCTTTGCTAAAACTTTTCCATTTGTTTTTTCTTTTTACAAAAACTAAATAAAGATAAAACCAAGCAATTGCAAACATTACAACAACTATTGGGAAAGCATAAAAAAACCATGTGGCAAATGATATTTCTGGAGCATTAGGAAAATAGATGCTAAAAATTCTAGCAAACGATAAATTGGGTGGTGTTCCAACCAAAGTTGCAATTCCTCCAATAGACGCACTATAAGCAATGGATAAAAGCAAGCCAATTGAAAAATGTTTTACAGCTTCTTTTGAATTTATTTTTTCTAATTGATTTATGATAGAAATTAATATTGGAATCATTAACATAGTTGTTGCAGTATTTGATATCCACATAGATAAGAATGCTGTTGCAAGCATAAACCCTAATAATATTTTGGCAGGGCCAGTTCCTACCAATAGTAATATTTTGAGTGCAATTCGTTTGTGAAGATTCCATTTTTGCATTGCTAATGCTACTAAAAATCCGCCAAGGAATAATAAAATAACATGATTAAAATAGGTTGATGATACATCTTTACCGTTCATTATACCTAAAATAGGAAATAAAATAACTGGCAATAGAGATGTGATTGCTAGCGGAACAATTTCAGTAACCCACCATAATGCCATTAAAATAGCAACCGCTAAAGTATAGGTAATTTGAGGGTTGTCTATGTCTAATTTTACAAAAAACACCAAATATGAAAATATAACTGGTGCTAGTAAAAATACACCGAATTTAATTTTTTGTCCTGTTTTAGAAATATGTGAATCCAATACATGTTTATTTTAAAACGGTAAATTTAATTGATGAAGAAGTGTAAACAGTGTGTGTTTGTGTTTTAAAATCTTCTTCATTTGCCTTAAAAATATTAGGTACAAAGGTTTGGGGATTTAAATCAATTAAAGGAAACCAGGTGCTTTGCACTTGCACTTGTAGTTTATGACCTTTTTTAAAGGTGTGAAAAACATCTTGTAATTTAATATTTACATCGGTTCTTTTATTTGGTATAAAAGCCTCAGGATACGTAAAACTATTTCGAAATTTACCTCTCATTACCTCACTGCGAACCATTAAATGATAATTACTCAATTTTAAATGGTCTTGCATACCTTCTTTTTGTTCTTCTATTACTGTTGGATGTACATCAATTATTTTTACAATCCAATCGGCATCAGTACCAGTAGTGGCAACTTTTAATTTGGCTAAAATATCACCGGCTAAGGTGAAATTTTCTTGTAAAATATCTGTTTCAAAAACCAAAACATCTGGTCGTCTGGCTGCAAATCTTTGATCATCCGTCATGTATTTTCTAGGTGTGAAAACCGTTTTGATATCTTCTGAATAAGGTACTGGTTTTTTGATATCACTAACAAATTTAATACCAGTATTTGATTCTTGTTTTGACAATAATTTTTGATCCTCAGATAGAAAAAGGGATTCTTTTACAACGCCTTGTGGTGGCCAACTATCGTAAGTTTTCCATTCTTTTTTACCCGAATCATAAACATAAGCTTCTGGCAAACCTGAATTGTGATCACCCTCTCCTTTTAAGAAATGATTAAAGAATTTGGTTTCGATATTTTTTTGAAAAAACTCTGAAATGGAATCTCCAAAGTAATAATTACCAACTATATTTTTTCCTTTGGTTCTTGCCCAAGCACCATGATCCCATGGGCCGAAAACCATAGTATTGTAATTTTTCGGATTGTATTTTTCAATATTTTTATAAGTTTCTAAGGGGCCGTATAAATCTTCGGCATCGAACCAACCTCCAACAATCATGGTTGCTACCGTTGGCTTTATATTTTTTAAATGTTGAATAATACCTTTTGCCTGCCAAATAGTATCATAATTTGGATGCTCTTTTAACTCTTCCCAAAAAAAATCATCTACTTTATCATTATTTCTTAAACTAGGCTGGTCTACAGTATTGTATTGGAAATATTTATTTAAATTTTTTAAAGGGCCCGCATCTAAAAAGAACTGGTATTGATCTTGGGTTTTTAAATTGGGTAAACTATACCAAGCTGTATCTATAGGTTTGTTTTTAGGAGTTCCAAAAAGAGCAGTAGCTTTAAAATAACTTAATAAGTAGGCGCCATTGTGATGAAAATCATCAAAAAAGAAATCCCCAATACAAGCTTGAGGAGAAGCAGCTTTTAAGGCAGGATGTGCGTCTATAGTGGCATAAGTTGCATAAAATCCAGGGTATGAAATACCCCAAATACCAACATTGCCATTGTTATTATCAATGTTTTTTACAAGCCAGTCTATCGTGTCATAAGTATCCGAGCTTTCATCAATATCTTTGTCGTTTTTTTTATTCGGAATATAGGCTCGCATATTGTCATAAATTCCTTCGCTCATCCATCTTCCTCTAACATCTTGATAAACAACAATATTACCTCCTTTCATAAGGTGTATATTTGGGCCAATTTTTTGAAGATAATCCGATTCTCCATAAGGTTTACAGCTATAAGGAGTTCTTTTAAGTAAAATTGGATAGGATTTACTTTTGTCTTTTGGGGAATAAATTGTGGTATGTAATTTAATTCCATCACGCATACTAATGGTGACTTCCTTTTTATTAAAGTTGTCTATTACATAAGTATCCTGTTTTTCTGAAGGCTCTTCTTTGTTGTTTTTTGTACAAGATATTTGTAAACTGATTAAAATGAATAGAAGAATTATTCGGAAGGGGAATTGTTTCATTTTTTAGTTTTCTTGTTAACTATAATTGATTTAATGGTAAATTTTAAGAAAATCAAATATACTCAAACCAGATAGGTTTTGGGGAATTTTGACGAATATTATTTTTTTCTTTAGAAAGGCAAAAAAATCAATCATAGCCTTAGTTATGGTTTCTTTTTTTAACGCAGATAAAGAGAAAAAGAACGAGACAAAAAACCGAAAAGCTATCTGGTTTGAGTATATAATTAATTTGAATTAGTAATATTGATCAATATTAGAATTAATTCTACATATTTCTTCTGTATTGTCCACCAACTTCAAATAAAGCATTTGTTATTTGGCCCAAGGAGCAAGTTTTTGTTGCTTCCATTAGTTGTTCAAAAACATTTTCATTTTTAATTGCTTTTTCCTTCAATTTTATAATTTCAATGGCTGCTATTTTATCATTGCATTGATGCAGGTTTTTAATGACTTCAATTTGATGTAATTTTTCTTTTTCGGTTGCTCTAATTACTTCCTGAGGTAAAATGGTAGGAGAACCTTTGCTACTTAAAAAGGTATTAACGCCAATTATTTCAAATTGTCCGGTATGTTTTAATTCTTCATAATACAAGCTTTCTTCTTGAATTTTTGATCTTTGGTACATGGTTTCCATGGCACCTAATACGCCACCACGTTCTGTTATTTTATCAAATTCAAGGTAAACAGCTTGTTCAACTAGGTCGGTTAATTCTTCAATAATAAAAGATCCCTGTAAAGGATTTTCATTTTTAGCCAAGCCTAATTCTTTATTGATAATTAGTTGAATGGCCATCGCTCTTCGTACAGATTCTTCTGTTGGGGTGGTAATTGCTTCATCATAAGCGTTGGTGTGCAGCGAGTTGCAATTATCATATATAGCATAAAGCGCTTGTAATGTGGTTCTTATATCATTAAAATCGATTTCTTGGGCATGTAATGATCTACCAGAAGTTTGGATATGATATTTAAGCATTTGTGCTCTTTCATTTGCTCCATATTTTAATTTCATGGCTTTTGCCCAAATTTTTCGGGCAACTCTACCTATCACAGCATATTCAGGATCGGTTCCGTTAGAGAAAAAGAAAGACAAATTAGGTCCAAATTTATCGATATCCATACCACGACTTATATAATATTCTACATAAGTAAAACCATTGGATAAAGTAAAGGCAAGTTGTGAAATTGGATTGGCTCCTGCTTCAGCAATATGATAACCTGATATAGAAACTGAATAAAAATTTCTAATATTATTTTGTGTAAAATACTCTTGTACATCACCCATCATTTTCAGAGCAAATTCAGTAGAAAAAATACAAGTATTTTGTGCCTGATCTTCCTTTAAAATATCGGCTTGAACTGTTCCTCTAACTTTAGAAATAGTTTCTTTTTTTATTTGATCATAAACGTTTTTAGGTAAAACCTGATCTCCTGTTATACCTAACAACATGAGACCTAAACCATCATTGCCTTTTGGTAGATCTCCTTGATATTTTGGTCTTTCAATGCCTTTATTTTTATAAAAATCATTAATTTTTTGTTCTATTTTTTTTTCTAATCCGTTGGTTTTAATGTATTTTTCACATTCTTGATCTATGGCAGAATTCATAAAAAAGCCTAGTAACATAGGTGCTGGACCATTGATGGTCATAGAAACAGAAGTAAGCGAATTGGTTAATTCAAAACCCGAATATAATTTTTTTGCATCATCCAAGCAACATACAGAAACACCTGCATTACCAATTTTACCGTAAATATCAGGTCGCATATCGGGGTCATTTCCGTAAAGGGTAACACTGTCAAATGCAGTAGATAATCTTTTGGCGGGTGCGTTTAAACTAACATAATGAAATCTTCTATTGGTTCTTTCTGGTCCGCCTTCACCAGCAAACATTCTGGTAGGGTCTTCACCTGTTCTTTTAAATGGATAAATTCCGGCGGTAAACGGAAACTCTCCCGGAACATTTTCTTGTAAACTCCACAATAAAAGATCACCCCAAGCTTTGTATTTGGGTAAAGTTATTTTTGGAATTTGAATTTGAGATAGAGACGTGCTATGTGTTTTAATATGTATTTCTTTGTTTCTTACTTTAAAAGTGAAAACATCATTTTTATATTGTTGTTTCTTTTTATCAAAATTTAAAATGATATCCCAGTTATGCGAGTTGAGGTCTTTTTTAATCTTATTAAATGCTTGAATTAATTGATTTAATAAGTCATTATTGTCGTTGTTTTTAGTTAAAGCTTCAATACCATTGTCGTTTAATACGATATTTTTCTTGCTAATAGTTGTAATGGTTTTGAATATACCATATAGGTTTTGGGCAATTTCACTTTGCGTTTTACTCCAAGTATCGTAAGTAGTATTACTTTCGGATATTTCAGATAAATAGCGTACTCTATTTGGCGGAATAATAAATATTTTTTCACTCATAGCCTTATTGTTAGTGAAAGAACTTATTAATTCCGTATTCGTTTTTTCATTTATTTTTTCAATAATAAAGCGATAGATATTATTGGTTCCAGGATCATTAAACTGAGAAGCAATAGTACCAAATACCGGCATATTATCTATTTTTTCATTCCATAATTTATGATTTCTCTGGTATTGTTTTTTAACATCTCGTAAGGCATCTAGGGCACCTTTTTTATCAAATTTATTTAATGCGATTACATCGGCAAAATCGATCATATCAATTTTTTCCAATTGCGTAGCTGCACCATATTCTGGGGTCATAACATATAATGAAACATTAGAATGATCTAATATTTCGGTATCTGATTGTCCAATACCCGAGGTTTCTAAAATAATCAAATCAAAATTAGATTGCTTTAATATATTTAGGGCATCACTTACGTGTTTAGAAAGGGCTAAATTAGATTGTCGGGTGGCTAAAGAGCGCATATAAACTCGGTTGTTGTTGATAGAATTCATTCTAATTCGATCTCCTAATAAGGCTCCACCCGTTTTTCGTTTGGAAGGGTCTACAGAAACTATTGCAATATTTTTTTTGGTAAAATCTTCTAAAAATCGTCTAACTAATTCATCTACTAAAGAAGATTTTCCGGATCCACCTGTTCCTGTTATTCCTAAAATGGGAGTGTTATTTTCTGTATTTTCTACTTTTGAAAATATTTTTAAAAAGTCACTATGGTTATTTTCAGCTAAAGAAATAAGTCTGGCAATCGTGTTTACATTGTTGTTTTTTAAGTTTTTGGCAATACTCTCTGTTTTAGGAACTTCATCGGCAGGAGAAAAATCGCATTTTGAAACCATATCATTGATCATGCCTTGTAAGCCCATTTTCCTACCATCATCGGGTGAGTAAATTCGGGTTATTCCATAATCCATTAGATATTTAATTTCTTTAGGGAGAATTACACCGCCACCACCACCAAATATTTTAATTTGTGTGGCTCCTTTTTCTTGGAGTAAATCGTACATGAATTTAAAATATTCATTGTGACCACCTTGATAGGAGGTTATGGCAATGGCATTGGCATCTTCCTGAATTGCTGTGTTTACTACCTCTTCAACGCTGCGATCATGACCTAAGTGAATCACTTCAACCCCAGTGGCTTGAATGATTCTACGCATTACGTTGATAGCAGCATCATGACCATCAAAAAGCGATGCTGCTGTAACAATTCTTATTTTATTTTTAGGGATATATGCTTTGACTATTTCCATTCTAAAGTGCTTAAAAAATCGATTGCAAGTTAGTGATTTTAGGGTATTAAATCTTCGAGTGAAAAGGTAAAAATTAAGAATTCGTAATAATTCAATCAGATGGATTAAAAATTAGTTATTTCTCCAAAAATAAGGTGTAAAAATTATTATAACCGTAAAAAGCTCCAGCCTGCCTAATAGCATTAAAAATGATGCCCACCATTTTCCGAAAGGAGGTAGAATTTCGTAATTATTGACTGGACTTAATGCTCCAAAAGCTGGACCTACGTTACCCAATGACGATGCTGCTGCTCCCATTGAAGTGATAAAGTCAAGGCCTAAAAAACTAAATACTGATGCGCCAATAGCAAAGATAATAAGATACAATATAAAGAAAGCCATGATGTTAAATACGATACCTCGTGTTACTGATTTATTATTATATCTTACCGGTATTATTGCATTGGGGTGAATGGTTCTTTTAAATTCTAAAAATCCATTTTTAATCATTATGATATGGCGTACAAATTTTACTCCCCCAGCAGTAGAACCTGCTGAAGCACCCAAAAACATCATTAAAAAAAACAGTACGGTTAAAAATGGTGACCATATGGTAAAATCTGCAGAAACAAAACCTGTTGTGGTTATAACTGCTAAAACTTGAAACAATGAATGTCTAAATGAACTTTCAAACGCTCCATAGATCATTGGGTGCGTAATTTGTTGTATTTCAGTAGCATATTTTGTTACCTCGGCATAATTATAAACTACCAATGTAGAGATTACAGTAATTAACACAACTGTTAATGCGTAATATTTAAATTCTTCATCGTGAAGAAATTTATTAAATTTTCCTTTAAAAGCGAAATAGCTCAATACAAAATTTGTACCTGCAATAAACATAAAAAATAGGATTATATATTGAATTAAAGGTTGGTTATTCCAATGAGCTACATTTGCATTTTTTGTTGAAAAACCTCCAGTAGATAAGGTACTCATAGCATGATTTATTGCATCAAAATAACCCATTCCTGCAATTTTTAATAATACGGCCTCCAAAAGAGTAAGACCTAAATACAAGTACCACAACCTTTTTGCAGTATCTGTTATTCTCGGATGTAATTTATCGGAAGAAGGTCCAGGAGCCTCTGCAGCAAATAATTGCATACCACCAATTCCCAACAGGGGTAAAATTGCAATGGCCAATACTATGATTCCCATACCACCAATCCAGTGTGTTGTACTACGCCAAAACAATAAGCTTTTTGGCATTGCTTCAATGTCATTTAAAATAGATGCGCCAGTTGTGGTATAACCAGACGTTGTTTCGAAAAAAGCATTGGTAAATGAAGGAATGGCGTCGGTAAATATATATGGCATTGCACCTGATAACGACATGGTTATCCAGCCCAAAGTAACAATTAAATAGCCTTCTCTTTTTTTAATTTGTTTTTTAAATCCCTTGGTAAAAAATTGTAATAAAATACCAATTGCAATAGTCATAATTCCCGAAAACAGTATGCCTTGTAAAGCACCATCTTTAAAATACCAACTAATCAAAGCCGAAAAAAGCATAAAACCACCATTAAAGATAAGTAGTACACCCATCATTTGAAGGATAATTTTGATATTGAGTTTTTTCACAGGTTTATTTTTATTCGTGAGACTCTAAAAATTAATTTCAATTTTTTAGTTAGTCGAACTAATCCCGCTTTTTTTCAGCGGGATCTTGGTTAATACTTCGATCCTTGGGTCGCTTCCTATTATTCAGTCCAGTCCGTCAGATGACAGATGGAATTTTATACCTTTTATCTAGATTTTTAATTAAAGAAATTTTCTACTTTAGAAATTGTTTTAGGCAAACAGCAAACCACAACTTTATCATTTTCTCTAACTTGAAAATCACCTAATGCTATTTGGCCTTTATCGTTTCTAATTACACCTCCAATAATTGCATTTCTTGGAAATTTTAAATCTTTAATTTTGCTTTTAGTTATTTTGGAGTTTTTAAGTACATTAAATTCAAGTATTTCTGCATTGATATTATTTAAGATAGCCATTTCTAAAACATCTCCTTTTCTAATATATCTAAAAATACTATTTGCCGCCAATAATTTTTTGTTAATCAAGGTGTCAATTCCTATATTTTTACTTAAATTAAAATAATCTACATTTTGAACTAGGGCTATCGTTCTTTTTACGCCTTTGGATTTGGCTACTAGGCAAGACATAATATTGGTTTCCGATCTTCCTGTTACAGCAATTACCGCATCCATTTCAGATACGTTTTCTTCTTCTAATAATTCAACATCTCTTCCGTCGCCATAAATTACTAAAGCATTAGGTAATTCATCTGCTAATTTAATGGCTTTTGCCTTATTTCTTTCTATTAACTTTATGTTTAAATTAATACTACATAGTTGTTTGGCTGTTTTTTCACCAATTTTGCTACCACCTAAAATCATCACATTTTTAATAGGATTGTTTTGCGTGGCAGAAAGTTTATTTAATTCTCCAACACCTTCTTTCAAAGTAATAAAATAGGTTTGATCGCCAGCTTTAAAAATAGTATCTCCCCTTGGGATTAAGGTTTCATTAGATATTTTTCTCCTAATTGCAACAGGCATAAAATGAATTCCAGAAAAATTTGCAGCTGCTTTTTTTACTGACATACCAACAAAAGGAGCCGATTTAGACAGGGTCATACCAACCATAGTTAATTTACCTTCTTCAAATTCGTGGGTGTCGTGAAATGCAGCCTGTTCTAAAAGGAGTTTGATCTCATTGGTTGCTAATTCTTCTGTGGAAATTAATTCATCAATACCTAAATCTGAAAAATTCAACTCTTCTTTATTGGCTGTAAATTCTGAATTACTTATTCGTGCTATGGTTTTTAGAGCACCTAACTTTTTAGAAATTACACAAATTGTAATATTTGTAGTTTCAGAAGATGTTACAGCAATGAGTAGATCCGTATTTTTAATATTGGCATTTTTTAAAGCCGATATAGAGGTTGCATCTTCTAGGATGGTTCTAATATCCAGTCTGGTATCTGCATAGACCAATCGATCTTTATCTTTATCAATTAAAGTAATATCATGCGATTCATAAGAAAGAAGTTTTGCAAGATGAAAACCAACTTCTCCGGCACCGGCAATAATAATATTCATGTATCTTTTTTTATTTAATAGATTTTTAATAAAAATAGATTAAATGCTTAATAAAAATCTATTAAAATTTAAGGTACAAATGTATTATATTTTTCTTTTATATCTTTAAAGAAAAAATCATGTGCAGTTATAATAATTCATTAAGTATAAAATACTGGAATGAAGATGATAGACCAAGAGAAAAATTATTGCTGAAAGGTAAAACAGCCTTGTCGGATGCCGAGTTGGTTGCCATTTTAATTGGTTCAGGTAATAGAGAAAATAGCGCAGTAGAGCTTTCAAAAAAAATACTACAAAGCATCAATAATAATTTAAATGCACTTGGTAAATTATCTGTAGAAGATTTGATAAAATTTAAAGGTATTGGTGAAGCCAAAGCAATCTCTATTATTACAGCACTTGAACTTGGGCGGCGGCGACGGTTGGAGGTGGCTTTAGAAAAACCAAAAATTACGAGTAGTAAGTCTGTTTATGAAGTTATGCAACCAATAATAGGTGAGTTATCACATGAAGAATTTTGGATTATCTATTTAAATAATGCCAATAAAATTCAATTAAAAACACAAATGAGTAAAGGAGGAATTACCGGTACCTTAGTAGATACACGGTTGGTGTTTAAAAGAGCTCTTGAGCTATCGGCAACAAGTTTGATTTTGTGTCACAACCACCCATCGGGTACTTTAAAACCGAGTGATTCAGATATCAGTTTGACCAATAAAATTAAAAAAGGAGGTGCAGTTTTAGATATCAAAATACTAGATCATATTATTGTAACAGAAAATAGTTATTTTAGTTTTGCTGATGAAGGAATTTTGTAAATATTACTTATGAAAATCATAACTCTAATTATTAAATAAAAGTTTACATTTGAACTTAAGGTGCGTTCTAAAAATTAATTTCTTTCAAAAAACAAAGAGAACAAATGACCTGCCTGCCGGCAAGGCAGGGATGCGAGGCTCTATTTTTTTTGAACTGCGAAGCACATCATGAACTCCTATAAAAAATATAAAAGTGTGAGTAATAGCCTTAGCTATTGAAAAAAAATATAACGAAGCAGATTATTTGTTATATTTGTTCCCATAAGGGTTTTCAGAGTTTTCCAGATACTGCCTAAAATTTTATTGTATTATCTCGATAGTACTTCAAAAATTATAGTTGTCTTTGAAAAACTCTGAAAATTTTGATGTGAATAAATTTTTAAAATCCACCTTAAAACCTACCTCAATAATATAATTGCTCATGCTGTTAGTTTACACTTATAAAATTACTCCAAGGTTAACCTATATATTTAAACATATTTTTACAAGAATATTGCATATTGAATTAAATATTACGACTAAAATTGAAGAATTTATTGCGCATGAAGGATTGAAATTTTCTTATACAAAACAGGCATTAGGGAATGAAATATTTGTAAAAAGTAGTGATTTGCTTTTCAATCAAGGTATTGATTATTTAGATATTAATATTACCAATTGGGATGATGTACCTTGTTTTTTTCAAACCGGATCTGAAAACAATATACCTTGTGATTTTTTTGCAGCTAGTTTTTATTTGATTAGTAGATATGAAGAATATTTACCACATGTAAAAGATGAATTTGAAAGGTTTCCTGCTGCCGAAAGTTTGGCATTTCAACATAAATTTTTAGACAAGCCAGTAATTGATATTTGGGTCTATAAATTTAAAGAGATTTTATTAGAAAAATTCCCTGATCAAATCAATGAAATTGTTAAGGGTGAAAGAAGGTTTAATTATATTTCAACCATAGATGTAGATATTGCCTTTAGTTATAAACATAAAGGTTTTATAAGAACAGTAGGAGGTGCTTTAAATGATTTGGTAAATCTTAAAATTCAAAATATACTTTACCGATTTTTGGTTATTTTTAATATTAAAAAAGACCCTTTTGATACTTTTGATGAATTAATCTCGCTGCAAAAAAAATACAATATCAATACCTTGTTCTTTTTTTTATTAAGCGAATATACTACATATGATAAAAACATTTCTTCAGGTAATATAAATTATAAACTCTTAATTAAAAATATAGCAGATTATACAGATGTAGGAATTCACCCGTCTTATTTTAGTATGAAAAAGGATTTAAAAATCAAAAAAGAAAAAATGAGACTAGAAGAGATTGTCAACTTCCCTATAGAAAAGTCAAGACAACACTATTTACGTATGGAACTTCCTGAAACCTATCAGTATCTAGTCGATCTTGAAATAAAAGAAGATTATACCATGGGATATGCTTCTCACTACGGGTTTAGAGCTGGTACCTGTACACCATTTTACTTTTATGATCTAGATTTTGAAATTCAAACCCCGTTAAAAATTTTTCCATTTGCCGCAATGGATGGTACTTTAAAAGACTATTTGAATTTTACACCAAAAAAATCTTTTAATGTGATTATGGAACTTGCAAAGGAAGTAAAAAAAGTAGATGGAACATTAATTACCCTTTTTCATAATGAATCGGTTAGTGGTTACGGACAATGGCGTGGTTGGAACAAATTATATGAGCGTATGCTTCAGGAATTAAGTACCGATAGTTAAAAAAACTGAAATAATAATTGATGATTTTATATGTAAAAAATGCAAATATTGATATTTTAAAATATGATAATTGCATCTCGAGTTCTATAAATTCAAGAATATATGCTTACAGTTGGTATTTAAATTGCGTTGCTGATAATTGGGATGCATTGATACTAAATGATTATGAAGCGGTTATGCCACTACCAACAAGAAAAAAAATTGGTCTTAATTATGTTTATCAGGTACCTTGGGTACAACAATTAGGTGTGTTTTTTAAGGGGGAAATAAACCAATCATTAATATTAAAATTTATCAAAGCAATACCTAAAAAGTTTGTTTTGGTTGATTATTTATTGAATGCAGATAATCATTTAGATGGTAAATACATAAGCAAAAGAATAAATTATATACTTTGTTTAAATGCAGATTTTGATGCTATAAAAAATTCCTATAATAAAAACAGAAGAAGAATTAGTGTCAAGAAATTTGATGGATTTGTAATTGATAAAAATACCAATGCCTATGATTTTTTAGCATTGTACAAAACGCAAACTTTTAATTTTGAAATGCATAAAGATTCTATTGAAAAATTGGAAAGGTTATTATATTTAAATAACGATTCTGTTCATATTTGGTCGGTTATTAACTCTGGGAAAATAATTGGAGGGTTGGTTTGGCTTCAAAGTAAAACGAGAATAACTTACTTGTTACCACTTGCAGATGCAGAAGCGAAAAATAATAATGTACCAACTTTTTTGATTAATGAATTGATTAAGGAGAATCAAAACACGAATGTGGTATTAGACTTTGAAGGATCTATGATTGAGGGTGTTGCGAAATTTTATAAAAGTTTTGGAGCAAAAACAGAGATTTATTATCGTTATAAAAAACGTTTAATTTAAAATGAAGGAGCGTGTTAGAATATGTTTTTTGGCCGATAAACATGGTTTATATGACGATAGAATTTATTGGAAAATGGCAGTGCCATTGATTGAAAAAAATTTTGAAGTTTTTTATTTTCTTATTGGCGATAAAAATGAAATAGGAACCACCAAAGAAGGTATTCAGTATGAAATTTTTAAAGTTAAAACCTTTGCTAAAAATCGATTCCTAAATTTTATTTTAAAAAGAATAAATCCGAATAATAATTATAAAATACTTCTTAAGAAAGCAACTTTAGTAAAAGCAGATATATATCATTTTCACGATCTTTGGATCAATAGAATAGGCAAAAAATTAAAAGGATTAAAACATAATCCAGTTGTGTTCTATGATGCAAGAGAACCTTATGCAGAAGATTATACTTCTTATAATGAATCAAAGGGGCTTGTTAAAATATTAATTAAGGGCTTTGCTTTATATGTTGATTATTGGGAGAAAAAACAATCAAAAAATTATGATTTGGTTATATCCAATGAAAAAATAGTAAGAGATAAGTTTAGAAAAAAAATAGGAAAAAACAAAGCAGAAGTATTGTATAATTATACAGATAATTATAAACAGTACAGCCAAACAAACTGGAAAGATAAAAAGCATGATTTTATTTACTGCGGTGGTATTACCAAACTTAGAGGGGCATTTAAAATATTGGAAGCAACAAAAATTGCAAAAACACAAATACCCGAGATAAAGGTGCTGCTTTTAGGTAAATATTCTCCTGACTCATTAAAAAAGGAACTTCAATTTTATATTGATAAAAATGATCTTCAGAATAATGTAGAATTGCATGCACCGGTGAATTATTCAGCAGTGAGTAATTTTTATAATAACAGTAAAATAGGTTTGGTTACCATATTAAAATCAAAAACATTTGAAATTAGTATGCCTATAAAAGTATTTGAATATATGGCATTTGGATTACCTATTATTGGTAGTGATTTTGGACATATAAAAGAATATATTGAAGAAGAAAACTGTGGGGTTGTTGTTGATCCTTTAAAAGAAGGTCAAATAGCAATTGCCATGATTGACCTATTGAAAAATAGAAACAAGTATCAATTGTTTAGTAAGAATGGCAGAAATGCAACCTTAAAAAAATATAAATGGGAAATGGAATTTAAGAAACTCTTAAATTATTATACCATAGCTCTTAATAGACGAAATAAAAACCAACTAATTTGAAATTAAATAGCAATTCTTTTTTAAATGATTTTAGCTGGTATTTCTTAGGCTCTTTTATTCCTTTGTTTATTGGTTTTATTAAAACACCTATTTTTACTCGCCATTTTAATAAAGCAGATTATGGTAATTTAGGATTGGTGACTATTACTTTTACATTTTTTGGAATGTTTTTATTTTCATGGATTGGATCATGTATCTGGAGGTTTTATAATAGATACAAAAATAAAAACAATTTAAAAGTACTCTATTCTAACCTTATTTTTATCTACTTAATAGCATTGACTCTATTATTCGTAATATCATTTTATTGGTATGTTAATGCAAAACAACCTTTAATAAAACAACTTGTTCTTTTTTCTTTTTTTCAACTATTTTTAAATCAGTTATTCTTGTTTTACATGGTAATTGTAAGGTTGGAGGGTGCATCTAAATTTTACACGATAGTACAATCCTTAAAGGCCTTAATTAGTGTAGTGATTACTCTGGTAATGGTTTTTTACTTTGATTTAAGTATTGCAGCTTTAGTTTCTAGTTTGATATTGGTTGATGTACTTTTTATAGTATTTTTAAAGTTTTATAATCCTGTTTTAGTAAAAATAGATTTAAAATTAATTAATAAAAAAGCTTTGTCAGAATTGATTCTTTACGGAAGTATGGGCTTAATCCTCAATGTTAGTTTGTTAACCATAAACTTTAGCGATAGGTATATAATTGCATGGTTTGGTAATGTAGAGGAGGTTGGAATTTACGATCAAGTTTATAAAATTTCTCAATTAAGTGTTGTTGCTTTGGCAACTATTTTTTTTAATTCTGTTAACCCATATCTATTAAAAGAATTAGAAATTAATTTTAGTAATTCCAAAAAACTAATACAAAGGTATATCAAGGTGTTTTTAATAGTTGGTTTACCCATAGTTTTTTATTTGAGTCTTTTTGCTAAAGACATATCTAATATTTTATTAGGAAAAGAGTTTAGAGTAGGTTACACCATAATGCCTTTTATATTTGTTTCTGCATATTTACACGGTATATCTAATTTTTATGAATTGCGTTTGAAGTTTTCCAATAAATTAAAAAAATTAGGGCTAATTGCCTTAAGTATTGCTTTGCTTAATATTGTTTTGAATTTATTTTTTATAGGATGGTATGGGTATAAATGGGCTGCCTATACAACCTTAATTAGTTATTTTATTTTAGTTGTTGCTTTACATTTTATGGATAGAGAAATTATTAAATTTTCAAAAAAAAACATCACATTTGTATTGAGAATAATTTTCATTTTAGCATTGCAAGGCGTATTTTATAGCTTGATTAATACTCGGTTTGAATTGAATTTAATATTGAATTTTTGTTTAGGAATTCTTTTTCTTTCTATTTACATTTTACTTTTAAAGAAAAATTTATTGGCAATTAAAATATAATTATGAACATAAAACATATCTTTTTTGATCTTGATCACACTTTATGGGATTTTGAGACCAATTCAAATAAAACTTTCGAATTTATTTTTAGTAAAAATAATGTGGGTGTTAATTTTAAGGAATTCAAAGAAATTTACAAACCAATTAATGCACAATACTGGAAATTATTTAGAGAAGACAAAATAAGTAAATCAAAACTTAGATATGGTAGGTTGAAAGATGCTTTTGATGCATTAAATTACGAAGTAGATAATGATTTGATTGACCTTTTATCGGAAGATTACATTACCTATTTATCACAATATAATGATTTGTTTGAAGGAACAATTGAAATACTTAATTATTTGCAATCTAAGTATACCATGCATATTATAACCAATGGTTTTGAGGAGGTACAATTCAAGAAATTGAAGAATTCAAATCTGATATCTTATTTTGATCAAATAATAACTTCAGAAAAAGCTGGTTTTAAAAAACCTAACCCTAAAATATTTAATTATGCTTTAAGTTTGGCCACCGCCAAAGCAGATGAAAGTATTATGATTGGCGATAATTTTGAAGCAGATATTTTAGGAGCCAAACATGTAGGAATACATACTATTTTTTGTGCGTTTAATGGCGAAATAGCTACAGAAAAAATAGTGACAATTACCAAGCTAGAACAATTAAAAGATTACTTATAAACCATTAATTGAGCCTATTATAAAAATAAATGTATATTTACTCTTAATAAAGTGAAAATTGCTAGAATACTCCCTCTTATGATGCAAAAACTATGCTTATTTTTAACCATTGTTTTGATAGTTGCAAAATCAAATGCTCAAAATCAACAAATTTTATATGATTTTGATCAATTACCACAAACTTTATTGTTAAACCCTGGTGCTGAAGTTGATTATGACAAACATTTTGGCGTGCCTTTGTTATCTAATTTTTTTCTTCAGGTAGGAGCAACAAATAAAAATATAAATTATAATAATATTATTAGTGGTGCAAATGGGGATATAGATATTTTAAGAAATATCTTTGAGCAAGATTTAAATAGCAATGAAATATTTCTTGTAAATCAACAATTAGAAATATTAAATGGAGGGTTGAGATTAAGGAATGCCGACTATTATTTAAGTTTTGGAATGTACCAAGAAATTGAAGGTTTTGCCAATTATCCCAAAGATGAAGTGGATCTTTTTTTTAATGGAAATGATCAAGACAGAGATGGTTTCCCTGAAGAAGGAGATGTTTTCAATTTTAATCAATTAAATTTTATAGGCGAATTGGTAGGGGTATTCCATATAGGAATAACAAAAAAAATCAATGAAAAATTAAATATTGGAGCAAGGTTTAAGCTCTTGTCAGGATCTTTACAACTCAATTCTATAAATAACCAAGGAGAATATCAACTTAGTGCAAACAGTTCCTTTAATCAACATAATTTTGATGCTATGCGTGTTGTTTTGAATACTTCAGGATTTATTAAACTAATTGATGATCAAGACTTTGGAACGGGTGATTTTGGTGGTTTAAGCCAAGCCATTTCTGGGTTGTTTTTTGGAGGAGGAAATTTAGGTGCCGGTTTAGATTTAGGTTTCACTTATCATTTCAACGAAAGTATAACTTTAACGGGTAGTTTGATAGATTTAGATTTTATTACTTATACCAATAAAGTTGTAAATTATAGTTTAACCGAAGATTTTATTCTATCTGAAAACAATAATAGAGATTATTTTGACCCAGAAGTCGGTGATGAATTTAATTATTGGGATGATAAATTTAGTTCTTTTTATGATACTGGTGATATACCTCTTGAAATAAACGATGGTGGATTTAATTTTAGAAGATCGCCTAAACTAAATGCATCGATAAAGTATCAGTTTAATCATGAAAGAGATGAAGATTATAATTCTGTTTTTAGAGATGCACGATTTGTAACTCCGGTAAATGAAAGTTTAATATCCGAAGTGGGAATTCATACCTATACCGATTTTAAACCAAACTATATGATTTGGGCAGTAACAGCATTTTATATGCGTGAAATCACAAAAGGGTTTAAGGCTAAAGTAACATATACTTACGATAAATTTTCTTCAAAAAATATAGGTTTGGGAATTTCTACTCACTTTCGTGATTTTAATTTTTATGCTACTGCAGATAATTTGTTAGCTTTGCCAAAACTAAAGGATAGCAATTACCAATCTTTTCAGTTGGGTATGAACTTTATATTTTATTAAAAAAATAAAAAATCAATAAATGAAAATTAAACTTATCAGTACGGTTGTCTTATTTTTATATGTGTCTATTGCAATGGCACAAACTTTAGACGCATATAAATACATTATTATTCCAGAGAAATATAATTTTTTAAAAAATGACGATGAATACAGGTTAAATAGTTTAACAAAATTTTTATTTACGAAAAACGGATATTCTACCTTATTGAAAGATGATGATTACCCTTTAGATTTAAGGAATAACCCATGTTTGGCTTTGACAGCTGAATTGATTAATAACTCTAGTATGTTTACTTCAAAGCTAGTTATTGAACTTAGTGACTGTTATAGAAAAGTTATTTATACTTCCGCAGAAGGAAAAAGTAAAGAAAAAGAGTTTAAAAAATCTTATCAAGAAGCATTGAGAAATTTATTTGTTTCTTTTGAAGAGATGGGATATAATTTTAATGAAGAACTTGTAGTAAACAAACAAGCCTCTAAAAATGAGTTAGTAACAAAAGAGATAGCAGTAAAAGATGCAGTAAAAATAGAGCCCGCAACCATTAAAATCACATCAAACGCAAACGCTGAGGTTGAAGTTGTTCCTTTTGTGTTAGTTAATGAAGCTTCCTTAGTAAAGGAATCGGTAAAAGTGAAAGAAAAGGAACTTGTTAAAGAAGAATCTATAGCAAAATCTTATAGAAATAAAAACATTTCATTTATTTTAATAGAGCAAAATAATAGTTTAGTAGCTTATGTTAAAGAGAGTTTTACATCTGGCTATCAAACGGGTGAAAAAATAGGTACCCTATTAAAAACATCTAGACCAAATACATATCGTATTACTTGGAAAGATGTTGGTGGAAAGTCGCATGAAACTACAGGCTATTTTGATGAAGCTGGTAATTTAAAAATTGATATTGAAAAAGAAGGTAGTATTCAAGTAATAACTTTTAATGTTGAATAGTTACTTGTATTTTTTGGCATAAACCAAACTAATTTGTTCAGCACATTTCTCACCATCTATAGCTGCCGAAATTATTCCTCCGGCATAACCCGCACCTTCACCACAAGGGTATAATCCCTTTATTTGAATATGCTCTAAAGTTTGTCGATCTCTGGGAATTCGTACTGGGGAAGAGGTTCTTGATTCAGGAGCGTGAACAATAGCATCATTGGTTAAATATCCCTTCATTGCTCTTCCAAATTGTTCAAATCCATTTTGTAAGGTTTTGTAAATAAATTCAGGCAATACTGAACCTAACTCTACCGTTGTAGTTCCCGGTTGGTAGGAAGTTTTAGGGATATTATTTGATAATTTACCCTTGGTGAAATCAACAAGTCTTTGCGCAGGTACTTTTTGCGTTTTACCGGCTAAAAGCCAGGAGTTTTGTTCAATTTTCTTTTGAAATTCAACACCAGCTAAGGGGCCAAATTTTTTAAAAGGAGCAAAATCTTCTAATTTAAGTTCAACCACTATACCCGAATTGGAAGTTGGTTGGTCTCTTTTAGACGGCGACCATCCGTTGGTGACCACTTCTCCAGGAGCTGTTGCACATGGCGCAATAACGCCACCTGGGCACATGCAAAAAGAATAAACACCTCTGTTTTTCACTTGTTTAACAATACTGTATGGTGCAGGTGGTAGGAAATCATCTCTTATTTCACAATGGTATTGAATTTGATCAATTAATTGTTGTGTATGCTCAACCCTAACGCCTAAAGCAAATGGTTTGGCTTCGATATGGATGCCTTTTTGATGTAATAATTCAAAAACATCTCTTGCAGAATGGCCAGTAGCAAGAATTATTTTTTTTGCATTAATTATATCTCCTTTTTGTATTTTAACGCCATTTACTTCCTTGTTTTTAATGAGAATATCTGTAACTCGGGTGTTAAATAAAACAATGCCACCATAATTTATTATCGTCTCTCTAATTGCCTGAATAATCTTTGGTAATTTATTGGTTCCAATATGAGGGTGGGCATCAATGGCAATATTTTTTGTTGCTCCATGCGCAATTAATAGGGATAAAATATTGTTTACATCGCCTCTTTTTTTTGATCTGGTATAAAGTTTACCGTCAGAATATGTACCTGCACCACCTTCGCCAAAGCAATAATTGGAATCTTCATTTACAATATGATTTTGAGTGATTGCTACTAAATCTCTTCGACGATCTCTTACATTTTTACCTCTTTCAATTACAATTGGTTTGAATCCTTTCTCAATCAATTTTAAAGCAGCAAATAATCCGGCAGGACCGGCACCAATTACAATAACCTCTTTGGCATTGCTAACATCACCATATTTTGGTAGGTCTACCTGTTTATCAATAAATTTTTCTTTGGTAAAAACTCGTACTCTTAAATTTATTTTGATATTTTTTTGACGAGCATCAACAGACCTTTTTAAAATTTCTACATAATTAATATCACACTTGTCTATCCTGTTTTTTTTTGCAACAAATAGCTTTAAAAGTTCCTGATCTTGAGCAACCTTTGGTTTTACCTGAAATTGAAATTCTTGTTGCATTGTTTAACCTTTTTAAACTTGAGTTGATTAGCAATATAGTTAGTATCTGGTTGGAAATACATGAAATTTAAAATCGTGTCTTTTTGCGATAATTTAATTTATTTTTAATCGCCTGATACTAAGGCATCATCTCATAAAAACAAATCAAATTCTCATCAGAAATACCTCAATTTATTAAAACCCATCTATTCCCGACCAGATACTAGTTATAAATCTATATGAAAAAATTCCAAACCAAACCAAATCGAATTGTGAAATCGCGATATGGGTAAGTTGGTGCCGAATAATAATTATTTTCGCCAAAACTCGAATTAAAATGTTCTAATTTAAAATATACACGCATGGTTCTCACCTTTATATTAACGAAAAAATCTAATAAAGGAAAGCCTCCATATTTTTGACTGTTTTGAAGATAAAATTCTGAAATTACAGGGTTGTAAGTATTCATATAATATTTGCTAAAATAACTAAATGTTACACCGGTTTGTATAAATAATGGTTTGCCTTTAAATATATAATTTGCGTAATAAAAAGTATTTCGGGTAATAAAATCGGGCACATTCAAAACATTTGCTCCAGCAGAAACATTTTGATAAATAAATTGATTGTCTAAAGCGAAATTCCCAAATTTAATTTCTTTACTGAGTTTAAGTTTTAAATAATTAACCGTTTCAGATGCTTGTACAGGTTTAGTTTGTTCTCCTGGATTTGGTGCATCAAAGTAAGTGTAATTGTTAATATTGGTAATTTCAACAGACGCATAAATCCATTTTTTGGCATCTATTTCAAAATTAAAGCCATTCATGTCTTCATTTTTAAAATTATTTTGCCAATTAAAAGCCTTATAAGCACTTTGATTTAATAAAAAATTAAAATTTGGTGCTTTGCTATTTCGAAATACACCAGCATTGAACCTGACTAAACTGTCTTTAACAAAACTTGCTTTCGCAGAAATATTATGTCCATTAAGATTGCCACTTATGTTTGTAGAAGCATCAATATTTAAATTAATTTTTTTTAATTTTGTATTCCATTCTCCTCCAACTGCTATAATATTGCCATTAAGATTTGAGTCAATAAATCCATCATCCGAAATTAAAACACTATTATATTTATAATTGTAGTTAAAATTGTTGACTTTAAATTTTACTTCACCTAAAGTAATAGGTGAATTAAGAGATAAATATACCTCGTTGAATAATTTCGAATATTTTAATTTATCATTTATTTCAGATGTGAAAGCATCTCCAAAAATAGGGCTGGCAATTTCTTGACGGTATTCAAAATTTTTCCTTTCATAGTTAAAAACATGACCTATAGTTAAACCAGATGGAATTCTTTTTAAACTATCATTTTTAGTCCAAATTTTATAATTGTGATCAAAATAGTAGCGATTTCCTCTCAAGGTACTTTTGGCATCTGTAAAATTGGTAACCAATCGATTTCTATCGTTAAAATTGGGGTCTCCACTTTCAAAAGCTTCTATAGAATCATCAGTTAATCCACCATTTTGATCATTATTCAAATCTTGAGCTACCAAGTGTGTTCGAATATTATATCGATTATTTTTGGTGTGATAGTTAAGTGTAACTCTGGCATTACCATGATCACTTAAAGAATTACGGTAGATACCTAATGAGCGCATACCTTTAAAAGCGATCGAAGCATTGAGTTGTTCTGAGGTGTTAAAAGTGAAAAAACCATCAAATATCTGACCTTGTTCCATTCCAGATCGATACATTAACTGGGTCGTAGGTGTTGGCACGTAGAAATACTTAATATCTTCAACCTGGTAAAAGTTAAAATGTTGGGCTCGAGCACCAATTTTGGGAATTAAAGTATTATTGGAAAAAGTATAAGCTAAATTATTAAAGGTTTGTCCTTGATTGGCAAAAGCAATTAATTCCAAGTTATCTTTTCTAATATAATTAAAGCTATAATCTTTTTTAATGCCTAGTGTTGTGTCAACAAAAGTAGTGTCATTTTTATAATCGATTATTTTATAATCTTTAAAGAATGTTTTACCACTTAGTTTGATTTTTATTTCTTTGGTGTTTATTCTTGTAGTGTCATCAATATCTTCAACAAACCTATTGTCTAAACTTGGGAAGCCTCCTCTGTCTATTTGCGCTACAGCGGAAAGCCCAAAACACAATAAAAATAATACCGTTAAATACTTAGTCATGAAAATTTTAATTGATGACAAAGGTAAAATTTTTGATGCAATAATATGAATTGAATTTCAAAGAGTATTCGTATTTTTGAATATGATGCTAAAATCACAATTTTCAAAACAAGAATTTGAGGCTGGTACAGATGAGGCGGGTAGGGGCTGTTTGGCTGGTCCTGTAGTTGCTGCTGCGGTGATATTGCCTCAAGAATTTAAACATGAATTACTAAATGACTCTAAGCAATTAACTGAAAAACAAAGACTTTTATTAAAGCCAATAATTGAAAAAGAAGCTTTGGCATTTGGGGTTGCTTATGTTTATCAAGAAGAAATTGACGCAATTAATATTTTAAATGCCTCCATTTTAGCCATGCACAAATCCTTAGATAAATTAAAAGTGACCCCAAATTTTATTATTGTTGATGGTAATAAATTTAAAGAATATAAAGATATTCCTCATCAAGCGATTGTCAAAGGAGATAGTAAATATTTAAGTATCGCAGCTGCATCAGTCTTAGCCAAAACTTACCGAGATGCTTATATGGAAAATATACATAATGATTTTCCAAACTATAATTGGAAAAAAAATAAAGGATATCCAACCAAAGAACATCGGCAAGCGATAAAAGATCATGGAGTTAATCTACACCATAGAAAAACATATAAATTGTTGGAAAGTCAATATTCGTTAAAGTTATAAAATGTAGTATTAAATTTGTTACTACTAGAAATATGTCTTATATTTGAAGACAAAAGTCTTATAAAGATGTTATCACAAAAACAAGAATATAAAAATTTTCAAAAAGATGTAAATACCTTAGTAAAAGATGTAGCCACCATATATCGCTCAGGTAATATCAAAAAAAATATGACTTATAAAGATTTTTTAAATGATAAATTACTTATTGTTCATTCTATAAGAAAGGGCATTAGATATTCTTTCTTTAATAAAATAAAACAAACGGCACCTTTTTCAGATTTAGATTGGTCTATTTTTTTAAATATATCTACCAAATCGTTACAACGGTATAAAAATGAATCCAATTATATTTTTAAACCTATCCATTCCGAAAAAATCATTGAACTCGCCGAAGTAATAGTTTTTGGCAACGATGTTTTTGATAATATTCAAAATTTTTATAGTTGGTTAAAGTCTCCTTCCATTGTATTTAGTAATATGACTCCTATAGAACTATTAAAAGATTCGTATGGTAAAGAAATGGTTATGGAAGAATTAAATCGAATAGATCACGGTGTATTTGTTTAAGTAAATAGTTATGCGAGTATTTAGATTATCGCGTAAAAAATACGCTTCAGAATTATCAGGAATAGGAGCCTCAAAATCTGGAAACAGATGGAATTCAAAAGGGACAGAGATTATTTATTGTGCCGATAGTAGGGCCTTGGCTATGGCAGAAGTTTCTGTACACATTAGTTTGACAACTTTACCTAGAGATTTTATGATGATGGAAATAGATATTCCCAAAAATATAAGCATTGCTATACTTAATGAAAAGGAACTTCCTGATCGGTGGAATGATTTTCCACATACAAACAAAACTCAGGAAATAGGAGATAAATTTATTTTAAGCAATAAGTATTGTTTATTAAAAGTGCCTTCAGCGGTTGTAAAAGGTGACCATAATTAGGGCTTGCTGATTTGCTATTGGGTAAATCTATTAAAATTTCACAAGATTAAAAGCAATTTGTCTGTCGCTACGATTATTTTTAAAAAAGGGTAGGCATTTTTCAATTAATTTTTGTAAAAAC
>JAKITQ010000024.1 GCA_021647985.1 Flavobacteriaceae bacterium | reverse complement strand
AACTCAAAACCGTGATTCGTATAAAATTTCTAAATATGCCTATGGCGAAGACTACCATCATGTAATAAAAGCCAAGTTATACGAGCTTTTGAATTTTATGCAAAAAGAAATCGGTGCCATTGAAGCTCGTGTTTTTACTGATTCTGCACCAATTTTAGAAAGAGCATGGGCAAAAAAATCTGGACTTGGCTGGTTAGGCAAACACTCCTTATTAATAACAAAACAAAAAGGGTCTTTCTTTTTTTTAGCAGAAATTATATTGGATCTTGAGTTGGATTACGATGTTGCATTTAAAACTGATCATTGTGGCAATTGCACCAAATGTATCGATGCTTGTCCAACAGATGCCATTCTACCAAACAACACTATAAATGGGAACAAATGTATTTCTTATTTTACTATAGAATTAAAAGAAGAAATTCCACAATTGATGAAAGGGAAATTTGAAGATTGGATGTTTGGCTGTGACATTTGTCAAGATGTTTGCCCTTGGAATAGATTTTCTTTACCACATCAAGAACCAAAATTCACACCACACCCGGATCTACTATCATTAAATAAGCGAGATTGGCAAGAGATAACAGAAGAAGTTTTTAAAAAAATATTTAAAAAATCTGCTGTAAAAAGAACAAAATATTCTGGTTTAATTCGCAATCTGGATTTTTTAAAAAAATGATATTTATAGTTTGCAATAAGGTAAAAAAACTACCTTTGTATGTTAAATATTATTCAAACCATATACAATGGCTTCAAAAATTAAAAAGAAAGATGCTTTAGATTATCATGAATTTCCAAATCCTGGTAAAATAGCAGTTATTCCAACTAAAAAATACAGTACCCAACGTGATTTATCACTTGCTTATTCACCAGGTGTGGCGGTACCATGTTTAGAAATTGCTAAAAATGAAGAAGATGTATATAAATATACAGCGAAAAGCAATTTAGTGGCAGTAATAACAAACGGAACAGCTGTTTTAGGCCTTGGTAATATTGGCCCCTTAGCCTCAAAGCCCGTAATGGAGGGTAAGGCATTACTTTTTAAAATTTTTGCAGATATAGATGTTTTTGACATAGAAATTGACACCAATGATGTTGATAAATTTGTAGAAACAGTAAAAGCTATTTCACCCACTTTTGGAGGCATTAATTTAGAAGATATTAAAGCCCCTGAAGCATTTGAAATTGAACGACGATTAAAAGAAGAATTAGATATTCCGGTAATGCATGATGACCAACATGGAACCGCAATTATTTCTGCCGCAGCATTAAAAAACGCTTTAGAAATAGCCAAGAAAAAAGCTGAAAAAGTGCAAGTTGTTGTTAATGGTGCTGGTGCTGCAGCAATTTCTTGTACTCGTTTGTACAAAAAATTAGGTGTAAAATCCGAAAATATAGTCATGTGTGATAGCAAAGGGGTTATAAGAAAAGATCGAGGTAATCTCAGTGAACAAAAAGCAGAATTCGCAACAAATAAAAATTTAAACACTTTGGAAGAAGCAATGAGAAATGCTGATGTTTTTATTGGCTTATCCAAAGGTAATATTGTAACAAGTGCGATGGTAAAATCTATGGCTAAAAATCCTATCGTATTTGCCATGGCAAATCCTGATCCTGAAATAGATTATGATACTGCTATCAAATCAAGAAAAGATATCATCATGGCCACCGGTCGATCTGACCATCCAAATCAAGTAAATAATGTATTGGGTTTCCCTTTTATATTTAGAGGGGCGTTAGATGTTAGAGCAACCAAAATCAATGAAGAAATGAAAATGGCTGCGGTTCATGCTCTGGCAAATTTGACTAAGGAAATGGTTCCGGAACAAGTAAACATAACCTATAATGAAACAAGTTTACATTTTGGTAAAGAATATATTATTCCCAAGCCCTTTGATTTGCGATTAATTACGGAGATACCGCCAGCAATAGCAAAAGCTGCGATGGATTCGGGTGTTGCAAGAAAGCCTATAACAGACTGGGATGCATACAAAAATGAGCTAGAAGAAAGATTAGGTACGGGTAATAAATTAATGCGATTGATTACCAACAGAGCAAAATCTAATCCTAAAAAGGTTGTTTTCGCTGAAGCAGATCAATTAAGCGTTTTAAAAGCAGCTCAAATTACCTATGATGAGGGAATTGCAATACCAATTTTATTAGGTAATAAAATTGAGATTAAACGCTTGATGAAAGAAATTCAATTTGAAGAAAAAGTTCAAATAATTGATCCGAAATCTAAAATTGAAGAAAAACGTAGAAATAAATTTGCTGAAAAATACTGGGAACAAAAAAAACGAAAAGGATTAACCTTATTAGAAGCTCAAAAATGGATGCGTGAGCGCAATTATTTTGCGGCCATGATGGTTAATGAAAGTCAAGCTGACGCATTGGTAACAGGCTATACAAGAAGTTATCCAACGGTTGCTAAACCTATGATCGAGTTGATAGGCAAAGTGAAGGGAATCAAGAAAGTTGCCGCTACGAATTTGATGATTACCGATAGAGGCCCATTGTTTTTATCGGATACCGCAATGAATATCAACCCCACGGCAAAAGAACTTACGGAAATAGCGCGAATGACCTATACCACCATGAAATTATTTGGGCTAAAACCAAATTTAGCAATGGTTTCCTTTTCAAATTTTGGTTCATCTAAGTCCGATTCTTCTAAAAAAATTGGCGAGGCAATAGACTATTTACACAAATATTTTCCAAATATTGATATTGATGGTGAGTTGCAGGCAGACTTTGCTCTTAACAGTGAAATGAGAACAAAAAAGTTTTCATTTTCTAAATTACAAGGTAAAAAAGTTAATGGTTTGATTTACCCTAATCTAGAATCGGCGAACATTAGTTACAAACTATTAAAGGAATTGAACAAATCAGAATCTATAGGCCCGATTATTATGGGTTTAAACAAACCTGTACATTTAATACAACTAGGTGCCAGTGTAGATGAAATTGTAAATATAGTATGCATCGCTGTTGTAGATGCACAAGAACGAAAGAGAGAAAAAAAATAAATATTAATTTTATTACATTTAGTAAGTTTATGATCACACACATCCATGGTAAATTAGTTGAAAAAAATCCGAATAATGTTATCATCGAATGTTCGGGTTTGGGTTATATCTTACCCATTTCTTTACAAACTTTTTCAAATATCCCAGATAGGGAAAATATAAAACTATACACCCATTTAACCATACGAGAAGATGCTCATATTCTTTATGGTTTTGCCAATAAAACTGAACGAGAAATATTCAGGATGTTAATTTCGGTATCTGGGGTTGGTCCCAACACTGCCATGACCATGTTATCTTCTATGGACTGCAATGATATTCAGCATGCTATCGCCTCAGAAGATGTTGAAAAAATAAAATCCGTAAAGGGAATTGGTATCAAAACTGCGCAAAGAGTTATTGTAGATTTAAAAGATAAAATATTAAAAACTTTTAATATTACAGAAGAATCTTTAATCTCGAACAATACTATTAAAATTGAAGCGTTATCTGCATTAGAAGTCTTAGGCTTTAATATAAAAAAAATAGACAAAACAATACAAGTTATTTTACAAGATTCACCTGACATAAGTTTAGAGGAATTAATTAAAAAAGCGCTTAAAAGCTTGTAAAATTTGACAGATAAAAACCGAATCAAATATAAGCTCCTCTTTATATTTATTGTACTACTGTGTAGCACAAGTTTTTTATCAGCTCAAAATAAGCCATCAGTAAAAAACATAACCAATAGTATTTCAGACACTTCTGTAGAAAAAGACACCTTACCTACGCTACCATATTCGTTTAGAAACTCGCAAAAAGGAAGCCTTTTTTTAAACGACAACTCAGAATTAGAAGTGATTTTTGATCCGCAAACCGGAAACTACATTCTTTATAAAAAAATAGGCGATTATTATATCAAGCATCCAACCTATATGACCCCTGAAGAATATAAAGATTATCGTTTGCAACGCGATATGTTGGAGTATTCAAAAACAAAATTAAATGCCATTAGTGGTAAAACAAAAAACAGTAGCGATGCACGAAAAAATTTATTACCAACCTACTATGTCAACTCTAGTTTTTTTGAAAGCATATTTGGTGGAAATACCATAGAGGTAAATCCACAAGGTTCAATTCTCATTAAAATGGGCTTGATCTATCAAAAAGTAGAAAACCCACAATTATCAGAAAACAACCGGCAAAGCACCACTTTTGATTTTGATCAAGAAATTAGTGCAAGCATCAATGCAAAAATTGGAGAAAGGTTAAGAGTCTCAGCAAATTTTGATACCCAATCTACTTTTAATTTTCAAAATATTGTAAAACTAGAATACACACCTACAGAAGATGATATTATTAGAAAAATTGAAGTAGGTAATGTATCCATGCCCATTAGAAATTCATTAATAGCCGGAGCACAAAATCTTTTCGGTGTTAAAACAGAATTACAATTTGGAAAAACAACCGTTACCGGAATTTTTTCACAACAACAATCACTAACGAGATCGGTAGCGGCTCAAGGAGGTTCGGTAATCAATGAATTTGAATTCAAGGCAAGTAATTATGATAATAATCGACATTTTTTTATGGGGCATTCCTTTCGAGATAATTACGATAATGCCCTTATTAATTTTCCGCTTATCAATAGTTCAATAAATATTACAAGGGTAGAAATATGGGTTACTAATAGAAATGCCACCACAGAAGGCACGAGAAATATTGTTGCTTTGACCGATTTAGGTGAAAATAATGCTTCAAATATCGGCCCAGCGAATGTAATGCCATTTCCTGGTGAACAAGACCCATCCAACGAAGCAAATAATCTCAATGATCTATTAACACTTAATGGGGTCATTAGAAATATTTCGGGTATAAAACAAGCGCTTTTACCTTATAATATGTCACAGGGAAGAGATTATACCATACTAGAAAATGCGATAAAATTAGTACAGGGTATTGATTTTACCATGAATGCTCAGTTGGGTTTTATAACTTTAAACAGACGTTTGGCTGATAGTGATGTGTTGGCTATTGCATATGAGTATACAGATGGAGTAAATTCGTATAAAGTAGGTGAACTAACAGGCGATGGTGTTATTGCACCAGACAATCTTGTAGTAAAATTATTGCGCAGTGAAATTATCAACACTGAAATTCCTATGTGGGATTTAATGCTTAAAAATATTTATGAAATTCCAGGTGCTTTTCAATTGCAAAAAGAAGGCTTTAGATTGGAATTAATGTACAATGATGACAGTACAGGAATACCTGTTAACATACTTCAAAATGCACAAACAACAGGTGTAAATGATATAACCATTTTAAATTTAATGCGCTTGGATAGATTGGATCAAAACAACAACATTCTAATTGAAGGAGATGGTTTTTTTGATTTTGTAGAAGGCATCACAATAAATACAAAAAATGGTTATTTTATTTTTCCTACAGTCGAACCATTTGGTAAATATCTAGATGATTTATTACTTCCTCAAGATGATATCTTTGTTTTCAACGAATTGTACGACAGAACACAAGCTATTGCTCAAAATGATTTTCAAGAAAAAGATAAATATCTAATTAAAGGTTATTTTAAATCTGAAGGACAAAACGGAATTCCTTTAGGTGCATTTAATATTCCTAGAGGTTCTGTTTCGGTAACTTCAGGCGGAAGAGAATTGATTGAAGGTGTTGATTATGTAGTGGATTATAATATTGGAAATGTACAAATTATCAATCCAACTTTACTCGCTTCTAACACACCAATACAAGTGAATGTTGAAAACAATATTGGTTTTAACCAACAAAGAAGGAGGTATATGGGCGTTGATGTTTTACATGTATTTAATGAAAAATTAGCACTTGGTGGAAATATAATTAACCTCAATGAAAGACCACTTACACAAAAGGTTCAATTTGGAGCTGAGCCTGTGAATAACACCATATTTGGAGCATCCTTAAATTACAGAACTGAAGTTCCTAAACTTACTAAATGGGTGAATAAATTACCCAATATAGATACAGATGTACCTTCTTTTGTTTCGGTTAGATCAGAAATAGCATATTTACTCCCAGGTACACCTTCGGGAATTGATTTAGAAGGAGCCGCAACTTCATATATTGATGATTTTGAGGGTGCGCAAATTCCATTAGATATTAGATCTCCCAGACAGTGGTTTATAGCAAGTACGCCGCAAGGGCAAAGTGGAGATTTAGATTTTACAAACGGAAATATTGCTTCAGGCCTACCCAATGCATTAAGATCAGGAGCCAAACGCTCAAAATTGAGCTGGTATAATATTGATAGGTTATTCTATGGTTCTTCACTTAAACCAGGGAATATTGACAGTGATGAATTATCCAGATCAGAAGTACGACAAATAAATTTTAGTGAACTCTTTCCTCAAATAGACCTAGACATTACCCAATCAACAATTGTAAGGTCTTTGGATTTGGCTTATTTCCCAAGCGAAAGAGGGTCTTACAACTATGATGATGGGTTTGATAGTGAAGGTAAATATCCAAACCCTGAAGAACGTTGGGGTGGAATTACCCGTGGTTTGACTACAACCGATTTTCAACAAGCCAATATAGAATATGTACAATTTTGGTTGATGGATCCATATGAAAATTATTCGATCAATAACGCTGAAGGTGGACCTAGTGTTCCACCTACTGATATCGATTTTAAAGGGGAGCTATATTTTAACTTTGGAAATATTTCTGAAGATATCTTACCAGATGACAGAAAAATGTTTGAAAATGGATTACCAGAAGATGGTATTCAAATACCGGGAAGCAATGTTGAAATTACACCTTGGTCTTCCATACCCAAAAACCAATCTCTATTGTATGCATTTACAGAAAGCGATGCAGCGCGGTTAAATCAAGATTTGGGTTTAGATGGTATTAACGATGAAGATGAAGCCATTAAATACGGTAGTGTTTTTGGAGCCGATCCTTCTGCCGATAATTTTAGTTATTTTAGAAGCACTGCCTATGACAACAACAATGCCTCTATTTTATCTAGATATAAAGAATATAGCCTAACAGAAGGAAACTCTCCAACAGTTAACAACTCTACAGAAAGTTATCCCACATCAGCAACTACATTTCCTGATATTGAAGATATCAACAAAGATCAAACCATGAGTGCTATTGAAAGTTATTACCAATATAAAGTTTCTTTAAATAAAGAAGATTTAGTTGTGGGTAAAAACAATATTGTTGACAGTAGAACTACTACCGTTAATTTAGCAAACAACACAACCCAAGTGACTACCTGGTATCAATTTAGAATTCCAATTACTGTTCCTGAAGACCCCAACAACATCATTAATAACATGACTGGATTTACCGCTATTAGATTTATGCGGATATTTTTGACTAAATTCAAAATACCTGTAGTTTTAAGATTTGGAGAATTGCAATTGGTTAGAGGTGACTGGAGAAGATATACCAGAACCATCAATGAATCAATTCAACCACCAATAGATCTAACACCTGTTGAAAATCAAAATTTTGAAGTTGGTGTAGTAAATATAGAAGAGAACGAAGACAGACAGCCAATACCTTATATACTACCACCAGGAATTAGACGAGAACGATTACAAGGTAGTACCACCATACAACAACAAAATGAACAATCACTTTCAGTTAAAGTAGCCGACCTAGAACCTGGCGATACAAGAGCAGTTTTTAAGAACACAACTTTTGATATAAGAATGTTCAAGCATTTAAAAATGTTTCTACACGCAGAGAGTATCATTGGGGAAATTGAAGTGAAAGATGATGAATTATTAGCCATTGTTAGAGTAGGAAGTGATTTAATTGATAATTTTTATCAAATTGAAGTACCGTTAAAAATCACTCCGTTTGGTGCGCTAATAGCGGAAGACATATGGCCTGAAGAAAATAATATCAAGGCGAGAATTGAAGATTTTGGGCAACTCAAATTTCAAAGAATCGATGAGAATGCACCCTCCAATGAATTATTTCCTAAACCTATTATAGGTGAACCTGCTATATTTAGAATTCGTATCAAAGGAAATCCAAATCTATCAAATATCAGAACCATTATGCTAGGGGTTAAAAACGTTTCCAATTCACTTAAAAGTACTGAGTTATGGTTTAACGAACTTAGAGTATCTGATTTTGACAATGAAGCAAGTTGGGCAGCCATAATTAATGCCGATGCTAATTTTGCCGATTTTGCCGATATTTCATTAACAGGCAGCATGCAAACTATAGGTTTTGGTACTTTAGATCAAAAAGTTAACGAAAGAAGTCAGGATGAAACAAAACAATATGGTATAGTTTCTAATATTAACATTGGGCAATTATTGCCAAAAAGAGTGAGCTTAAGTATTCCTGTTAATTTTAGTATTGCCGAAGAGTTTAGCGATCCTAAATATGACCCTCAATTTCAAGATGTACTTTCTAAAGAAGGTAATACAAATAGTGATGTGGCAAGAGATTACACAAGGCGTAGAAGTTTAAATTTTATAAATGTTCGAAAAAATAAAACTGAATACAGTAGAAAACCTCATTTTTATGATGTAGAAAACCTATCCTTATCTTATCTATACAATGAAGTATATCGAAGAAATTACAATATTCAAAAATTTATAGATCAAAAATTAAGAGCCTCTGTAAATTATAATTATAGTTTTAAACCTTTTATTATTGAACCTTTTAAAAAGTGGGGATTACTCAATGATAAAGCTTATTTACAATTTATTAAAGACTTTAATGTTAGTTTATTACCAAGCTCTTTTTCTGTTAATTCAAATATCATAAGAAGTTATAATGAGCAATTATCGCGCTCATTAGTTGCAGGTTTGCCTGAATTGCCAACCTTAAAACAAAGAAACTATATGTTTGATTGGGATTACCTTTTAGCCTATAATATTACAAAATCTATTCAGTTTACTTTTAGAGCTTTAAATAATTATGTTTATGATCAATTTGATAGATCAGAAGACATACAATTATATAGTAATTTATTCCAAATAGGGAGACCAGATCGTTATCATCAATCTTTGAATATGACTTATAAAATACCGTTTGATAAATTTCCTATACTCAGTTTTATCAACGGAACATATAGTTACACAGCAGATTACGACTGGCAAGCACCAGCATTTTCAAATATAAACAATATTGGTAACACAATTCAAAATGCGAATACACATAACCTAACAGCAGATTTAGGTATGGATAGACTGTATCGCACTATCGGGCTGGATAATCTATTTACCAAAAAAAAATCAGTTAAAAATGCTAACAATCCCGATAATAATAATAATAATAATAGCAAAACCACTACGATAAGAAAAATTACTACAGGTCAAAAAATTGGCCGTCTTGGAATTGATCTTATAACTTCGGTAAAAAATATTCGCTTTTCGTATACAGAAAATAATGGAACATTTTTACCTGGCTTTATCCCTGAATTTGGTTTTTTAGGGCGCAGTAATTATATGGGAAGTTTTGCACCAACGTTTGGATTTGTTTTTGGAAGCCAGGCCAATATTTTAGACCAAGCTTTAAGCAATGGTTGGTTGCTATCAAGAGAACCAAATGAAAACTATTATGCAAGAAGTTACAGCGAATCATATTACGATAAATTTGATTATTCTGCTACAATCAAACCAACAAGAGATATAGATATTGAAGTTTTTGGTAACAGAACCCTTACAAAAAGATTTAGCCAACAACTAGATGTTGTAAATGGAACTTTTAATAATTCTCCAGTAAATGCCATTGGTAACTTTAGTATTTCCTATTTTATGTTAGGTTCTTCCTTTAGTAATAATGAAGATGTTTTTAATACATTCAAAGAAAATAGAGCCATCATTTCGCAAAGATTATCCAATGAAACTGGTGGAAATATAGATGGTTTTGGCAGCACAAATCAAAATGTGGTTCTTCCAGCTTTTTTGGCTGCATACTCGGGTAAAAATGCAAGCTCTGTGCAACTATCTGCCTTTAGAAATACACCTATACCCAACTGGCGTATAGCTTACAAAGGACTTATGCGAATAGGGTGGTTTAAACAAAATTTTAGAAGCATTACTTTAGAGCATAGTTATCGTTCTGTTTACTCGGTTTTATCATTTACAAATAATTTAGATTATGATGAAAACAACCCTTACGGGGATAATAATAGAGATATTGCAGGGAACTTTAACCCTGAAAAACTGTATAATGGGGTTAATTTGATTGAAGAATTCTCTCCACTTATTAAAGTAGATTTAAGATTGAAAAATTCATTTTCATTAAGAGCTGCCTATAATAAAGATAAAGTCTTAAATTTAAATTTTAATAACAATACAATTACAGAAATTTCCGGAAATGAGTTGGTCGTTGGTTTAGGGTATAGAATTAAAAATGTGGTCATGAAATTTAAAACAGGTAGCAGTGGTGGTTCAACAAAATTTCAAGGAGATATTAATTTTAAAGCAGATTTAGGCATAAGAGATAATTTAACAGTAATAAGAGCTTTTGGAATTTCGGATGATCTTCTTAATGATCAAGTTACTGGCGGGCAAAATCTAGTTTCTTTTAAATTTCTAGCAGATTATTCTTTAAATAAAAATCTGCTCGCATCCTTTTTCTTTGATTATAATAAGTCTAGATTTGCAATATCAACAACATTCCCTCGGACATCTATTAACGGTGGGATAAGCATTCGATATATAATAGGAAATTAACAATAATCTTTATTAAAATGAATATACCTGAAAATTTAAAGTACACAAAAGATCACGAATGGATTAGTATTGATGGAGATATTGCCACCGTTGGAATTACTTTGTTTGCACAAGGTGAACTCGGTGATATAGTTTATGTTGACGTTGAAACTGTTGATGAAACCATAGAGCGAGATGAAGTGTTTGGTAGTGTAGAAGCCGTTAAAACGGTTTCTGATTTATTTATGCCTTTAAGTGGTAAAATAATTGAATTCAATGAGGCATTGGAAGATGCGCCTGAAAAAGTAAATTCTGATCCTTACGGGGAAGGGTGGATGATTAAAATAAAATTATCTGATAATACTCAAATAGATAATCTATTAGATGCTGCAGCGTATAAAGAAATTATTGGAGCATAATGCATTAATACTTGCTATTATAGCATCAATCATCATTGCATTTTTAAGCCTAAGCTCAATTCCTAAAATTGATTTAGGAATTAAAATAAAGTCGGGCGATAAATATTTACATGCTCTGGCATATTTCACTTTGAGTGTAGTTTGGTATTTTGCTCTTAATAAAAAAATCAAAAAAAATAGCTTTAAATTTTATGTAATCCTATTACTTATAGCTTATGGCATCATTCTTGAAGCTTTACAAGGGGGACTAACAAACTATCGAACCGCTGACTTTTTTGATGTTATGGCTAATACTTTTGGAATTATATTAGCAACACTATTTTTTGATAAAATAATGAAGTGGTACCACAGAATTTAAAAAAATACTTGTATATATGCTAATTAATTCACTAAATTAGCCCTTTCTAAAATTTTTATAACAATGGAAGTTAAAAAGAACCCAAAAGCGAATCTAGAAAACCATAACAAACAGTTTATGTTGTTAGGTTTGGCTCTTGCTTTATTAGTTATTTACATAGGTATTGAATGGAAAACATTTGAACGTAACATAGGTGATTTAGGTAATGCAAATATGGAATTGGAAGACGAAATTGATATTCCGATTACGGAAAGAATTCAAGAAATTAAACCACCACCACCACCACCACCTGCACCAGAAAAAATTGAAATTGTAGAAGATGAAGCGGATATAGAAGAAACGATTCTTGAATCAACTGAAACTGACGAAAATGAAGCTATTGAAGAAATTGTAGAAATAGTAGAAGAAGAAGAGGTTTTTGATGATGTACCTTTTGCAATTATCGAAAATGTACCAGTTTATCCTGGTTGTAAAGGAACAAATGAACAAAAAAAGAAATGTATGGTTGCAAAAATCACCAAACTTGTGGGTAGAAAATACAATACAGGTTTAGCTGGTGATTTAGGATTAAGCCCTGGTAAAAAAAGAGTATATGTTCAATTCAAAATAGACAAAACTGGTAAAGTTGTTGATGTTAGAGCAAGAGGCCCGCACAAACGCTTGGAAAAAGAAGCAATTAGAGTTGTGAATATGATTCCAAAAATGACTCCTGGTAAACAACGAGGTCGTCCGGTAGGTGTAAAATATACCTTACCTATTACTTTAATTGTAGAGTAAATAATATCAAAAACATAAAATAAAAAACCATCCATTATTTGGATGGTTTTTTTTTGCTTTATACTCTGTTGTTGTATGATAAAAATCATTGTTTAAGATTTCTTAAATCATTAACTTTAGTTTTGAATCAAATTTAGTTATCATGTTAGTTAAGAAATATAAAAAAGCACGGTTAACTCCATATAGCAAACTGTTTTTCCAACTTGGCTTAATTTTAACTTTAATAATAATCTATATAGCCTTAGAATGGAAATCATTTGACCGAGGGATTAACGAATTGGGTCAAACAATCTTTCAAATTGAAGAAGTTGAAGAGATACCAATAACGGAGAGGATCATAGAAGTTAAACCTCCTCCACCTCCGCCTCCAGCGCCACAAATAATAGAGATCGTTTCAGATGAACTCGAAATTATTGAAACAATTTTAGAAAGTACAGAAACCGATGAAGGTGAAGCAATTAAAATTGATTACTCCATTGATGACATAGACGAAATTATTGAAGATGAAATTGTTGATATGGAAGTTCCATTTGCCATTATCGAAGAACCTCCTGTTTATCCTGGTTGCACCGGTACCAAAGCACAAAAAAAGAAATGTATGGTTGCAAAAATCACCAAACTTGTGAGTAGAAAATACAATACAGGTTTGGCTGGTGATTTAGGATTAAGCCCTGGTAAAAAAAGAGTATATGTTCAATTCAAAATAGACAAAACAGGTAAGGTTGTTAATGTTAGAGCAAGAGGTCCACACAAACGCCTAGAAAAAGAAGCAATTAGAGTTGTGAATATGATTCCAAAAATGACTCCTGGCAAACAACGAGGTCGTCCGGTAGGTGTAAAATATACCTTACCTATTACTTTAATTGTAGAGTAAATAATATCAAAAACATAAAATAAAAAACCATCCATTATTTGGATGGTTTTTTTTGCTTTATACTCTGTTGCAGTTTATATAATTTTAAGTTATCAGTATGACAATCCTAATTCGACATTCATTTTAATCTAAGGTCAAGGAGTGTTGATTAACGATACTTAGTGCCTGGTCGGAAATAGATCAAAATTAAAATCATTCCTTTTTGGCGCTTTTCCATCTTTCTTAAGTTTTTGATACTACGGCATCTAAAAATTAATAAAAATAAAAAATCACTCAAAAATAAATTGGTTTGTAAAATTCGCCTATTTTCGACCAAGCACTACTTAATATAAAATGATTGGTAATTGAATCTCGGTCATTTTTTTGGCACACTCTTTGTTTTAACATATTTTTAACATTAAAATTTTAATTATGATAAAGGAAAAACCATCATGTAAAAATCAACTAAATTCAAACTCTACTTTATTTTTACAATTAGGAATTCTATTGGCTTTAGTTATCGTCCACAGCTTATTTGAATTAAAATTCTCAAAACAAATATTTGACCTTCCTGATAAAACGATATTTAATGATGAGATGGATCTATTCGTTTTCCCTCCATTTAAAATGGATAAAAAACAAAATCCAAAAGAAAAAATTAAAGTAAAGACCACCAAACTTATAAATGATTTTGATTTGGTAAAAGATAAAGAACCATTCGTATCAAATGATTTATTACCCAACAAACCAGATGCACCCATAAATTTTGACTCTATATTTTCTGAGGTGCCTATTATAGATGAATATATAAATGAAACGCTACCATTTATTCTGGTAGAACAAGCACCAAGATACCCTGGTTGTATAGAAAAAACAGAAATAGCATATAAAAAATGTTTCAATGAAAAGATGAAAAAATTTATTGCAAAAAAATTCAATTCCAATATGGAGATTGGCCTATCAGGTAAACAAAAAATACATGTACAATTTGAAATTGATAAAAATGGTGATATCGTAAATATTAGAGCACGTGCTCCACATAAAAGATTAGAAAAAGAAGCCATAAAAGTGGTGAAAAAATTACCTAAAATGGAACCCGGCAAACAAAGAAACAGAGCTGTTGGCGTAAAATATGTTATGCCAATAGCATTGTATTTAGATTAATGCAAACAAAGAGTCTGTTAACATATACTTAAGCCCTCCTACAAATGTAAAAGCCATTACTTATAAATAAGTCTGTGGCTTTTTACTTTTCCATTATTTACAATACTTTTCGGCTTTTTTTGTAAATTTGAAATTCTAATAAAACCAAATGATAGCCAATCTAAACAATTTACCAACTTATGATACGCTTGGTGTAAACGAAAGAGTTGCTCGATTTTGCACCCGTAGTATAAAAAAGTCTTCAAAAACAGCAGGCTTAAAACTTGCATTAAGCATGATTGATTTAACTACGCTTGAAGGCAAAGACACAAAAGGTAAGGTCCAACAATTATGCTACAAAGCAATGCACCCACATGATACTTTAAAAAACATCCCTACAGTTGCAGCTATTTGTGTTTATCCAACTTATGTTGGACTTGCAAAAAATGCTTTAAAAGGAAGTGAAATTCAAGTAGCCTCAGTAGCAACCGCCTTTCCTAGTGGCCAAGCAAATATTGAAGCCAAAATAAGCGATACAAAATTTGCAGTAGATCAAGGTGCCGATGAAATTGATATGGTAATTTCTCGCGGTAAATTCCTTGCCGGAGAATATCAATTTGTCTTTGATGAAATTGCAACGATCAAAGAAGCTTGCGGCAAAGCACATTTAAAAGTAATTTTGGAAACAGGAGAGTTAGACACCTTAGACAATGTTAGAAAAGCCAGTGAAATTGCCATGTATGCTGGTGCTGATTTTATAAAAACCTCAACCGGTAAAATTCAACCTGCTGCTACCATGCCAGTAACTTATGTTATGTTTGATGCGATTAAAGATTTTTATTTAAAAACAGGTAAAATGATTGGTATGAAACCTGCTGGTGGAATTTCTACTTCAAAAATTGCCTTACAATATTTAGTAATGCTCAACGAAGTTTTAGGTGAAAAATGGATGAATAACAAATACTTTCGATTTGGAGCTAGTAGTTTGACTAATGACATCTTAATGCAATTGGTAAGGGCCGAAACAGGTAATTACCAATCTTCTAATTACTTTTCAAAAGATTAACCATGAAACGAGGATGCCGAATTTTGACACACAAGAGGTTAACAAATAGCGAACAGCACGTGTCACCTATAAAAATAAAGAAGGACACATGAATAAAAACATCGACAAAAATATATTTAAAGCAAAATGGACCTACGACAAAGCTCCTGAAAGCACAGACCATGTTTTAATTAAAACGCAATATGACCTATATATTGATGGCAAATTTGTAAAACCAACAAACGGAAAATATTTCGACACGATTAATCCTTCTAATGGTAAAAAAATTTCGAAAATAGCTGAAGCCACGCAAGAAGATGTAGACAAAGCCGTTAAAGCGGCAAACAGAGCGTTTAAAGGCTGGTCAGGATTATCCGGTAAAGAAAGAGGTAAGTATATTTTTAGAATTGCCAGACTAATTCAAGAAAGAGCTAGAGAATTTTCTGTAATTGAAAGTTTAGATGGAGGTAAACCTATAAGAGAATCAAGAGATATTGATATCCCCTTGGCTGCTAATCACTTTTTTTATTATGCAGGCTGGGCAGATAAATTAGCATATGCTTTCCCTAACAGAAAACCGCAACCTATTGGAGTAGCTGGACAAATTATACCATGGAATTTTCCACTTTTAATGGCAGCATGGAAACTTGCTCCTGCACTTGCAACAGGTAATACCGTTGTTTTAAAGCCTGCAGAAACCACACCACTTACCGCGTTGAAATTAGCCGAAATTATCCACGAAAGTGGTATACCAAAAGGCGTTGTAAATATTGTAACTGGTGCTGGAGAAACTGGAGCCGAAATGGTTAACCACCCTGGTATTGATAAAATTGCATTTACAGGTTCTACAGGTGTTGGCAAGTATATTCAAAAGGCAACAGCCGGAACCAATAAAAAGTTGACGCTTGAATTGGGTGGTAAAGGTGCTAATATTATTTTTGAAGATGCCGCCATTGATCAGGCTGTAGAAGGTATCGTTAACGCTATTTTTTTTAATCAAGGGCATGTTTGTTGTGCTGGTTCAAGATTGTTTGTACAAGAATCGGTTGCAGATTTGGTTATTGAAAAATTAAAAAAACGCATGGAAACCTTAATTGTAGGAGACCCGTTGGATAAGAATACAGATATTGGTGCTATCAATTCAAAAAAACAATTGCAAACTATTGAAAAATACATTAAAATTGGTTTGCATGAAGGAGGAGAAATATACCAACCCGATTGTAATTTACCAAAAAATGGTAATTGGTGTGCACCTACGCTTTTTATTAATGTTTCACAATCACATCGCATTGTTCAAGAAGAAATATTCGGACCAGTTTTAGCCATTCAAACATTTAGAACCATTGATGAGGTTATAGAAAAAGCCAATAATACCCCTTTCGGTTTATCGGCGGGAGTTTGGACAGAAAAAGGATCAAAAATATTTCATTTAACCCAAAAACTTAAAGCGGGTATTGTTTGGGCAAACACCTTTAATAAGTTTGACCCAACCTCTCCTTTTGGAGGT
The DNA here is from genome assembly GCA_021647985.1 of Flavobacteriaceae bacterium. Taxonomy (GTDB): domain Bacteria; phylum Bacteroidota; class Bacteroidia; order Flavobacteriales; family Flavobacteriaceae; genus Lutimonas. The sequence goes on along the minus strand of JAKITQ010000024.1, from coordinate 26,664 downwards.
TATAAAGAAAGTGGCTTTGGTAGAGAAGGTGGTTTGCACGGTTTAAAACCTTATGTGAAATTTGAATAACTTTAGCTGTTGGCTGTTGAAAAAAAATAATTTAATTTAAAAAAGCAATTTTAACTTTAAACTTTTTACTTTAAAACTATGTCAAGATTGAGCATTAACAAAACATACAAATTATATATTGGAGGTAAATTTCCCAGAACTGAATCAGGTAGATATTATGCTATCCATAACAAAAAAGGTGATCTTATTGCCAACATGTGTTTGGCTTCACGTAAAGATTTTCGAAATGCCGTAGTGGTTGCACGAAAAGCACAAAATTCTTGGGCCAATGCTTCTGCTTTAAATAAAGGTCAGATTCTTTATCGCATTGCGGAAATGCTGGAAGGTAGAAAAGCACAGTTTATTGCTGAACTAATTTTACAAGGTGAATCCAATATCAATGCACAAAAAGAAGTTGAAGCTGCTATAGATAGATTGGTTTATTATGCTGGTTGGAGTGATAAATACCAACAATTGTTTAGTGCAGTAAACCCTGTAGCAAGCGATCACTTTAACTTTTCTTGTGTTGAGCCCGTTGGTGTGGTTTCTATCATTGCGCCAGAAGAACAAAGTTTATTGGGCCTGGTATCTCAAATAGCTCCCGCAATTGTTGGTGGTAATACTGTAATTGTATTGGCAAGTGAAAGCAAACCTTTAAGTGCAATTTCTTTTGCTGAGGTTCTCCATTCATCTGACGTTCCTGGAGGTGTGGTAAATATTCTTACGGGAAATAGAAATGAATTGCTAGAACACATGGCATCTCATATGGATGTAAATACTGTGATATACTGCGGAAAAGACGAAAGCGATATAAAATTGACTAGCGAATTGGCAAGTTTGAATGTGAAGAGAACGGTTTTTTATAAAAAAACAGATTGGTTTGCAGACAATAACCAGAGTCCTTATTTTATTGAAAAAATGCAAGAAGTAAAAACAACTTGGCATCCAACAAAAATTTAATCCTACTTTAAAATTTTAAATTTCCCTTTATTATGAATAATAAAAACTATTTCGCCCACGAAACTGCTGTAATCGATGCACCTTGCAATATTGCCGAAGGCACAAAAATATGGCATTTTAGTCATATCATGTCTAATTGCACCATTGGCGAAAATTGTAATATCGGTCAGAATGTAGTGATTTCACCCGGAGTTGTTTTAGGTAAAAATGTAAAAGTTCAAAATAATGTCTCCATATATACTGGTGTTATTTGTGAAGAAGATGTTTTTTTAGGCCCTTCGATGGTATTTACTAATGTAATCAATCCTAGAAGTGCAGTAATTCGCAAAAACGAATACATGAAAACCACCGTAAAAAAAGGTGCGAGTATTGGTGCCAATGCAACGATAGTTTGCGGTAATGATATTGGTGAATTTTCTTTTGTAGGTGCGGGAGCTGTAGTGGTAAAAGAAGTAAAACCTTATGCTTTGGTAGTTGGCAATCCGTCAAAACAAATTGGTTGGGTTAGTGAATATGGCCATCGCTTAAAATTTGATAATCAAGGTTTTGCTATTTGCCCAGAGAGCAATGAAAAATACCAATTAAAAAATGACTTTGTCAACAAAATAAAGGAAATTAAACCCCATGACAAACCCTAGGCCCTACAACAGAAATCACTCAAAGGTTGAGGTACGTGCTTAACGGCAGTCAGGTTAACCTAGATCCCGCTGAAAAAAGCGGGATTAGTTCGACTAACTAAAAAATTGAAATTATTTTTTAGAGTCTCACTAATAAATTAGATATTTGCCGTTAATAATTTAATGCTCTAAATAAAGTTAAACTATTTCAAGACAAAAAAATATTTGAAAACCAATCAATGAAAAACTTACTAATTCCGTTCCTATTTCTATCTTTTATTGCATTTGCTCAGGTTGAAAAACCACCTGTTTATAAAGGTTGTGAAAATGAATCTATTCAAAATTTAGAAACCTGTTTTAATAACCAGTTAAAATCTGATATTTTAAAAGAGTATAAAGTGCCAGAAAATGTAAGTAAGGACAATTTTAAAGGCCAAATAAATATTATTTTTCTAGTTACTAAAACCGGGGCATTTGAAGTTTTATACATCAACTCCATGTATAAAGCATTGGAAAATGAAGTAGAAAGAGTATTTAAATTATTACCTAATATTCAGCCTGCAACTTTTAATGGCAGAGCCATTGATACCCGATATACTATCCCTATTTCAATACCTTTAAACGAAAATACTTTTGTTGAAAATTCGGCTCAACCAGTTAAGGGTCAAGTTGACATTGAAGATCAAATTCAGCAAATTACAACCAACAATTCGAGTCTTTTCCCCGAATTTAACAGCGAGTTAAACATACCTCTTACGCATCAAAAATACAATGAGATTGAATATTATTTGAATGTGGGAGAAAATACACATACTGCCTCAAAACCATATTTATTCAATGAAGTTAAACCTTATGTGGATTTAGAAGCTAAAAGAACCGCAATTTTAAAAGATAAAAAATCGTGGGGAGGTAGAAAATTATTTAATGAACACTTGGCCTTGGTCAAAGGCAAAAATTATTGGTTTACATTAAACCCTGTTTGGGATTTACAAATTGGTAAAGACAATTCGGATGTAGACTATACGTATAACAATACTCGTGGTGTACAAGTGCAAGGATCTTTGGGTGATAAATTTAGTTTTTCTACCTCATTTTATGAAAGTCAGGGTAGATTTGCCCAATATGTAAATAAAGAAACCCGCAGACTTAATCCAATTATTGGTGCAAGTGCCGTAGTACCAGGAAGAGGAAAAGCCAAAAGTTTTAAAGAAGGCGGCTTTGACTACCCAGTTGCCGAAGCTTATTTAAGCTATACTCCAAATGAGTTCTTTAATTTTCAATTTGGTAATGGTAAAAATTTTATTGGTGATGGTTATCGTTCTTTTTTCTTATCGGATGTTGCTTCGCCTTACCCGTTTTTAAAAATCAATACCCAATTCTGGAAAATTAAATATACCAATCTTTGGATGTGGATGGATGATATTAGAAGTTCTGCTTCTGCCGATGGTACCAATTTAAGAAAATTTGTTGCCATGCATCACTTGAGTTGGAATGTTACCAAAAAATTTAATATTGGATTATTCGAATCAGTTATAACTAATGAAAACAGTTATAATGGATTTGATGTTTCATTTTTTAACCCAATCATCTTTTATAGAGCTGTTGAATTTTCAAATGGTGGAGATGGCAGTGGTAATGTACAAATTGGGATGAATATGAAATACAAACTCAATGAAAACATTTCTATTTACAATCAATTTTTAATTGATGAAATGACAGTTGACCGTGTATTTGATGGTTCGGGTTATTGGGGTAATAAATTTGCCATCCAATTTGGCGCGAAATACTTCAATGCCTTTAAAGTTAAGAATTTAATGCTGCAAGGAGAATTTAACTGGGCAAGACCTTACACTTTTTCTCATGGGGTGGTTGAATTAAATGCCGCCCATTATAACCAACCAATAGCCCATTTATGGGGCGCCAATTTTTGGGAGGCCATAGCTATTGCAAGATACTCAAAAAACCGATGGTTTGGTAATGCCAAGTTGATTGTTGGACAAAAAGGTTTCGATTTTGAAGGCTCTGATATCACTTATGGTGGAGATATTTATGTATCTTATAACCAAAGAATTTCAGACATTGGCAATGATGTAGCCCAAGGCAATACAACCAATATTTTTATAGGAGATATTCAAGGAGGCTATGTTTTAAACCCTACTACCAACTTACAAATATTTGGAGGTTTAACTTTTAGGAATTTTTCTCCTAACCAAAGTGGAAATGTGGTAACTAAAGACAATACTACTTGGTTTACTATAGGTGTAAAATCAGACTTATTTAACTGGTACTTTGATTTTTAAACATCCAAAAAGTAGGTACTCCAAAATTTTCGAGATAATAATATAGATCGCTCGCATAAAGCGGGATTGGTTTAACTTACCACGCCAAGAGCGTGGAGTTTCACTAAAAATAGAAGCCAAAACCACCTTTTATAGCAAAATTTGTAGCGTTAGGAACATCTCTATAACTACCCCTATATTCAAAATCAATTCTAAATAATTTGAATATATTGCCAATTCCAAAATGATATTCCCAATACAATTTTTCGGGAGCTCTATAAATAATATCAGAAGCATTAATGGCTATATTTTCATTGGAAATACTTCCAACTACCCCTCTTATACCAACCAATTCTCTCCATTGTAGTTTTCTTAAAAACGGTATTTTTGAGAAAAGACGACCATTAAAATTATGTTCTATATGCAGTGATGCATAAGTATCCGTTACAAATTCATAATAATCTAAAAGATCAAATAATTTTCTTGAAGTAAAATACGTTTGGTTACCAGGAACAACATTTAATAGAGATAATGGTACAGGGTTAAAGGTTTTACCAAACTCAGCCGTTGTAACCAATCTTCCAAAAACACCTATCAAAATAGGTTGCTGATAAAAAAACTGTAGTTTGTGATAATCAAAATCACTATTAAAAGCTCCTTTAATTCCTTTGGTATAACTAAAAAAGAAAGTTGGAAACCTTCCGTGATTACTCACACCCCTATCAACGCCAAACCCATAAGCTTTTCTATTGGGAGTATACTGGGCTGCAAAATTTACGTCTACCTGATTGATATCAGATTGCAAATTACCATCCTCATCAATATAATCTATATTAAATAATTCAGGAGCAGCAGATTTAATCGTTTTATACGTAGAACTTATTCTAAAATTTAAGTTTTTAAAAGGCTCAAAAGTCGCCTTTACATTCAATAAATTGATATTTGACAGTTTAGTATTATCACCCCTTGTAAAAATTGAGGTTGTTGCAAAACTACGGTCTAGTACATCATTTGCGGTAGTTAAACTCACGGCTAGCTGCTCTATATCTCTTCTATTTCCAATAGATAATATCAAACGGTTTTTAGGTTCAACCAACCATTTACCTTCAATACCGTATTTAAATTTTTTATCGCCAAAACCATAAGCCAAAAACCCTTTTACACGCCATTTATCTGATTGAGAAAAATAGGTTCTCCCCCCTAGTCTAAGCCTTAGCCCTTCAATATCATTGAACCCAATCGTTGAAAAAATTGGACCAAAATCAAAACCTCTAGCGACATTCCAATAACCAGAAGTTAAAATTTCAGAAACAACTATCAGTTCCTTAAACCTTTTAATATTTTGTAAAGTATCGAGCATTTTATAAATTTCCACCTCGTCTTTGCTCAAACTTTCTTGTCGATTTTTTGACCAATATGCATCGGTTCTTTGAAATATTTCTTCCTTTTCAACTACATCTTCTTTATAATTGAATTCTGGCCTTTTTACGTTAAATACATGATTGTCATAAAGTGTAGTTCTTTTTCCATAAACCCCTTTTGTTTTTTCTTTTTTATTCAATGCAAAATCACTCATTAAATAATCGCGTTTCAGCAAAAATACAGTATCATTAAGCACTTTAAAATACTGTTCTAAATAAATTTCTTTGACCCAATTAATATTTGCATTTTTAGAGGCATGCATTTGAATTTCCTTAATAGCAAAGGTTGTGTCATTTACCCAAAAATCACCTTTAAACGTTAATTCATTTTTCCTTCTTGGATAAAACAAAATATTGTAACACCATTTATTATCTATAAAACTACTGTCGGTTAAAACATAATTATAAATCTCTGGCCCTAATTTAGAAAGTGGACTTGAGAAACTTTTATCAAATAATTTAATGTAATTATCGTAAATATCGTATTCAACATATAGTTGCTTAACAAATGCAATTAACGCTTGATTTTCTGAAAATCCAGAATTTTTATTAGCAACCAATTGATCATTCTTTTTTTTTGGAAAGACATTCCTACCATAGGTTTTATATACCGACTCGTTGATAAAAACAGGCAAATAAGCTTTACCTGTTATAGCAGAAGTGTCTACTTGGTCAAAAACAAACTCCATACCCTTAAACACCTTACTATTCTTTAATTTTTCATCAACGTTATTTAAGTCGAACTCTATTTTTTCGTATTTATCATATTCATACCTATCATATAAATAGATACCATTTTTACGCTTTTTCTTCCAAATTTGCTTTAAAATCGCAATAGCAGGATTTCCTTTTTTCTTTATTTTTCCAGAATATAATTTTACTTCATTCAATTCATTTCTCGACTCGACAAGCACTATGTTTAAGTCATAATTCCTACTCTCTAAGCGTATTACCTTGGTTTGAAAACCCAAAAATGAAACCAGAAGCTCTTTATAGGGTATATTTGATTGTAAATAAAAACGACCATTCTCATCAGAGATAGTTCCTTCAATTGAACCTTTAAATACAACATTTGCAAAGGGCACAGGATCACTTTGTTCATCTACAACAATGCCACTCACCTTAACTTGAGCATGTACATTTTGCAGTATGAAGAGAATAACAATTAAATATAGCAGTTTTTTATTCATATATATTTCCAAAAAAATTCCTTTCAATTAGAAAGGAATATTTTGGGTGTAACAAATTTATCGTTTTAGAATTAAATTTTATTCTAATTTTAGAATAATTATATCTTTTATTCACCTTACCTAAAGGCTACTCATATATCTTTTAGGTGTTGAACCAAATTTTTTCTTGAATGCTGCAATAAAATGGCTTGGTGTACTATAACCAACTTCAAAACTGATTTCTGCAATATTGTATTTTTTTGTTGCAAGTAATTTTCTTGCAAAATCCATTTTATAGTTTAACAAAAAGGCAAAAACGGTTTCACCGTAAATTTGTTTAAACCCATCTTTTAAATGTTGTAAGGGTAAATTAATTTTATCTGCCAATTCGTTAAGACTAGGCGGTTCGGTCATATGTTCAATTAATATTTTTTTTGCATTCTGTATCTTTTCTACATTTGCTTCATCCTCTAAAAACGGACAATTTTGTATTCCACTTTTATCTGTTCTGTTAAAGTATAAGCTAATCAATTCATAAACTTTACCTTTTGTATATAACTTTTCTAAAGATGAATGCAATGCATAATTAAATATTTGATTTAAAATAATAATCTTATTTGGGTTAATCTCTTTATCTAAATAATACTTCTTACCCTTATTCTCATCATTTAAAAAATGTATTAATCCTGCTTCTTTTGAAAAAAAAGTATGGAATTTTTCTATACTAATCAACAGTATTATTAATTTGGTGTTTACTTCCAACTCTAAATGAATAGGCAGGTCTTGTTGTGGATTATATAATAGTAAGGATTTGTTTTCTAATATATCTAATGAATACCTGCCTTGATTAAAATTAAGTTTGGCTTTATTCTTTAAACAAAAATGCAATTGCAAAAATGATTTATCTACTTTTCTAAATATTTCCTGTTTTTCTGAAGTATTATTATATAACTTCATAATACAAAAGCCATCCTCTATTTCATAATCCTGATTATGTTTTTTATCGTTATTATTTTTCATTCTAAGTTTCTAAATCTCAATTATAATTGTCTAAAAACAAGTATTAAAAGGCGTCAAATATACTTATTTAATATTAAATTAAATATTTTTTTATCGTTACTTATTTTTATAATATCTAAAAATTAAGAATTAAAAAAACCATTTACTAAATGATAAATGGTTTGTTATATTAATAGTTTGTTATATTTTTGTATAATTCTGATTTAAAATTAGTTATATCGTAGTGCTCAAATAGGATGATTTATTGATATTCAAGTATTTTAATTCCTAATTCAACACTCATAATTCGTAATTCAACATTTATAAATTCAAAACTAAACGTACATTACTTTTTTAACTGCCTTAACTACATCATTGGCATTTGGCATCCATTCTTCAAGTAAAACAGGCGAAAATGGGGCTGGCGTATCCGCGGTAGTGATTCTTTGTATTGGCGCGTCTAAAAAATCAAAGGCATTTTCTTGTACCTGATAAGTAATTTCAGCAGCTACACTTGCAAAAGGCCATGCTTCTTCTAAAATAACCAACCTATTTGTTTTTCTAACCGAAGTTAAAATCATTTCATGATCCATTGGTTTTACTGTTCTTAGATCTATGATTTCAGCAGAAATTTCTTCCTTTTCTAATATATCTGCAGCTTTAAAAGCCTCTTTAATTATCTTTCCGAAAGTTACAATGGTAACATCACTTCCTTCTCGCTTAATATCGCCAACACCAATAGGTAAAATATACTCCCCTTCAGGTACTTCGCCTTTATCACCATACATTTGTTCTGATTCCATAAATATTACCGGGTCATCATCACGAATAGCCGCTTTTAGCAATCCTTTGGCATCGTATGGGTTAGAAGGTACAATAACTTTTAACCCTGGTGTATTTGCAAACCAATTTTCAAATGACTGTGAATGTGTGGCGCCTAATTGTCCGGCCGAACCTGTAGGTCCTCTAAAAACAATTGGACAATTAAACTGACCTCCAGACATTTGACGGATTTTTGCTGCATTATTGATTATTTGATCAATACCAACCAGTGCAAAATTAAAAGTCATATATTCAACTATGGGTCTGTTACCACCCATTGCTGATCCAACGGCTATCCCCGAAAACCCTAGTTCAGCAATTGGTGTATCAATTACTCTTTTTGCACCAAACTCATCTAGCATTCCTTTTGAAGCTTTGTAAGCTCCGTTATATTCCGCAACTTCTTCACCCAATAGGTAAACAGTCTCATCTCTTCTCATTTCTTCACTCATCGCCTCAGCAATAGCTTCTCTAAATTGTAATACTTTCATTTTTTAAAATTAAAAGGGTTGCAAAATTAACCATTTTACTTGAATTTATTTAGTGCTTAGGGTCATATTTTTTTATTATTGCAATTCTCGTTAAAATCTATTATTTTATATTTGCCTAAAGTAAAAAATAAAAATACATACTATGCGTGCATAGTATATTGAAATTATTTCTTAACTTCGTAGCATAAAAATTTGATTCACTTTAATAAAGAGTAATAATGAAAATATTAGTTTGTATTAGTCACGTTCCTGACACAACTTCAAAAATTAATTTTAAAGATAACAACACAAATTTTGACAATAATGGCGTACAATATGTAATTAACCCATATGATGAATTTATGTTGACCAGAGCAATGTGGTTTAAAGAAAAGCAAGGTGCATCTGTTACCGTGGTTAACGTTGGAAACGCAAGTACAGAAGCTACTTTAAGAAAAGCTTTAGCAATTGGAGCCGATGATGCCATTAGAGTAAATACAGAAGCTACCGATGGCTTTTATGTAGCCAAACAATTGGCAGAAGTTGTAAAAAAAGGCGACTACAATTTAATTCTTGCAGGTAAAGAATCTATAGATTATAATGGCGGTATGGTACCAGGAATGATAGCCTCACTGTTAGATTATAATTTTATCAATGCGTGTATTGGTATAGAAGTCAATGAAAATGATGCTACTTTATCAAGAGAAATAGATGGAGGCAAAGAAAATTTATCTACACAATTGCCTTTAGTTATTGCAGGACAAAAAGGTGTAGTTGAAGAAGCAGACCTTCGAATTCCAAATATGCGAGGCATCATGATGGCGCGTAAAAAACCGCTACAAGTTGTAGAACCAGTTGACTTTGAAGCAACAACTACAACAGTAAATTATGAAAAACCTGAAGCTAAATCAGCTTGTAAATTAGTTGATGCAGATAATGTTGAAGAATTAATAAATCTTTTACACAATGAAGCCAAGGTAATTTAGTTGAAAGACTAAATAATTCCGAACTCGTTTCGGAATCTATTGAAAATAAAAAATAAAAAAATAACAGATCCTGGATCAAGTTCAGGATATAAAAAATATAAAAATATGTCTGTTTTAGTTTTTGCCGATAATTCGGAAGGAAAATTTAAAAAAACCGCTTTTGAGCTTACCTCTTATGGAAAAAAGGTAGCTGAACTCGCCCAAACTAATTTGGTTGTTTTAACCATAAATGCAAATAACGCATCTGAATTATCAAATTATGGTGCAGAAAAAATATTAAAAGTAACGGATGAAAAATTAGCTACTTTTAATGCCAAAGCTTACGCTGATGTTATCCAACAGGCCGCAAAAAAAGAGAGTAGTGATATTATTATAGTTGATTCGACACTCAACGGCTTGTATTTAGCTCCACTTCTTGCTGTTAATTTAGAAGCAGGATATGCTTCTAATGTTGTTGCTTTGCCATCATCAACGGAACCTCTTACTGTAAAACGAAATGCTTTTTCATCTAAAGCCTTTACGAATACGGCAATTAATACTCCAAAAAAAATAATTGGCTTAGCTAAAAATTCCTTTGGTTTGATTGAAAATTCGGTTAGCAGTGATGAAGAAAATTTTTCTCCATCTTTAAATGAAAACGATTTTAACATCGCTACTATTTCTGTTGATAAAACTTCTGGCAAAGTTACCATCGCAGATGCTGATATTGTTGTGTCAGGCGGAAGAGGGTTAAAAGAACCAGAAAACTGGGGAATGATTGAAGAACTGGCTGAAGTTCTTGGAGCAGCAACGGCATGTTCTAAACCTGTATCCGATCTAGGCTGGAGACCACATAGCGAGCATGTAGGTCAAACAGGGAAACCTGTAAGTTCTAATTTATACATTGCAATAGGTATATCTGGTGCAATTCAACATTTGGCAGGAGTAAATTCATCTAAAGTAAAAGTTGTTATCAATAATGATGCTGAAGCTCCTTTCTTTAAAGCAGCTGACTATGGTATTGTTGGTGATGCTTTTGAAGTAGTACCTAAGCTGATTGAAAAACTAAAAGAATTTAAAAGTAATCAGTAAAACCTCATAAATTTTAGTAAATTGTGCTCTTAAAAGGCTGCCAGAATTTTGGATATTTAAAGTCCTTAATTTTTTCAGCTTTTTTTATTACCTTTATTTGTTATACAAAACAAAAGAGTTATTCAATTAAAATCATTAACAAAACATCAATCAACCTGTGAGTTTAGTACGATTAAATATAAAAGGAATCTCTTATAGTCAAACACAAAGCGGAGCTTACGCCCTGGTTTTGAGCGAAGAAGATGGCGAACGCACACTTCCAATTATTATAGGAGCTTTTGAGGCACAATCTATTGCCATTGCTTTAGAAAAGGAAATAAAACCTCCACGCCCTCTAACCCATGATTTATTTAAAAGCTTTGCTGATCGTTTTAACATTATCGTAAAGCAAGTGATTATTCATAAATTAGTAGACGGTGTTTTTTACTCCAGTTTAATTTGTGAATGCGATAAAATTGAAGAAATTATAGATGCGAGAACATCCGATGCTATTGCATTGGCTACTAGGTTTAATGCACCTATTTTTACCTTTGAAAATATTTTAGATAAAGCTGGTATAATTCTTAAAATTAAAGATGAATCAAAATTAGAAAAATCAAACTTTAAAATGGAAGATCTGGTTGCCGATGTGGTAAAAGAATCTTCTGCTTTTTCTAATGAAACATTAAAAGAATTATCCAAAAAATTGGAACAAGCAGTAAATAATGAAGATTATGAACTTGCTGCAAAATTAAGAGATGAAATTTCAAAACGAGATAAAAAATAAAATTCAACATGCGTAAATTATTACTTTCTCTATTTCTTTTCTTTAACTTTATTACCACTCAAGCGCAAGAAACTACCAGTCAAATAATTCCAACTCAAGGGTTCTCAATTACATCTTTATGGAAAGGAGTTTTAGGCATGTTCGTTTTATTACTAATTGCTTACTTGTTTAGTGCCAATAGAAAAAAAATAAACTGGAAAACTGTTGGAGCTGGTTTGACAGCTCAAATTTTATTGGCTATAGGTATCTTGAAAGTAACTTTTATCCAAAATATCTTTGAAGGAGTTGGACAAATATTTATTAATATTCTAGATTACACTCGAGCCGGGAGTATTTTCTTATTAGGCGATCTAATGAATATTGAAAGTTTTGGATTTATTTTTGCTTTTCAAGTATTACCAACAATTATCTTTTTTTCAGCCTTAACTTCCGTACTATTTTACTTAGGAATTATTCAAAAAATTGTGTTAGGCTTGGCTTGGGTATTAACAAAACTGATGCATATATCAGGTGCTGAAAGCTTATCGGTTGCAGGAAACATTTTCTTAGGTCAAACAGAAGCACCCTTAATGATAAAGGCCTATTTAGACAAAATGACCAAATCAGAAATTCTATTGGTAATGATTGGTGGTATGGCAACGGTTGCAGGTGGAGTTTTAGCAGCATATATAGGGTTTCTCGGGGGTGATGATCCTGCACTTCGTTTAATGTATGCCAAACATTTATTAGCAGCTTCTGTAATGGCAGCACCAGGTGCAATTGTAATTTCTAAAATACTTTACCCCCAAATTGAAAAAATTAATACCGATGTAAAAGTATCTCATGAAAAAATAGGCTCCAATATATTAGATGCCATTGCAAAAGGAACTTCTGAAGGATTAAAACTCGCCATAAATGTTGCAGCAATGCTTCTAGTTTTCTTAGCCTTTATTGCCATGATTAATGGCATTTTTGGTTGGATTGGTGACATTACAAATTTAAATTCATGGATGGCAGCAAATACTCCCTATCCTAAATTTTCATTAGAAGCAATACTTGGCATCCTTTTTTCACCTCTAATGTGGATAATTGGTGTGGCTAAACAAGACATGATGTTAATGGGGCAATTACTTGGTGTTAAGCTAGTTGCAAGTGAATTTGTTGGTTATATTCAGTTAGCAGAATTAAAAAACATTGCAAACCTAACTCATTTCACCTATGACAAATCCATAATAATGGCAACTTATATGCTATGTGGGTTTGCAAACTTTGCATCTATTGGCATTCAAATTGGTGGAATTGGTTCTCTTGCGCCTGGTAAACGTAAACTTTTATCTGAATTTGGCATGAAGGCATTACTAGGTGGATCTTTAGCTTCCTTACTCTCTGCAACCTTTGCCGGTATGATTTTAGGATAATTAATTATCTAATTACTGTCTTGTTACGTATCTTGAGATAGAAACTACCTCAATCCACTGGTGTAAGAGAAATGATTCATTAATAATTTTATTTCTATATTGTCACAAGGGTTAGGGATTTAAACCTTATTTGACTATTGACTCACGACCTACGGTTAAATTTTAATTCAATCTTTATCAACAATAATTGTTCATATTATCTTTTTTTTTAAAGTTTTAAAAACTTTCTTTTAACTATTTTTGAAAGCAAATTATTTTTGATTTAACTATACAACCATCATGAAACAATATTTAGACTTAATTCAACATGTAATTGACCACGGAACAGTAAAAGAAGACAGAACAGGTACAGGTACAAAAAGTGTGTTTGGTTATCAAATGCGATTTGATCTAAGTAAAGGCTTTCCAATGGTTACCACTAAAAAACTACATTTAAAATCCATTATTTATGAATTGTTATGGTTTTTAAAGGGCGAAACCAATATTGCTTATTTAAATGAAAATGGTGTAAAAATTTGGGATGCTTGGGCGGATGAAAATGGTGATCTGGGGCCAGTTTACGGATATCAATGGCGCAATTGGAATGGCGAAGAAATTGACCAAATAAAAGAGGTGATTAACACCATTAAAACCAATCCTGATAGCCGAAGAATGCTAGTTTCTGCATGGAACCCAAGTGTACTGCCTGACACATCTGTGAGTTTTGCTAATAATGTTGCAAATAATAAAGCTGCATTACCACCTTGTCATGCTTTTTTTCAATTCTATGTAAGTAATGGAAAACTATCTTGTCAATTATACCAAAGAAGTGCTGATATTTTCCTAGGTGTGCCGTTCAATATTGCATCCTATGCCCTACTAACCATGATGATTGCAAGAGTAACAGGTTTGGAATACGGCGATTTTATACATACTTTTGGCGATGCCCATATTTATAATAATCATATGGATCAAATAAATTTACAACTTTCACGGGAACCAAAAGAACTTCCACAAATGGAAATCAACCCAAATATTAAAAATATCTTTGATTATAACTTTAAAGATTTTAACTTAGTAGATTATAAACCACACCCTCCTATTAAAGGTAAGGTCTCGGTTTAAAAGATGGTATGGTATTGGCTTTATTTAAATTTTCGTGGAAATAATTTAATTTAGCCAATTATTAATTTTCTAATAAATTTAAAAAATAAAAGACTATGAATACTGTAGAGATTAAGTTAGAATTAATAAAGAAAATTACTCAGATAGAAGATGTGAATTTATTAGAAAGGCTTAAAGCCTTTTTAAATACTTCAGGAACATTGTATAACAATAAATTAAATGAAACTCCGTCTTTGAGTAATAATAAAGAAAGAGAGTTTAATGATAAAGAAGATTTTACTGATTATATCAAAGAATGGGTAAAAGAAATGTAATTTAAAAGAACACTTTGAGCACAAATATAGATCACGAGCAATACGAAAAAGCGAGAAAACGCACAAAGCAAAAAAAACGATTGTATTTTCACTTTGTATTGTTTCTAATAGGCTCTGTTTTTTTTATTATTCTTAATAAAGTTATAAAATTTCACGATGAATTAGATTGGTATGTTTGGGGTATTTTTACTTGGCTGTTTTTTCTTGTTATTCACTTTATCAACACTTTTGTAATGAAACGATTTTTTGGTAAAGATTGGGAGCGATTAGAAACAGAGAAATTAGTTACAAAACACAAATTAAAAGTTGAAAAATTAGAAGAAAAATTAGAAGAAAAAGATTTTTTTAAACAGTCAACTTCTCCTAAAAATTAAATTCTTAAAAATTTATTTATGCTTACTATTATTGCAGCCATTGCGAAAAACAATGCATTAGGAAAAGACAATAAACTAATTTGGCACTTGCCAGCTGATTTGAAACGTTTTAAAAAAGTTACGTCTGGCCATCATGTGATTATGGGAAGAAAAACTTACGAATCCTTAGGGAAACCTTTACCAAACAGAACCAATATAATAATTTCTAGAGACAAAAATTATATCGCAAATGATTGTGTTGTTGTGCATTCACTAACAGATGCAATCAAAGCAGCTGCGACTGATAACAACCCATTTATTCTTGGCGGAGCGGAGATTTACAAACAGGCTATGGAAGTTGCTGATATTCTGGATCTTACTTTTGTACATCATGAATTTGATGCTGATGCTTTTTTTCCTAAAATTGATGCGGATATTTGGAAAGAAGAGTCCAAAGTAGATTTTAATGCAGATGAAAAGAATAAGTATACCTATAGCTTTGTAAAATATACAAGGTCTTAAAACAAAAAAAAGCACTTCACAATGAAATGCTTTATTTTACTAACTCAAAATTAATCATAATGAAAACAAAATTTTGGGGAATTCTGCTTCTGATTATTAAATTGCAATTTTTGTGCCAAAAACAAATTGATATGTTATAAAAATGTTAAAGTTTTTATTTAATCCCCATTTTTTCTGCATAATAATCACAAAAATCTCTCATAGTATCACTCATTTTATCATCACCTGTAGCTGTTTGAAAAGTATCTGCCATTGAAACTAAAGTTTGATGAAAAAATTGGACCATTTCATTTACCGGCATTTCCTTAGTCCATAAATTTATTTTATAAGTATCTTTATTTGAACTATCCCACACAGAAAGCAACAGAGCTTTTGCCTCTTTATCTTTAATACTTCCGTCATCAGCCGACCAGAATAATTCTTCAGGAACTTTGTTTTCATCTAAGCCAACTTTTATTTTTATTTCTGATTTATGTATAATTGCCATGTTTATCTATTTAATTTATTCTTTTTTTAATGTTTAAAATAACCAATCAATATTTTTTAGGTTTATATTTTGATCTTTTAAAAATTTCTTCGTTTTCTGTTAACATCGCCTTTTGTAAACTTATTTCATTGTTTTTTAAATACGAGTTAACTATTTGCCAACCAAACCACACACCTATTCTACCTGGTGAGTCTTTATCTACAGTCAAAAAAAACTTTGAAAAAGGTGCCTCATCAATAAATCTTGCGCTTAACTGTACATCAGTACTGTAAAGCATTGACTTTTCAATAAAATATTTCCAAATGTCTTTTTCACTTTTCTCAGCCCAAATGTATTGTTCTTTTGTATATCCTATTATTTCTTCTTGTGCTACTTTTGGCAATAATGATTGTATTAGTGCCAGTTTTTTTCCTTCTTGAATCATTCTAGATACATAACTTTTACTTTTCGATTGAGGAATAATCTGTTCTGCAAACTTTTCTGCTACAGCAACAATTAAATGATCTTTATTATAATTCTGTTTGACATAGTTTGGAAATTCATGATATACTTCATTTTCTTTTCCAAGAAAAATATCTAGAGAAATAAACAGTAAACTATCTACCAAAACAACATTATTATTATAGTCTACATTTGTTAAAATGGTAATTACTTTGGGCTCTTTAAAGCTTGGATAATAATATTTTAAATGTTTGAACAACGAATTCAATTGTTCTTCTTCACTTGAAAAATCAGCAAATAATTTTTGCGATTCTGCAAATAAATCTTGTTCATCTTTATTTTGCATTTTATTAACCCAAACACTATCTGGATTTGGTTCTGGAAACAAAAACGGATACTCTGTTTTTAATTCACCTAGATTTTCTATAGAAGAAGTATAAAATTTTTGATCAAACCTTTGGATATCTGTTTTTACCCTTATATTTGAAACATCAATTTTTTTAATTTCCTCTTTGGAGCAGCCAAGAAATATGATAAACAAAAAAAGTAAACTAAAATATCTCATCGTCAATATTATTTTTATTAATTATCTTATGAAAATAGTTATTTTTGCGATTTAAACCATTTTTGGCAAAACTAACAAAACTTTCAATAATGAATGCAGAAAAAGTAACAAATCATATTGTAAACTGGCTAAAAGATTATGCTACAAATGCCAATGTTAAGGGTTTTATTATTGGAATTTCGGGTGGTATTGATTCTGCAGTAACTTCTACCCTATGTGCCAAAACAGGCTTAACCACTTTATGTTTAGAAATGCCCATTCATCAAGCCAAAAATCAGGTTACCAGAGGCCAACAACATATCGCACAATTAAAAGATAACTTTACAAATGTAAATTCAAAAATTATTGAACTTACAAATACTTTTGAAAGCTTTAAAAATACGGTTTCAAACGTTGCTAATAATGATAAAATTGATTTAGCTTTAGCCAATACCAGAGCGAGATTAAGAATGACAACCTTGTATTATCATGCTGGCATTGAAGGCTTAATAGTTGCTGGCACTGGAAATAAAGTAGAGGATTTTGGTGTGGGATTTTACACCAAATATGGCGATGGTGGTGTTGATATCAGTCCGATTGCAGATTTGTTAAAATCTGAAGTTTACGCAATAGCAAAATATTTAAATGTTATTAACGCCATTCAAATTGCACAACCAACCGATGGCTTATTTGGCGATTCACGTACCGACGAAGATCAAATTGGTGCGAATTATGATGAGTTAGAATGGGCCATGGAAAACTATGACAAAGGCAAAGTTTTAAATAATTTTAGTGGACGAGAAAAAGAAGTATATGCAATTTACACCAAACTGCACTTGGCCAATAAGCATAAAATGATAGAGATTCCTATTTGTAAAATTTCCAAGAAATTGAAATCCGAATAATTTTTAGAACCTACCTTAAGTAACTCTATTTAATTTTTCAGCTAAAATTTTTTGCAAGCCAATATAATCTTGCGCTTCTTTTAACAATTCCTTATTGAAGCCTTCCTTTTTATCCAATTGATCTGATTGATCTGGTTTTAGTTTTACCAATATAGAGTCTATCAATTCCTTTACCAAAAACCTTCTTAAATTGTATATAACATCTGGCACAAATTTGGGTAAACCTTTTTCTTTACTTTGTGGTAGAATATCATGTCGTTCCCAATCACTTAAATTATGTTGTTCTTCATCCATTAATATATTGGTAACCATTGCTGCAATTTCTGTATCCTGATGATTGGTAAGAGCATCAATATCTATCGTTTGATCCTGATTCAATCTATTGATTATTTCATAATAAATTTTTAAAAAAACTGTATTTGTAAACTCAATTTCATCTTCCTGCAGATTTACATAAATCTCATTACTCACCGTATTGCTATAGCTTTCCTTTTTTATAATTTGCTTGCCTACATCATCAATTTCAGATACATAATCAACAAAATCAACTTCAATATTACCATAAATCAGTAATACCCATATCAAAGAAGCCTCAAGCACCATCAATCGATCTACTTTTTCAACCTGCTTTACTTCTTTAACCACACCGGTAAAAGGTGATCTATTGGAAGCCTGCCTTTTTGATACTTCTCTTTGCTCTTTTTTTAAGTTTTGGGAAAGTTCATTGAATAACACATTTTCTGAAATTTGCATAATTCGAGCACATTCCTGAACATAAATTTCTTTTTGAATATTATTTGGGATTTTAGATATACTAGCAACAATATCGCGTATTAAATCCGCTTTTTTTATCGGATCATTTTTAGCTCCTTCTAGCAAAAGAGAAGTTTTGAATTGAATAAAATCTTGTGCACTATCTTCTAAATAATTTTTTAATTCTTCTTTACTTCTGTTTTTGGCAAAACTATCAGGATCCTCACCATCAGGAAAAGTAACCACTTTTACATTCATTCCTTGTTCTAATATCAAATCTATACCCCGTATTGAGGCTCTAATCCCAGCGGCATCTCCATCAAAAAGTACGGTAATATTAGATGTTAGCCTGTGAATAAGTCTTATTTGATCGGATGTTAGTGCTGTACCCGATGAAGCAACGACATTTTCAACACCTGACTGAAACATAGAAATCACATCGGTATATCCTTCTACCAAATAGCAATTATCTTCTTTTGCAATACTTTGTTTCGCTTGATAAATACCATATAATATTTTGCTTTTATGGTAAATGATACTTTCGGGAGAATTTAAATATTTGGCAACCTTTTTATCAGTTAATAATGTTCTTCCACCAAAACCTAGAACACGACCACTCATACTCTGAATTGGGAAGATTACTCGTCCTTTAAATCGGTCGAACATTTTTTGCGTACCACCTGTTTCCGAGCTTTTTTTAACAATGGTTAATCCCGTTTTATCTAAAAACTCAAGATCGTATTTTTTTTCAATGGCCGCATCTGTAAAAGCAGTCCACTCATCTAAAGCATACCCTAATGAGAATTTTTTAATCGTTTCATCACTAAAGCCTCGTTCTTTAAAATAAGAAAAACCAATTGCTTTTCCTTTCTCAGAAAGAAAAAGATTGTCATGAAAATAGTTTTTCGCATACTCAGAAACCAAATACATACTTTCTCTTTCATCGGCATGTTTTTTCTGTTCGTCGGACTGTACTGTTTCTTCAATTTCAATATTGTATTTTCGAGCCAAAAATCTAATCGCCTCAGGATAAGAATAATGCTCATGCTCCATTAAAAAAGTAATGGCATTACCGCCCTTACCGGTGCTAAAATCTTTCCAAATTTGCTTTACGGGTGACACCATGAATGATGGTGTTTTTTCATCAACAAACGGACTTAATCCTTTAAAATTTGCTCCAGCTTTTTTCAAATTTACAAAATCACCAATTACCTCTTCTACTCGAGAGGTTTCAAAAACTTTATCTATGGTGTCTTTTGATATCAAATTATAAAATTTAGTAGCACAAATTTACATATATTGAAGGATATATAAAAAAAATACCTGTAATCAAATAAGCAATTACATGAAACGAGCATGCCGAATTTTGATACACGAGGGTATGACTAATAGCGAACAGCATGTGTCACTTATAAAAAATTAAAATTTAGACACATGAAATGAAAAAACCTACAAGGTTTTAAAATCTTGTAGGAAATTTTATATTTTGGTTTAAACCTTAAATCCGCAAATGTATTTCTACTACAAAGCCAAACTGCACGCCATTGTTGGGAATGCTCGATTTTCGATACTCACCATAATAAAACTATGTTTGCGTGTCTCAAAGTTGCGCTACACCAACACTAGCATACATTTTGACTTTTCGCTACGAAAACACTTGCGAATTTAAGGTTAAACAAAATCTACGAAACCGCTTTCAATTTCTTAATAGTAGATTTGGTTATTTTATCCTCAGCATATTTTTTGGTCACTCTTAATTTTGTTTCATTGCTACTTGGCAATTCAAACATAGCATCGGTTAAAATTTCTTCGCACAACGAGCGCAAACCACGTGCGCCGAGTTTATATTCAATTGCTTTCTCAACGATAAAATCTAAAGCCTTTTCGTCAATTTTAAACGCAATGCCATCCATTTCAAACAATCTTATGTACTGTTTAATTATGGCGTTTTTGGGCTGGGTTAAAATAGATCGCAAAGTTTCTTTATCTAATGGTTTTAAAAAAGTCAATGCAGGAAGTCTACCAATAATTTCAGGTATCAAACCAAAACTTTTTAGATCACTTGGAATTACATATTGCAATAGGTTCTTTTCATCAATTTTATCTTCAGAGATTGAAGCGCTATAACCTACAGCTTGCATATTTAAGCGTTTACTTATTACTTTATCAATTCCGCTAAAAGCGCCACCCGCAATAAATAAAATATTTTTAGTGTTCACCTCAACAAATTTTTGATCGGGATGCTTTCTACCACCCTTTGGCGGCACATTAACAATAGTACCCTCCAATAACTTTAACAATGCCTGTTGTACACCTTCACCAGAAACATCACGTGTTATGGATGGATTATCACCTTTTCTGGCTATTTTATCAATTTCATCAATAAATACAATACCGCGCTCGGCTTTATCAACCTTATAATCGGCAGCCTGTAATAACCTTGTTAAAATAGTTTCTACATCTTCACCAACATAACCCGCTTCGGTCAATACAGTTGCGTCTACAATAGCAAAAGGAACATCAAGCATTTTGGCAATAGTTCTGGCAATTAATGTTTTACCAGTACCTGTTTCACCAACCATGATAATATTACTTTTTTCAATTTCTATATCATCTTCTGAATTAACAGGTTTTTGTAATAACCTTTTATAATGATTATAAACGGCAACAGACATAACTTTTTTGGCTTGATTTTGCCCGATAATATATTGATCTAAAAAATCTTTAATTTCAATTGGTTTTCTAACTGCAAAATCTAATGATCCTTTTTCTTTTTCATTTGTACTTTCTTCCAATACAATACCATGAGCCTGCTCAATACATTTTTCACATATATGTGCATCGACTCCGGCAATCAATAAATTCGTTTCCTCCTTTTTTCGTTTACAAAACGAACATTCTAATGCTTCTTTTTTAGCCATTTCTTACATTGAATTTAATAAATCAAATAATTATTACTTTCGAGTTAATATTTCATCAATCATTCCATATTTTTTAGCTTCATCTGCTCTCATCCAATAATCTCTATCAGAATCATCATGAACTTTTTCAATTTTTTGACCAGAATGTTTTGCAATAATTTCATATAACTCATCTTTTAGTTTCAATATCTCTCTTGTAGTTATTTCTATATCAGATGCTTGCCCTTGTGCTCCTCCTAGAGGCTGATGAATCATAATTCGCGAATGCGGTAATGCCGAACGTTTTCCTTTTTCACCGGCACACATTAAAACTGCTCCCATTGAAGCTGCCATACCAGTACAAATTGTCGCAATTTCAGGTTTGATAAACTGCATGGTATCATAAATACCTAAGCCGGCATATACACCGCCTCCTGGAGAATTGATATAAATAGAAATATCTTTAGAAGAATCAACACTTTCTAAAAACAATAATTGTGCTTGAATGATATTGGCCACATGATCATTGATTGCTGTTCCTAAAAAAATAATTCTATCCATCATTAAACGTGAGAACACATCCATTTGTGCTACATTTAACTGACGTTCTTCAATAATATATGGGGTAACGCTACTTATCAAAGTGTCAACATGTAGACTGCTAATCCCTTGGTCTTTAACCGCGTAATTTCTAAATTCTTGTCCTAAATTCATAAAAATTATTTTAAACTTTAAGTCTGTAAATATACTAACAATATAATTATAAAGTTATATGTGAATTTAATTTGAATCAAAGTATTCCTTCCAGTCAAATTTATTTATTTTAGCTAACAAAAGAAAAGTATCCATCCAATGAAAAAAATTATATTAATAATATTGATTACAATTAGTTACAACCTAACTGGGCAAGAGATATTTCTTTTAAACAACATGATATTGTTAGAAAACTTTCCAAATAATTTAGTCTTTAAAAATAAAATACCTGAGAATTGGTTGATAAAAACAAGTCCAATTGATACTATTATTTATCCTCCAAAATGGAAAATAAAAAAAGATTTAAACGGTAAATTTATTACCTACTCTAATTTATCTAGACCCAAGAAAAATAAAACAAAAGGATATTATTATACTTTCGAATATGAGCTAAACAATAAGGTTGTTTATTTAGATTCGATACCCGATATCAAAATTAATTTTGATTTTAATAATAACCCTATCATCTATAAAGAAAAAAACGAAATCATTATTTATGAAATAAGAAACAATGAATGGTATTTAATATACCAAAATAATAAAAAGAAAATCTATAAACATCAAAAAAGATCTGATTATTTATTTACCAATATGCATATTAAAGATTACGAATTAATACTACAATTTGTTTTTAATTCAATCAAAAATTCTGATAATTCGTATCCTCTTCCTGATAAATTTACAAGTAAAGAATTACCTAAGCTTCTTGCAGAAATTAGAAAAAAAAATTACGAAGATTTAAAAAAAAATAAAAAAGGACCCATGGAAGAAATATTAAAACATCTTACATTGATTGCGATGAATCAAAACACAATTAATAACAGGGTGTATCTAAAAAATAAAACTCCATAAGATAACCTATGGAGTTTTTATATTTCAAAAGAAAAAACTTATTATTTGTATACTTCTTTTACAAACTCTTCATAAGTTACTTCTTTGGTTTTTAATTTAACATTTTCTTTAAAAAAGTTCACTAATTTTTCATTCATTAATTGATCTGAAAGACGCTTTGCCTCATCCTGATTTGACAAAACACGATTTGCTATTCCCTCCAATTCTTTCTCTTCAGGATTCATATTTCCAAACTGCGCCATCTGTGTTTTTATATAGCCTTTGGCATAGTCTTTTAAATCTTCATAAGAAACTTTAAGGTCATTGTCTTTGCTTATTTTACCTTCAATTAATTGATAGCGCAAACCTTTTTCAGAACGATCAAATTCTTCTTTTGCTTGTTCGATAGTCATTGGTTTTTCACCAGCAACTGCCAACCATTTTGTTAAAAATTCAGTAGGCAGATCAAATTTAGTATTTGCAATTAAACTTTCAGTAACCTCATTTAATAGTTGCTGGTCAGCCTGTGTTGTAAATTGTTTTTCTGCTTCTTCTTTTAACTTTGTTTTTAATTCATCTTCACTTTTTATAATGTCTTTACCGTATATTTTATCAAACAATTCTTGATTTAATTCGGCCAATTCTGTTTCGGTAATCTCTTCAATAGTTAATATTAGTATTTCATTAAAATCATGTGCTTCATCATGTGAAAGACCTAAAATATTCATTAATAAATGATCATCTGCAAATAAATTTTTAGATTTTAGCTCTAAAACATCTCCTACTTTAGCTCCAATAAATTGTTTTATATTTGATTTACCTTTAATTTTTTCTAATTTAAAGGTAGATTTTTTATCTATCTCTTTTTCCTCATTTACAAAAGAACCTGTAACATTTGAATTTTGAGCAATAACACTTTGTGTTTTCATTTTACCATACTGCTCTCTTATATTTTTAATTTGATCTGTTACCATTTTATCATCGGCAACGATTTTATAAGATGTGATTGCTTTTTTAGGCGTTAAATTCACATCAAACTCAGGAGTAAGTCCTAATTCAAATTCAAAGGTAAAATTATCCGTATCCCATGAAAAATTTTCCTGTGTTTTTGGTAATGGATTACCTAAAACATCTAATTTTTCTTCAATCAAATAATTATTCAGTGCTTCTTGTAAAAGTTTATTTACTTCATCAATCATTACCGATTTACCATACTGCTTTTTTACCAAGCTCATAGGTACATGTCCTTTTCTAAAACCAGGGATATTTGCCTTTTTACGATAATTATTTAATTCCTTTTCTACTTTGTTTTCATAATCATTGGCATTAATATCAATTTTTACGATTGAATTTAATGCATCGATATTTTCTTTAGTAATCTTCATGCGTAAATAATTTAGCTTTTAAAAAAATTTAAGGGTGCAAAAATAATAATTTTACATTACATATCAACAATGATTGTTCTAAATAAGCAAAATATCGTGTTAAATCTATTAAAACATTAAAAACAAGAGTAAACCGATTCATATTTTTCTCTATTATAAAAATTAAATCCGTTTAAAAAAATAGTTATTTTAATATTTTATAAAGAATAGATTCAAAAAAGGATAATAAAACACTAAACAACAAAGCGGTCCAAAAGCCAGATACGCTAAATCCGTCAATCCAATTGTTAGCAATCAATATAAGACCAGCATTGATAACAAATAAGAACAAGCCTAATGTTAATATAGTAGCGGGTAAAGTTAACACCACCAACACTGGTTTTAAAAAAGTAAAGAGTATACCTATTAAAAAAGCCACCCATATAGCCGTTGTATAATTATCAACTTCAACACCAGGTAATATTTTTGATAGAATTATTACAGCAATCGCTGATAATAGTATTTTTAAAATATAATTCATCTATTCTGTTTTTATAATTGCAAAGGGCAAATTAGTGATTTTCAAGAAAACTTACAACATTGTCGTAAAAATCATTCGGATTTTCAGCATGTAACCAATGACCTGCATTTTTTATCGTTACTATTTTATTATTTGGAAAATGAGCATTTATTAAAGCCATATCGTTTTGTGAAATATAATCAGAATTTTTTCCTTTTAAGAATAAAGCCTCACCTTCAAACAAGGTCATCGTGGGTAAAGCCATACCTATTTCTTCAATATTTTCTGTGAGACTATCTAAATTAAAACGGTACGCAAAAGTATCTTTAGTTTTTCTGTATACATTTTTCAAGAGAAACAATCTTATTCCAATTTCAGGAATATATTCTTTAAAAATCACATCAATTTCATTTCTAGATTTTATTTCTGTAAAATCTACAGCGTGCAAAGCTTTTAAAATAAATTGATGGTGTTGCGGGTAAAATTTTGGGGCTATATCAGCAATAATTAATTTCTTAACATGTTCAGGATATGTAACAGCAAATAGCATTGCTGTTTTACCTCCCATAGAATGGCCCAATAAATATACTTTTTTTAAATGGTGAAAATGGACGTAATTTAACAAGTCTTCAACCATTAAATCATAAGTAAAATCATCGGCATGAAAACTTCTACCATGATTTCTCTGATCAATTATATGTACTCGATAATTTTTAGAAAATTTGTTCGCAAGTGTTTTCCAATTATCACCCATACCAAAAAAACCATGCAATATCAATAATGGCTCACCTTCACCTAAAACGACAGCGTTTAATATATTCATTATTTTAATTTTTGCAGATACATACTAACTACATTTTGCAATCCAAAATACAAAGCTTCAGATATTAAGGCATGGCCTATAGAAACTTCTAATAAATCTGGCACTTCCTTAGCGAAGAACTGCAAATTATCCAAACTCAAATCATGACCTGCATTTAAACCCATTTTTAAACTACTTGCCAATTTAGCAGCTTCAATATAGGGTGTAATACCCGCTTTATCTCCTTTTTTATATGCAATTGCATAAGCTTCCGTATATAGTTCAATTCTATCGGTACCTGTTTTTGCTGCGGCTTCAATTAAATTCAAATCAACTCCCATAAAAATGGAAGTCCTAATATTATTACGCTGAAACTCATTGATCACTTCTGTTAAAAATTTTTGATTAGAAATGGTATCCCAGCCTGCATTTGATGTAATCGCATCTACAGCATCGGGCACTAATGTAACTTGTGTTGGTTTGATATCTAAAACTAAATCCATAAATTTTTGTACCGGATTGCCTTCTATATTAAATTCCGTTGTTACAATTGGCTTTAAATCATAAGCATCTTGATATCTAATATGTCGTTCATCTGGCCTAGGATGAATTGTTATTCCTTCTGCCCCAAAACCTTGAATATCAATAGCTGATTGCACTAAATTTGGTGTATTTCCTCCACGTGCATTTCTTATTGTTGCAATTTTATTAATATTTACACTTAATTTTGTCATGAGTTTATTAATTTAGTAAATGCAAAATTAATCTATTTCATGTTTATTTGACTTTCTTTGCATAATTTTATGACACAAACAATCGATTACATATTGAATGATATTAAACCTTTAAAAATAGGTGATAAAATTAAAAAGGCTCAAGCTTTATTTGCGAAAAATCCAGTTTCTCACTTACCCGTAATTGACCGTAATATATTTTACGGCAACATAGCCAAACAAGATATTGAATTTACCGATTATTCGGATGAATTTTTGGATGAAATAAAACCCTTAATCCAGCCATTTTATGCAACCAATAACATGAATTGGTTTGAAGTTTTACAATATTT
>JAKITQ010000080.1 GCA_021647985.1 Flavobacteriaceae bacterium | reverse complement strand
TTATTGAAAAATCAGATATACAAAAAGCCAGCAAAGTAAGATCTGCAAAAGGACTTACCCTACATGTTTATGGACGACTAGCTGCGGCATTTATAACACTAATATTCAACTCTTGATTCGCATTATATCGAATATATAATTTTTACATATGAGGTTTAATTATTACCTTATAAAAAAACAATTGCGTAAAAGTACTATTTTTTAATTAAAGCTAGACTTATATATATTTTTTAACATTTGATCGTTATTTTATTTATGATTATTATTTCATGATAAATCACTGTATTTCAATACCTTTACAATCAATGCGAAATAAATAGTTATTATTTGATGAACAATATCAATTGTAAAATTATTTTTAGTTAATTCCTAATAGTACTATTTATTAACTGAATTACATTAGTTTGTTTATCCAAGTCTGAAGTAACTTAGCAATTGCTAATTATTTTATAAAATAATAGTTCGAATAAGTTCAATACATTGTCGACAATCTAATTTTTAAATTTTATGATACTTAAACGATATATAATAGTATTGATAATTGGAATGGTATTTTTATCGTGTAATAGTTCAATAAATACAAATGATAATACACTTTTGTTTTGGTCGTCAAATAATAGAGGTGAAATTGAATTTTCAGAGCATTTTGTAGAACAATGGAACCAAAAACATGAAACTAGGATTCGTTTTCAACCAATACCTGAAGGGCAATCAAGTGAAGAAGTCATTTTAGCTTCGGTAGTAGGGAAAACAACTCCAGACATATATGCTAATATGTGGCAAGGTAGCGTTACAATGTATGCCAATGCAGGCGTTTTAATTCCTTTGGATACATTAGATGGTTTTACTGAATTCATTAAAGAAAGATGTAGCCAAGAAACCATAAAAGAAATAACTGCTGCTGATGGACATATTTATCAAGTTCCTTGGAAAATAAACCCGATTATGACTATTTACAATAAAAGATTGAGTACCGATTTTGGATTACCTAAATTACCAAACACGTATAATGCGTATTTAAAAGCTGGGAAAGCTATTAAAAAAGACAAGAATAATGATGGATATGTAGATCAATGGGTTGGTTATACCGAAGTAAAAGTAATATGGTATCAACGATTTTTCAACTTTTATCCTTTGTATTTGGCAGCTTCTAATGGAGGGTCTCTAGTTAAAAAAAATAAGGCGGCTTTTAATAATGAATATGCTATAGGAGTATTTCGGTTTTTACAAGAATTGTATCAAAAAGAATATTATTCTAAAGAGCGATTATCTGCTGGCCAAGACCGATTTCTTGCCGAAGATATATTTACAAAATGGATAGGTCCATGGGAAATAAGGCATGTCAATAAATTTAAACAACGAGATGATTTTGAATTTGATTTTTTCCCGATGCAGGTCCCCGAAAATCATAAAGGACCAATTTACACCTATTCAGATCCTAAAAATATTGTAATTTTCAATACCTGCAAACAACCTCAAGAAGCATGGAATTTTATCAAAACACTTATAGATAAAGAAGGAGATAAAAAATTATTAGAGTTTACCACACAGTTACCCAATAGAAAAAACATAGAAACTGAAGAAACATTTCAAGATTTTTTTGAGAAAAATCCAAAAATGAAAATTTTTGCAAAACAGGCAAACTATGTAAAAGGTGTTGATAATTGTGAAGTAATTGTTGAAGTATTTGATATTATATCTCAAGAATATGAAGCTTGTGTAATCTATAATAAAAAAACACCTGAAAAAGCCATTGAAGATGCAGCAAAAGCTGTAGATAATTTATTAAGGAACTGAAAATGAAAAAAAAGTGGCTCCCATATGTTTTAGTGTCTCCATACATAATACATTTTATTGTGTTTGTAGCATTTCCTGTACTATTCTCTTTAGTACTTACTTTTCATAAATGGAATATTATCTCTCCAATGGAATATACAGGATTCAGTAATTATACCAAAATGTTTAATGACCGAATGTTTTGGAAATCTCTTGTAAATACATTTAAGTTTTTAATCATACATATACCATTACAAATAATAATTTCGTTGGCTTTGGCAGAATTTTTAAATCAAAACATAAAACTTAAAGGATTTTTTAGAGCTGCATTCTTTTTACCTGTAATCGTTTCTGGAGTTGTTGTTACCATATTATGGCAACAATTATTTGGGTATGATTCTGGCTTATTTAATAGAATATTAGTCTCTATTGGGTTAAGTAAAGTTGGATGGTTAATAGACCCAAATATAGCAATGGGTTCTATTGCGCTTATGGCAACTTGGAAAAATGTAGGCCTTTATGTTATTTTATTTTTAGTAGGTCTCCAAACAGTTCCTGCTCACTATTATGAAGCAGCATCTATAGAAGGCGCAAGCCATTGGCAGAAATTTAGAAAAATAACATTACCAATGATTAACCCAACCATTTTTATGGTGGTAATCTTATCAACTATAGGAGGTTTTTCATTGTTTATAGAGCCATATATTATGACAGGAGGCGGACCATTAAGCAGTACAATGTCTTCAGTATTATATGTATATAAACAAGCTTTTGAATATTTTCACATGGGCTATTCAGTTACGTTAGGATTCTTCTTTGCGATGTTAATTCTTGGAGTTGTAGTTCTTCAAAAGAAATATTTAGAACGAGAAGAGGATTAGATATAATTTAATAAAAAGTATCATGAAACTAGCATGCTAAAAACCTTATTACACAAGAAAATAGCCTGCCCCGTACTTGATACGGGGATTAATAGCGAACAGCATGTGACCTTTGAAAAACAATAAATATAAACACATGAAACGAGCATGCCGAATTTTGACACACAAGGGAATGACTAATAGCGAACAACATGTGTCACCTATAAAAATTAAAATTTAGACACATGGAAAAAAAGATATTAATATATACCTTATTGATTTTAGCGTCATTAACTTTTTTATATCCATTTTATTGGATGGTTGTAGCATCTTTAGCGCCAGAGAGTGAAATAGGAAATTTAACGTTTTTACCATCCAGTTTTTCCTTTAATAGTTATACTCAAATGTTTTCAAAAATACCAATTGGTAAAGCTTTTTTTAACAGTATCGTTACAGCTACAATAACAACAGCAGGTGTTATAATATTTTGTTCTATGGTAGGATATGCGCTAGCAAAAATAGAGTTTAGAGGAAGGAAAGCCATATTTTACATCATTATTTTTACAATGACCTTACCTTTTCAAATTACGTTGATTCCTAACTATATTACCATGGTAAAATTAGGATTAGTTGATACTTATGCGGCTTTAATACTTCCGTTTATGCTAAATGCATTTGCAATATTAATGTTCAGACAAGCTTTTATGACTATTCCTCAAGCTTTAATTGATGCTGCGAGGATCGATGGTTGTAGTGAAATGAGAATTATTTTTCAAGTGCTATTCCCAAATATTATTCCTACAATAGTTACTGTGGGAATTCTATCGTTTATGAATTCATGGAACGAAGTACTTTGGCCATTAATAGTTATAAGAGATGAAAGTTTAATGACAATGCCTCAAATGGTTACTTTATTTTCTGTAGGCGGAAGATCTGAAAGCCAGTTGGGCGTAAAACTGGCAGCAGCAGTAGTTTTAGCATTACCTATAATGATAGCCTATGGGTTTTTTCAAAAATACTTTATTCAAAGTATGGCAAGTTCAGGAATTAAAGAATAAATATATAAACAAGATTATTAGATAAATGAAAGTAAACAGATCAAATACTCAGATTAAAGCAAATTCTAAACGAGTAATTATTAATTATCTAGATTTAGGCGCAAACACAAATAACACAAGTAGAGCAAACCGCCTAATTGATAGCGTGTTGTCTATTCCTGAAAAAGATTTAAATGTAGTTTATGAAGAAGTTAAGAACAATTTTAAGTTTAGGCATAGAAATTTTGAACATCATTTAAAACTGAATTTTAAAAAAGTAGAGCATATCCTCCCGAGTGATGTAATGATTTCGGAAATTAGGAGTTTAGTAATCGGTGCTTATTTTTCTAAAGAATATTCTATACAATCAGCAGCTCTTTTTAATCCGTCTGTAGTTCCTCATCCAAATCAAAAAGGATTAAAAGAAGGTGAAAAACGTTTTGTTCTAAGCTTAAGATCTGTCGGAGAAGGACATATTTCTTCTATTGAATTTAGAAGTGGAATTGTTGATGCAGATGGAAATATATCCTTAGATAAAGAAACCGGTTTCTCTTCTTGTTCAGAAAAATATTTGGACAAAGTTTATCATAAAGAAAACATTCTTAAAAATACCGCAGTACTAAATGATTTTAACCAATCTATATTGGAGGTTTTTGAAAATAATTTTACATATAAAGATTATCTAGAAAAAGAGAAATCTAATTATTTTTCTACTTTTAATAAAACAACTCAGGAACAATTATTTCATGTTTTAGATACAAATTATGACGTTATAACAGATGCAAATGCATCAATTTGTGAACGTGTTATTTTTCCTAATGCTTTGGGTGAATCCATGGGAATGGAAGATGTTCGTTTTGTAGCATTCACCAACAATGAAAAAACACAGTATATAGGAACCTATACCGCATATAACGGATATAAAATATCACCTCAATTAATTCTGACTGAAGATTTTATTCATTTTAAAGCCCGCGCAATGTACGGTGCTGCAGTTAGTGATAAAGGTATGGCGCTTTTTCCTGAAAAAATTGATGGTAAATATGTGATGATAGGAAGACAAGGAGGTGAAAATATTACCATTATGTATTCCGATGATTTATTTATTTGGGAAGATTATGAAGTAATTATGACTCCTAAAGCGACTTGGAGTTATGTGCAATTAGGCAATTGTGGCTCACCAATAAAAACTAATGAAGGTTGGTTAGTTATTACACATGCTGTAGGTCCATTACGAAAATATGTTTTAGGAGCTATTTTGTTGGACTTAAAGAATCCTTCTAAAATTATTAAAAGATTAAACAAGCCTTTATTATCTCCAAATGAGGAAGAACGCGAAGGTTATGTTCCTAATGTAGTGTATTCTTGTGGCTCAATGGCTCATGAAGGTAATTTAATATTGCCTTATGCAATGTCAGATTCTGCTTCAACATTTGCTACAATTAATATAGAAGAATTATTAAATGAAATGGATATTTATGAATCGAAAAGTGAGATAAAGTATGTTGTTTAAAAAACAAAAAAACATATTATTTACAATTATAATTCTTTTATGCTTTGTTTCCTGTACTAAAAAAAGGGAAACAAAATTAGTTATAAAAGACAATATCAATTTCAGTCATTTTAATCATTTATTTAAAGAAATTGATTTTAAAGGAAAAGAAGTTGCTATAGTTCATATATATAGTGAATATCCAGGTTATGAGTTTGAGATAGAACCTAATGAAGGATTTACATGTGTGGATGATGTCGCCAGAGCTGTCGTAATGTTATCAAAATATCTAAAGCAGAATGAAAAGGATGAAGATGCATTTAATAAGTTGAAAAAACTAACAGAATTTGTATTGCAAATGCAAAACGAAAATGGGTATTTTAATAATTTTATTTGGAACGATCTATCCATTAACACAACCTATAAAACCTCAGTGGCCGAGCTTAATTGGTGGTCATTTAGAGCATTATGGGCTTTAGAATCAGCCTATCCCTTATTAAAATCGAATGAGGATATCGCTAATAGGATAACATTGGCTTCTGGTAAATTACTAGTAAATATTAAAAGAGATATTCCTATAAATAATTTAAGAGTAGAAATTGTTGAAACAATAGAAGTTCCTACTTGGCTACCTCAAAAATATGCTTCAGATCAATCAGCCTTATTAATACTTGGTTTAATAAAAAATTATGAAAGAACAGTTGATAATAATATCAAATTATTGATAGACGCTCTGGCAAAAGGTATTATGATAATGCAAAAAGGAGATGCCAAGAACTATCCTTACGGAGCCTTCTTAAGTTGGCAAAATTTGTGGCATGCTTGGGGAAACATTCAAGCTTACTCACTATTGAAAGCTGGTCAAAAGTTTAATAATCAAATTTATATTAATAGCGCTCTAAAAGAGATTGACAACTTTTACCCTTACTTATTAAAAAATGGGTTTGCTGAAGCTTTTTGGATAGAAAAGAATGAAGAAAACAGTTATAGTGAAATTAAACGGAATAATTATCCGCAAATTGCTTATGGTTTACGTCCAATGGTTTGGGCAGCATCAGAAGCATATCAATACACAAAAAATGAAAAATATTTAAACCTTGCTACAGATATAGAACTCTGGTTGTATGGTAAGAATGATGCTAAAACTGTAATGTATAATCCAGAAACAGGAATTTGTTTTGACGGAATTAAAAGTAAAGAAGAAATTAGTAAAAATTCGGGAGCAGAATCAACTATTGAAAGTATGTTGATTCTGTTGGAAATAAAAAAATTAAAATAAGAATGATTAAAGTCGATTTATGTAACCCTGTAATGAGGTACAAAAGAAATCCTATTTTAACATCTATAGATGTAAACAAAGTATGGACTAATCCAATATTTCAAACGATAACAGTTCATAATGCAGGAATAACTGAATATAATGATGAAGTTTTAATGTTATTTCGCTCACACTTACGAAATGGAATTTCAGTATTAGGAATTGCCAGAAGTAAAAACGGATTAGACAATTGGAGAGTAGATGAAAAGCCGGCAATGATGTCATGCAACGAAAATGATGTTTTTGCCGAAGGTACAGATATTAATGAGTTAATTGAAAATGAACAAGGTGGAATTGAAGATCCAAGAATTAGTAAAATTGGAGATTTATATTATATAACATATAGTGCTTATCACGCATCAATTGCACATAGAGTTAGAGTTTCATTAGCTATAACAAAAGATTTCAAAACCTTTAAACGATATGGGCCTCTTTTAAAAACAGACATGAGAAACGTGGTTATTTTTCCAGAAAATATAAATGATAAATACTATGGTTTGTTTAGACCAAATGATAATACACACGCACATACTAATGGAATTTATAAACAAATAAGAATTGGTGTTACAAACAATATAAAAAAGGGAAATTGGAATATTTCTGAAAAGCCAATCTTTTCTCAAAATGATGGACCGAGTAGTTTTTCAGATAAAATTGGTCCAGGTGCAACTCCTATAAAAACCAAACATGGTTGGATAAATATTTTTCATGGTGTACGAAGTACAATGGATGGACATCCTTATGTTTTAGGGGTTGCCTTACATGATTTGCAATCGCCTATGAAAGTACAAGTATCTAATATACCTATATTATTCCCTTCTAATGCAGATTGTATGGTGAGTAAAGAAAGCTATGTCCATGTACCTAATGTAGTTTTTTGTTGTGGTGCAATAAGAAAGGATAATGGAGATATTTATATTTATTATGGAGGAAATGATACGGTGATGAATGTAGCAATTACACATGAAGATATTTTAGCGGAGTTATGCGAAAAATATCCACAAGATCCTGAATCTGGCCGGCCTTTATATCCAATGAATTAAAGTGAATATTTTAAAACTAGTTTAATATATAATATTGTGGGAGAAGTAAAATTATCAAATATTAGAAAAACATATAAAGGAGGCTCTGAAGTAGTAAAAGGAATAAGTTTTGAGGTAAAAGACAAAGAATTTATTGTTTTGGTAGGCCCATCAGGTTGTGGAAAATCTACCGTTTTAAGAATGATTGCTGGACTTGAAGAAATCACAGAAGGAGATCTTTTTATTGGTAAAACTAAAGTAAACGATGTTGCCGCAAGTGAGAGAGGGATTGCTATGGTTTTTCAAAACTATGCCTTATATCCGCATATGAATTCTTACGAAAACATGGCATTTGGATTAAAAATCAAAAAAGTACCAAAAGAAGAAATAAAGGAAAGAGTAATGGCTGCTGCTAAAATTTTAAATGTAGAGTCTCTATTAGACAGGAAACCTGGTAAAATGTCTGGAGGACAACGTCAAAGAATAGCAATAGGTAGAGCCATTGTAAGACGACCAGAAGTGTTTTTATTTGATGAGCCATTAAGTAATTTAGACGCTAAATTGCGTGGGAAAATGCGTATTGAACTGGCCAAATTGCATAGAAGACTTGATACTACCATGATTTATGTAACCCATGATCAAGTAGAAGCCATGACCTTAGGAGAAAGAATAATAGTGATGAAAGATGGTGTGATCATGCAAATTGATTCTCCTATAAAATTATTTAATGATCCTAAAAATAAATTTGTAGCAGAATTTATTGGATCTCCTCAAATGAATTTCTTTGACGGAAGAATAGAAATTCAAGAAAGCAAACTTATATTTAAAGACAAAAACGGAAATACTTTTGATTTATCTAAACTAAAATTAAATAATTTAAAAGAAAACATCGGAAAAGAAATTTATTTAGGAATTAGGTCTGTGAATTTACGTGATGAAAAAGGAATATTAGAAAACTATGCTACACTAAAAGGAGAAGTTATTGCTATTGAACTTTTAGGAAACCAAAAGCATATCTATGTTGAATATAATGATATTGAAATTATAGCAACGTTTAGATCTGAAGTTGAAGTCAAACTTAATTCTCATTTTGAATTATTTTTAAACTTAAATAAAGCCTACTTTTTTGATAAAGAAACAGGTATAAGAATTTATTAAGTAAAGTTTTATATTAATTTTAATTAGCCATCCCCTGTTTTTTTTAGTTGAACGATAAATTAAGTTGTCCACTGTGATCCTTTGAGGGTGCTTCGATTATATTCCATCTAATTCTGGTTGGCATTAACAAAATTGAGATCACTTT
>JAKITQ010000079.1 GCA_021647985.1 Flavobacteriaceae bacterium | reverse complement strand
CAAATACTTATAAAAAATGAGTATTTCAAAGCTATGTGGTTTGGGTATATAACGCTTGGGTCGATCAATATGATACCAACGATAATAAAACAAGAGATTTAGATGCTTTTGTAACTAAATCTGTTTTAAAAAGATAAGAGTTTAACAATGTAATTGAGTTGGGTTGCGGAACAGGAAAGAATACCATTTTTTTATTAAAAACAGCAAAAAAAATTATTGGTCTTGATTTTTCTCAAGAAATGCTAAATAAGGCCAAAGTCAAAGTTATTGATGGTAGGGTTGAATTTCGCAAATCCGATTTGAATAAAAATTGGTGTGTAGAGGATAATTTAGCCGACCTTATAACTTGTAGTTTGACACTAGAACACATTAAAAATTTAAATTTTATTTTTAATGAGGCTAGCCGAAAATTAAAACCACAGGGATATTTTTTTATCTGTGAATTACATCCTTTTAAACAATATACAGGTAGTAAAGCGAGGTATGAATCAGAAAGTAAGATAGTGGAATTAGAAACTTATACACATCATATTTCAGATTATATTTCTGCTGCCAAGGCAAATGGATTTGAATTAAAAGAGGTAGATGAATGGTTTGATGATGCTAATAAAACTGAAATTCCAAGATTAATCTCATTTGTGTTTTTTAATAATAGCAATTGTTTATAGGATGAATAAATTAATACGACAAAAAATTATCGATGTATGTAATACAAAAATTGAAAATAAAGGAGAAAATGTTGGCTTATCCTTTTATGCTTTTTTTGCTAATAAAAATCACGACCCTGAATTGTTAATGGAGGTTGCAACTTGGTGGATTGAAAAAAATAAATTGAATCATTTTGAAAAGGCGGTTAAAATTAAAGAACTAGTTAAAGATAATTTATAAAATGAGATAATGTTACCAAGAATTGAACATATAAAAGAAAAGAAGTTTATTGGTAAAAGACTGAATATGTCATTGGCCAATAACAAAACCAAACAGCTTTGGAAATCTTTTATGCCTTTTCGGAATGAAATAAAGAACAGTGTAAATAGCGAGTTCGTCTCTTTACAGGTGTATGACGAAGAATTTAAAATTAGCGATTTAAATCATGAATTTGAAAAATGGGCGCTGGTGGAGGTTACAAGTTTTGATGTCGTTCCAAAAGCCATGAAAATATTTGTTTTAAAACCTGGTCTTTATGTTGTTTTTCATTATAAAGGATTAAATACTGACTCTGGCGTTTTTAAATACATTTTTAATGTATGGTTGCCTAATTCAGGCTATTTGTTGGATAACAGACCTCATTTTGAAGTGTTGGGTAAAAAATACAAAAATGGTGACCCTAATTCAGAAGAAGATATTTGGATACCAATTAAGGAAAAAAAATAATACATATTTTGTATTGATATAATTGAAATATTGACCAAGTATAAAGCACGTACCTTTTGAACTGCATTACCAATTGGATTGATGAAATCAACTATTTAGGGCTTGCTGATTTTACTAAGACACTAAACTTTTAAACTTCAAGTTTTTATTATTAAAATAAAAATCTACTGCACAATTAGTTTTCATATATACCTTGATAAAGGTAAAACCCTTTAGAGTTGTCCATTTTTTAAAAAAGGCACAAAAAATAGCATATTTAGTTGCTATTTTTGATAAGGTTATTAGGTTCATTATAAAAAATATTGCTCCAATCCAACTTTGTGAGGTGTCACTTCTTTTAGCCTGTATGCTACTTAATCCATAAGCGTTTTTGGCTTGTCCAAATTTCCCCTCTATTAGATTCCTTTGATTACGCTCTTTTTTTTGTTTTCGTTTTTGGTAGGCGTTAAGTTGCTCTTTTGGTGGTCGTCCCAAGGGTTTTCCAACTATTCTTATATTTTTTTCTTTAAGCCATTTTCTGTTTTCTCTGTTAAGGTAAATACGGTCTGCAAGAAGTAATTCTGGATAATGACCATAGGTAGTTTTGTAAATTTTTATTTGGAGCTTAGCATCTATCGATTCATTAAAATTATCCCAACTTATATGTTCTACACGACTCATTGCGTCGCACTCGCTGGCACTTATTTTTGCTCCAAATTCTGTGGAAGCTTTATCTTTGCCTCTGGGTATAGGACGAACATAGGGTTGGTAAATATTCACAATTCTATCTTTTACGCTATGAACTTTTTTATCATACATATCCTTTTGTTGCTCATAGAGAAGCCTGATTACCCAATATATTTTTTGATCCCGTTTTGAGAGTGGAAACTTACAGGGATAAGGGTTTTGCATTTCAGGAAACACCCCTATAAATTGTTCATTTCTTTTTTGAGTTTCAATGGTCTCTAATAGCATTTCAATATAGCTCAAATTACGTTTTACATACCCCAATT
This sequence comes from Flavobacteriaceae bacterium, assembly GCA_021647985.1. Classification (GTDB taxonomy): domain Bacteria; phylum Bacteroidota; class Bacteroidia; order Flavobacteriales; family Flavobacteriaceae; genus Lutimonas. The sequence continues at coordinate 6,549 of JAKITQ010000079.1, read as the reverse complement.
GTTTGCGTATAAATTTGCCAATCACCTTTTTTGATTTCCTCCTTTTTTTTGAAAAGACTAAATATCCTGTCCTTGCTATTCTACGGTAATCTCGTGGCTTTTTTGTTAATCCTGATTGCTTGTACAACAAGTCAATCATGCGCTCGGTTTCTTTTCTTGCTGTATTTAACAATCCTGCATCGGTGGGAAAAACAATCTTCTGATTGGCTACCGTAGCATCTATTTTTAATGTGCCTTTGTTTTTAATTGAATTGGAATCTTTTTTTGAAGAATCATCTTCTTCTTTGCTAATTGTTTTCGTTGTTTTAGGTTTTAAATCATCTGCCCGTTTTATAATAAGGGCATTCCAAGCATCAAAATTACTTGCTCCCATTCGCTTTCTAATATCGACAAATACCGTGGGATGAAATGGCTCTTTGGTTTGAAAACTTTTCAATCCACAAAAATATTGAAGATAAATGTTTTCACTTATCATAGCCACAGTTCCTCTGTCATCTATACCCAATTTATGTTTTACAATCAGCGCACCAATAACCATACGAACATCGATGCTCTGACGACCAGATGTTGTACTAAGTTCTTGTGAATATACAGATGCCAAAGCATCCCAAGGGATAATTAGTGCCAGTTTGACCCAACGATTCTCTGGCCATAATTCTTGATCAAAGGGATGTGTAAACCCCGATAAGGTTAATTGATTACTGGGCGTGTATTTTATCATAACTGCAAGGGTTTATGATAGAAAGATACTAAAATATATGCATTTAAACAAGAAATAATTGATGAAAAATATAAGTATTGTGCTGTATATCAAATAAATGTGTTTGATTTATTTGAAAATCAGCAAGCCCTATTTATTAATCAATTCAATTGCCGAAATGACACTTTTATTTTGAGGAGAGTTTCTTTGAGCAACTAAAAAGAGTACTTTGGCCTCATTTTTTTTACCCAAGGCAAACTTTGTCCACCCCAGCATTAAATTAATATCGAGATTAAAAGGGTATTTATTTATTGCGTTTTCTAAATATTTTTCAGATTTTACATAGTCTTTTAAATAATAATTAGAGATACCGATATAATATTCTGCTTTTGAATTATTTGGACTAATAGAAAGCGATTTTTCTGACAATTGAATTACTTTATCGTATTTTTGTTGTGCTAATAAGGGTAGAATTTTTCCATTTAATGCTTCTAAGGAAAGCGGTTTTAATTCCATTGCTTTTGTGTAATAATCTTCCGATCTGTTGAATTCGCCTAGCATATAACTTAACCATCCTAATCGTAAATTGAGTTCGTAATTCACTAAATTATTTGGGTAAACTTTTTGTAAGACTTCAAAGGCTTTATGATAATCTAGATTTGCTTGATGCGAATAACTAGTTTCAAATACCGATAATAAATTATTTTGCTGTGCGTTTCCAATAGTAAATTGGAAAATTATTAAACTTGCTAAAAGTATTTTTTTCATTTTTTTAATATTTTATAGAACAATTTGAATACCAGTAATTAAGGTATTGTAGGTAAAAGATATATTATAATCAAAATCCGTTGCATTTTCATATTGGTAATTTAAGTACCAAGAAAATTTTGGAGAAAAATTATATCCAAAGGTTACACTGAAATTATCGATAAAGGTTGAAATTGAATTGTAATAATACCTTCCATCATCAACTGCAAAATTAGTGGTATTAGCGTTTAAATATCTAGCATATACATAAGTTTTAGCGTTAAAGTTATAAAGGGCTTTTAAATTCCAGATAAAATCGGTGTCAATATCAGTACTTTTAACATCACCTCCAGCACCAAGCCATAATTTATCATTTAAAGCTTTGATAGAATAACCCATTTGTAATCCAAATTGCATATTTGTAAAAGATCCAAATTCATCATTATTTGTAGAAGCATAAATTATATTTGGTGAAATACTAAAACGATGCCATTGTTTTTTAAGTGATAAATTAAATAGTTGTGTTGTTTGATTAATTTGTTGATTATTAAATACATCATTATTTCCACGGTGTGAAGTTCCATTATTGTCGAATGTTTTGATATAATGAAAAGTAGGAATTAAGGTTAAGCCCTTTGCTAATTGTGCTTTCATGTTCACATAATATTCATTTTGGATATAATCCAAATCAAAATAATTTTGAGACAAGCGTGTATATGCGTGTTCTAATTTAACGCGATACCCTAATTGTTGACCAACACCTCCATTAAAATATGTAATGTTATCAATACCAATATCTTTATTATCACTCATTTTTAACCCACCTTCGACATTTAAATTGTCAATAATTGCAAATTTTTTCACACCTATTTTTTTTTGTAAATGAAACGGAAATTCACTGGCAATTAAAAGCGCATCTTGTGGTCTTCCGGTATATAGGTAAGCATAGTACAAATATTCTAATATAGGATCATTTTTAACATGGTATTTGTCAATAATATTTTCAAATAACTGGGCACTGTCATGATAATTTTGGGTATTAAAATAAGCTACTGCCAAACGGTAGTCAATCTCAAATGTAGCTTGGTTATTATATTTAGCTTTTTCTGCAGTTGTTATTAAATCAGGCCAAGCTTTTTTTTGGAAAAGAGACAAGGTTTCTGCATCAAAATCTTTTGTTTGAGAAAAAGTTAAGAAACTTATGCCAATCATTATTATGGATATATATATTTTCATTAGAAATGCTTTTTAAGATTAATATCTATTTCAAAAGACAAATTATTTAATTTCACTATTATTTTTTTAGCTGATTTCCCAGTCCCAGTTATTTCAAATAAAACAGTTTCAGTTGTTTTTTTTGCTAGGGTTTTATTTAAAACCGAATGGATGACAAATGATTTATCTTCCTTGTTAATTTCTATAAGTTTAGATTCGTATTTGGCTTCACAATAAGGGAAGAATGGAGCAATAAAGTCTTGTAAAAATTTTTGAAAACCATCAAAAACCATATGAATAGGGTAGACGTCACGAACCGTTAAAGATTTATAATCACCAATAAATATTTTAAAAGCACTTAAGTAAAAGTAATAAAGTAGAGAATTTTTATCCCCTTCAAAAGAGGTAAAATAAAGTACAGTTCCGTCGTTTATAAAATAAGAAATCGCTTTGGATTTTGTACAATAAATATATGTTAAATTATAGGCATCTGTATGAATTTCCCAAGTAGAATTTTCAATATTTTCATGTGTAGAACTAACTGTAAATACCATGCCGGGAATTAAGTCAAATGCCTCATTTAAAACCTTATTAATACTAATATCACTAATAAAATCATTTTCTTTAGGATATTTAAAAGTTGTAAATTCTTCAATTTGCTTGTTGTAATTTATATAGTAACTGAGTGGATATTTAATTGTTTTTGATCCAACATATGGAGTAGCCTGTAATTGGAAATGCAAATGGGGTTGTGGTGATCTACCAGAGTTACCTAAATTAGCAAGTACTTCTCCTTTGGTAACATGATCTCCAATTTTCACCTTAAAGGATCCGAGTTTTAAATGACTTAGTTGTGAATATAAAAAACTATCATGTTGAATTACAATCGAATTGCCCCAGTTGTGAATGGTATTAATATTACCAGGTTCATTATCTTCTATGCCATCATTGATGTCTACAACAGTTCCATTGGTCGGTGCTATAACTGGCGTATTATAGCAATAATAATCATTTAAGAGCAGTCCTTTGTCCTTGTAGGTGTTATTTTTGCCATCAACTATTACAAAATCCCATGCATTTGACCAGTCTCCCTTATGGGTATGTTGCCCATTTTGACCTTGCCATATTTTCCATTTTCCAAAAAAAGGCAAACCAATTTTCATAAATTGTATACTACTTCCAAATCTCTCAAAATAATTATTGTAATTGTATAAGTTTTTTTCGGGAGAGTAGGTTTGGTAAACTACTTTTGGGAAAATGTTTTGTTTGTTTGTAAAATTCAATGCATAAATAATCAAAACGGTCATCAGCATAAAGGGCAAAGCAAAAACTGGTAATCCAAAGATATTTAAGAAACCACTTAAACCGGTGATTAGTAAGCCTAAGACAGGTGTTAAAATAATTACTGCTATTTGGATATTCCTTTTAGGAACAAAATAAAAACCTCCAGTAGCAATTGCAAAAAGTATAAAGTTAAATCCGATATACCCATATTGGAGGTTTTGAATATTTTCTCCAACAACTATAAAGTATATGTATCCAATTAAATACCCAATAATGGATAAAGTAAATGAAATTCTTGATGCAATTAATAAACCTGTTGAAATTAGAAACCCGGCAACCCAATGCGACTGAAATACTATAGCTCCCATAGATTTGTAATAACCTATAATTATTTGGGGAATTGGTATTTCTTCAAAATTTTTATAAAATTCAACTAAGGAAAAACCACCAATTTTATACAATTTGGTGATAAAGAAAATATTACCCTCATCAACTTCTAAATTAGAATAACTATTCATAACATAAAAGGTAATCCAAATAGCAATGATAAAAGGAAATGCTAAAAAAGGCAAATTAAATCTTGCCAATAAATTTGCAAAAGCAACAGAAAGTATAAGGGTTAAAATATTGATCGCGAAAAAAACAAAAATAAATGGAAGGTTTGTTTTAAAGAAAACCGATAATCCTAAAATAACCAAAAGAGAATTTATACCGTATAAACCGTCTAATATGGATGCTTTATGAAATCCTAGTTTATAGGCTAAAACATTGGTAAAGACTACACCTAATAATCCCCAAAGGCCAACGCCAGGTATAAGAAGTGTTGCAATTAAAATCGATACTGCTAAAACCTTATTTTTCGAAAAAAATATTTGAGAGTAACTATTTAAAACACTATTCCTTAAGAATTTCCAATAAACACCTTTGGCCTCCATCACTTATTTTTTACAGATCAAAAGAATTTAAATAATTTGGTGTTACCTCTAATTCAGAAACGTAATTTTTTGTTTCTTCCTTTCTAATAATATGAGGTTTTCCTTTGGTATCAATCATCACCACTTTTGGTCTTAAAGTGATAAATTGCATCCATTGGGTCATGTTATAAGCTCCTATTCTATGAACAACAACATGATCGCCTTTATTTAATGGAGGTAAATTGATGCTTTCTCTAATAATATCAATATTCATACAAAGAGGTCCGTACATAATGGTGTCTTCTGTGTATAAACTGCATTCTTGTGCGGGTGAAATGATATGATTGTACCAAAAAGAGGTGAATAAAGTGTTTACACCAAAATCCATAATCATCGATCTTCTTCCTGTAGATAACCTTTTATTTGCCAAAACTGTTCCTAATAAAGAACCTGCATCATCAATTAAAGCCCTGCCGGTTTCTAAAATTAATAAAGGTAAATCTTCCGTGCTAAAACCAGCATTTAACAAAGCTTGTGTAATGCTATCGGCATAGTCACTAAATGAAGGAGCCAAATCGGTACCACTTAAATAAGAACCTTTTAAAGTATTTTTAGAGGCAAAACCACCTCCCATGTCAATGTATTGGATATCGTGTTTGTATTTATCTTTAACACTAATGGCCAGTTTAGCCAGTTTAGAAGCTGCAACACCATAAGCTTTAGGGTCTAATATAAATGTTCCAATATGGGTATGAAAACCTATTAAATCCAAATTTTTTGAATAAATTATTTTATTTACCGCTTCCCAAGCTTGCCCATTTTCATAATTAAAACCAAATCTGTCCCAAAGTGGTTTTATGCCAGTATCCATATTTACTCTAATGGCAACTTTAGCTCTTTTTCCTAATTGTTCAGTTAATAAGATCAAACTGTATAATTCATCAAAATGATCAATGTGAATAGGAGAATTATTGTCAATGGCAGTTTTAAGATCATCGTCTGATTTATCAGGGCCGTTAAAAATAATTTTATCTCCGGGAACACCGTTATCCAATGCTTTTTTATATTCAAACCCTGAAACAACTTCAGCCCAAGCACCTTCCTGGTGGAAAACCTTACAAACAGCTTCTATATAATTGGTTTTATATGACCAAGCAAATTGCACATTAGGATACCGGGTAGAAAATGCATGATAAGCATCCTGATATGTATTTCTTATGGTTTGTTCATTCAAAACAAAAAGTGGAGAACCATACTCTTCGATCATACCTTTTACCGAAACATTTGCAATATGTGTGGTTGGTTTTAACGAATTTAATTCACCAAATTTACTGGTAATACCAGCATTAATTTGTTTAATTATCGGACTTTCGTATTTTAATTTGCTCATATTTAGTATTTTGTATTAAACTTCGCCATGTATTGACATTTTTTCATATTTATCCATATCACAAATTAAATCGTAGGAATATCGAATAAACATTTTACCTATATTGTATTTTTTTATTGGATCCACTTTTTCTTTCATCAAATATTTAACAAGCATTTCCGGATGATTTTGACCACACCCAACTGCCAGATATATCCATGCCGGAAAACGAGGGTTAATTTCTAATAAGTATAAATCATTTGTTTTATTTTCTTTTATCAATTCCAATTCCATACCACCTTCCCACTTGGTTTTTGTGA
>JAKITQ010000023.1 GCA_021647985.1 Flavobacteriaceae bacterium | reverse complement strand
AATGAATTGATGTTGACAAAATGATAGATTGGACCCCACTTATTTTAACCTTTAAATTGGCCTTTATCACAACGGTATTGCTTTTAATAATTGCAATACCTCTATCTTATTGGTTGGCATATACAAAGTCTAGAGTAAAACCTTTGATAGAAACCTTAGTTAGTATGCCTTTAGTTTTACCGCCAACGGTTCTAGGTTTTTATATGTTAATAGCATTTAGTCCTTCTAACGCATTTGGTAGCTGGCTGGATGAATGGTTTGGTTTGCGTTTGATTTTTTCTTTTGAAGGGTTGTTATTAGCGTCGATTATTTATAGCTTACCGTTTATGGTACACCCTTTACAAGCGGGGTTCTCAAATTTACCCAACAACTTGAAGGAAGCTGCTTATGTTTTGGGAAAATCGAAAACAGCCACGCTTTTTATGGTCTTATTGCCAAATATAAAGAAGGCTACAATAACGGGTGTAGTTCTGGCCTTTGCACATACCATTGGAGAATTTGGCGTTGTTTTAATGATAGGTGGTAATATTTCTGGAAAAACTAAAGTTGCCTCCATTGCCATATATGATGAGGTTGAATCTTTAAATTATGATGCCGCAAACAACTATTCATTAATTCTATTTGCAATTACTTTTATTATTTTACTTATGGTGTATTTAATAAATGGTGGTTACTTTAAAAGAATTGTCTCATGATAGAGATTGCAATTACTAAAAAACTACAGTCTACTTCTGGTCAAATGATCTTAGACATACGTTTAGAAATAGTTGAAGGAAAATTGGTTACTATTTATGGGAAATCCGGGGCAGGAAAAACAAGCATTTTAAAAATTATTGCAGGTTTGTTAAAGGCAGGTACGGGTGTTATAAAAGTTAATGATGACTATTGGTTAGATTCTTCTAAAGGAATTTGTTTGCCTCCTCAAAAAAGAAATATCGGTTTTGTTTTTCAAGAGTATGCTTTGTTTCCCAACATGAGTGTAAAAGAAAATTTGCTTTTTGCCTTAACTAAAAGTCAAGATAAGAAGATTATAAATGAACTAATAGATATAATTGATTTAGGCGATTTAAGGGATAGGAAACCAGAAACGCTTTCGGGCGGCCAAAAACAAAGGGTTGCATTAGCAAGGGCATTGGTTAAAAAACCCCAGGTTTTAATGCTTGACGAACCATTATCCGCCTTAGACAATGAAATGAGACAAAAGTTACAACAATATGTGTTACAGGTTCATAATGAATATAAACTCACTACAATATTGATAAGCCACGATGTATCGGAGATTATAAAAATGTCGGATTATTTATTTGAAATTGATCAAGGAAAAATAATTAATCAAGGAATACCTACAGAAGTATTTACACAGAATAAAGGATTCGCCAAATTTCAATTTATTGGTGAAGTAATAAAAATGGTGAATCAAGATTTTATTTATATTATCACTGTTTTAATTGGAAAAGATTTGGTGAAAGTAGTTGCTGATACTGAGGAGGCAAGTAAATTGCAAATTGGTGATAAGGTAATAATAGCCTCTAAAGCCTTTAACCCGATAATTTATAAGATGGATTAGAGTTTTATGATATTTTGTTTAAACTTTAAATAAATTTTATAATTTATCTATTTAAAAATCATTAACTTGACGTTGTAAAAATTTCAATTATAACATTTCTAAAATGAAAGTAAATATGAAGGTAAAAAGAGAAAAGATCATTTCTGGAATCTTATTTTTTTTCATGGTGTTTGTATATACATATAGTATGCAGAAGTCTGTAGGTCAAGAAACTAATTCCAGTGAATTTATTCAATTTAAAGGTGTTGTTCAAGATAATAATTCAAAGAAAACGCTTGAATTTGCAAGTTTGGTTGTAGACGGAACTAATATTTCTACAATAACAAATACAGAAGGTAAATTTATATTAAAGGCGCCAAAAAGTATATTAGACAGAAATGTAACCATAACTTATTTGGGTTATTATAATAAACGTATTCCACTATCCAGTTTCACTAACAACAAATTTGTTATCAAGTTAGAAGAGTCTGTTGAAAAATTACCAGATGTTAGTATTGTCACAAAAGATCCTATGATGATTATTAAAAAAGTAATGGATAATAGGCGAGATAATTATTATGAAACCCCTTTAATTATGAAGGCTTTTTATAGAGAGTCTATCAAGAAAAGAAGATCATACGCTTCATTATCAGAGGCTGTAATAGATATTTATAAATATCCATATAAGTCACAACCTCGCGATAATGTTAAACTAATAAAAGCAAGAAAGAGTACAGATTATAGAAAAATAGATACTTTAGTAATTAAGTTACAAGGAGGTCCATACAATAATTTAGCTATGGATATGATTAAGAATCAAGATGTATTTTTTTCAAGTGATATTTTTGATATTTACAAGTTTACCTTTGACAAGGTGATAAGTATGAATAATAATACGGTTTATGTCATAAATTTTATTCAAAAGAGTTCTATTGTTGAACCCTATTATCAAGGAAAATTATATGTTGATACACAAAGCTTTGCATTGGTTAAAACGGTTTATAGTTTGAATCTTCAAAATTTACAAAAAGCAAGCAGGTTTTTTGTAAAGAAAAAACCTGCTAAAGCAGACGTGATACCAGTTAGAACCAATTATATTGTTGACTATAGAAATAATGGAGGTAAATGGTATTTTGGCTATAGCCGAATTGAACTTAGTTTTAAAGTAGATTGGAATAAAAAATTATTCAATTCTCTATATCATTTAACTATTGAGATGGCAGTGACCGATTGGAGTCAAAATTTATCTAAAGCACATTTAAAGAACAAAGAAAAATTGAAAACCAATGTGATTTTAAATGATAGAGCGTCTGGTTTTTCAAATCCGGAGTTTTGGGGTGATTTAAATGTAATTGAACCCGAAAAATCAATTGAGAATGCGATAAAAAAAATTCAGAGACATCTAAAAAAATAGCGTTTAAACTTTAATAAAGATTTAATAAATTAATATGGTTTAATTTGTATTTTGTGCCCCAATAAAATAACAAATATTATTTAATTTACTGCGTCTATTTATGCAAATTAAAAAGTTTCATATTATTATACTTTATCTATTTATTTCTGGCAGTGTATTGGCTCAAATTGATAATAACAAAGTAATTGAAACCAATGCTTTTAGTTTTCAGCCTGAAGAAAAGAGTAAAGAGAAAAAAATATTACCAGATGTAGCAAGTGTGGTTGCTAAAAAAGGAGAGACAATAACACCTTTTGGCACTATGGATGAAATTTCTGATAATTTCCCAAAGTATGGTGTAATTCCAAATAAAAAAAATAAAAGTTTGCAAGATCATAATGTTATTGAGAAAGATGTACTTGTAAAAAAGTTCTGGAATGGTAAAGATATTAGTGATGTTAAAATAAAAACAAAACTAGAGCTTGGTAAAATAGAAACGAGTACCGATAAGATAAGAATTGAAAGTAGAGATCACAGCTATGTGGATGGTGATAGAGTTAGGTTGTATGTCAATGATCAAGTTGTAAGATCTAATATTATTTTACAATCTGGTTATTACGTTGTGGATATTGACTTAAAAGAAGGTTTTAATCGTATAGATATTGAAGCTTTGAATCAAGGAACTTCGGGGCCTAATACTGCAGAGTTTAGGGTGTATGATGGCAATGGAAACTTACTGGCCGATCAAGAATGGAATATATTAACTGGTTATGTTGCAACATTGGTTGTAATTAAAAATTAATGTCTTATTTACCTCAATTAAAATCTTGTTAACTTTTACTATATTAAAGTCAAGAGTTCGTTATGTTTTTTATTTGATTGATTTACAGTTAGTTGTTTAGTATTGATTGGATGCGATAACTCGTTGATATTTGTTTATTAAATTAATTCATAACTCAACATTCACAACTCAAAATCACACAAAGTGTTGTAAAGTAGTATGATAAAAAAAATCACAAAAATTTTTGTTAAATTATTATTAGTAGCAATATTAATTTTCGGATTATTTTTTGCAGCAGTTTCTTTTGGGGTTTTTGGTCATGTATTTACGGTAAAAGAATTGAAAGATTTTAAAAATGATACAGCTTCTTTAGTTGTTTCAGATGATGGAACTTTGATTGGTAAATATTTTGTGAAAAACAGAACAAATATTGCATTTGATCAAATACCAAAACATTTAATCAATGCACTAATAGCTACAGAAGATACAAGGTATTTTGACCATAAAGGGGTAGACTCTAGAAGTTTATTTCGCGTTTTATTCAAAACCATTCTACTGCAACAAAAAAGATCGGGTGGCGGTAGTACAATTACACAGCAATTGGCAAAAAATATGTATGGTCGTAAAATCTACGGACCTTTAACAATGCCAGTGACAAAAATTAAAGAAGCAATTTTAGCGTCGAGAATAGAAAACATATATTCAAAAGAAGAAATATTGACACTTTATTTAAATACAGTTCCGTTTGGGGAAAATGTTTTGGGAATAGAGTCAGCTTCAAGAAGATATTTTAATAAGAATATTGGTGCATTGAAAATTGAAGAATCAGCTGTCTTGATAGGCATGTTAAAAGCAAATACTTATTACAATCCAAGGTTGTATCCCGAACATGCATTAAATAGAAGAAATGTTGTTTTAGATCAAATGAAAAAGTATGACTATTTAACTAATGAAATTACAGATTCGATACAGGCACTACCACTAGTTTTAGATTATGCAAATTTAGAATCGGAAGGTATAGCCAATTATTTTTTGGTTCAGGTAAAAAAGGAAGTTAATGCAATTTTAAAAACAATAAATAAAGAAAATGATACGGTTTACGATATAAGAAAGAGTGGGTTGATTATTGGAACTACCCTAAATATAGACCTTCAAAATTATGCATTATCTGCATTTAAAAGCCACTTGGGTAAAATGCAAAACCGTTTAAACAAACAGTATAGAAGTGGGTCGAGTAAGGTTGCTTTAAATAAATTAGTTGCTGCGCAATTAAAGAAATTGAAATTGACGAAAAGTGTAGATTCAAAGAAGAACAGAGAAGTATTTTCGTGGAAAGGTTTTTATACAGATTCTATTTCAGTAAGAGACAGTTTGAAGCATGCTTTAACACTATTGCAAGCAGGTTTGTTAGCAGCAGATCCCAATACTGGAGCAATTAAAATTTGGGTTGGAGGTATTGATTTTCGAACCCAACCCTATGATCAAATATTTGCGCAAAGACAAACAGCTTCGGCATTTAAACCAATAATTTACCTTACAGCATTTGAAGAAGGAGCAATGCCATGTCAATACTTAGATAATGCCCCATTGGTTTTAACAGATTTTGAAAATTGGCAACCTCAAAATTACAATCATACAACTGGAGGGAAGTATTCAATAGCAGCTTCATTGGCAAAATCTATGAATATACCAACAGTAAACCTTTTTATGCAAATCCCATTTAGTAGTTTGGAAAACACTTGGTATAATTTGGGGTTCTCTCAAAGATTGTTAAAAAAACCAGCCACTGCTTTGGGTACTTCTACAGCTAGTTTGTATGAGATGGCTTTTGCTTATGCAAGTTTCGCTAATGGTGGGTATAAAGTAGAACCTCAAATTATTACCTATATTAAAACGAGCGAAGGAAAAATTTTGTTTGAGAATAAAAACTTAAGCACTTCTGTAAAAATATTAGAGAAACTAAGTACTGATATATTAAATGCCATTTTGCAAAAAGCCATTGTGGAAGGAACAGGGCGATCCATCCAAAATGCTTATGGCATTAATTTGCCATTGGCAGGTAAAACAGGAACTTCACAAGATTATGCTGATGCTTGGTTTATAGCCTATAACCCCAATTTGGTGCTGGCTACAAGAGTAGGAGCCACCTTGCCGGCTATTCACTTCAATAACGGAGCGAATGGATCCGGAAGTTCATTGGCTTTACCTCTGGTAGCCAAAATTTTACAAAAGGCACAGAAGAATAAAAAGTTAAAAAATAAATATTTTGTCAACTTTGAAAAGTTACCTATCGAAATAGAAAATGCTTTGAATTGTGATGATTATGTCGATATTTCTGATATTGAAAAAATGTTTGAAAGTATCTTTAAAAATAAAAATACTACCTTTGAGAAAGCATCAAAAAAAGCGGAACGTAAATCAAAACGAAAAAAGAAAAAATCACTATTTAAAAGAATTTTTGGGAAAAAGGACGAGTAGACCTATTTAATGATTAAATGATCATCATGGATTTTTTAAAATTACTTTTTATATTTTTTATAAGCCTTGGTTGCCAAGATGGAGATGACTTGTTGGTAGTAGATGATGATTTGTTAGTTATTGACGATGTTACCAGAAAATTGAAAATCGAGAGAATAACAAATCTTGATAATCTGATTAGCGAAACCTCTGGTTTAATCAATTTTAATGGTAGATTAATAACACATAATGATAGTGGCGGTAAACCTAGTTTATATGAGATTGGAATGTCTACTATTGTTGAGACGAATTAATTGAGTCCATAAATGTATATTTGAATTATGGCAAAAAAATAAATATAAAAAAATATTTTTAATTGATTAATATTTGTACATTTGCAGCCCAAAAATAACAATAATTATAGAAGCGTTTATGAAAGGAGGTGACAAGCTATGTTGATAATCCCAGTAAAGGATGGTGAAAATATAGATAGAGCGTTAAAACGTTTTAAAAGAAAGTTTGACCGTACAAAAACTATGAGAACATTACGTGAGCGTAAACAATTTACAAAACCGTCAGTTGTAAAACGTAAACAATTACAAAAAGCACAATATGTTCAGGCAATAAGAACCGCTGAAGAGAAAGGTTAGTTCTATGTTGAAATATATAATTTATGTTTTTTAAACATAAAACTTAAATCCCGCCTAGGCGGGATTTTTTTTGTTAAATATTTAAAATAGTTTTCTTAAATTTTGTAACTTTGATAATATTAGGTTTGATACAGGTAATTTTACCTAGTGTTATGTCAAATGTATTGTGTCGTTTAAGTAGAAGTTTATTTTTGTTGAGAGTAAGGCGATATTTTTCAGCATAGCCTTAGATATGGTTAAAAATATCAACGAAGCTATCGGCAAAAAGAACAAAACTTGGTATGACTAAAATATGCTTGACATGACACTAACAATGTTGATTGAATAAGAAAAATAATTATTTTGAGTATACTTCATTTTATAGAATATATTAATTACGAAAAAAAATATTCGCCATTTACTATCACTGCTTATAAAAAAGATATAGAGTCTTTTAAGGTGTTTTGTGAAAAAGAGTTTAATGAGAGTAATGTTTCTATTGTACCATATAGTATTATAAGAAGTTGGATTATTAGTTTGGTGGAAAATGGTATTACAAACCGTACAATTAATAGAAAAGTTAGTTCTTTAAAATCTTATTTTAATTTTTTATTAAAAACCAAACAAATCGATCAATCTCCTTTACGGAAACACCAATCCCTAAAGGTTGCAAAAAAAATAAATGTACCTTTTTCGCAAAAGGAGATGTTTGCCGTGTTACAGGGTTTTGAAGATACTGATGATTTCAAATCGGTTAGAGATAAATTATTGATTGAATTGCTGTATTCTACAGGTATGAGAAGATCAGAATTAATTGATTTAAAAAACACATCAATTGACCTTTCACAAAGTATTGTTAAAGTAAGAGGAAAAAGAAATAAAGAAAGACAGATTCCGTTATTAAATTCAGTAATAGAATCTATAGAAAATTATAAAATTCAAAAAGCAAAATTACAAACTACAAACGATCATTTTTTTGTTACAAGCAAGGGAGAAAAAATTTATCCAACACTTGTATATAGATTAATAAATGATTACTTTAGTAAAGTATCTGTTAAAACAAAAAAAAGTCCACATGTTATTAGGCATTCCTTTGCAACACATTTGTTGAATGAGGGAGCTGATTTAAATGCTGTAAAAGAGTTGTTAGGTCATTCGAGTTTGGCATCAACTCAGGTTTATACGCATAGTAGTTTGAAAGATTTAAAAATAATGTATAACCATGCCCATCCAAGGGGCAATAAAAACAATTAACTTATGAAAATATCTGTGCAATCTGTTAATTTTAATATTGATACTGATTTAATGAAATACATTGAAAAAAAAGTTAACAACCTCGAAAAGTTTCATGACCATTTATTGGGTGCTGAAGTTTTTTTAAAAGTACAAAGCACAAGTGAAAAAGAGAATAAAATAACTGAAGTAAAAATTAATTTACCAGGCAATGATATAGTGGTTAAAAAATTGAGTAAAACTTTTGAAGAGGGTTTGAGTTTGTCATTAGACTCCTTGAAAAGACAATTAGTAAAACGAAAAGAAAAATTAAGGGCATAAAAATAATCGAAATAATATATCAAAAAGTTTTGCAGAACTAATAAAACTTTTTACATTTGCAAACCGTTAGAAAAAGCGGTTTGTTTTTTTATGTGGAAATTCAAAAATATCTATGCGATTTTGATCGAATTTTTTGAATTTTTTTAATAAAAAAGCCGATGTAGCTCAGCTGGCTAGAGCAGCTGATTTGTAATCAGCAGGTCGTGGGTTCGAGTCCCTCCATCGGCTCAGTTCTTTGAAACGAAATAATAAATAATTGAGGGGAGATACTCAAGCGGCCAACGAGGACAGACTGTAACTCTGTTGGGAAACCTTCGCAGGTTCGAATCCTGCTCTCCCCACATGAATTTATTAATAATAAAAAATTTAAGCGGGAGTAGCTCAGTTGGTAGAGCTTCAGCCTTCCAAGCTGATTGTCGCCGGTTCGAGCCCGGTCTCCCGCTCTGTTTTTTCACAACAAAAAAAGAAGAATGATGACGTTTTGTGAAAATAAAATCTACTCCAAGAAGAATAAAAATTGAGAGTATATGAAAGTGAGAGGAGTCCGGTTCTGCAAAACAATTAAAAGCCGGTGTAGCTCAGGGGTAGAGCGTTTCCTTGGTAAGGAAGAGGTCACGGGTTCAAATCCCGTCATTGGCTCTGTTAAATAAATGATAGGTTGTTGCTAATGAAAATATTGAAAAATGAAAGTGAGTGACCGCGGTCACGCCTGCCTGCCGGTAGGCAGGGGTTCAAATCCCGTCATTGGCTCAAAGTTTGGGCTTCAAAAAAAAAGAATTAAACACAAATATATATAACTAAGATTAAAAATTAACAATCATGGCAAAAGAACATTTTGACCGCTCGAAACCACATTTAAATATTGGTACAATTGGTCACGTAGATCACGGTAAAACTACTTTAACAGCTGCTATAACTACTGTATTGGCTAAAAAAGGATTTTGTGAAGTTAAAGATTTTGATCAAATCGATAACGCTCCAGAAGAAAAAGAAAGAGGTATTACAATTAATACGTCACACGTAGAATATGCAACAGAAAAACGTCATTACGCACACGTTGACTGTCCAGGTCACGCGGATTACGTAAAGAACATGGTAACTGGTGCTGCTCAAATGGACGGTGCTATTTTGGTAGTAGCTGCAACAGATGGTCCTATGCCACAAACTCGTGAGCATATCTTATTAGGTCGTCAGGTAGGTATTCCTAGAATGGTAGTGTTTATGAACAAAGTAGACATGGTTGATGATGAAGAATTGTTAGAATTGGTTGAAATGGAAATCAGAGAATTATTAGATTTCTATGAATACGATGGTGACAATACTCCGGTTATTGCAGGTTCTGCTTTAGGTGGTTTGAACAGTGAGCCAAAATGGGTTGATTCTATTATGGAATTGATGGATGCTGTTGACACATGGATTGAATTACCAAAAAGAGATGTTGATAAAGATTTCTTAATGCCTGTTGAAGATGTATTCTCAATTACTGGTCGTGGTACTGTTGCTACTGGTCGTATTGAAATGGGTGTTGCTAATACTGGTGATTCTGTAGATATTATTGGAATGGGTGCTGAAAAATTGACTTCTACTGTTACGGGTGTTGAAATGTTCCGTAAAATATTAGATAGAGGTGAAGCAGGAGATAATGTAGGTATCTTATTAAGAGGTATTGCAAAAGAAGATATTAAAAGAGGAATGGTAATTTGTAAGCCAGGTTCTGTTACACCACATGCAAAATTCAAAGCTGAGGTTTATATCTTGAAAAAAGAAGAAGGTGGACGTCATACTCCATTTCATAAAAATTACCGTCCACAGTTTTACGTAAGAACAACGGATGTAACAGGTACAATTAACTTACCTGCCGGAGTTGAGATGGTAATGCCAGGTGATAACTTAACTATTACTGTTGATTTATTACAACCAATAGCATTGAACTTAGGTTTACGTTTTGCAATCCGTGAGGGTGGTAGAACAGTTGGTGCAGGTCAGGTTACTGAAATATTAGATTAATTTATTTAGTCTAATCAATTAAAATTGGATATCAGGTGCTTCTTTTTAAGAGGTGCCTTATATTCTTTTAAACAGCATGTTTTTATTTAGTAAAAACAGGATACTAATTAAGTAGATTAATACTACTTCATACGGGTGTAGCTCAGTTGGTAGAGCACTGGTCTCCAAAACCAGGTGTCGGGAGTTCGAGCCTCTCCACCCGTGCGTAAAATAAATAAATAATGGGTTTTGTAAATTATATAAAAGAATCATTTGGCGAATTAAAAGATAACGTTACTTGGATGCCTAGAGATCAGGCTCAAAAAAACACTGTCTTGGTAGCTGTATTTACTATTATTTTTGCAGTAGCTGTATTTTTGGTAGATAAAGTTTTTCAAATGGGCTTAGATAAGTATTTTAATATTTTTAATTAATATATAAGATGTCAGATACTTCTGTAATGAAATGGTATGCTGTAAGAGCAATAGGAGGCCAAGAAAATAAAGTAAAAACCTATATCGAGAATGAAATATCTCGTTTAGGACTTTCTGATTTTGTTAGCCAAGTATTGGTGCCTACCGAAAAAGTAATTCAAATTCGAAAAGGAAAAAAATACCATAAAGAAAAGGTGTATTTTCCTGGTTATATTATGGTAGAAGCAATTTTAAGCGGTGAGGTTCCTCACGTAATTAAATCGGTAACTGGTGTGATTGGATTTTTGGGTGAAACAAAAGGTGGTGACCCGGTACCTTTAAGAAAAGCAGAGGTAAATAGAATGTTGGGTACGGTAGATGAACTTGCGGTACAAAATGAAAATGTAGTTATACCATTTATTAGTGGTGAAACAGTAAAAGTTATTGATGGTCCATTTAATGGATTTGATGGAACAATAGAAAAAATCAACGAAGAAAAACGTAAGCTTGAAGTTATGGTGAAAATCTTTGGTCGTAAAACACCGTTAGAATTAAACTATATGCAAGTTGAAAAAATTTCATAAATGTTACGAGAATTTGGTTAATACATTAGCTTCCAATTAATGTGTTTTCTTAATTAATTTATTTAAATAATGGCAAAAGAAATTAGTAAGGTAGTAAAATTACAGGTTCGTGGAGGTGCAGCAAATCCTTCACCACCAGTAGGACCAGCATTAGGTGCTGCCGGAGTTAATATTATGGAGTTCTGTAAGCAGTTTAATGCAAGAACTCAAGATAAAGCTGGGAAAATTTTACCCGTTGTAATTAATGTTTACAAGGATAAATCTTTCGACTTTGTTGTAAAAACTCCACCAGCAGCTGTACAATTGTTAGAAGCAGCTAAATTGAAAAAAGGTTCTGGAGAGCCTAACCGTAAAAAAGTAGCAACAGTTACTTGGGATCAGGTTAAAAAAATTGCTGAAGATAAAATGCAAGATTTAAATGCATTTCAAGTTGAATCGGCAATGATTATGATTGCTGGAACAGCAAGATCTATGGGAATTCGTGTAAAAGGAAAAGCTCCAGTTAAAACAGCGTAAAGATGGCAAAACTAACAAAGAAACAGAAAGAAGCACAAACAAAGGTTGACGCTAATTTAGCGTATAATTTGAATGACGCTTGTTCTATAATAAAAGAAATTTCAACCGTAAACTTTGATGCAAGTGTTGATCTTGCAATTCGTTTAGGGGTAGATCCGCGTAAAGCGAACCAAATGGTAAGAGGTGTTGTAACACTTCCAAATGGTACAGGTAAAGACGTTAAAGTATTGGCTTTAGTGACACCTGATAAAGAAGCAGATGCAAAAGAAGCTGGCGCTGATTATGTTGGATTGGATGAGTACCTTCAAAAAATTAAAGGAGGATGGACAGATGTTGACGTTATAGTTACTATGCCAAGTGTAATGGGAAAATTAGGACCATTAGGTAGAATTTTAGGCCCTCGTGGTTTAATGCCTAACCCTAAAACAGGTACTGTTACAATGGATGTAGCTAAAGCAGTTAAAGATGTAAAAGGTGGTAAAATTGACTTTAAAGTTGATAAAACTGGAATAATTCATGCAGCTATAGGTAAAGCGTCATTTGATGCTGATAAAATTGCTGAAAATGCAAACGAATTAATTCAAACAGTAATAAAGTTAAAACCTGCAACAGTAAAAGGAACTTATATAAAAAGTATTTTTATGTCTAGTACTATGAGCCCAAGTGTTGCAATAGATGCTAAAACAGTTTAAAAGCAAGTTAAATATTTGAATTATGACTAGAGAAGAAAAATCACAAGTAATAGACGAATTAACTGGCAAATTAACTGATAATAATATTATCTATTTGGCTGATATCTCAGGCTTAAACGCATCAGATACATCTAATTTACGTAGAGCTTGCTTTAAAGCAAACGTAAATTTGGCAGTTGTTAAAAATACTTTGCTTGCAAAAGCAATGGAGAAATCGGAAAAAGATTTTGGTGAATTATCTACAACATTAAAAGGTAATACATCAATAATGATTTCAGAAACTGGTAATGCACCAGCAAAAGTTATCAAAGAATTCCGTAAAGGTTCTGATAAACCAATACTAAAAGGAGCATATGTTGAAGAAGCAATTTATATTGGCGATGACCAATTAGATGCCTTGGTTAACATTAAATCTAAAGAGGAATTGATTGGAGATATTATCACCATATTACAATCACCTGCTAAAAATGTTATTTCAGCATTACAATCAGGAGGTAATACATTGTCTGGTATATTGAAAACCTTATCAGAAAAATAATTAGCACACACAAAAAACTAAATAATAAATTTTAAAGAGTAAAGAAATGGCAGAATTAAAAGATTTCGCAGAACAATTAGTTAACTTATCAGTAAAAGATGTTAATGAATTAGCAAATATTTTGAAAGACGAGTATGGTATTGAGCCAGCAGCAGCAGCTGTAGCGGTAGCAGGACCAGCAGCAAGTGGTGACGCAGCTGCAGAAGAGCAAACAGAATTTGATGTAATATTGAAAGCTGCAGGTGGTTCAAAATTAGCAGTTGTTAAATTGGTTAAAGAATTAACTGGTTTAGGTTTAAAAGAAGCTAAAGGAATTGTTGATAGTGCACCAGCACCAATCAAAGAAGGAATTTCTAAAGATGAGGCTGAAGGTCTTAAAAAATCTTTAGAAGAAGCAGGTGCTGAAGTAGAGCTTAAGTAATTAGGTTTTCGGCTAAAAAGCTAAGGTTTAGGTCTTTGAAAATAATTTCATAGACCTAAACCATTTTGTATATATATTCGTTCTTATAATTTAATTTAAATTTTTCTCCATTGGCAACGAAACAAAAAACCCAAAGAATAAACTTTGCATCAGCTAAATTGATTACCAATTATCCTGATTTTCTGGATATTCAAATAGAATCATTTCAGGATTTTTTTCAATTAGAAACCAAATCTGATGAAAGAAGTGATGAAGGTTTGTATAAAACTTTCATGGAAAATTTCCCAATTACAGATACAAGAAACAACTTTGTATTAGAATTCTTAGATTATTTTGTTGACCCACCTAGATATTCAATTCAAGAATGTATCGAAAGAGGATTAACCTATAGTGTACCCTTAAAAGCACGTTTGAAATTATATTGTACTGATCCTGAACATGAGGATTTTGAAACAATTGTTCAAGATGTTTATTTGGGTGTTATACCTTACATGACACATAGTGGTACTTTTTGTATAAATGGCGCCGAACGTGTTGTTGTATCACAATTACATAGATCACCAGGTGTATTTTTTGGACAATCATTTCATGCAAATGGAACCAAATTATATTCAGCAAGAGTAATTCCTTTTAAAGGATCTTGGATCGAATTTGCTACCGATATCAATCAAGTGATGTACGCTTATATCGATAGAAAGAAAAAATTACCAGTTACGACGCTTTTTAGAGCAATTGGATATGAAAGAGATAAAGATATTCTCGAAATATTTGATCTTGCAGAAGAAGTAAAAGTTTCGAAAAGTGGATTAAAAAAAGTACTCGAAAGAAAATTAGCAGCAAGAGTATTAAAATCATGGTTTGAAGACTTTGTTGATGAAGATACCGGAGAGGTAGTTTCTATTGAACGTAATGAAATAGTGTTGGATAGAGATACTGTTTTAGAAAAAGAGCATATTGATGAAATAATTGAATCAGGTGCAAAAACTATTTTATTACATAAATTAGATAATGAATCGGGTGATTATGCAATTATTCATAACACCTTACAAAAAGATCCAACAAATTCTGAAAAAGAAGCTGTTGAACATATATACCGTCAGTTACGTAATGCTGAACCGCCAGATTATGACACTGCAAAAGGTATAATTAATAAATTATTCTTTTCTGAACAACGTTATAATCTGGGAGAGGTTGGTCGTTACAGAATGAATAAAAAGCTTGGTTTAGATATTGATATAGAACAAAAAGTTCTTACAAAAATCGATATTATTACCATAGTTAAAAATTTAATTAACCTGGTAAATTCAAAAGCTGAGGTTGATGATATTGATCACTTGTCAAACCGTCGTGTAAGAACAGTTGGAGAACAACTTGCAGGACAATTTGGTGTTGGTCTTTCTCGTATGGCTCGTACCATTCGTGAAAGAATGAACGTTCGTGATAATGAGGTGTTTACACCAATTGATTTGATTAATGCCAAAACATTATCATCGGTAATTAATTCATTTTTTGGAACCAATCAGTTATCACAATTTATGGATCAAACCAATCCTCTTGCTGAAATTACGCACAAACGTAGATTGTCAGCTTTAGGACCTGGAGGTTTATCTCGTGAGAGAGCCGGGTTTGAGGTTCGTGATGTGCATTTCACACATTATGGAAGATTATGTCCGATTGAAACTCCTGAGGGTCCAAATATTGGACTAATTTCATCTTTAGCTGTATATGCCAAAGTGAACAGTTTAGGGTTTATTGAAACGCCTTATAGAGAAGTTAAACAAGGTCATATTGATATAAAACAAGATCCAATTTATTTAAGTGCAGAAGAAGAAGAAGGTAAAAAAATTGCGCAATCTAATTTAGAATTAGATGATAAAGGTAATATTGTTTTAGAAAAAGTTGTAGTAAGAGAAGAAGGTGATTTTCCTGTAGTACCTGTTAGTGAGGTAAACTATATGGATGTATCGCCAAATCAAATATCTTCTATTTCAGCCTCATTAATTCCTTTCTTAGAGCATGATGATGCCAACCGTGCATTGATGGGATCGAATATGATGCGTCAAGCGGTACCATTAATGAGACCAGAATCACCAATTGTGGGTACTGGATTAGAAAGAAGAGTAGCTGAAGATTCAAGAATATTGATCAATGCTGAAGGTCCTGGTAAAGTAATTTATGTGGATTCTGATAGAATTGAAATTAAATACCAACGTACAGAAGCCGAAGAAGTAGTAAGTTTTGACTCTGAGATTAAAATTTATAACTTGATTAAGTTTAGAAAAACCAATCAAGGTACTTCCATCAACTTACATCCTATTGTTCAAAAAGGAGATACTGTAACCAAAGGTCAGGTTTTATGTGAAGGTTATGCAACCGAAAAAGGAGAATTGGCATTGGGTAGAAATATGAAAGTGGCTTTTATGCCATGGAAAGGATATAACTTTGAGGATGCGATTGTTATCTCTGAAAAAGTTGTACGGGAAGATATATTTACATCCATTCATATAGACGAGTATTCTTTAGATGTTAGAGATACCAAATTAGGCGCTGAAGAATTAACTGCGGATATACCAAATGTTAGTGAAGAAGCAACTAAAGATTTGGATGAAAATGGTATGATTCGAATTGGTGCAGAAATTAAACCAGGAGATATTCTTATTGGTAAAATTACACCCAAAGGAGAATCTGATCCAACACCGGAAGAAAAATTATTAAGAGCTATTTTTGGTGACAATGCAGGTGATGTAAAAGATGCGTCTTTAAAAGCTTCACCATCATTAAGAGGAGTGGTTATCAATAAAAAATTATTCCAAAGAGCAGTTAAAGATAAAGCGAAAAGAGTTAAGGATAAAGAGGATGTAAATAACCTTGAAGTTCAATTTACTATTGATTATGACAAGTTAAGAAATTTACTTATTGATAAATTATTTAGCTTGATCAACGGTAAAACATCACAAGGTGTTCAGAATGATTTAGGAGAAGAGATTTTACCAAAAGGTAAAAAGTTTACTTTGAAAATGCTAAATTCAGTTGCGGATTTTGAACATTTAACCAAAGGTGTATGGACTACTGACAAAGCGTTGAATAACTTGGTGAATAGATTAATTCACAATTATAAGATTAAAGTTAATGATTTACAAGGCTCATTACGTAGAAAGAAATTTGCTGTAACCGTAGGAGATGAATTGCCTAAAGGAATTATTAAACTTGCAAAAATTTATGTAGCTAAAAAGCGTAAATTAAAAGTAGGAGATAAAATGGCTGGACGCCATGGTAATAAAGGTATTGTAGCTCGTATTGTTCGTGCTGAAGATATGCCTTTCTTAGAAGATGGAACTCCGGTTGATATCGTATTAAACCCACTAGGAGTACCATCACGTATGAATATTGGGCAAATATATGAAACAGTACTTGGTTGGGCTGGTAAGAATTTAGGCGAAAAATATGCTTCACCTATTTTTGATGGTGCTCATATTGATGAGATTACTGCATTGACTAAAAAAGCAGGAATTCCTGATTTTGGCCACACTTATTTATATGATGGTGGAACCGGTGAACGTTTTGATCAACCTGCAACTGTTGGTGTAATTTATATCATCAAACTGGGGCATATGATTGAAGATAAAATGCATGCTCGTTCTATTGGACCATACTCATTAATAACACAACAACCTCTTGGTGGTAAAGCACAATTTGGTGGTCAGCGTTTTGGTGAGATGGAAGTTTGGGCTCTTGAAGCTTATGGAGCAGCTGCTACATTAAGAGAGATCTTAACCGTAAAATCGGATGATGTTATGGGTAGAGCTAAAACTTATGAAGCAATCGTAAAAGGAGAAAAGATGCCTGAACCAGGATTACCAGAATCATTTAACGTGTTGATGCACGAATTGAAAGGATTAGGTTTAAACCTGAAGTTAGAAGAATAATTAGCAATAAAATGTAGCAAGGCGTTGTAAAATACGCCTTGCTATTACAATATAATTTTTACAATTTAATTCTATTCCATTACCATGGCAAGACAAAGAGAAAAATACACTGTAAAAAAGTTTAATAAAATAACCATTGGTTTGGCTTCACCTGAAGTAATTCTTGAAAACTCAAGAGGAGAAGTTTTAAAACCAGAAACCATTAATTATCGTACACATAAACCAGAAAGAGATGGTTTGTTTTGTGAAAGAATTTTTGGACCAATTAAAGATTATGAATGTGCTTGTGGTAAGTACAAACGTATTCGTTATAAAGGTATTATCTGCGATAGATGTGGTGTTGAAGTAACCGAGAAAAAAGTTCGTAGAGATAGAGTAGGACATATTAATTTAGTAGTTCCTGTAGCACATATTTGGTATTTTAGATCGTTACCAAACAAAATGGGATACCTTTTGGGTTTACCATCTAAAAAATTAGATATGATTATTTACTACGAGAGATACGTAGTAATTCAGCCTGGTATTGCCAATAATGAGGAAGGAGAACCATTACAAAAAATGGATTTCCTTACGGAGGAGGAATATTTGAATATTGCTGAAGCATTACCACAGGAGAATCAATATTTAGATGATAGCGATCCAAATAAATTTATTGCCAAAATGGGCGCTCAATGTTTGATCGATCTTTTGTCTAGAATTGATTTAGATAGTTTGTCATACGAATTAAGACATAAAGCAAATACAGAAACGTCTAAACAACGTAAAATGGAAGCTTTAAAACGTTTGAACGTTGTTGAAGCTTTTAGAGATGCAAATACTCGTAAAGAGAACAAACCAGAATGGATGATCATGAAAGTAGTTCCGGTAATACCGCCAGAATTACGTCCATTAGTTCCATTAGATGGAGGTCGTTTTGCAACATCAGATTTAAATGATTTATACCGTAGAGTAATTATACGTAATAACCGTTTAAAAAGATTGATGGAAATTAAGGCTCCTGAGGTTATTTTACGTAATGAAAAACGTATGTTACAAGAATCTGTTGATTCATTATTTGATAATACACGTAAATCATCTGCAGTAAAAACAGAATCAAACAGGCCATTAAAATCTTTGTCAGATTCATTAAAAGGTAAACAAGGTCGTTTTCGTCAAAATTTATTAGGAAAACGTGTTGATTATTCAGCTCGTTCTGTAATTGTTGTTGGACCAACTTTAAAATTATCAGAATGTGGATTGCCAAAAGATATGGCTGCAGAACTTTACAAACCTTTTGTTATTAGAAAATTAATAGAAAGAGGTATTGTAAAAACAGTAAAATCTGCAAAGAAAATTATAGATAAAAGAGAGCCAGTAGTGTGGGATATTTTAGAAAATGTTTTAAAAGGACATCCTGTATTATTAAACCGTGCGCCTACGCTTCACCGTTTAGGTATTCAAGCTTTCCAACCAAAATTAATTGAGGGAAAAGCAATTCAGTTACACCCATTGGTTTGTACTGCATTTAATGCCGATTTTGATGGAGATCAAATGGCGGTGCATTTACCATTAGGAGCTGAGGCAATTTTAGAGTCGCAGTTATTAATGTTGGCTTCTCATAATATATTAAATCCAGCAAATGGAGCTCCTATTACTGTACCATCACAAGACATGGTTCTTGGTTTGTATTATATGACCAAAGAGAGAAAGTCAACAGATAAGGTAAAAATTAAAGGAGAGGGTAGTATTTTTTATTCGCTTGAAGAAGTGAAAATGGCTTTTAATGAAAAGAAAGTTGATCTAAATGCATCTATAAAAGTAAGAGGGAAAGATATAAATGATGAAGGTGAAAGTGTGACTAAAATTATTCAGTCAACTGTAGGAAGAGTGTTATTTAATGAAGTTGTACCTGAAGAAGCTGGATTTATAAATGAAGTACTTACCAAAAGATCTTTACGAGATATTATTGGTAATATATTAAAAGTTACCGACGTGCCTACTACAGGTAAATTCTTGGATGCTATAAAAAATATGGGATTCAAGTTTGCGTTTCAAGGAGGTTTATCCTTTAGTTTAGGAGATATTATTATTCCTAAAGAAAAACAAGGAATGATTGATGAGGCTAATAAACAAGTTGATTCTATTATGTCTAGTTACAATATGGGAATGTTGACCAATAAAGAACGTTATAACCAAGTAATTGATATTTGGGGATCTACGAATAACCGTTTGACGGAATTATCAATGAAACGTTTGCGTGAAGACCAACAAGGATTTAACTCTGTGTTTATGATGTTAGATTCTGGTGCAAGGGGTTCAAAAGAACAAATTCGTCAGTTAACAGGTATGCGTGGTTTGATGGCAAAACCTAAAAAATCAACAGCCGGTGGTGGTGAAATTATTGAAAACCCAATTTTATCGAACTTTAAAGAAGGTTTATCAATTTTAGAATACTTTATTTCTACACACGGTGCGCGTAAAGGTTTGGCCGATACTGCATTGAAAACAGCAGATGCGGGTTACTTAACTCGTCGTTTGGTAGATGTATCTCAAGATGTTATTGTAAATGAAGAAGATTGTGATACTTTAAGAGGCTTAGAAGTTAAGCCACTTAAAAATAATGATGAAATTGTTGAATCATTAGGAGAAAGAATTTTTGGACGAATTTCATTACATGATGTTTATGATCCAAAAACTGGGGATGTAATTATTGGTGCAGCTGAACTCTTTACAGAAGAAATAGTTGCTAAAATAGAAGCATCTAGTTTAGATACAATTGAAGTACGTTCGGCATTAACTTGTGAATCTAAAAAAGGAATTTGTGCTAAATGCTATGGTATTAGTTTATCAACAAATAGTATGGTGCAAAAAGGTGAAGCTGTAGGTGTAGTTGCTGCACAATCTATTGGTGAGCCAGGAACACAATTAACACTTCGTACTTTCCACGTAGGTGGAATTGCAGGAAATATTTCTGAGGACAATAAATTGGTAGCTAATTTTGATGGTAAAGTTACTATTGATGATTTAAAAACAGTTGAAGGAAAAGATACGGATGGCAACAAGGTTAATATTGTAATTTCTCGAACTTCTGAAATAAAAATTACCGATAAAAAAACTGAGATTGTTTTAAGTACTAACAATATACCTTATGGTTCACATGTATTTGTAAATGATAAAGGAACTATTAAAAAAGGTGATGTAGTTTGCCAATGGGATCCATATAATGGTGTTATTATTTCTGAATTTGGTGGTAAAGCCGTATTTGAAGAAATAATTGAAGGTGTGACTTTTGTGGTTGAAATGGATGAGCAAACCGGATATAAGGAAAAAGTAATTTCCGATGCTAAAAAGAAAAAAGTAATACCAACTTTGCATATTCAAAATAGCAAAGGAGAAACCTTACGTTCATATAGTTTACCAGTAGGAGCACACTTATTAATCGAAGAGGGTGATAAAATTGAAGTGGGTAAAATTTTAGTTAAAATTCCACGTAAATCTGGTAAAGCAGGTGATATTACTGGAGGTTTACCTCGTGTAACAGAATTGTTTGAAGCACGTAACCCTTCAAATCCAGCTGTGGTTTCAGAAATTGACGGTGTTGTTTCTTTTGGTAAAATTAAACGTGGTAACCGTGAAATCATCGTTGAATCTAAATTGGGTGATATTAAAAAATACTTGGTGAAATTATCTAGCCAAATTTTGGTTCAAGAAAATGACTTTGTAAAAGCAGGTATGCCATTATCTGATGGTGCTACAACACCTATTGATATTTTAAATATTCAAGGGCCTGCAAAGGTTCAAGAATATTTGGTAAATGAAATTCAAGAAGTTTACCGATTACAAGGTGTAAAAATTAATGATAAGCATTTTGAAGTGGTGGTTAGACAAATGATGCGTAAAGTTAAAATTGTAGATTCTGGCGATACCATTTTCTTAGAAAACCAATTGATTCATAAAAATGATTTTATTGAAATAAATGATAATATTTATGGAATGAAAGTTATTGAAGAAGCTGGTGATTCTGAGACATTAACCGCTGGGCAAATTGTTTCTGCAAGATTTTTACGTGATGAAAATTCAATTTTACGTAGAAATGATAAAAAATTAGCAGAAGCAAGAGATGCTATACCTGCAACGGCAGAGCCAATATTGCAAGGTATTACAAGAGCGTCACTACAAACAAAATCGTTTATTTCAGCTGCTTCTTTCCAAGAAACCACTAAAGTTTTAAATGAAGCTGCAGTTCATGGTAAGGAAGACTATTTAGAAGGTTTGAAAGAAAATGTTATTGTAGGTAAACGAATTCCGGCTGGTACTGGAATGAGAGATTATGATAATATAATTGTAGGAGCCAAATCTGAAATGGAGAATTAATATTTAAGGCGCGATTTATCGCGCCTTTTTTGTTTAAAATTTATACAAATGAATAAAGAAGAAAACAAAAACCAATTGAATATCGAGTTAGATGAAAAGATGGCTGATGGTACTTATGCTAACTTGGCAATAATTAACCATTCGGTTTCTGAGTTTGTTATTGATTTTATTAATGTAATGCCTGGAGCACCAAAATCTAAAGTAAAATCACGTATTATTTTAACACCGCAACATGCTAAAAGGTTGATGAAAGCTTTGGCAGAAAACATAAAGCGTTTTGAAAATAATCACAGTGAAATAAAAGATTATGAACAACCGCCCATTCCAATGAATTTTGGCCCAACAGGGCAGGCTTAAAAAATTTAAAAACCGAGTTATTATTCGGTTTTTTTTTATTTTAGCAGTATGAATCTTCCAGATAAATTAAAAAATAAAATAATAGCCAGAGTAGAAAATGATTCTTTTAGAAATCTAAAGAATCAAAATAATTTGATTGATTTTTCATCAAATGATTACTTGGGGTTTTCTAAACATAATAGAATTGCACAGCAAGTAAAATTACATTTAGAGGAGTTTAAAAATATAAATGGCAGTACCGGTTCAAGATTAATTTCGGGTAATCAATTCATCTATCAAGAAGTAGAATTGGAATTGGCTAATTTTTTTAATACCCCTGCAGCATTACTTTTTAATTCAGGATATGATGCCAATTTAGGTTTGCTTTCTTGTGTTCCACAACATGGTGATTTAATTTTATTTGACGAACTCTGCCATGCTTCCATTAGAGATGGCATTCGATTATCCAATGCCAAAGCATATAGTTTTAAGCACAATTCTTTGTCGGATCTAAAGAAAAAATTTAGAAATGTACAAAGGAAAAATGCAGAAATTTATTTGGTAGTGGAATCTATCTATTCTATGGATGGCGATCAGGCTCCCTTAAAGGAAATCGCTGAATTCTGTAAGAAAAACAAAATATATTTTATAGTAGACGAAGCACATGCTACAGGCGTATTTGGATCTAAAGGTAATGGCTTGGTTAATGACCTTAAAATAGAGAAAGAGATTTTTGCTAGAGTACATACTTTCGGTAAAGCACTTGGATGCCATGGAGCAGTTGTGGTTGGGTCAAAGGAATTGCGTGCTTTTTTAATCAATTTTGCTCGTTCATTTATTTATACAACTGCCATACCAATACATAATGTATTAACAATTAAATATGCCATTAAAGAATTGTTAATTACAAATGAAGTAAATAAATTGAAAATTAAGATTAATTTTTTTAAAAAAGAGTTATTAGAAAAAAAAATTGCACATCTATTTATAGATAGCAATAGCCCAATTCAAGCCTGTATCATTTCGGGTAATAATAAAGCAAATGAAGTTGCCAATAAAATTAAGTTTTCTAATTTTAATGTAAAAGCCATTTTGTCACCTACTGTTCCTGTTGGAAAAGAACGAATACGTTTTTGTATTCACAGCTATAATTCATCAAATCAAATTAGAGAGATTCTTAAATTATTAAGTACTTTTGTTTAGAATTTTTTAGCTCTAAAATGAAAAAAATATTTATTACAGGAATAGGAACAGATGTTGGTAAAACCCTGGTTTCGGCAATTGTTGTTGAAGCTTTAAAGGCTGATTACTGGAAACCAATTCAAGCTGGAGATTTAGAGAGTTCAGACACAAGTAAAGTGAAAAATTTGATATCAAATTCTCGTTCAAAATTCCATAAAAACAGTTATGCGTTAAACACTGCTATGAGTCCTCATGCAGCGGCAGAAATTGACAAGGTGAATATTGATATCAATAAAATAAAAGCCCCAAAAACTTCAAATATATTGATTATTGAAGGGGCAGGAGGCTTATTGGTGCCCTTAAATAATAAAGACACTATATTAGATCTTATTGAAGACGATTTTAAAGTTATTATTGTATCACGACATTATTTAGGAAGTATAAATCACACTTTATTAACTGTAGCAATGTTAAAACAAAAAGGAATAAAAATTTCTGGAATAATATATAGCGGAGACAAAAATACAACAACCGAAGATATCATAAATAAACATACCAATATTCCTGTGATTGGAAGAATTGAAGAAGAAAATAGGATAGACCGCAATGTAATAAAAAAATACGCTAATTTGTTTAAAATTAATTTAGAAAATTTATAATGACGCTATCAGAAAGAGACAAACTACACTTGTGGCACCCTCTTACCCAGCATAAGTTAAAACCAGACCATTTGGCCATTGTTAAAGCCAAAGGCACTTTGTTATTTGATGAGAATGG
Source organism: Flavobacteriaceae bacterium (assembly GCA_021647985.1). GTDB lineage: Bacteria > Bacteroidota > Bacteroidia > Flavobacteriales > Flavobacteriaceae > Lutimonas. The sequence continues at coordinate 24,233 of JAKITQ010000023.1, read as the reverse complement.
AAAATCATACATTGACGCAATTGCCTCGTGGTATACCTGTATGTACGGGCATTGTAACAAGCAAATTACATCAAAAATAAAAGAACAGCTCGGTCGGTTAGACCAAGTCGTATTTAGTGGTTTTACGCACCAACCGGCAATTGAATTATCAGAGAAATTAATGTCGATTTTACCTAATAATCAGCAAAAAATATTTTTTTCTGATAACGGTTCTACTTCTGTAGATATTGCTATTAAAATGGCCTTACAATTTTATTTTAATAAAAATAAAAAAAGAAGTAGAATCATTGCATTTGAAGATGCCTTTCACGGTGATACCTTTGGCGCAATGTCGGTATCAGGATTATCTGTATACAACGGACCATTTGAAGAATTTCTTTTGACCGTAGATCGAATTGAAGTTCCAAATCAAAATAATTATAAAGAAGTTAATTTAAAATTTAAAGATCTTGTCTCAAAAGGTGAAGTGGCAGCATTTATTTATGAACCCTTAGTACAGGGTGCTGCAGCCATGAAAATGTATTCGCCTGAATTGTTAGAAAATTTGTTGCAAGTAGCGAAGGAAAATGAAGTATTGATCATTGCTGATGAAGTGATGACAGGGTTCGGTAAAACAGGTAAAAATTTCGCTTCAGAATATATGATACAACAACCAGATATAATTTGTTTATCAAAATCATTAACAGCCGGTGTTGCTCCCATGGCATTGACAAGTTGCACACAGCATGTTTATGATGCTTTTTTAGATGATGATCTAACCAAAGGTTTTTTTCATGGACATACTTACTCTGCAAATCCATTAGCTTGCGCTGCTGCCATTGCAGGAATCGATTTGTTATTGTCAGATGAGATTCAAAATAAAATTAAAACAATTCATAATAAACATCTTAAATTTAAAAATAGAATAGAGAAACACGCTAAGGTTAAATCAGCAAGAGTTTTAGGCGTAATTTTTGCTTTAGATCTAAATCTTAAAATGAAACGTTACGGTAATTTAAGAGATAAACTATATAATTTTTTTATGGAAAAAGGTGTATTTTTAAGACCTTTAGGAAATACGATATACATTTTGGCTCCTTTTACTATTAGTGATGAACAGCTTGATAAAATTTATACGGTAATCGAAAAGAGTTTAGAAATAGTTTAGCATGATTAAAAAGGTTTCTATAGTTAGTATGGCCTCAATTTCACCTTTAGGAATGGATGAGAATGATATTTGGAAAAGTTATCAATTAGCACAACATAATTTTAAAGAACGATCATTTGGTAATTTTAAAGCCCTGGTAAGTGACATTAGAAATAAGGATTGGGATCATATTGAAAATTTAAGGAAAGTAACTAATTATAAAGATCTGGACCCCTCTGTTTTAATGGCCATTGCTGTTGCTAGAAAAGCGGTTAAAGGAGCCAACTGGAAGAATACTGAATTTGGAATTAATATTGGATCATCAAGAGGTGCTACAAGTCTATTTGAAAAATACCACGAAGAATTTATAAATAATGCAAAGGTTAAAGTTGCTACTTTAAGTTCTCCTACAACTACTTTAGGTAATATTTCATCATGGGTTGGTCATGATCTTCAGTCAAATGGGCCTACCATTAGTCATTCTATAACTTGTTCAACAGCGCTTCATGCAATTCTTAATGGTATTGCATGGATCAATAGCGGCATGAGTAATCGTTTTTTAGTTGGTGGAAGCGAAGCATCAAATACGCCATTCACGATAGCCCAAATGAAATCATTGAAAATTTATGCGAACAATAAAGATAGATTTCCATGTAAGACTTTGGATTTTAATAAATCAAAAAACACCATGATTTTGGGTGAAGGCGCTTCCGTATTTTGTTTGGAAAAGGGGAAACAACAAAATGCTTTGGCTTTTATAGAAGGAATTGGTTATGCAACAGAACCCTTAAAACATAATATCTCTATTTCAACAAATGCCGATTGCTTTCAAAGGTCTATGAAAATGGCCATTGCGCAAACAAGTAAACAAGATATCGATGTTATTGTAATGCATGCACCAGGTACTATTAAAGGTGATTTATCAGAATGCCGTGCTATTCAAAAAGTTTTTGGAGATAAAATTCCGGCTTTAACTTCAAATAAATGGAAAATTGGTCATGCTTTAGGTGCCTCAGGTGGATTGAGTTTAGAAATGGCGATAATGATGATGCATAAAAATCAGTTTATTTCAATTCCATTCTTAAAAGATCAAAAGTACCCTTCTAAAATTAAGAAAGTTATGGTAAATTCCGTCGGCTTTGGAGGAAATGCGGTGAGTATACTGCTTTCATTAGATTAATACAATACGATTACTTATTTTTGAATTAAAAAGATAGAATAATGCAAAATTATACAAAACACGAAATCTTAGATATTTATAATAAACCATTAATGGAATTGATATTTGAAGCGGCTCAAGTACATCGAAAATATCATGACCCCAAAAAAATTCAAATCAGCACATTGATTTCAATTAAAACAGGTGGTTGCCCAGAAGACTGTGGATATTGCCCGCAAGCTGCGAGATATCATACTGATATTGAAAAAAATGATTTAATGCCTTTTGATACAGTAATGGATTTAGCTAAAAAAGCTAAAAATAATGGATCTACAAGGGTTTGTATGGGAGCAGCTTGGAGGAATGTAAAAGAAGGAGAAGATTTTGAGAATGTATTGAAAATGGTAGGCGGTATAAGTGATTTAAATCTAGAAGTTTGCTGTACATTGGGTATGGTTACCGAGAGCCAGGCTACAAGATTGGCAGAAGCAGGATTGCATTACTACAATCATAATTTAGATACTTCAGAAGAATATTATAAAGAAGTTATATCTACCAGAGCTTATGATGATAGATTAAAAACATTAGATAATGTACGTAAAGGAAAATTAAAAGTTTGTTCTGGGGGTATTATTGGAATGGGTGAAAGTGTGGTTGATAGAGTTGGGATGCTAGTAAGTTTATCTAAGTTAAACCCTCAACCAGAATCCGTACCGATAAATGCCTTGGTTCCGGTAAAAGGAACTCCTTTAGCAGAAGAGCATATAGTGCCTTCTTGGGATGTAATTAGGATGATTGCAACTACAAGAATTGTTTTGCCAAAAACAACCGTTCGGTTGTCAGCAGGTAGAACAGAAATGAGTACTGAAGCACAGGCCTTGTGTTTTATGGCTGGAGCTTCTTCTATATTTGCAGGTGAAAAATTATTGACTACGCCAAACCCAGGAGAAGATAAAGATCACGAAATGTTTAATATTCTTGGATTGGTTCCTGAGGAAAAGAAAAAAGATAATACAGGTAAATTTAAAATCAGGAAACAAATTGTTGTTAAAAATGATAATGTCAAATGGACAAGGCCTAATCATGTTATTGAAAGAAATATAGAAGCTACTAATAAAGCTAAAGAAATTAGAAAAGAGCTAAAGTATTAATCTGTATACATTTTATTTTATTTTTTGAAATTAACAGCATAGTTAATCGAAAATAATTTTCTGTATACCGTAGGCAGGACAGGCAGGCTTGTTTCATAAAAAGAAGGCCTCTAATAATAAAGAACAATATTTATCTCAAGATGGAAAGAATAAAAACATATAAAGATTTTTATAAATTTTACTTGACAGAACACAGTGACAATACTTGTAGGGTTTTACACTTTGTTGGAACTTCAATAATTTTTATAATTGCTTTTTTTGCCTTGTATTTAAGCCAACCTAAACTTTGGATTTCTGTGCCTATAGTTGGTTATGGATTTGCATGGGTAGGTCATTTCTTTTTTGAGAAAAATAAACCGGCAACATTTAAATATCCTTTGTGGAGTTTGATTTCCGATTTTAAAATGTTTTTTCAAATATTAACAGGTAAAATATCGTTTAAGAATACTAACGATTAGTTGTAATAACTACGTTTAAGTTCGACTAATCGTTCAATTATAAAACACACCTATATGAAAAATTTATGGAGTTTATTGTTTGTATTTTTAGCCATTAATTTAACTGCGCAAATTAATATTGAACATTTAAACGTTGGAGATAAGGCACCAACAATTATTGGAGTAGATCAAAACGGTAAAGAAATTAACTTGAATGATATTTTAAAATACAATAAAATTTTAATGGTTTTTTATCGTGGAAATTGGTGTCCGCATTGTAAAAAGCATTTAACATCCTTACAAGAAAACTTAAATGAATTCATTGAAAAAGGTGTATATGTTATGGTGGTTAGCCCCGAAACTGTTGAACGAACTAAAGAAACTGCAGATATGTGGCATATTAACTTTTCAATTATTCATGATGTAGGCAATAAAATCATGCAAGATTATAAAGTGGCATTTGAAGTTAACACTAATAATGTAACAAATTATTTTGGTACAGTATCTAAAAGAGTTGCTAATTACAACGTAAAAAACAACAATGTGTTACCGGTACCTGCTACCTATATAATTGATCAAAATGGCAAAATTTCCTATGTGCAATATGACCCGGATTATAAAAACAGATCTAATTTTGAAGAAATATTAAAAGCCTTATAGGAATACTTGGTGTAATGTTGAATTATGAATTATGAATGTTGAATCACGAATTAAAAAAATGAATATCAATTAGTTACGGTATCTAGACACTATAGCATATCGGACTATTATTATAGAAAATTTACTAATAAAAAAACCGTTTTTGATTCATCAAAAACGGTTTTTTTTATTTATACCAAAAGCCAACAGCTAACAACTAATAGCCACCAACCAATAACTATATTACATCATACCTGGCATTCCACCACCACCCATTGGAGGCATTCCACCACCAGCAGGAGCTTCTTCTTTAATATCAACCAAAGCACACTCAGTAGTTAAGATCATACCAGCAACAGATGCTGCATTTTCTAAAGCGATACGAGCTACTTTTGTTGGATCGATAATTCCGGCTTTAAGCATATTAACATACTCATCGGTTTTTGCGTTGTAACCAAAATCTTTTTTTCCTTCCAACACTTTTGAAACAACAACAGATCCTTCCGCACCAGCGTTTTCAGCAATTTGACGCAAAGGTTCTTCAATAGCACGAATAATAATTTTCACACCAGTTTTTTCATCAGGGTTTGAAGTCTCAATTTTATTTAAAGCTTCTTTTGTTCTAACAAAAGCAACACCGCCACCGGCAATAATACCTTCTTCTACAGCTGCTCTTGTAGCATGTAGTGCATCATCAACGCGATCTTTTTTCTCTTTCATTTCAACTTCACTAGCTGCCCCTACATATAAAACAGCTACACCTCCAGCCAATTTAGCCAGACGTTCTTGTAGTTTCTCTTTGTCATAATCAGAAGTAGTAGTTTCAATTTGAGATTTGATTTGATTCACTCTCGCTTTGATATTTTTAGCTGTACCAGCACCATTAATAACAGTAGTATTGTCTTTGTCAATGGTTACTCTTTCGGCAGTACCCAACATATCCAATGTTGTATTTTCTAGGGTAAACCCTCTTTCTTCTGCAATTACAGTTCCGCCAGTTAAAATAGCTAGATCCTCTAACATCGCTTTACGTCTGTCTCCAAAACCAGGGGCTTTTACCGCTGCAATTTTTAAAGATCCACGTAATTTATTTACTACTAATGTCGCTAAAGCTTCACCATCAATATCTTCTGCGATAATTAATAATGGTTTACCTGCTTGTGCAACTGGTTCTAAAACTGGAAGTAGATCTTTCATTGTAGATATTTTTTTATCATACAATAAAATATAAGGTGATTCTAAATCGGCAATCATTTTTTCAGAATCGGTAACAAAGTAAGGAGATAAATACCCTCTGTCAAATTGCATACCTTCAACGATATCCACGTAAGTGTCAGTGCCTTTAGCTTCTTCCACAGTAATAACACCTTCTTTACCAACCTTATCAAAAGCATTGGCAATTAAATCTCCTATAGATTTATCATTATTTGCAGAAATTGAAGCTACTTGTTTAATTTTATCTAAATTATTACCAACAACTTGCGATTGTTTTTGTAAATTTTCTATTACAGATTTAACCGCGATGTCGATACCATTTTTTAAGTCTAACGGGTTGGCACCAGCAGCAACATTTTTTAAACCTTCTTTTACAATTGCCTGAGCAAGCACTGTTGCAGTTGTTGTTCCATCACCAGCCAAATCATTGGTTTTTGATGCAACTTCTTTTACCATTTGTGCTCCCATATTTTCAAGAGGATCATCTAATTCAATTTCTCTAGCAACTGTTACACCATCTTTAGTGATCTGAGGTCCGCCAAAAGCTTTTCCAATTACTACATTACGACCTTTAGGTCCTAAAGTTACTTTTACTGCATTCGCTAATGCATCTACACCACGTTTTAAACCGTCGCGTGATTCTATATCAAATATTATATCTTTTGCCATTATTTATTTTTTTTAGTTATTCCTGTAAAAGAGGAATATTAATTATTTAAAATTTAATGTTATTCGGATGATTTTTTCGCTTTCGCGGAAATAACACATGGGTTAAACGATTGCGAAAATATCGTTTTCTCTCATGATTAAATAGTCATTACCATCCAATTTTAATTCTGTTCCAGAAAATTTACCGTATAAAACAACATCTCCAACTTTAACAGTTATTGGCTCGTCTTTGGTGCCTTTCCCTACAGCTACTACAGTGCCTTGTTGTGGTTTTTCTTTAGCAGAGTCTGGAATGTATAATCCAGATGCAGTTTTTGTTTCAGCAGCCAAAGGCTCAATAAGCACTCTGTCAGCAAGAGGCTTTATAGTTAATTTACTCATTATATAAATGTTTTAAGTTGTTACTAATTTTGTTTATGTGATGCAAATATATTGCCATATTATTTTTTATGACAAATAGTAAAAAAAAATGCCAACATGATGACATGTTGGCATTTTTTTAATTTTTTTAATATTATTTTAATTAGAACTGTCTATAACTTTATCCGTATCTAAAGTTGTCGGCACTTCTAATGCTTCTCTTTCATTAACAATTCCTTCTGTAGCCGATTTCAAATCAACAGTATTGTTTCTTGGAATGGCAAAATTTGATAATAAAATTAATGCGAAAAGCGCACTTGCCAAAGTCCAAGTACTTTTGTCTAAAAAGTTTGTAGTATTTTGAACACCACCTAAACTTTGTGAGCCACCACCACCACCTAATGATGATGACAAACCACCTCCCTTAGGGTTTTGAACCATGATTACTAAAATGAGTAAAACGGAAATGATAATTATTAATATTAAAAATAGAAAGTACGACATGATCTAAATTATTTTACTTGTAATTTTTGTATTGCTTTAATTTGGTTGGCAAAGAAACCACTTTTTTCTGGATATTTCAAACTTAATACAGTAAAAGCTGTTATGGCTTTTTGAAACTTTTTTTGCTCTAAATATACATGTGCTAAAGTCTCGGTCATTAGGCTTTCATTTTCTGTAACACTATCGGTTGCAATGTTGGTGTTAATGTCTAAAAGCGTAGGTTTTAATTTAGGTTTATTAGAAATAAAGTTATCAATCAAATCAAAATTACTTCTACTGGATTCGCTAATTTCCTTTTTAGGAGATTCCTTTCTTATAATAGGTTTTATCGAATTAATTTGTAGCCATTCACTAAATGAATAGGTCTCGGTATTGTCAAATTGAAGTGGTTTGCCAATAGGTAAAATTTTAGTGATAGCTGCTATTTTATTTTCTTTATCAGGCTCTATATTAGCCTTTTTGATCTCTTTTTCTTTGGCAGTTTTATCGCCTTTTTCTTTATGTTCTTTATTTAAAGCTGGGTCAAAGTTAAAATTATAGGAAGTAATATAATCAAAAAGAACACTTCTATCCGTGGTGTAGGCAGCGGTTTTTTTTAAATAATCATTGTATTTAAAACTGTTTTGATTTTTTAAACCATTTAAATATAAAAAATGAGCCGACTGAAAATACGGAAATGCTTCTAGTATATCTTCCAATCCTTTAGATTGATCAACACTTGTATTTCTGGGATCTTTTAAGTTGTTAGTAAATGCAATTAAATTCATCGATTTGAAATTGTTTCTTTTAATTTTACCATTTTGCAACAGAGGCATTAAATATATCTTGGGTTATTCTTTCAAATATTTCATCATAGGCCGCTTCTAAAACATTACCTGTTAATTGTAAATTACCATCATAATCACTATAAAATGAGAAGGTTTGTTCAAAATTATCTTCTTCAATCAAACGGTTGTAAAACCTTACACGTATAGCAATGGTTAGCCTACTTTGTGCAGCTCGTTGATCGGCAGTAGCGGCAATTGGAGTTACTCTATATTGTGTTATTTCGCCTTCAAGATGTAAATCTCCTCCTGCATTGGTTAATTTTAAATTGGTTTGTCTTAAAAATAAATCTTGCAAGGCCAAAGTAAAACTCTGACTTAAAGTAGGTTCAACCAATCTGGCACTATTTGGAAAAAAATCTACTTGAATGGTTTCGGCATCACCTGTACTACCACCAGTAAAAGAATATATGCCGCAACTCACAGTAACCGTTAGTATTAAAACAGAGATTAAATAAATATATTTTTTCATTATAAATTAGGAAGTTTTACCGTACAAATTTGAATTTCAAAATTAAACGAATATACATTAATAATTACAAATTATACTGGTTAATTTTTCGATATAATGTTCTTTCAGAGATACCTAATTCTTTGGCGGCTAATTTTCTTTTGCCTTTATTTCTGTCAAGCGCTTGTTTGATCATTTCAAATTCTTTTTCCTGTAAAGAAATCGTTGCTTCAATGGTTTCTGCATCGTCAAAGGATACTGAGTTTGGATTGTTTTGAAAATTGTCATTTTCTGGTTTAGAAATAATCTCTAAAGCATTTTCTGTTTTATCTTCATCTTTACTATTACCATAAATTTTTTCAATCAATAATTGGGCGTTTTCAGGAGCTGGGTTACCTGTATTATAATTGATTAATTCTTGAGTTAATTTTTTTAAGTCTGTGATGTCATTTCTCATATCAAACAATACTTTGTAAAGAATTTCCCTTTCATTTGAAAAATCACTATTTGATTTATCTTCTCCAATAATTGCTGGTAAATTTTTATTGATATTTGGTAAATAACTTAATAATATTTGTTTTGTTATTGTTCTTGCTTGTTCAATAACCGACATTTGTTCAGTCAAATTCCTCAATTGCCTAATATTACCTTTCCACCCGTAGTTATCTATAATTTTTATAGCTTCTTCATCCAATCGAAGCGTTGGCATATTGTATTTTTGAGCAAAATCTGAAGCGAATTTTCTAAATAATAAATGAATATCATCTTTCCTGTTTCTCAAGGGAGGTAAATGAATTTCAACCGTACTCAATCTGTAAAATAAATCTTCTCTAAACTTTCCTTTTTGAATGGCTTCTACCATATTTAAATTGGTAGCGGCCACAATTCTAACATCGGTTTTTTGCACTTTGGATGATCCAACTTTTAAAAATTCACCATTTTCCAATACTCGTAGCAACCTAACCTGAGTGGTTAGGGGTAATTCACCAACTTCATCTAAAAATATTGTACCGCCATCAGCAACTTCAAAATAGCCATTTCTCGATTGTGTTGCTCCTGTAAACGAACCTTTTTCGTGTCCAAATAGCTCACTGTCAATAGTTCCTTCAGGAATTGCACCACAGTTTACCGCAATATATTTGGCGTGTTTGCGATGTGATAAATTATGAATGATCTTCGGAATTACCTCTTTGCCAACACCACTTTCACCAGTAGCCAATACAGATATATCAGTTGGCGCAACCCTTATGGCTTTTTGTAATGCAAGATTTAACAGGTTGTTGTTGCCAATAATTCCGAAACGTTGTTTTATGGTCTGTAGTGAATCCAAATTTTTTTAGTTAAAAGTTTATATAGTTGAAAGTTTATATAGTTAAAAGTTTAAAATTTTTTTCGTTTACCAAAAGCCAAAAGCCAAAAGCCAAAAGCCAAAAGCCAAAAGCCAAATGTTATACCCTGCTGCCAATTAAAGTTGCTGATGTACAACTATCAATTTTTACCATGACCAAATCTCCAATATTTTCATTTCCTTTTTGGAAAACAGCTACTGCATTTTGAGAATTTCTTCCCATCCAATGTGCATCCGATTTTTTAGAGTTGCCTTCAATTAAAACTTCAACAGTTTTACCAACAAATTGTTCCATATGGTATAAACTGTGTGTTTGCTGTAAACTTATTATTTCAGTTAATCGTCTCTTTTTTGTTGCTAAAGGTACATCATCTTCCATTTTTTTTGCAGCAAGTGTGCCTGGCCTTTCTGAATAGGCAAACATAAATCCAAAATCGTATTTAACATATTCCATCAATGACAAGGTTTCTTGATGATCTTCTTCTGTTTCACCACAAAACCCTGTAATCATATCTTGAGAGATGGCACAGTCCGGAATTATTTTTTTTACATTATCAATCAATGTCATGTATTCTTCACGGCTGTGTTGTCTGTTCATTCTTTCGAGCATTCTGGTACTTCCTGTTTGCACGGGCAAATGAATATACTTGCAAATATTATCGTATTTAGCCATACTGTGTAAAACATCAATGCTCATATCTTGTGGGTTAGAAGTTGCAAATCTAATTCGTATTTTAGGTAGGGTAGTGGCAACCATTTCTAATAAATTTGCAAAATTTATCGCAGTTGCCTTGGCAATTTCAGAGGCATTTTTAAAATCTTTTTTTAAGCCACCTCCATACCATAAATAAGAATCAACATTCTGACCTAAAAGCGTAATTTCTTTATAACCATTATCCCAAAGATCTTGTGCTTCTTTTATAATACTTTGTGGATCGCGACTTCTTTCTCTTCCCCTAGTAAAGGGAACCACACAAAAAGTACACATATTATCGCAACCACGAGTTATTGAAATAAATGCAGAAACTCCGTTTGAATTAAGTCTTACTGGAGAAACATCGCCATAAGTTTCTTCTTTTGATAAAATCACATTGATGGCATCTTTACCACTTTCAACTTCTTTAACTAAATTTGGAAGATCGCGATATGCATCAGGGCCAACAACCAAATCAACCATTTTTTCCTCCTCTAAAAACTTAGTTTTTAATCGTTCTGCCATACATCCCAAAACGCCAATTTTCATTGCTGGATTTATCTTTCTTACCTTATTGTATTTCTGTAATCTTTTGCGAATGGTTTGTTCTGCTTTTTCACGAATAGAACAGGTATTAACCAACACTAAATCCGCATCTTCTAAGTGTGGCGTAGTGTTGAAACCTTCTTTAGCTAAAATGGATGCAACAATTTCACTGTCATTCAAATTCATTTGACAGCCATAACTTTCAATAAAGAGTTTCTTATTGTTCCCTTCTTTATTGAAAGTGACTAATGCTTGTCCTTGTTTTTTTTCTTCAATAATATTTTCGCTAGCCATTTTATTTTTTTAGGATTTGCAAAGATACAATCTAAAACTTATTTACTGCCATTTTGACAGAAAATTAACAAATAGAAGCTATTCGAGTCCAATAAAAGATATACGACCGTTTCGCTTTAAGAACAAATAATAAAGACTCAATTAATTCGTCTTAACAATAGTAGATATTCCAAGTAATTCCTAATGAAACCCAATATCTAAAAATATAATATAGTGCTTTTGTTGAGATATTTATAAATTTAAACGGTTCAATAATTAATTTAATTTTATTATATTTACTGACATATACTCAAACCAAACAGCTTTTTGGTTTTTTGTCTCGTTCTTTTTCTCTTTATCTACGTTAAAAAAAGAAATCATAACTAAGGCTATGATTGATTTTTTTGCCTTACTAAAGAAAAAAATAATGTTCGTCAAAATTACCCAAAACCTATCTGGTTTGAGTATACTAACTAATTGCTTTCTCCTCTTTATTTTAGAAGCGTAGGTTTTACTTAATTAAAATTGAAAAGTTTTAAATTGAGATAACATTTTTTGGAGAATTATTTTTAGAATTAGCACAAAAAAATCAAATTTATTCTATTAAAAAATGAAACAAACCCACACTAAGTATTCTATACAAGCAATTCTTTTTATCTTTTTTATTATACTTACTTCTTGTAATAAATACAAAGAAGCACCAACTTTTCCATATCATGAAAATGAGTATGCACAACCCAAAACAAAAAGTTTTGATTTTTCAAAACCAGATACCTTACAATGGGTAACTACCAAATTAAAAACATTACCAATTAAAAAATTCTCTTGGGATAAAATTCCTTCCAAACCAATTGATATAGGTTTACCCTATAAATTAAAAGCACCTTTGCCTTCCAAACCATTTAATTGGGATAGTTTGCCCTCAACACCATTTAGTTTAGATAGTTTACCCAAAGAAAAACTAAATATTAAGGTAAGGGCTTTAGGGACACCTAAAATAGTAAAAGCAGGAAGTGCTGTAATACAGTCACAATCTACACGTGGTGTAATGAAAATGGATGATAATTTTGGCCTTCCTGGAAACTCATATGCAAGTATAAAAGACAAAGATGGGATGCTCTGGTTTGGTACCGCAAATGGAATTGCAAGATATGGTTCAGATAATCTAGAAATATATGGTGCCGATCAAGGCTTAAATATAGGAAGTGTATTTAGCATGCTTTTTGATACCAAAGGAAGATTATGGTTTGCCGGTGATTCAAGATCAATATCGGTTATTGATTTTGAAGCAAATCTGGTATACGAGATAAGTAGTGTTAACGATTATGGAAGGGTATACGGTATCATGGAAGATACCAAAGGTAGAATTTGGTATTCAAATTTAGATGTTGGATATAATATTATTGACCTAGGAGAAAAATGGTCAAAACAGATCAATCCTAAAAATGGTTTGTTAGGAGGGTTTAATATTAATCCATTTCAAGATAATGAAGGTCTTATTTGGCTTTCAACTGCTCAAGGCACTAACATAATTGATTTAAAGGCCGGGAAAAATATTAGATTTACCCTAGAAAATGGGCTATTAAATAATTTTGTTGGATTTTTTTATGAAGATAGAGCTGGAAAAATATGGATCTCAGGAGGAGGTGGTTTTAACATATTAAATAAAGACAAAACAGAAATATCTTATTTAACCGCCAAACAAGGTTTTGATGGTATGTTTAGTGGTGGTGAAATGTTTCAGGATAAAAACGGCAATTATTGGATGGGTTCTGTTGAGGGTATCTTATTTTCTTACGATGAAGTTTTGGGAATAATAGATAGATATGTACTCAATAACTCAAATGGTCAATATGTTTATAATTTATTGGAAGATAATCAAGGGCAAATTTGGGCATCTATATCCCAAGGCGGTTTGTATAAAGTTGATCAAAAAACCGGGAAGCCAGGTAATTTTACACAAACAAATGGATTAACAGACAACCAAGTTTGGGCTACTTTAGAAGCCAAAGATGGTAAGATTTGGATTGGTACAAATAATGGAGTAGACATATATGATCCGGAAAAGAGAAGCATCAAGCATTTAGGTACAGAACAAGGTCTTGTTGGTATCAATAGCACCCAATTATTAGAAGATTCTAAAGGTAGAATTTGGGTTGGAGGAAATAATGTTGGCCTTAGTGTTGTTGATCCTGTAAAAGAGACGGTACAACAAATTACTTCAAAAGAAGGGATCCAACTCAATAATATTAGTGTAAGAATTGTATTTGAGGATAATACTGGTTTAATATGGCTAGGTGGTTTTAACAGTTTATTGGCTACTATTGATTTAGAAAAGATGGCATTTAAAAGGGTGGTGGTTAATCCGAAAAATGCTTTAGATAATAATATAGGCATTTTTGAAGATATAAATAATAAGATTTGGCTTGCATCAAGCACAACGGGAATTCAAAGAATAGATCCAGAAAATAATACAAGAATTAGAATATCAGTAGATAATGGTTTGATTTCGGATATGGTATATTATTTATATCCTGAAGACCAATATTCATTTTGGGCAGTAACACAAAGAGGCGTGGAACTTATTAATAGTACGAACAAACAAATAACCACATTTACCACAGAAGAAGGTCTGGCAGCTAATGATGTTTATGATGTAAGTAAACATAAAGGAGAAGTGTTTTTGGGCACTTCAAAGGGATTTAGTATTTTAAAGCAGGAAGCTAAGGGTACTGAAAAGGCATTTTGGACAATTAAATCCATAGGTAAAAAGCAAGGGATTAATGAACCGGATATTAGTCAAAGTAGTATCACTTTTGATAAAAATGGTAGGTTATGGGCAGGTGGTGCTGGCTTACAACTCATTGTAATGGATGAAATAAAAAAAGATACCACTGCTTATCCAACTGCGATAACCGGTATTAATATAATGGATAAGAAACGGGTTTTTACAGATGTAAACCTGTTACAAAAAAAAAGAGCGGGTATTGATATTTTATGGAAGAACAATAAACCTTATGCAGTTGATAAAACAGCAAAAGATTCCAGTTATGCGACACTAAATGATATTCATTGGAAAAGTATAAAAGGCCCACATGATTTACCTGTTGGTTTAACCTTACCGTATTCTCAAAATTATTTGAGTTTTAATTTTAACGGAGGGCAATTTGCCAATCCCGATAAGGTAGTTTATCGCTATATTTTAGAAGGTATTGATAAAAATTGGAGTCCGATTAGTGAAAACACAGAAAGTGAAAGTTACAGAGATTTGGCTCCGGGAAATTATAATTTTATGGTGGCCTCAAAAGGTTTTAACGGGGTATGGAGTACCCCCGCTGAATTGAAGTTTATTATTACACCCCCTTGGTGGCAAACCTGGTGGGCATACACTATTTTTGTAGTATTATTTTTAGGTCTTGGTTCGGTTATTTTACATTATCGTTCGCAATACCTAAAAAACGAAAACCGTATTTTAGAAGAAAAGGTCAATGAAAGAACCAACGAACTTCAGAAATCTATAGAAGAATTAGAAAATACACAAAGTCAGTTAATCCATTCAGAAAAAATGGCAAGTTTGGGTGAACTTACAGCGGGTATCGCACATGAAATTCAGAATCCAATGAATTTTATTACCAACTTTTCAGAAGTTAGTATAGAATTGATGGATGAAATGAATGAGGAATTGGATAAAGGTGAGTATGAAGAAGCCAAGGAAATTTCTAAAGATATTGCACAAAACTTAGATAAAATTACCCATCACGGTAAAAGAGCCAGTAGTATTGTAAAAGGTATGTTAGAACATTCTCGAAATACTTCGGGTAAAAAAGAATTGACAGATATCAATGTACTTGCCGATGAATATTTGCGATTGTCTTATCACGGTTTGCGTGCCAAAAACAAATCCTTTAATGCTGATTTTAAAACAGAATTGGATGAGAGTTTGCCAAAAATTGAAGTGATTCCGCAAGATTTGGGTAGGGTATTGTTAAACTTAATCAACAATGCATTTTATGCTTGTACTGAGCGCAGCCGAAGTACCTCAGAGCGTAGCCAAACTACCTCAGAGCGCAGCCGAAGCACCGAAGATGCAAACTATAAACCTTTAGTAACGGTAAGCACAAAAAAAATAAAAGATCAGGTTCTTATTACTGTTGAAGATAATGGCCAGGGCATTCCGGATGATATTAAAGAAAAGATCTTTCAGCCATTCTTTACTACCAAACCTACCGGAAAAGGCACCGGGCTAGGTTTGTCTTTGGCCTATGACATTATTACGCAAGGACATGGCGGTGCGATTGAGTTGGATACAACACCCGGAAAAGGAACCAAGTTTTCAATTTATATACCTTTATAAAAAAGTATTACTGTTAATTTAATGAAAGAATAAATTTTTGGATTTAATTTTGATAAAGCAATTAAATAAACATTATAAACGATATGTACGAATGATGTGGGCTGGCCGTAGTGATAATGAATGGAGAGCCGGAATTGCGTCCGTCAGCAGACGGAAAGAGCATGAAGGCACGAGAATGAATGGTGCGTAGCAATCACCTTGGGCAGTAAAGATTTTTTGATTCTTTTTTATCCAAAAAAGAATAATAATTTAAATTACAAGATTATAATCCATTAAAATAATAGTAGAACTATAAGAAAGAAAATATGTATCGCTTGAATAAAAAAATATATTAACTAATAAAGAATTCAAAACATGAGAATACTAGTAGTGGATGATGAAAAAGATGTAGAAATACTTTTTCGTCAGAAATTTAGAAAAGAAGTAAAAAATAAAAGTCTGGATCTTGTTTTTGCATTTTCCGGACAAGAGGCATTAGATATGCTCGAGAAAAGTGACCCACCCAAAGTAGTTTATATTTTTTCAGACATCAATATGCCAGGCATGACAGGATTGGAATTGTTGGATAAGGTAAAGTTGCGTTTTCCTGAAATTAAGGTTAGTATGATCTCGGCTTATGGTGATAAAGAGAATTATGACAAGGCAATAGAATCTGGTGCAAAAGAGTTTTTTACCAAACCCATAGATTTTAATTCGCTTAAAAAAGAAATAAAAGCATTGACGAACTAATAGATTTTATAAATTATGAGTACTAAAATTCTTGTTGTAGACGACGAAGAGGATTTAAAAATTCTAATCAAACAAAGATTCAGGCAAAAAATCCGCAATAACGAATACGAATTTATTTTTGCCGATAATGGCCGGCATGCGCTTGAACAACTCGTAAAACATACCGATGTTGATTTGGTTTTGAGTGATATTAATATGCCCGAAATGGACGGCCTTACTTTGCTCACCAAGATCAAAGAGCAAAACGCATTGTTAAAATCAATAATGGTATCGGCTTATGGTGATATGGAAAATATTAGAATCGCTATGAATCGAGGTGCCTTTGATTTTATTACCAAACCCATTGATTTTAAAGATTTAGAGATAACCATAGAGAAAACCATAGCATATGTTGCTACGATAAAAAAAACCCTGCGAGCCGTTAAAGAGAATAATATTCTAAAAATGTATGTAGATGAAAACGTAATCAATTTTATGGGTAATAAAGAAATGAAGTCGTCACTTTTCGACAATGAAATTATTGAAGGTACAGCAGTATTTGTTGATATATGTGGTTTTACTTCGATTAGCGAAAAAGAGCCAGCCAATAAAGTAGTAGAAATGTTAAATGCCTATTTTGATATTATGGTAAAAGAAATCATAAAACAAGAGGGTACTATTGATAAATTTTTAGGCGATTCAGTCATGGCAACTTTTAAAGGAGAGTATCATATAGATCGTGCTATAGATGCATGCTTAAACATAAGAAAGGTAATTGATAATGCAAATATTGGAATAGGAATTGAATCGTATAAACCACATGTTTCTATTGGTATTAACAGTGGAGATATGATATGGGGTAATATTGGTTCTTCCACATTAAAAAGGCTAGACTATACTGTTATTGGCGATGCTGTTAATGTAGCGGCCAGATTACAATCGGCTGCAAACAGAGGGCAGATTTTAATTAGTGATGCCAACTATTTGAAAGTAAAAGACTCATTCAACTGTAAAAAAGTTGGTAAAATAGCAATGAAAAATAAAAAACTACCACTAGTTGTTTATGAGGTTTTAGGTTAAAAGCAACTTGGTTAATCCATTTCTAAATCAAAGATGTATTCGTTATTGATAAATTCTTGTTTGTAATATATAAAATGATTTATTAGGTAAGTCACAATATAACAAGTGATTACCTCATAAGCTTGAAATGTTATAAGCTTTTTTTTTACTTAAAAATAGGGATTTAAAAAATTCTATATACTTTTGCAATC
The DNA here is from genome assembly GCA_021647985.1 of Flavobacteriaceae bacterium. Classification (GTDB taxonomy): domain Bacteria; phylum Bacteroidota; class Bacteroidia; order Flavobacteriales; family Flavobacteriaceae; genus Lutimonas. The sequence continues at coordinate 6,504 of JAKITQ010000023.1, read as the reverse complement.
TCAAAAAAGGTAATTTTATATATTATAAGGAGGCTTTATTTGGTAGATTATTTTAATAAAAGGTATTAACCAAGATCCCGCTGGATACTGAAACAAGTTCAGCACAGGAAGCGGGATTAGTTCGACTAACTAAAAAATTGAAATTAATTTTTTAGAGTCTCACGAATAAAAACATATAAGAATGGCAAAGAATTTAGTTATCGTAGAGTCCCCTGCAAAAGCAAAAACTATAGAAAAATTTTTAGGAAAAGATTTTGTGGTAGAGTCTAGTTTTGGTCATATAGCAGATTTGCCTTCTAAAGAATTAGGCGTAAATGTTGAAGGAGATTTTAAGCCAAATTATACAGTGTCACCCGATAAAAAAGCAGTAGTAAAAAAATTAAAGGCCTTAGCAAAAAAAGCAGACACAGTTTGGTTGGCTAGTGATGAGGATCGTGAAGGAGAAGCAATAGCTTGGCATTTATATGAACAATTAAAATTAAACGACGAGAATACAAAAAGAATTGTTTTTCATGAAATAACAAAAAAGGCAATATTAAAAGCAGTTGAAAACCCAAGAAGTATTAACTACAATTTGGTTAATGCCCAACAGGCACGAAGGGTTTTAGATAGGTTGGTAGGTTATGAATTGTCACCTGTTTTATGGAGAAAGGTAAAAGGTGGTTTATCGGCAGGAAGAGTGCAATCTGTTGCGGTTCGATTAATTGTGGAAAGAGAAAGAGGAATTGAAAATTTTGAACCCAAAGCATCTTACCGTGTTATTGCCGAATTTGAAAATAGCGATTCAAAAAAATTCAAGGCCAAATTACCAAAGAATTTTGAATCAAAAGAAGAAGCGGAAGCATTTTTAAATACGTGTATTGGTGCTGAATTTAAAGTAGAAGACCTAATTACCAAACCCGCTAAAAAATCACCGGCAGCACCGTTTACAACTTCTACTTTGCAACAAGAAGCTTCGAGAAAGTTATATTTTCCTGTAGCCAAAACCATGGTGGTTGCACAGAGATTATATGAAGCAGGGTTGATCACTTATATGAGAACCGATAGTGTAAACTTATCTGAAGATGCCAAAAATGCTGCTCAGGAAGAAATTAGTTCATCCTACGGAAGTGCATACAGTAATCCAAGAAATTTTGTAACAAAATCAAAAGGGGCACAAGAGGCGCATGAGGCGATTAGACCTACAAATATGAGCACTCGTGAGGTTCAGGTTGAAAGTGACCAAGCGAGATTATACGATTTAATTTGGAAGAGAACTTTGGCTTCACAAATGAGTGACGCACAATTTGAACGAACCAATGTAAAAATAATTAATGATAAAAACAGCAAAAATTTTACTGCAAATGGAGAAGTAATAACCTTTGAAGGATTTTTAAAAGTTTATTTAGAAGGTACGGATAATGATGACGATGAGCAAGAAGGCATGTTACCTAAATTACATGTTAAAGAAGTGCTTGATAGTAATTTTATTACAGCAACTGAAAGATATACAAAAGCGCCATATAGATTTACAGAGGCTTCTTTGGTAAAACAATTGGAAGAGCTAGGTATTGGTAGGCCGTCAACTTATGCACCAACGATTTCTACCATTCAAAGGAGAGAATATGTGGTAAAAGGTATGATAGAGGGTAAAGATCGTAACTATACCCAATTAACATTAGCTGATAATAACGTTGATGTAAAAACTTTAACTGAAAAAGTAGGTTCTGATAAGGGTAAATTAATACCTACCGACATTGGTAAAATTGTAAATGATTTCTTGGTGGATCATTTTTCTAATATTTTAGATTTTAGTTTTACAGCGAAAGTAGAAAAAGAATTTGATGAAATTGCTGAAGGCAAAGAAGACTGGACGCAAATGATCAAAGAATTTTATAATGATTTTCACCCTATAGTGGTGGATGTTGCCGCTAATGCGGAAAGAGCCAAAGGAGAAAGATTACTTGGTGTTGACCCTGAATCGGGTAAAAATGTTTATGCTCGATTAGGAAGATTTGGTGCTATGGTTCAAATAGGAGAAGCTACAGATGAAGAAAAACCAAAATTTGCAAGTTTACAAGGAGATCAAACTTTGGGAAATATTTCATTTGAAGATGCCATGGATCTATTTCAGTTACCAAAAACATTGGGGCAATATGAAGGCGTAGACGTAGTGGTATCTAATGGTAGATTTGGTCCTTATATTCGATTTGATAAAATGTTTGTTTCTTTAGAAAAAGGAGAAAACCCTATGTCGGTTAATATGGATAGAGCCAAAGAATTGATAGAGGCTAAAAGAAAAGCAGATGCACCCATTGCCCATTATGAAGAATTACCAGTGCAAAAGGGAGTTGGTAGATTTGGTCCGTTTATTAAGTGGAACAATATGTTTATCAATGTAAATAGAAAATATGATTTTGATAATTTAACCCATGATGATATTGTTGATTTGATTGAGACAAAAAAGCAAAAAGAAATTGATAAAGTTGTACATAATTGGGTTGAAGAAGGTATTCGAGTTGAAAAAGCAAGATGGGGCCGTCATAATATATTACAGGGGAAAGTAAAAATTGAAATTCCGAAAACAATTGATGCGCCTGCGTTGAGTTTGGAAGAGGTTAAAGAAATTATTGCTAAAAATGCGCCTAAGAAAAAAACAAAAAAGAAAAAAGCAGCTACTAAAAAGACTACTAAAAAGAAATAAATCTTTTTCCAATAAAATATATAAAATCCTTCTCATTAAAAATTAGAAGGATTTTATTATTTTTATAAATTTGCAATAATCTTTCCTAATAAAATTACTTACATTGCAATAAAATACCTTTAATAATAATAAAATATGAGTTTAGATCTACTTTTACCAGTAGAAGATATGGCAGTAGCACATACTGCTTTACTTGCTGATTTGTCCTTGGGAAAAAATATTAAAATTCACACAAAAAAAGAGGGGCTTCCAAAATTAAAAAATGTACAAATAGCCATATTAGGTGTTTTAGAAGGAAGAAATGCTGTGGATAATTTAGGAACGGGTAAAGACCTAGATAAAATTAGAAAGTATCTGTATCAAATGTTTCCAGGTAACTGGCATTTAAATATAGCCGACTTAGGGAATGTGCCACAAGGAAATGAAGTAGAGGATACTTTTTTTCTAGTAAAAGATATCATTGCACAATTATTAAAAAAAAATATCACACCAATTATTATTGGTGGTAGCCAAGATATTACTTATGCCAATTATAGAGCATATGATAAATTAGATCAAAGTGTAAATTTGGTAGTTGTTGATAATAAATTTGACCTTGGTGAATTAGATCAAACCATAACTTCTGAAAATTTTTTACATAAAATTGTGATGGAAAAACCTTGTAATTTATTTAATTATAGCAATATAGGGTTCCAAACTTTTTTTAATTCTCAAGAAGAAATCGATTTGATTGATAAAATGTATTTTGATGCATATAGATTAGGAGAAGTAACACATGACATAACTATGGTGGAACCCATTTTAAGAGATGCTGATATGGTTAGTATTGATATGGGTGCGGTAAGAGAAAGTGATGCGCCGGCAAATAATAACGCAGTTCCTAACGGTTTTTATGGAGATCAAATATGTGCTATTGCAAGATATGCGGGCATAAGTAGAAAAGTATCTTCTTTTGGTATTTTTGAATTCAATGCAAAATACGATGAACGTGAACAAACAGCCCATTTAATTGCCCAAATGATATGGTACTTTTTAGAAGGATTTAATTTAAGAATTGATGAATACCCATTTGAATCAAAAAGTAAATATAAAAAATACATAGTATTGATTGAAAATGAGAGTATTAACTTTTATAAAAGTGACAAAAGCGAAAGGTGGTGGATGGAGATCACATACTTCAATAATAAAACGAAAAATTCCACGTTAATACCATGTACATATCAGGATTATTTGACAGCAAATAACCAGATATATCCCGAAAGATGGTTAAAAACTTTTAGAAAATTAAATTAATATACACTAAAGAAGATTTTTTAACGTTCTTAGGGAACAAAGTGTAAATGCTTTGGTGATTTTAAGTATAAATTAGTCATTAAAGTATAGTCTAAAAAAATTAATATAACAATTACCGAGTCTTATTAGAAACATAAAAATTATGAAAAAGTTAACCTTAATTCTACTACTTATCACGGTTGTATTATTATCTAGTTGTAAATCAGGTAATGATCAAGGTCAGTTAGTAGGTGTAAAATCTAACAAAAAATTCTTTCCAGAAAAGCCATTTGGGATGTCATTAATTCCTGGAGGTGCTTTTACTATGGGTAAAGGCGATGAAGATATTGCTGGTTCATTTAGCGCTCCTTCACGAACTGTTACTGTAAGGCCATTTTATATGGATGAAACAGAAATAACAAATAGTGAATACAGAGAGTTTGTTTTTAGAGTAAGAGATTCTATTTTAAGAACAAAACTTGCAATTCTTGCTGAGGAAGCAAATATTGGAGGCGGTGAAACTGTTGAACAAACAAAAGGAGACAACAGTGGAATTGCAAAATATATGTTTAAAGAACAAGATAGTGCAGATAATGCTTACTATAAATATATGATGGATAACTACGGAAGTCTTGGAGATATAAACTCTCCAACAGAAGGTCGTTATTTAAATTGGGATGTTGAATTGGTGTGGAACACCAATGAATTTCCTGATGAGTATTATGCTGAAGCAATGGATAGCATGTACTTACCAATTGATGAGGCTTTAGATAGAAAAAGAAAAGTAGATACAAAAAAGTTAAAATATACTTACCAAATATTTGATACTGGATTAGCAGCAAAAAGAAATGGAAGTACAAAAGACTTTATGGTTAAAAAGGTTGTTGAGATTTATCCTGATACTGCGGTATGGGTAAAAGATTTTAATTATTCTTATAATGACCCAATGCACCAAGATTATTTTTGGCATGATGCTTACAGTGAATATCCAGTTGTTGGAATATCATGGGGTCAAGCAAAAGCTTTTTGTGACTTTAGAACAGTAAAACGAAATAATTTTTTAGCGGGTAAAAAGAAGAGTTCGGGTAGAGAGCCTAGCTTTAGATTACCAACAGAAGCCGAATGGGAGTATGCAGCTCGTGGAGGTTTGGAATATGCTAAATATCCTTGGGGTGGCCCTTATACCACAACAGATAGAGGTTGTTTTTTAGCCAACTTTAAGCCAGAAAGAGGTAACTATGCAGCAGATGGCGCTTTATACACTTTAGAGGCAAAATCATATAATGCAAATGATTACGGACTTTATAATATGGCTGGTAATGTTTCAGAATGGACAAATACAGCATACAACCCATCATCTTATTATTTAGGATCTACAATCAACCCTAATGTTGTTGACAATACAAACCAACGTAAGGTTATTAGAGGAGGATCTTGGAAAGATGTTGCTTATTTCTTAGAAGTAGGTACACGTGATTATGAATATGGAGATTCAGCCAGAAGTTATATTGGCTTTAGAACAGTTCAAGATTACATGGGAACAAAAGTGAATGATAAAAATAAAAAATAATAGCTTAATTAATCAATAATAATTTTAAAAACAAACAATTATGGCAGGCACACTTAGACAAAAAAGAATGATGAATATGGTTTACGGACTTGGGGCATCAGTAGTATTAGTAGGAGCTCTATTCAAAATCTTACACTTTAGTATAGGACCTTTAACTGGTGGAGTAATGTTGACTATTGGTCTTCTTACTGAGGCATTAATCTTTGCTTATTCAGCATTTGAACCTGTAGATGAAGATTTAGATTGGACCAAAGTTTACCCTGAATTAGCAGGAGGAATGGCAGGTGATAAAGAAGCTCCGCAAGATGCAGAGGGTTTATTATCTCAAAAATTAGATGTTATGCTACAACAAGCAAATTTAGATGCGGATAAAATGGAAAGATTGGCTGAAAGTATTCAAAGTTTTGCAGGAGCTGCAGAAAATATTGCTCCAGCTGCAGATTCAATTTCTGCTACGACTAAGTATAGCGAACAATTAACTTTGGCTGCTAGTCAAATGGAATCTTTAAATAGTTTATATAAAGTACAAATGGATAGTGCGCAACGTCAAGCAGATTTGAATGAAGAATCTGTTGAGAATGCACAAGTATTGAAAGAGCAAATGGAATCGTTAGCCGCAAACTTATCTTCATTAAATGGAGTATACGGCGGGATGTTATCTGCAATGTCAAATACTAATTCTTAATTAGTTTTTAATTTAACAAAACCAATTATTAACCCTAAAAAAAACTAATTAATTATGGCAGGAGGTAAAATGTCACCAAGACAAAAAATGATTAATTTAATGTACTTGGTATTCATCGCGATGCTTGCAATGAACATGTCAAAGCAAGTGTTATCAGCATTCGGATTTATGAATCAAAAGATAACAGAAGCGAATAGCAAAAATGTTACGAAAACTGAAGCGACTTATACTAATTTGAAAGTGAAAGCGGTTGAACAACCAGAGAAATTTTCAGATAAGAATAAACAAGCTCAG